>NZ_JBHTBH010000009.1:0-322423 GCF_042664915.1 Marinactinospora rubrisoli
GCGGCCGGGCCGGCCGCCGGGCCGCGCGGCACGGCCGGTCCCCGCGCCCGGCGCGCGCCGACGCATCCGGGGCCGTCCCCGGCCCCGGCCTAGCGTCCATCGGCGGCCGCCAGAGGCCGCCCGGCACGCGTGGCGGAGCCGATCCGCTCGCCCATCGCCCGGCACACCTCGCGAGTGAGCGGCGCGGTCCAGCCCCGGCCGTCGGCGCAGAGGTGCGCCGCGAGCGCCCCGGTGGAGGTGGCGCGCGCCCGGATGCTCAGGAAGCTGGCGAGCCCGGTGTCGCGGTGGCCGGAGGCGTCGGTGACCCGGCCGGTCACGGGGCCGAACGCGAGCGCGGCCGGCCGCTGCACCGGGATGTACTCGAAGAACGGGATGATGCTGTCCGGGTGGTGGAAGAACGGGTTCATCAGCCGCACCTCCTTGGTGGTGACCAGGCAGTGCCGCCGGGCGGCGAGCACGTTGTCGCGGACCGCGCGCACGTAGTCCGCCGACAGGCCCGCGGCCGGGCGCGGCACCGGGATGTAGACGGGCACCATGCAGGGCCCGAGCATGCCCCGCCACTCGGGCCGGTCGCGCCTCTCGAACAGGGTGAGGAAGACGAGATCGTCACCGCCGGCCACGTACGGGTCCATGGCGCAGGCGAGCGCGGCCAGCAGCACGACGAACAGGGTCCCGCGGTCGGTCCGCGCGAGCCGCCCGGCCCGGGCCACCAGGTCCGGGGAGAGGAGTTCGTCCCGGAAGGCGAACGGCTCTCCCGGCGGTCCGAGCCGGACCGAGGCGAACCGGGCGGCGCCGACCGAGGACGCCCACCAGTCCCGGGCTGCGTCCCGGCCGGCCGCCGACTGCCGCGCCTCGTCCGCCGCGTACTCCCGGTATTGGGCCCGAGGCGGCGGGACGTCGGTGCCGTCGAGTTCGGCCCGGTACAGGGCGGCGAGTTCGCCCAGCACGCCCCACAGCGTCGTCGGGTCGCCGATGAGGTGGTGGAGGTGCAGCGAGAGCACGTGCTCCTCCGGCCCCCTGCGCGCCAGCCGGACCCGGACGGGCGACGTCTCCTGCCGGACCGGCGCATATAGCCACCCCTCGGCCGCCAGGACGTCGGCCTCGTCGACGACCTCCACCTCGGCCGGGCCCTCGCCGGCGGCCCGGACGGCCTGGAAGGGCTCGGGCCCCTCGTCCATCACCACCCGGGTGCGCAGCAGGTCGTGGCGCCGGAGGAGTTCGCGGAACGCCCGCTGCAGGACCGGAACGCGCAGCGGCCCCGAGAGTTCGACCACCGCGCTGACCGTGTAGTACTCCCCCAGCCCGGTGCCCGGCCGGCGCCGCTCGGACTTCACCGAGTAGAGCTGCCAGAACGAAACGGGCGAGACCGTTTCCGTCTCCGTCGGCATTGCGTGTTCTCCTCGTTCTCCTCAGCACGTCTCTGTCAGGATCGTGGAGTAGTCGGGGACGTCCGCCGTGGCGCGCAGGAGCCGGCGGTGTGCCTCGTGGAGCACCTCGACGGCGAAGCCGGTCTCCCGCCAGCGCGCGAGCGTGACGCCGAACCCCAGCCGCTCCCACAGCTCGGCGTTGCGGCGCTCGTGGTCGCCGAAGGGCTCCAGGAACACCATCGGCGTCGCCGACCACAGTGAGTCGAGCAGCGTGCCGCCACCGGGCTTGCTCACCATGGCGATCGCGGACCGGGCCAGGTCGAACGACCCGTGGTGCCCGGCGCCGCGCGTGTAGTGGGTGGGCTCGCCGGGCCGGACGCGGCCGAACGGCGGATAGCCGTCGTCCAGCCACGGATGCCAGGCGGGGTCGACCATGTGGTAGCGGACTCCGGCCTCGTCGGTCACGTCCCGGGCCTCGTAGGCGACGACGTCCAGCGCGAATCCGCGGGCGCTCAGCTCGCGGGCCCGTTCCCGGTAGGTGCCCATGCCCCAGCCGCCGCCGTGCACGAGCAGCCGCTGCCCACGCCCGGCCCAGGGGACGGCGGGCTCGCGGCCGACCGGGATGCTGCACGGGATGGTGCCCCGCTCGGCGTCGGCGAGGCGGACCGTGGTCACGTCGAGGCCGGTGACCTCCGTCCGGAGGAAGGACGGCGAGGTCACGGAGTCCACGTGGCAGAGGTGCACCCGGGGCGGCGGCCCGCTCTCGGCCACGTACCTGGCCACGAGCGGGAGCCAGAAGCCGGAGAAGACGACCAGGGTGCCGACGCGCCGTTCCCGCCACGAGGCGAACAGCTTCTCGACCGCCTCCTCCGCCGCGACCTCGGCCGGGTTCGTCGCGATCCGCTGACCGGTGAGCGCGACGCGGAAGTCCCGGTGGAAGGCCCACTTCATCTTCTCGGTGGTGACCCGCTTGTGGTCCGGGAGCAGCCGCTCCAGGACGGTGACGCCGGCCTCGCCGCCGCGCTCGCGGATCCGGTCGGCGAGCAGCAGGCCCGGCACGTGCACTCCCAGCGCGACGCCGGAGGTGAGGATCTCGATCACCGGCCGTCCTCCGTTCCGATTCCGGCGAGCGCGTCCAGGCTCGCGGTCAGTTCCCGCCGGACGAGGCGCGCCACGTGCTCGTGCTCCGGGCCGCCGGCGCGGCGGGGCACGGCCTCGACCAGCATGATCAGGTACAGGTAGCACCGGTACAGCGCCAGGCGGCGTCGGGTCCGCGCGTCCAGGACGACGGTGCCGCCCGCGCCGCGGTAGCCGCGGAGGAAGGCGGGATCGTCCTCGACGTCGCCGAACAGGGCCACGGAGACCATCTCGGCGAGGGGGTCGCCCCAGAAGCAGCGCTCGCCGTCGACCAGCCCGCTGATCACCGGTCCCCGGTCCGTGGTGTCGACGAGGATGTTGCCGGGCCACAGGTCGAAGTGGACGAGCACGGGGGTGCCGACCTCGTCGAGCAGGTCGGCCTGGCCGTGCACGAGTTCGGCGACGCGGTCCGCGGGCACCGGCAGGGCCGCGGCGAACGCCCGCGCGTCGGCGAGCACCGCGTCGATCATGGCGAGGAAGGCGGTCCGCCAGTCGGCCGCCAGTCCCAGGTGCGGATAGCCGAAGCCGGGACCGGTGATCCGGTGGAGGGCCGCGGCCAGCCGGCCCAGCTCCGCGCGCAGCCGGATCCGTTCGCCGGGGCCGATGCCGGGGTGGCGGGCGTGCCAGCTCTCCCCCGGGCATCGCGTCATCAGCAGGAAGTCGCGGTCGATCACGCCGCGCCCGAAGTCGGCGTGCAGCACGTCGGGGACGGGGACCCGGCCGGCGGCGGTCCGGTAGAACAGCTCCTCGGTGCGGGTCAGCCCGTGCTCGTAGCTCATCATCGGCGCCTGTGGGTCCGGCGCCACCTTGAGGACGAGGTCGGGGCCCTCGGTGAGGCGCAGGATGTGGACGCTGTTGAAGGTCCCCTCGGCGGCCTGGGCGTAGGAGGACAGCCGCGCGGGGTCGACGCCGGAGGCGTCGAGGACGCGTTCCAGTACCGCTCGGTCCAGGGCGGTGCCGTCGCCCGGCCTCACCGCACCGCCGCCTCTCGGCCGTCCCGCGCGGCGCCGCGGTGGATCGCCGCCATGACCGCGATCCGCGGCGCCGCGGCGGCGAGTTCGCGGCCCTCGCCGCCGTCGCCCGTGGTGAGGAGGTCGCGGATGCTCGCGAACTGGCGGTCGTAGTAGGCCGCCGGTGCGAACGAGCGGATCCGCGTGCCCGCACCGGGACGCCGGATCGCCAGGTTCACCGGCAGTGGCCCGGCGATGGGCCGCAGGAAGCCGCGCACCCGCACGGTGGCGGTGGCGAAGACGAACTCGTGGTCGGCCACGTGCCGGTCGCCGAACCGGCAGTCCAGGTCGGCATGGCGGCCGTCCGCCCACCGCAGGCCGGCGTGGAGGGCGAGGTCCACGCCGATGCCGTCGCCGGTGGCCGCCGCCTCGCGCACGGTGCGCCCTTCGCCCGAGACTCCGTCCAGGCCCGCCGTCGCCTGGACGGCCTGCAGCCAGTAGCCCGCGCAGTCGTAGAAGATGCCGCCGCCGAGTTCCGGCCGGGTTCGGTAGGTGCCCGGTGCCGGCGTCGTGAAGGCGATCTCGGTGCGGATCGACCGCAGCGGCCCGTACCGGCGATCGGCGATCATCTCGCGGACGGCGGCCTGCCAGGGGTGTCCCGCCGAGGGCAGCGCTTCGGCGACGCGGACGCCGTGCTCGGCGGCGGCCTCGCGGATCCGCCCGAGTTCGCCGGGGGTGAGGCAGAGCGGCTTCTCCACCACGACGTGCTTGCCCGCCCGCGCGGCCCGCTCCGCCCATCCGGCGTGTGCACTGTTGTGCAGGGAGATGTACACGGTGTTGATCCGCGGGTCGGCGATCAGGTCCGCGTAGTGGTCGTGCACCACGGGGATGCCGTTGCGGGCCGCGAAGGCGAGCGCGCGGTCGTGGTCGCTCGCCGCCACCGCGCGCACGGTCACGTCGTCGTGCCGGGCGGCGGGGTGCAGCACCACGCGTTCGGCGATCCGGGTGGCGCCGACGAGCCCGATGTCAAGCCGCATCGGCGCCTCCGCCCCGCGGCGTCATCCCCGCCGCCTCGGCCGCCGCGAGCACCCGTCCGTGGGTCGCGGCGACCTCGTCCGGCGGGCAGAACAGGGCGCAGTGCACCCGGCCGCCCGGGGAGGCGAGCGCGCTGCCGCCCAGGATGAGGGCGCCCGGGCGCCGGCCGCACTCGTACAGTGCGCCCGCGCGGCGCAGGCCGTCGACGATGTCGGCGACGCCGCGTCCCGGCGGCACTTTGAGGTCGGCCTGCGACAGGTGGCAGCGCAGGCCGTGCTCGGCGGCCCGCGCGTCGAGGGTGAGCGCCACCAGGCCGAGGGAGCGGCGCGCGTTGATCTCCAGGATCGGGATCACCGTGCCGTCCGTCAGCAGCATCGAGTCCACCCCGGCGGGCCCCCAGTAGCCGGCGCGGGTCAGCGCCCCGGCCACGGCGGCCAGCGCGTCGGGGTAGCCGCCGCGCCGCAGGAAGGCGGTGAAGTCGTCCGGGGCCGGGCCCACCACGTGGTTGCGGTACCCGCGGTTGGTCATCACCTGGACCCCGGTCCACTCCCATGTGCCGTCGCGGGCGACGTGCAGGTTGGCGGAGAAGTCCCGCCGCCCGTCGAACCGGCGCTGCACGAGGAGTTCGACGCGCCGGCCGCGGTCGGCCTGGCGGTCGAGGGTGCGGATCACCGCGGCGAGGACGCGGGGGGAGGTCACCTCGAGCGTGCCCTTCCCCGACACCCCGAAGGGGTCCTTCACCACCACTTCGTGGTCGAGTTCGGCCACCGCCGAGGCGAGTTCCTCGGTGGAGCGCACGATCCGGCCCGCGCCCGGCAGGCCGAGTTCGCGCACGAGCGCGTTCGACCAGGTCTTGGAGTTCACCTCGGCGACGGCGGCCGTCCGGGGCAGCTCGCCGCCGCGGCCCAGCCGGTCGGTGAGCAGTTCGGTGTCGTGCCGCACCGCCCAGGGTTCGAGGGTGTCGTACCCCGCGAACAGTCGCGGGGTATCGGGGGCCGCCGCCAGTCGCCGCTCCACGGTTTCGCCGTCGGCGTCTCCGGTTCGGTGGTGCTCGAACCCGATGCCGAGGGCGGCCAGCCCGTCGCGGATCCCGTCCGCGATCGGATGGCGGGTGACCAGGAGGTCGCCCGGGGAACAGAACGCCGCGAGCAGCTCGTCCATGGTGTCCACGGACCGCGCGGCGCCGGGGTCGCGCAGGGCGGCCCCGGGCAGTTCCGCGAGGTCCGGCGGGCGCCACGAACGTTCGGCGTCGAACGTCCCGAAGTGGACGCGCCCGCCCGCCATCAGCCGGCCGCCGCCGTCCGGAGTCCGGCCACGAAGCCGGTGAACTGGCGGACCGAACGCAGGTCGTCGAGCTCCAGGTTCTCGTAGTCGAGTTCCACGTCGAAGGCGTCCTCGATCCCGAGGAGGAACGAGATCATCTGCAGCGAATCCAGACCGTACTCGTCCACGAGGTCGCTGTCGGTGCCGATGTCGTCCGCGGTGAGGCCGTTCGCCAGCACTTTCGCGAGCACGGTGCGGATGCGGTACTCGATGTCGTCCATGTCTCACACTCCGTTGAGGTAGAGGAGGATGCACTTGGAACAGACCGGCATCATGCCGGTGTCGGCGAGAAGCGATCTGACCTTGCGGAACGAGGGGCTGTGCCACAGCTCGGCCACGCCGGTCTCGTAGAGGTTGCCCACCACGAACTCCGGGAAGAACTTGCACGAGCTGACGTTGCCGTCGGCGTGCACCTCCAGCCGGTTCGACACCGCCAGGCAGGTGCTGCGCCGCTGCGCCGGGCGGGACGTGCCGAGGATGAAGTCCTCGACCTCCTCCGCCTCAAGCTGGGGCTGGTAGCGGACGCGGACGTTCCAGCGCCGTTCCGCCAGCCGGCGCATGGACTCGCGCAGCTGGGGGAGCTGCTCGGGGGGCAGCCGGTAGGTGTAGGAATGCCAGGTCGGCTTCCGGGTGCCGGTGTCGGGCTGCAGCCAGGAGAAGGACTCCTCGTAGACGCGGTCCATGGACGCGGCCACCTCGGGGCTGATGTACCACGGGAACTGGAAGTAGACCGAGTTGACGCCCAGTTCCTCGGCCCACTCCATGAAGTCGTACATCGTGCCGACCGTGGCGTGGGAGACCATGCAGGAGAGCGAGACCTCGCCGAGGAATTTGCCCTCCCGTTTGAGGTCGAGCATCAGCTTGATGTTCTCCATGGTCCGCCGGAAGGTGCCCTTGCCGCGCAGCGCCTCGTGCTCCGCTTCGAGGCCGTCGAGGCTGACCAGGAGGTTGAGGTTCTCCCCGATGCGCAGCAGGTGGTCGAGGTTCCGCTTGAACAGCAACCCGTTGGTGCACATGTTGACGGTGCGCGGGTACTGCTCCAGCAGGTCGACGACCTCGCCGAACCGGCGGTACATGAGCGGCTCCCCGCCCCACATGAAGAGCTTGGACCGCCGCCCGGCGGTGGAGCGCAGCACCTCCTCGACGATCCCGATGTCGAGTTCGGTCCGGGCCTGCTCCGGGCTGAAGTCGCGGAAGAAGCCCTGGTCGTTCCACTGGAAGCAGTGGGTGCAGCGGAGGTTGCACTTGTAGGTGAGCTGGAGGCTGACCTCCTGGGGCAGCGGTGCCGCGTAGCCGGGGTCGGACTGCCGTTTGGCACGGGCCTTCGACCGGATGGACACCGTGTGCTTGATGTCGGCGAACTCTTTGGCGTTGAGTTTCCTCGTGGTGGTCGGATGCATGACGTCCTTTCCGGGTGGTGGTCGGGTCACCGTCGTTCTCACGCGCCCGCGGCCGGAGCCGTGGGCGTTGCGGCCGGGGGCGGTCCGGGTTCCGTGGCGGCCGGCAGGCCGTCGTCGATGCCGTCGCCGATCGCGCGCAGCAGCAGGACGCCGGTGCTCGCGCAGATCCCGCCGGCCATGAGCACGGCCACGAGCCCCACGGCCGTTCCCAGCCAGTCGCTCGCCAGGCCGGCCGCGACCCCGCCGGTCAGCGCCCCCAGGGGGATGGCCGTCGAGGGGACGGTCCGGGCGGTGGCGTGCACGGTGCTCTGCCACTCGGGCGGGGTCAGGACCTGCCGCAGGCTGGTGCTCAGCACGCCCCAGACCGGCAGCCAGATCGCGGAGCAGATCCGGATCACCGCGAAGACGGCGACCGGCGCACCGGCCAGGCACAGCGGTACGGCGATCCAGGCGGCCCCCTCCAGCCCGGACAGCAGCAGGGTGCGGCGGACGCCGAGCCTGCGGGCGATGCGGTGCGCGTACATCGCCCCGGCCAGGCCGCCGAGGGCACCGGCCGCCAGCAGCAGGCCGACCGCCGTGCTGGACATCCCGAGCACCCGGTAGGCGAACAGCAGGAGCACCGCGTCGACGGCCCCCATCCCGAAACCGCGCAGCGCGGAGGCGGAGACGATCCGGCGCAGCGCGTCGTGGCGCCACACGAAGCCGAGCCCCCGCCGGACCCGCGCGATGGCGGGTTCGGGGTGCCGCTCGGGCGACGGCTCGACCGCCCGCACTCGGGTGCGCCCGGCGGCCGACAGCAGGAAGGGTGCGGCGGTGCAGGCGGCCGACGCGGCCGGGCCGACGAGGTCGACGACGGCTCCGGCGACGGCCGGACCGGCCAGCTTGGACAGGCTGTCGGAACTCTGCAACCGGGAGTTCGCCGGGAACAGGCGGTCCGCGGGGACCAGCGACGGCAGGTAGGACTGGGCGCCGATGTCCACGAACACCATCGCCGCCCCGGCGAGCGCCGTCGCGACGAGGAGCTGGGGGAAGGACGGTTCGCCGAGGACGACCGCCGCCGTCACGCCCGCGAACGCGCAGAAGCGCACCAGCTCTCCGGCGATCATGACCCGGCGGACCCGCATCCGCGCCAGGACCGCGCCGGCGAACATGCCGAATACGGGGAAGGCGAGCCAGCCCGTGGCGGTCAGCAGCCCGACCTGGGCGCTGGACGCGTCGAGCAGGAGGATCGCGATGGTGGGGATGGCGAAACCGGTGAGCCGGTCGCCCGTGAAACTCATCGTCTGGCTGAACCAAAACCACTGGAAATCGCGTGTCAGCCGCGCCGTTCCACGCGAGGCCATCCGCCGAATGGTGGTTACCTTCCTTTCCCGAAAGCACCTCGGGAAGCTCCCGGGAAATTAGAACAGGCACCCACAAGAAATCGCAAGAGTGAGGAACCGAACATTCGGCTTGAAATTTCCCGAGAAGATCAAAAGACCGTCTGATCTCGTGGTTAATGCGGGCGTAACACGGATGCGCCATCATGAAACACAACGTTACACATACGAAACATGCCGTTAACATAGCAGCGGAATCCCGTGTCCTCTCCCGGCGGGACGGACCCGGCGGCGATCACGCTCGTGAAATGCGGAATCGCTTTACCGCCCGAGGTCCGGAAGCCGGGCACCCCGCGGTATTACGCCGCCGGCCTTTCGGCACGCGAATACGCGAGCCGGGTAAATGATCAGGTTGTTCACCGGCACGATTTCCGCGCGATGCCGATCACCGAAAACAGTGGGAAACCTGCCGGTGCGCTCCTGGAATACCCGCACGGCACCGCCCGCCGCACCAGCCGCGGGAAGGCCCGCCGGTACGGGCACCGGCGGTGTCCTCCCGCGGCGGTGCCACGCTGCCGGCCCCATGGCCGCCGCGACCGCCCGCGCCGCCACGCCCCGGCTCGTCCCGCGCTGATTCACCGCTTCGCCGCGCGGGTCACCCGGCGTCGGCGGGCCACAGGGCGGGGCTGTGCGCGGCGACGAGGGAGCGGATCCGCAAGAGGAGGGCGTCGGCCGGCCGCGGGTCGAGGCGGCGTCCATCCCGGAGCCGCAGGGCGGCGCGGCCGTCGGCGGCCTCCCTGGCACCGACCACCGCCTGGTAGGGGACGAGGCGGGCCTCCCGGACGCGGGCGGCCAGGCCGCCGCGCTCGGGGCCCGCGACCTCGGCGCGCAGCCCGAGGCCGCGGGCACGTTCCGCGATCGCCTCGGCGTCGCCCGCCTGCTCCCCGGACACCGGGAGGACCACCACCTGGACCGGGGCCAGCCAGGCGGGGAAGGCCCCGCCGTGCCGTTCGATCAGGTGGGCGACGGCCCGCTCCACGCTGCCGATGACGCTGCGGTGCACCATGACCGGCCGGTGCCGGCCGCCGTCCGCCCCGACGTAGTGCAGGCCGAACCGCTCGGGCTGGTGGAAGTCGACCTGGACGGTGGACAGGGTGGACTCCCGCCCGGCGCCGTCGGCGATCTGCACGTCGATCTTGGGGCCGTAGAAGGCGGCCTCCCCCTCGGCCGCCTCGTACTGCAGGCCGGAGCCGTCCAGGACCTCGGTCAGCAGGTCGGTGGCGCGCCGCCACAGCTCCGGGGCGGCGACGTACTTGCCGCCGGGGCCGGGCAGGGAGAGCCGGTAGCGGGCCGGGACGATGCCCATGGCGTGGTGGGCGCGGCGGATCATGTCCAGGGCTCCCCTCGCCTCGTCGGCGACCTGGTCGACGGTGCAGAAGATGTGCGCGTCGTTCAGCTGGATGGCGCGCACCCGGGTCAGCCCGCCCAGCACTCCCGACAGCTCAGAGCGGTACATGCCGCCCAGTTCCGCCATGCGCAGCGGCAGTTCCCGGTAGCTGTGAGAGCGGGACCGGTAGATGATCGCGTGGTGCGGGCACAGGCTCGGCCGCAGCACCAGCTGCTCGGCACCGACGTCCATCGGAGGGAACATGTCGTCGCGGTAGTGCGACCAGTGCCCGGAGATCTGGTACAGGTCGCGTTTGCCGAGCACCGGCGAGTAGACGTGCCGGTACCCCGCCCGCCGCTCCTGGTCGCGGACGTACTCCTCCAGGGCGTGCCGCACGGTCGCCCCGTCGGGCAGCCAGTACGGCAGGCCGGCGCCGATGAGCGGGTCGGTGTCGAACAGTTCCAGCTCGCGGCCGAGCCGGCGGTGGTCGTGCATGGTGGTCTCCTCACGGACGCCGGGAGGGCGACCGCAGGACGAAGCCCCGGGGCACCCGCCCCGGGGCTTCGAACTCACGACATGGGTCAGCGCGCCGGGACACTCTCCGGCGTCGTCGTCATGGCAGCGCGCTTCACGCCGCTCACGGTAGCAGACGCGGGCGGGCGGCTCCGGCCCGCCGCCCGCCGCCTCAGTAGGACGCCACCCCGTTCTGGTACGCCCACACCACCGTCTGCAGCCGGTCGCGGGTCCCGATCTTGCTCATGGCGCGCCCGAGGTGCGACTTGACCGTGCTCGTCTCGATGAAGAGCCGCTGCGCGATCTCGGCGTTGGACAGTCCCTCGGCGAGCAGCCGCACGATGTCGACCTCCCGTGCCGTCAGGCGGTCCAGCGTCTCGTCGCCGGCGCGGCGCGGTGACCGGCGGCGGGCGAACTCGGTGATGACCCGCCGGGTGACGGTGTGGTCGACGAGGCCGTGCCCGGCGGCGAGCCGGCGGACGGCGTCGATGAGGTCGTCGGGCTCGCTGTCCTTGAGGATGAACCCGCTCGCGCCCGCCTCCAGCGCGCCGAACACGTACTCGTCGAGGTCGAAGGTCGTCACCACGAGGACGGACGGCGGCGACTCCGCGCCGGCGACGATCTCGCGGGTCGCCGCGAGCCCGTCGCCGCCCGGCATGCGCACGTCCATGCAGATGACGTCGGGGGTGAGACGGCGGGCGAGGTCGACCGCGGCGGGGCCGTTGGCGGCTTCACCGACCACTTCGATGTCGCCCGCGAGCTGCAGGATGACGCGGAACCCCGTCCGGACCACGGACTGGTCGTCCACGAGAAGCACTCTGATCACGCCGATCCACCCGTCTCCGTGGTTTCGGTACCGGCCGCCGACGTTTCCGGGTCGACCGGAAGTACCAGGGACACCCGCCAGCCGCCGGACGCCGTCGGGCCGGCGTCGAACGTCGCCCCGATGAGCTGGGCCCGCTCCCGCATGCCGATCAGGCCGTGGCCCCGGGGAGCGGGTGCCGGCCGGGCGCCGCCGGGCCCGGAGGCGGGGGCGCCGCCGGGGCGGGCGTCGTTCGTCACCTCCAGAGCGGCCTCGGACCCGCTATAGCCGAGCCGGATCCGCACTCGGGCGCCGGGGGCGTGGTCCCGCGCGTTGGCGAGCGCCTCCTGAGTGACCCGGTAGAAGGTGACGTCGGCGACCGGCGGCAGATCATACCGCTCGCCGTGGTACTCCACGTCGACGGCCGTCCCCAGCTCCCGTTCCGTCTGCACGAGCCGGTCCAGGACCGCCAGCCCCGGCACCGGCGCCCCGTCCGAGCCCAGGCCGGCGGCGCCGTCCCGGTGCGTGCCGTCCGCCGGGTCCCGGAGCGCCCCGACGACGAGGCGCAGGTTGTCGAGGGTCTCCTTGCCCTGTCCGCGGATCCAGGCGGTGGCCTCCTTGGCCGCCTGCGGGTCGCGGTCGATCAGCCGCTCGACCATCGCCGCCTGCACGACCATGCCGGAGAGGTGGTGTGCCGCGATGTCGTGCAGTTCGCGGGCCATGCGGGCGCGCTCGGCGCGGATGGCGGCGTCGGCCCGGTCCCGCTGCGCCCTGACCCGTTCGGCCGCGGTGACCTTCACCAACCGGACGTAGCGCCGGCGGGTCGCCATGTATCCGCCGATCAGCGCCGCCGGCACGTACAGGACCACGCCGCCGACGAAGTGGCTGAGCCACAGCGTGAAGGGGGCGAGCGTCCCCGCGCCCTCGCTCGGAGCCGCCAGCCGCAGCGTGTCGGCCATCTCCCCGGCGGCCACCGCGGCAACGCCTCCGATCACGCCGTCCAGGAGCGCGACTGCGGCGATGACGCGCGTCGCCTGCCGGGGTGCCAGGTATGCCCCGCAGGTGTAGGCGGCGATGATCGGCGCCAGACCGCGGTAGGTGAGCCCGGTCGGCACGGCGGTGGCGAGGGCGACCTGGGTCAGTGCCACGATCCCCAGGCACAGCACGGGGCTGGTCCGGCGGATGGCGAGGAACAGCGACTGTGCGACGGCCAGGACAAGGACCGCCGTCGCGGAGAGCGGCGTGAGCACCAGCCCCTCCCGCTCGGCGACCCAGCCGAGCGGGAGGCAGCTGATGACCGCGAACACGGACACGAGGGCCGCCAGCACGCAATCCCGCCGGAAGTCGCCGGCGATCCCGGCCCTGGTGAGCCCGCCGTCGATCCGCGCCGTGAACCGGGAGAACCAGGAGTCGGCCAGGCCCTCGGGCCCGGTCCGGACGTCCACGCCATCCGCTCCGTCCCCCCGTCCCGGGGGACCGCCATCCTCGCGCTCGGGCATGCGTGCCACTCTCGTTTCCGCGTCGTTCGGGCTGTGTGGTTGTACCAGTAAGTCGGGATCGGGGGAAGCCGGGAGACGGCCGTGCGGCGGGGATGGTGCCACCACCCCCGCCGCACCCCTGCCGCCGCGGGTCGCGGCGGCGGGTGCTCAGTAGGACACGTCCGGGACGAGCAGGTTGAAGACGACCGAGAGCCACGCGATCCCGACCAGGGCCACCAGGACGAGCACGGCCCCGAGGACCCGCGCCCAGCCGGCGCGCCGGTGGATGTCGGTGATGAGGCCGATCGCGGCCGGGATCACGCCGACGACCCCGAGCCACTGCGCCGCCTGGATGACGTGGATCAACTCCGCGGGCACGTCGTGGAGTTGCATCGCCGTGCTGATGGTCACCGCCCAGCCCACGATGGCGAGCGTGGCGCCGGCCATGCAGATACGGGTCAGGACACGGACCACCCGGCCGGCCCGGGGACGCGGCGGCAGGGAGAGCCGGCGCCGGACGATCGCGCGGATCGGCATCGAGACGAGCGCGACGAGCAGAACGGCCACCGAGAAGACCAGGATGGACATGACCACCGTCGATTCGTGTACCGGATCGACCCGCTCCAGCGTGAAGGCGGACGCGTAGCCGATCTCCTCGACCTCGTCGCCGGACCCGCGCATGGTGAGGATCCGCTGGCCGCCGACCTCCTGCCAGACCCAGGGCGCGATCTCCTGGTAGACGGTCGGATACACGGTCTCCGGTCCCGGGCTGACGAGGATGGTGCCGTCGTCCTGAGCGGTCACCGTCGTCCGGCTCACGGCCCGGACCACGGAGAGGAAGGTGCTCTGCGCCGAACGCGCGGACTCGTACGTCCCCTCGGCCATCGAGGCGTGCTCCGCCGCCGTCGGCTCGACCTGGACGTCTGGGTCCTGGGAAGGGAAGTAGCGGTCGGCGAACCCGGCGGTGAGAGAGTTGCGCAGGGTCAGCGAGTCGTAGCCCTGGTGGCCGCCGCCGTTCATCGTGACGAAGATCCCGGTCCGCTCCTCGGGGAAGAGCTGCAGGTGGGAGTGGAAGGCGGTGGTGTCGCCGCCGTGGCCGATGATGCGCCGGCCGTTGCGGCTCTCGTCGAAGAACCCCAGGGTCATGCGGGGGCCCTCGGCGATGGTGCCGAGCGTGTCGGAGGTGAGGGCGGGCTCGTGCATCAGCGCGAGTGTCTCCTCCTCGAGCAGCGACTGCTCGGGCCCCAGTTCGCCCAGCTGCGCCAGCATGAAGCGCGCCATGTCGGTGGCGGACGCCGTCAGCGCGCCGGCGGGCGGGGCCCCGATGATCTCGAACGGGGCGGCGGGGCCGGAGTCGGTCGGGTAGCCGCCCGCCATCCGGTCCCGGATGTCCTCCGGCAGCGGCTGCTGGAAGGTGGACGACGTCATGCCGATCCGGTCGAGGATGTTCTGCTGCACGTACTCCTCGAACGGCTCACCGCTGACGCGTTCGACGATGTAGCCGGCGAGGCCGTTGCCGTAGTTGGAGTAGGCGGGGACGGTGCCGGGCGCATAGACCTGCACCGGCGGGTCGGTGGCGAGCGCCTCCCCCAAGTCCACGCTTTCCCCCTCAAGCCCGATGAGACCGCGGATCTGCTCCTCGAAGCCGGCCGTGTGCGTCAGCAGATGGCGCAGGGTGATGTCGCCCTCGAAGTTCCGGGGGATCTCGAAGTCGAGGTACTCGCTGACGTCGGTGTCGAGGTCGAGGTCTCCGCTCTCGACCAGCTGCATGACCGCGGTGGCGGTGAACAGCTTGGAGACCGACCCCGGGCGGAAGAGCGTCTCCTCGGGGTCGACCGGCCGCGGCTCGCCGCCTTCGGATCCGTTGTCGGCGTAGCCGTAGCCTCGGGCGGTGAGCACCTCGCCGTCGTGGACCACCGAGACCGCGGCGCCCGGGATGCCGGCGTCCTCCAGGGCCGCCGGCAGGAAGCCGTCCAGCCACGCGTTGACGTCGGCCTCGGTGAGTTCGCCGGCCGCCGCGGGGGCCGGGATCGGCGGGGTGGGCGCCGCGGCGGCGGCTGGGGCGGCGGCACCGGTGATCGTCGCGGCCATGAGACCGGTGACCCCGATCGCCATCAGCCGCGCTCCGATCCCGCGCCGGCCGCGCGCTCCTCGCGGGGAGGCTGCTTCGACTCTGCTGTCCACGAACCTGCTCCTGCTCTGAGGGGGAGATGGCACCGGGCGTTCGCGGGGCTCTGTGGGAGGCCCGTCCCGATGTCGCTCCACGAGCATGCCGAGGACCGGGCGGCCGGGTCATCGGGCACAGGTCGGCAACCGGATTGCGACCAAAGGGGGAGGTGGCCGCCACCTCGCGCGGGAGGCGGCCGGCCGGACCTGCGCGGACGGCGGCCGGAGAGGGGGCGGAAGCGGCGGCGCGCACGGTCACGTTCGGCCGCTGCCACCCGGTCGGCGGCCCGCAATGCGCCCTGCCGCCACCAAGGACGCTCCCGCCCCGATCAGGGCGGCGCCTGAGCCGCGCGCGCACGAGCGGGCGCCCGGGATCGATCGGGGCGCCGGTGCCACGCGCCTCCTGGAGACCACGCCCGGCGGTTCCGGGTTGCGCGAGCCACGTCGTTGAGAATGATCGAACGGGGAAGGGAACGTACGGCGCCGTCGATGCGGCGTCCGAAACTACGGGAGAATCGACCCATGCGCATCCTCGAACATCCCGATCCGGACGACATCGGGATCGACGCGGTGCTCGCCGCACTGGCCGATCCCATGCGCCGGCAGATCGTCTGCCGGCTCGCCGAGGGCCACACCGACATGGCGTGCATCGCTTTCGAACTGCCGGTGAGCAAGTCCACCTCGACCCACCACTTCCGCGTCCTGCGCGAGGCGGGCGTGATCCGGCAGCGCTACCAGGGCACCGCGATCCTCAACAGCCTCCGCGCCGACGACCTCAACGCCCGGTTCCCCGGTCTGCTCGACGCGATCATCACCGCCCAGCGCACCACCGGGGCCACCGCCGGCACGGGGGCGTGACCGGCGGGGCCACGGGACGGCGAGGTCCGGTGGCCGAGCCCGCCCGGACCGCCACGCCCGCGCCCGGGGCGCGCAGGGCCACCGGAGACGGGGCCGTTCCCCGCTACCGGCCGGGTGTCAGACCGCGAAGACCTGGGAGTCGTCGGCGAACGCCTTGAACTCCAGCGCGTTGCCCGCCGGGTCGAGCAGGAACATCGTCCACTGTTCGCCGGGCCGTCCCTCGAAGCGCACGTAGGGTTCGATGACGAATTCCGTGCCGGCCGCGCGCAGCCGGCCGGCGAGCTTGTGGAACTCCGGGATCGTGAGGATCAGCCCGAAGTGCGGCACCGGCACGTCGTGGCCGTCGACCGGGTTGTGGATCCGCTGGGACCGCCCGGGGGCGAGGTGCGTGACGAACTGGTGTCCGTGCAGGTTCCAGTCCACCCAGGTGTCGGAGCTGCGGCCCTGGTCCAGGCCGAGCACCTCGCCGTAGAACCGGCGCGCGGCGGCGAGGTCGTCGACCGGCATGGCCAGGTGGAACCGCGGGATCGGGGAGTCGAGTGTGGTCATGGGGCATCGGCACCTTCCTGAGAGGCACGCTCGGCGGCCCGCCGAGAACCAGATGTCCGGATGTTAACATTACGACAATCGAGAGAGGCAAGGGGCATGGGTGAACAGGGCAGGGTGGCCCCCGCCCGCCGGAGAGGGCTGGCCGACGAGGTCGCGGACCGGGTGCGCGAGGCCATCTACAGCGGGGCGTACCCGCCCGGGGCGCAGTTGCGGGAGGTGGAACTGTCCTCCGCGCTGGAGGTGAGCCGCGGGCCGGTGCGCGAGGCGCTGCTCCGCCTGGAACGCGAGGGCCTGGTCCGCAGCGCCTGGCACCGCGGGGCGACGGTGACGACGCTGTCCCGGCAGGACGTCGCCGAACTCGACAGCCTGCGCGGCGCGCTGGAACGCCTCGCCGTGCAGCAGGTGTGCGCACAGGCCTCGGACGAGGACATCGCCGCCATCGAGCAGGCGGCCGAGCGCATGGCGGACGCGCCCGACGAACACGCGATGGTGCGCCGCGACATCGCCTTCCATGACGCCGTCTACGCGGCCGCAGCGCACGGCCGCCTTCAGGAGGCGTGGCAGGCGATCCGCTCCCAGGTCCACCTGTTCCTGCTCACCCGGATCAGGGTCAGCGCCGAGGGCTACCTTGCCCACATGCCCGGCGAACATCGAGAACTCGCCACCGCCCTGCGCGCCCGCGACGCCGAGAGGGCCATGGCGCTGTTCGCGACGCACCGCCGGCACGCCTTCGAGATCCTGGCCGAGGCCGCCGACGCGGCACCGGAGCCGGACACCACCGCGGACCGGACGGACGCGGCCCACGCCGATACGGCCTGACGCCGTCGGCCGTTCGCCCGCCTCCCACCCACGGAACCGAACGGCACCGCAGCACGAACCCGACGCTCCCCAACACCGGACGCCCCCTGGACGAGGCCATCACCCGGTGGAACCGCGGGGCCCGCCGCAGCCCACGGGGCCATGCACGAGCACCCCGAGAACGCGGACCGCCGAGCCGATCCCTCACCACCGTCACGACCGGAGCCGGGAGCCCACCGCCCCACCGGCGATCGAAGTGCCCCGGCCCGCTCGACGCGTCCTTCCCCGTCAGACGCGGAGCCGGGCCGGGGCTGGGCCGCTCAGGAGACCATCAAGCCCGAGCGCCGCCACGTTCATTCCTGCCCTTGGGCAACCCGCGACAACCCCAAGCGCTGCCCCGGTCCCACCCAAGTTCCGGGCACCGTTTCACCTGCCCGCCCGCGTTCCCGGTCACTCCCGAACGCGCCGCCGCACGCCGTCGCCGAGGCGCTGCTCCACCCCGAACATCCCGCGCCGGACACGCGCGCCTCCCGGCGAAGGCGCTAGGATCCGTGGCGGTGGGTGTAGCTCAGCTGGTAGAGCACTTGGTTGTGGTCCAAGACGTCGCGGGTTCAAGTCCCGTCACTCACCCTGGTAGAAGGACAGGCCCTGACCTGCGGAAAGGTTTTGCGCAGGCGGGGCCTGTTTCCGTTCGCGGGTGCACCAGCGGGTGCACCACCTCGTTCTGATCCCGTCACTCACCTTGGCGGGAGCGGAAAGAACCTTGAGGTTCTCCGCCGGACTCCTTCGGTGACCAGCCGAAACGTCGAGCTCGTCCTCTGAAGGTTCACGTCGATGTGCACGGCGAGAGGAACCACCGTCTCGCCACTATCGCCCGACCTGAGCGGTGTCCTGATCTAGTGCCCGAAGGCCAGTGCGACAGGCCGTTCGACCTGTCGGGGCGAACCCCACGCGACTGCCCCACCCGTGAGTTCACAGCCGACCGGGGCAGCGGGTTCGGTCGGATATGCGGCCGTGCGGGCCGCTGAGCGACACAAAACGCGATGGAGGGCTGCGAGACAGCGGGTGACGCTCACACTATGGCCGAGGCCCAAAACCTCTCTGGATCTGGTGCGTCGGCAGACCCAGTAACGGCTCTGGCGGCTTGACCGCCGGCAACTCTTGCGGTTCCTTATAGCTACAGGTGGGCTGCTCCCATAACCACAGGCGCTGATCTTCTTCCTCCGCGAATTCTTATTCAATGAGAGGTGCATGTGTGGAAATTCCGGATCTCTCTCTGCCTTGTCCTCCTCGGAATGGCCGGGGTACTTATCGTAGTTTCCAGGGTGCCTGGCGACCTGCTCCTGCAGCTCGCGCTGTGGGTCGGCGCGGCGTTCCTCGTCTGGAACAGCATCCGAGCCCTCCGGGGCAAGATCGATCCGCCGCAGACGCAGACCGCTCCACAGTCAGCCGTGCCCACAGCGCCTGGCGTGCCCCAGACACCGGCAGACCTGTCACAGGAGCCACCCGACATCCATTCGTCTTCTGCTGTCTCCTCGAAGAACGGAATCGACAGGCCCCCACCCCCTGCGCCGAGTTCTCCGGAAGTCGTGCTGGCGGCGGCAAAGACCGTCAAGGGCACCGCGCTGGTCATGATTCGGGGCGTGCTCGTTCTTGCCGTTCTCGTCCTGGGGCCAGCATCGTTGGGCCTGTTCATCTGGGGAATCGTCATGCTCGGCGGGGGCAACCTGCTTGACGCTGGATTCGCGTTCCTGGCGGGCGGCTTCCTGGCGTACTTTGCGGTCGGATACCTTTCGATTCTGCGCCAGCTCCGGAACGCCACTGGGAACCCGCGGAGCAGCGGGAACGAGAAAGGGACAGGCGTGGAGGCCAGAAGGGGCCATACGGATATGGCCGGCGCGGCGCCGACCATCAGGCATCCCGTTTCTGCTCACCCACCGCCGGTCCTCTCTCTGCCCGAAGCATTCCTTCTCCTTTCCCACCCCCCGACCGGGGTGGCCCGCAACTCCGTTTTCGGCGCTGCCGCTTGCGCAGCTGCTGAACTCGGCGAACTCGCGATTCGCCGAAGACTGCGGGTCATCCCCGCCATGAAACGCAAGGTTTTCGGCTTTGACGTGTACTTCGGGACAGGAAAGATCCACCTGCTCAACACCAGCCCGACCGGCCTTGCCTGGGCTGATGCTCTTCTGGCAGAGCTGGAGCGCCATGTAATGTCCAACGGCAGGCCGATAGGCGTTCAAAAGTGGTACCGGCTGCGCGGTAATGAAGCGCTCTTCCTTCATAGAGCGGCGCTGATCGAACGCTTCGTGCTGGTGCACGATTTCAGCGGAGAACTCCTCTATCCGGATCCCACCCTGCGCAACGGCCTGATCAGCCGGCTCCAGGCCGTCGGCAGCGCACTCGTCCCCATGGACGAGCACATGCTCCTCCTGTCGGATCTTGTCAGCAGCGCAGGACTCGACGACGACCTGGGGCTGCGCTGGAGCCGGCACCAACGACTCGACCGTGCCCAGGGAGTCGGGGCGGTGGCGGCCCTCCCCGAAGATCTCAGGGACACCAGCATGGTGCTCTCCTCGTTCGTGTCCTCCATGGGCCAAGGCGGGGTTGGTGGGGGCGGTAGCGACGGCGGGGGCGGCGGGGACGGCGGGGGCGGCGGCGACGGCGGGGAATAGCAACCCCGGGTTTATCGTCGATACGGCCACGAAATCCTGGCCTGTGCCTCAGTTGCCCGCAGTTCGCGAATTTTGTGACGAGAACATGGTGCGCCCATGGCAACCATCAACAAGCGGCCCCTGCAGGACGGGTCCGTCCGGTATTGGGGGAAATGGCGGCTTAGCGGGCATCGCGGCGGCGCGCCGCACTCCGAACCCTTCGACTCCCGTGTCGGCGCCCACACCATCCGCCTGCACGTAGAAGAAACGGACCATCAGTGGCCGGAGAACCGGATCCAACGCCAAGGATGGGGCACCCGGCCGGGTGCCGGGTGCGGAGTGGGTGAAAGTCGACACCGGAGACGGCCCTGAACCGGTCTACTTCCGCGAAGATGCGAACGCCCCAGGCCACGTCTTCAACGATCAAAACATGACCATGGTCTCTTCTTTCACCCGAACACCAAGAGGCCATTGGTGGGCAGATCGGATGTTAGCTTGTCGAAGCAATCGATTGCAGAAAGTGATCCCTATCGTGCAACCCAAGGTGCATGCCATCTTCGGCGCGGCTTCTGCGGGGTTGGCCGCCTCCATCCTCGCCGTGGACCTGCCCTACTACGCCATCGGGGCTACCGCGGTTCTGCTCGGCCTGCTGATCGTCTGGCTGACGCTGGCGATCCGGCAGCGCAAGACCAGGAAGCAGACTCCACAGACATAACGACATCAGTGAGATTCCGCCCTGGCGACGGACGGCCCTAGCGCTCTGACCATCTCCTACGACGCCGACACCCCGTGGACTCCCGCACCAGCTAGGTGCCCGCGCCACGATCAAGCCGTCAGCGAGCCGGATCGGCGCAGGTCAGGAGCTCTTTCGTCATTCAGGCGCCACCACCGGCCGCAGCTCGATGAAAGCCCGGGTTCCGTCGTGCCGGAAACGAGGGTGGCTGCGGCCGCGTGGGCGTGGCCGCGCAATGGTCCTCACCGGTTGCCTCCCACTCCAGCCAGCGCCTGCGCCGGGGGCTGCCGGGTGTGGGCTGGGTGAACGTCGATACCAATGAGGGACCGGACTTCGTCTACCTGCGCGAGTGTGCGCTTGAGTTGATCGCCTCGATGACGGGCGCCGAGGCGCGCACGAAGTCCGCCCCTTCACTGTCCAGTCCTCCCAGGAATCATTAGCGCTGCCTGAAACTATAAGAGACCTTGTGAATCGTTCCGCTCTTACTCGATGGCCACTTATTATTGTTCCGGACGTAAGTATCAGCAACATATTGGGCCGCCTCTTCATACCAGCGCGTCACGTTGCTGTGATACCACTTCTCGTCTGCCGTTATGGGGCTCGGCGTGGCACGATATTCTACTTCTTCAGCTCCTTCGACCCCATTCTCCTGCAAAGTAAAACCGCGATTTTCTCCTGATTTCTGCTCAACCCATCGAAACGTCCGCTTGTCCACCTTCACCGTTCCACTTGCATTCTTCCTGACAGCACCTTCTTCGTGGAATACATAACTTTTCCTCATATCACCGATCGTGAGAGTCAATTCCGCGGTCACGGGAACGTCTTCGTGGTTCTCCTTGTACTGCATCTGCGAGTCCGCCTTTCATCGAGTTCGGGACTGATAGCAGCTGCTACGACTACCCTGTAACCGGGAAAAGATTTCTCAGCTGCGTCATGTGACCTAAAAGAAACGACAGCAGAGAACACCGGAAGACCGCTGCAAGCAGAAGGAAAAACTTCCCCTAGTTTTCTCCGTCGTCGCGTTCAAAGGCGGCGGTGCGGTTAGAGTCCGCCGGGGAGAGCTACGTCATGAAACCAGGGGGAATGTCATGTCAGACGACACGATAACTTCATCGACCGACGCTACGATCCCTGCCCAGGCCGACCAAAAGACTGACATTGCGGACAGTCTCCAGCAGAAGGCCGACGCTCTGAAGAGGATGCGGGCAGCGGACGAGAAGCCGGATTACAGCCGGATATTGGCCTTCAAGAACAAGCTCCATGGCCTCTACATGCGCCCCGACAAAGGGAGCACGGGAGAAAACTGGTACGTCAACGTGGGCAGTTGGTCTGTCGACGCGGACTGGATCCTTTTTCCGTTGGACGACAGTAAGAAGAACTGGTGGATCGCAAATCCTTACCTTGCTAGGTACCTGGTCAACTACCTGTCGCTCGGAACGACCAAAGTCGTCGTCAAGTCTTACTACCGGGATGAAACACCGGCCAAATGGAGATTCGAGTCCGACGGTAACGGAAATTTCCGCATCCAAGACGAATACACGTCCGAGTACATCCTCCTGTACAAGGACGACGGGAAATATTACGTACTCGGCGATCATCGCAAGCAAAGCGATGGCAGCGACCTGTGGACCATCCACGGATATTCGAACAACTATCACTCTCCCGCACTCAAGAATCTTCGCAAGGCCCCTTCGAATCCAGAATACGGATCGCCGCCACAATTGAATTCTTTCAATGAGCCGGTCGAGCGCACCTCGCTGAAATTCATCGGCGAGGTGGCTCTGCCCGCTCACGTGGTCAAAGACGGGGACCGCGAACTGGGATGGCAGCTTCAGCAAAGCCCGTTCTACATCCTACGCCGGTACTCGCAGTGGAATCGCGCCAACTGGAAAGTGTACGACGGAATATCTTCCCAAAAGCACTCGACTACGATCGAGTTCGGCGTAACAAAAACGACCTCCACAGAGATTGAAAGGTCGCTCAATATAGCCATCACCGCGGACGCCGGCTTCGCTTTCAAGGGCGTCTCGGCGAATATGAGTGTAGGAGTCCAGAGCGGGCTCGCCATCCGGACGACAACTCAATGGGTTGAATCATATTTCAAGTCGGAAACTTTCGAGCGGGACTTCCCTGACAATGATGGGAATCGCTATGCCATCGTGGATTGGGACCGCAAGGATGTGTATGAGCTCCTGCGTGCGGAGAACGGTGAATCGGAACCCGACGAGGTCGTCCTGTCCTGGGAGGTGACCGTTCCCAATGTGCACGTTGCAGATTCCTACATGGCGCCGCCCGAAAGCAGATCTCGAAACGAGAGACGAGCATGAGGCTCATGAGATCGAGGAAGACCGATTATTCCTGCAAGTGAGAAAGCCGGTCGCGCATGCCCCTGCCGGCTCTGTTGAGACCGGCAGGGGATTCCAAGCCGATGAGGAGCCATGAGGCCCGCCGCCGCTTTCCCTCCCGGTAGGGGCGCCGCGATCGTGCCGCCGCACCGGCCGTGTGTCCCGGCGGCCGGTCCCGGCCCCGGCCGATCGGACGTGGCGGGAGTTGACCATGCCGCGACGGCATGCTGTTGCATGGGCTTCGCACGGCAGGCCGCCCGTTCGGCGCGGCTCGCCGCGCCCGACGCCGAGCGCGCCGTCACCCACCGACGTCGCCCGTCCCTGATTGGAGCCTGAATGTCCGCGGTACCAAGTCGAGGATCGCTGCCCCCGTTGGTCGACGTCGAGGAGTTCTTCGCCGATCCGGTGTTCTCCGGGGCGACGATCTCACCGGACGGTACCCGAATCGCCTATCTGGCGCCGAAGTACGGGCGGACGAACGTGTGGGTGCGCGGGATCGACGAGGGGCACGAGGACGCGGTGTGCGTCACGCACGACGCCCGGCGTGGCATCAAGACCTACCACTGGACCGACGACCCGCGCTGGCTGCTGTATCTGCAGGACACCGACGGCAACGAGGACTGGCACCTCTACCGGGTCGACCTCGACGCGCCGGAGGAGCCGGCGGTCGATCTGACGCCGATGGAACCGGGTTCGCGGGTGTTCGGTGCCGAGCCGATGAAGTCGGTGCCCGGCAGCGTGCTCGTCTGGATGAACCGCCGGCCGATGGCCATCGACGTGTTCCGGATCGACGTCGCCACCGGCGAGACGGTCCTGCACCTGGAGCAGCCCGAGCCGAACGGCGGCTTTCTGGTCGGTCGTGACGGCGAGGCGGCGTTCTACTCGCTGCTGGCCGATGACGGCTCCCACGAGTTCTACGCGATCGACCCCGCGACCGGGGAGAGGCGCCTCCTGCGCCGGCTGGGCGGCCCGGAGCACCCGCTGGGCGTGCCCCTGCAGATGGTGACGTCCGACGGGAAGGGGCTGCTGGTCGCCGACTACCAGGAGTCCGACGATCTCCGGCTGGTCCGCATCGACCGGGAGACCGGTGAGGAGACGGTGGTCGCCGCCGTGGAGGGGCACAGCCTGTGCACCATGGGCCTGATGGCGCCCACTCTGCCGCCCTCCGTGTTCATCAGCCAGCGAACCGGGGACGTCATGGCGGCCCGGTTCGTCGGCGACCGGCCCAGGATCGAGGTCGTGGATCCGCACTTCGCCGAGGTGTACGCCGCGCTGTCGCGGCTCTCCGATGGTGTGCTGTCCTCGGTGTCGTCGGACGAGAGCGAGCGGCGGTGGGTGGTGTCCTTCGATCACGATCGCGAACCGGGGCTGACGTTCTTCTACGACCACGGCACGGGCGAGAGCCGGCTGCTGTTCCGCCCGTACCCGCGGCTGGACCCGGCCGATCTGGCCCCCATGACGGCCGTCCGCTTCCCGGCCCGCGACGGCCTGCCGCTGCACGGGTTCCTGACGCTGCCGGTCGGCGTCGAGCCCGCGAAGCCGCCGTTGGTGCTGCTGGTGCACGGCGGGCCGTGGGCCCATGACACGTGGTCCTACAGCCCGACGGTGCAGTTCCTGGCCAACCGCGGCTACGCGGTGCTGCAGGTGAACTTCCGCGGCTCGTCGGGCTACGGGAAGCGGCACGTGACGAGCGCGATCGGCGAGTTCGCCGGGAAGATGCACGACGACCTCATCGACGCCGCCGACTGGGCGGTGGCGCAGGGCCATGCCGACCCCGGCCGCATCGGCATCGCGGGCGGCTCCTACGGCGGCTACGCGGCCCTCGTCGGCGTCACGGTCACCCCGGACTACTTCGCCGCCGCGGTGGATTACGTGGGCATCTCGAACCTGGCGAACTTCATGCGCACGCTGCCGCCGTTCGCCCGGCCCCATCAGGTCAACAACTGGTACCGCTATGTCGGTGATCCCGAGAACCCCGCGCAGGAGGCCGACATGCTGGCCCGATCGCCCATCACCATGGTCGAGCGCATCCGCACCCCGCTGCTGGTCGCTCAGGGCGCCAACGACGTCCGGGTGGTCCGGGAAGAGTCCGACAACATCGTCGAATCGCTGCGGGCTCGCGGCGTCCCGGTCGAGTACCTCGTCGCCGACGACGAGGGCCACGGCTTCGATAACCCCGAGAACCGGATCCGGCTGCACCGCGCGATCGAGCGGCACTTCGCCGATCACCTCGGTGGCCGCCGCGCCACCTCGTCCCCGGCCTAGCCGGCACGGGTCCGCCGCCCGTGTGCCGCTGTGCCGCCGTGCCGCTAACGGCGCAGGATCACGTCACCGGCATCGGGTGGGACGGCCCCGGCGCGGCGGTGCTCCCCGGCCCGGGCTCCCGCGCGAACCAGTCCAGGCGCTGCCCATGCGGGCTCGTGAAAGCGACCGGGCGGCCATCGAGAGCGAGCAGGAAAACGCCGCGGCCGGCCGGGACGGGTACGGGCAGCCGCTCCTTCAGGCCCGGCAGGACTCCCGGTGCCTCGTTGGAGATCCAGTGGCAGGGCAGCTCGCGCACGGTCCGGACGAACTCCTGGCGGGCCGCACCGGGCAGGTAGGCGAGGACCGCGCTGTGGAAGACCACGGGCGTGGCGCCGGCCGGCGCCTGCGCGACGAGCCGGCGCACCGTGGCGTTGAGGTCGCCGCGGAGCAGCAGCGCGGGTTCGCCGCGGGCGACGGACAGGGCGCCGCGCAGGCGGGTCAGGCGTTCCCGCTGTTCGGGCCAGACCAGGCTCTCCAGCCACCGGACGTCCTCGGGATCGGAGGCGGAGAGCGGGTTCAGGTCGATGCCGGCCCGCCACGTCACCGTGGGGAGCGGGCATGGCGGTGGCACCGGTCCGCTGGTGCGGCAGGGCAGGGTGATCGGGCTGTCCGGATGCCCGAACGCCTCGGCTCCGTCGTAGGCGTAGCGGTAACGATCCGGGTAGAGGCACAGGCCCGCGGAGGCGCCCACCTCGATCAGCGCCAGCGGTTGCGGCAGGGCGGCCAGCAGCGGCAGGAGGACGGCGCACCGCGCGCTCTCGTTGGTCTGGGTCAGGCGGGCGAGCATCACGGCCCGCACCCGTTCCCAGTGCGCCAGGACCCAGGCCCGGAACTCCCGGTAGGAGGCTGTGGGGCCGCCGAGGTGGCGAACCGCGGCGAGCAGCAGGTTGGGCTGCCGCTTGCCGGGTGGAAGCAGGTCGAGGAGTTCGAGCAGCTCGGGGTCGGCGGCGACACCGTTGCTCAGCGCCTCGTAGGTGGGAGAGTTCCCGTGGGCTTCGAGTTCGGCGAAGCGCCGGTAGGCGTCCGCTGTGCCGCTCGGCCGGCTGCGCACTCGTGTCCTCCCTGCTCGGCGGGCGCCCCGCGTCCCCGGTTCGCCGACGGGGCCCGGCGCCGGGAACGCCGCGGGGTGCGTAGGCGATGATGAGCTGGTATCAGTGCGCGGACACGACCGTCAAGCAGTGCCATCGGATCCACCACCTCCGGCCGGCCCTTCGGGGCCAAGGGAGCACCGCATGAGCGAAGCCACGAACCAGGCGCCCGCCGAGTCCGCGGACGACGGCCGCACGGATCCGTTCGTCCGGTTGTCGCTGGAGCAGTTGCGGCGGCGCACCAGCATGAAGTGGCGCACCTATCCCGAGGACGTCCTCCCGCTCTGGGTGGCGGAGATGGACGTCCCGCTCGCGCCGGCCGTCGCCGACGCCGTGCACCGGGCCGTGGATCTGGGCGACACCGGGTACCCGTACGGCACCGCCTACGCCGAGGCCGTCGCCGCGTTCGCCGCCGCCCGGTGGGGCTGGGACGGCCTGCCCGTCGCGCACACGGCGGTCGTCCCCGACGTCATGATGGGCATCGTGGAGGTCCTCCGCCTCGTCACCGGCCCCGGCGACGCGGTGGTCGTCTGCTCGCCGGTCTATCCCCCGTTCTACGCGTTCGTCGCCCACGACGGCCGGGAGGTGATCGAGGCGCGCCTGGGCCCGGACCTGCGGATGGATCCCGGGGCGATCGAGGACGCGTTCGTCCGCGCGCGGCGTCATGGCCGCCGCGCGGCGTTCCTGATGAGCAACCCGCACAACCCGACCGGTGCCGTCCACACCCGCGCGGAGCTGGAGACGGTCGCCGCGCTCGCCCGCGCGCACGGAGTCCGGGTGGTCTCCGACGAGATCCACGCCCCGCTGGTGCTGCCCGGTGCCGTCTTCACCCCGTTTCTGAGCGTTGCCGGCTCGGAGAACGGTTTCGCCCTGATCTCGGCGTCGAAGGCGTGGAATCTCGCCGGTCTCAAGGCCGCGCTGGCGGTCGCCGGAGCCGAGGCCGCGGAGGACCTTCGGCGCATGCCGGAGGAGGTCGGCCACGGTCCCAGCCATCTGGGCGTCATCGCCCACACGGCGGCGTTCCGCGACGGAGTCGACTGGCTCGGCGAGCTCCTGCTCGGGCTCGACGCCAACCGGAACCTGCTGGGCCGTCTGGTCCGGGAACACCTTCCGGGCGTGCGGTACACCCCGCCCGAGGCCACCTACCTCGCCTGGCTGGACTGCACCCGGATGGGCCTGCACGACGACGGCCCGTCCGGCGGACCCGGTGCCGTGAGCGACCTCGCGGGACCGGCGCGGATGTTCCTTGACGAGGCGCGCGTGGCGTTGAGCTCCGGGCACGTGTTCGGCTCCGGCGGCGCCGGGTGGGTCCGCCTCAACTTCGCGACGTCACCGGCGATCCTGCGTGCGGCGCTCGGGCGAATGGGGGGCGCGCTGGCCCGGCTCGGCCGATCGCCGCGCCGGTGACGCGTCCGTTCGGGCCCGGGCTCTCCTGGCCGGCCGGAACGTGACCGCCGGCCGCCGTCAGATCCGGACGCCGATGGCGTTGGCGCCCCTGGACAGTTCGGGGAGCAGTGGCAGGAGTTCGTCGACGCGCGTCCGCTCGCCGGTGGTGACCAGGTTGATGGCCCCCACGAGGGTGCCGTCGGAGTCGTGGATGGCGTGCGTGAGGCTGAGCGCGCCGAGTTCGCGCTCGGATTCGGCCAGGTGGTAGCCGACCTCCCTGATCCGCCGCACCTGGGCCCGGATGTCGTCGGGCTCGTGGATCTGGCCGGTGGCCAGCCGGACCCGGCCGTGCCTGGTGAGATAGTCGTCGAGTTCGGCGTCGCCGAAGCCGCTGAGCAGCACCTTGCCGCCGCCGACGTTGAGGGGGACGCGGCGGCCGATGGGGAACTGGTAACGGAGCGGATCGGTGCCGTCCGCCCGGGCGATGAGGATGCGCTCGTCCCCTGAGCGGACGAACACCGAGGAGGTCAGCCCGGTGGTCGCCGACAGCTCGGTGAGGATCGGTGTCGCCACGGTGCTGAGCCGGTCGTTGACCACGAACGCGTGGGCCAGCGACAGGATGACCGGCCCCAGTGAGTACCCCAGGCGGTGCTGCTGGATGTAGCCGCGCCGCACCAGCTGGTTGATGGTGCGCTGCGCCGTGGCCACGTGCAGGCCGCTCTCACGGGCGATGTCGCTGAGGCGCATGGGGCCGCGCGCCCGCTCCAGGCATTCCAGAACGTCCAGAGCCCGGTCGAGTGTGCGCCCCTGGTTGCCGTTGGTAGCCGTGGCTTCCCGTCTCCTTCCCCACGCGTTCCCCGCGATGGCCCGCGGCCGTTCGCACGCCGCCTCCGGATGGGCGCGGCCCCTGCCGTTGCGGCGATTCGGGGCTCCCCGCCGGTCCCTCCAACGTATCGGACCTGCCACCGGAAGGTTGACACCCGGGAGCGTCGCAGGTCACACTGCCTACCACTCAGCAATAAATTTTATCATCAGATGATAGAAGGTGGTGCGGTATGAAGGTAGGCGTACTCGGGCTCGGTGAGGCCGGTGCCGTCTACGCCGGCGCGTTCGCCGAGGCCGGCTGGACCACCGTGGGGTTCGACCCGTCGGCCGCGACCAAGACCCCGGCCGGCGTGACACGCGCCGCCTCCGCGGAGGAGGCCGTCACCGGCGCCGGGCTCGTGCTCAGCCTCACCACGGGCGCGCACGCGGTCACCGCCGCCGAATCCGCGCTGCCGGCGCTGCGAGCCGGCACCGTCTACGTGGACATGAACGCCGCCGCACCGGAGACCAAGGCCGAGGTCGCGCGGATCATCGGCGCGTCCGCGCAGGTCGTGGACGGTGCGATCATCGGATCGGTACGCAAGTTCGGGGCCCGGGCCAACGTGCTGCTGTCCGGTCCGGCCTCCGGGGAAGCCGCCCGCCTCCTCGGCGAGGTCGGCGCGGAAACGGAGGCGATCGGCGGGGAGGTCGGCGCGGCGTCGCGGCGCAAACTGCTGCGCAGCGTCTTCATGAAGGGCCTCGGCGCGCTGATCACCGAGACGATGGACGCCGGAACGGCGGCCGGAGAGGAGGCCTGGATCCGCCGCCAGATCGCCGGCGCCCTCGCCGACGGCGCCGACGCGCTCGACCGCCTGGACAGTGGCACCCGGCGGCACGCCCTGCGGCGCGCGCAGGAACTCCAGGCCAGCATCGATCTCCTGGAGGGCCTGGGGGTCGGCACACCGGTGAGCCGGGGGGCCGCCGACCGGCATCTCGCCCTGGCCCGCGCGGACCACGAGGAGACCCGGCGGCTCGTCGACGCCTTCACCGGCATCCCCACCGCCGCCATCGGCGACGGACGCGACCGCCTGGGGTTCGTCTCCGCCCGGATCCGCCCGGTCTGGCCCGGCGCGCGGGTGACCGGGCGGGCGCTGACGGTCCGCACCCGGCCGGGCGACAACCTGGCCGTGCACCGGGCGCTCGCCGCCGCCGGCCCGGACGACGTCCTGGTCGTGGACGGGGGCGGCGACACCTCACGGGCGCTGATCGGCGAACTCATTGCGGAACGCGCGATCAACCGGGGTATCCGCGGCATGGTGATCGACGGGGCGGTACGCGACGCCGAGGAGATCCGGGAACTCGGCTTCCCCGTCTGGGCGGCGGGGGTCTCCCCGGCCGGGCCCTACAAGCACGGCCCCGGCCACGTCGGGCCGCCCATCGCGGTGGGCGGCGCGGTCTGCGCGACCGGGGACATCGTCGTCGCCGACAACGACGGGGTGTTCATCGTCCCCCGTCTGGAGGCGGAACAGACCCTCCGGGCGGCCCGCGACGTCGTCGCCGACGAGGAGCGCCGTCGCGCCGCCATCAGACGGGAACGCCGATGAGCCCCCTCCGCCGCACGCCACCGCACGTCTCCCCCCGCCGTTCCCCCACCGGCGCCCGCCCCGCCACCGGGCACCTCCGCACCCCCGCCCACTCACCCGAGGTCGGCCCATGCCCATCGCGCTGCTAGCCCTCGCGGCCTTCATCACCGTGATCATCGTCTGGAACGTCGTGTTCAAGCGGAACATGGGCGAGGCGATGCTGCTCGGGCTGGTCGTCACCGCCCTCTTCGCCGGAGCGCAGGCGCCCGCCTACCTCCTGGAGGGGATGGCCGGCGCCCTCACGCACGACGTCCTCTACGCCGCGCTGGCCTTCGTGTTCATGGCCTACCTGATCGACGCGACCGGGCTGATCCAGCGGATCCTGGCCATCCTCAACTCCGTCTTCGGGCGGATCCGCGGCGGTCCCGCCTTCGTCGACACGGCCGGTTCGGCGGTCTTCGGTGCCCTCTCCGGCTCCAACTCCGCCAACACCGCCTCCAGCGGCTCGTTCACCGGCCCGTGGATGGTGCGCACCGGGTGGACTCCGACCCGTGCCGCCACGGTGCTCGCGGGCAACGGCGGCATGGGCGCCGCCCTGCCGCCCAGTGCCTCCATGGTGATCATGATCGGCTTCGCCGGCGGGCTGGTCACCACGGGACAGGTCTACATGGCGCTGCTCGTGGCGGGCGCCTATCAGATCCTGCTGCGCATCGGGCTGGTCATGTACTTCGTGCGCAGGGACGGCATCCCCAAGGTCGAGGAGCACGACCTGGTGCCGCTTCGCACGTCGCTGAAACAGGGTGCGGGCGCGCTGTCGATCTTCCTGGGGGCGCTCATCCCCATCGTGGTCACCGTGGGTCCGCTGGCCGATCATCTGACCGAGGCGACCCCGCTGGGCGACACCATCGGCGAGATCTCGCTGCTGACCTGGATCCCGGTGCTGATCATCGCCTTCGCGCTCGTCGCGGGACGCGATCGGCTGCCCAGGACGGTCCGGGGCTGGTCGCGCCTGCTGGACGGCGCGCTGCCCAAGTTCGCCGACATCGGCGCCCTGCTGTTCTTCGCGATCGCGGCCAGTGAGGTGCTCGGGCGCCTCGGGCTGGCCGAGGACGTCAACGGGGTCCTCCAGGCCCTTCCGGTCAACGGCGTGCTGATGGTGGTCGTCGTCGGTCTGGTGATCACCCTGGTCGCCGGCCCCCTCTCCTCCACGGCGACCCTCACCGCGGTGGGCCAGATCTCCTTCCTGACGCTGGTGGGCGTGGGAGTGGATCCGCTGACGGCGATCATCGCGATCCTGGTGTTCGCCTCCACCGAAGGCGCCTCCCCGCCGGCCTCGGGATCGATCTTCGTCGCGGCCGGACTGACCGGGGCGCGGCCCGAGAGCACCTTCGTCCCGCTGATCGTCTACTACATGGTCCCGATCCTTCTCATTGGCTGCCTCATCGGGTGGGGCGTCCTGCCGATTCCGGGGAGCTGAGCATGATCAAGATGAGAACGCGAGCCTTCGCCGCCGTCCGGGCGCTGTTCAAACTGGGGCTGCTCGTCTGCTTCGCCCTGGGCGCCCTCCTCGTCGCCGGGCAGCTCGCCGGCGTGATCCTCCAGCGTCCCGAATGGGTGACCGGTACCTCCGGCCTGCTCTTCGTTCCGGCGGTGACGGCCGCCGCGGCCTTCGGGCTCCTGGGCTTCATCGCGGCATACCTGGCTCCCCGCAAGCCCGAGGACGAGGACTGACGGGAGAACGAGTCCGCACGGACCGGCCCTGCCCCGCGAAGCGGCTTCGCGGGGCAGGGCCTTCGCGCTTCCGGGCCTGCGGGGGGGGAGGGTGGAGAGCGTGGTGGCCCGGGGCCGCCACGAGCGCGGGTGCACCGGGTGGCGGTGACCGGTGCGGTGCCGGCGAGCGCGGAACGGCGAGGAGGATCGGGATGGGCTGGAAGCTGGCGGTGAGCACGCTCGGGATGCCCGGCGCGGCGGTGCGTGACGCCGTCCGGGTCGCGGCCGGGCACGGCTGCCACGGGATCGAGCTGCGGGTGCACCCGGACGAGGAGGTGCGGCTGGACCTGCCGGCGCCACGGGCGCGGGACGCCCGGGCCGTGGTGGAGGACGCCGGGCTTCAGGTGGCCTGTCTCGCCGGCTATGCCAGGGTGTGCGCGCCGGGCCCGAACGCCCCGGTGATCGCGGAACTGCGCGCGCTGATCGAGCTGGCGGCGCGGATGGGCGCTCCCTCGGTCCGGGTGTTCCCCGGCGGGGAGGACGGCCGGGACGGGGCGGCGCTGGAGCGGATCGGCGCGGTCCTGCCCGATCTGCGCGCGCACGGCGTGCGGCTGCTCGTCGAGACGCACGACTCCCACCCCACCGGGGAGCGCGCACTGCGCCTGGCGGAGCCGTTCGCCGCGCCCGGTCTGGTCGCCGTGCTGTGGGACGCGCTGCACCCGTGGCGCAACGGCGAGCCGCCGTCGCGCACCCGCCGCGTCCTGGGCGAGTACCTCGGCTACTTCCAGGTGAAGGACGCGGTCCGTGGCGACCGGTGGACGCCGGTGCCTCCCGGCGACGGCGAGGTCCCGCTCGACGAGTGCGGGTCGCTGCTGGGGCCGTGGTCGGGATGGGTATCCCTGGAGTGGGAGCGGGCCTGGCATCCGCAGATCGAGCCGCTCGCCGTACCGCTGCGCGCGACCGCCGCCTGGTTCCGGCGGTGGCGCCCGCCCAAGTGACGCCGGCACGGCACCGTCGCGCCGCGTGACCTCGGTGGACGTCGTTTTCCGGTGGCGACGACCCGGCGGTCTGTGGGTAGTCGACCGGGCGACCGACACACGCCTCCATCCGCGACGGGAGTGAGCAGCGATGGCCGGCAGGGGACCACTCATCACACTCAACAACGGCGTCGAGATGCCGGCCTTCGGGCTCGGCGTGTACCAGAGTCCGCCCGAGGAGACCGCGCGGGCGGTGCAGACGGCGATCGAGAGCGGCTACCGGCTGGTCGACACCGCCGCCGCCTACGGCAATGAGGTGGAGGTGGGCGAGGGCATCCGCCGCTCCGGCATCGACCGCGCCCGGATGTTCGTCACGACCAAGCTGTGGATCAGCGACTACGGGTACGAGACGGCGCTGCGCGCCTTCGACGCGAGCCTGCGCCGGCTGGGGCTGGACTACGTGGACCTGTACCTGCTGCACTGGCCGGTGCCGTCCGACTTCGACGCGACGGTGGCGTCCTACCAGGCCGCCGAGATGCTGGTGGCTGAGGGCCGGGCGCGTGCGATCGGGGTGTGCAACCACAACCCCGATCACCTGGAGGCGCTGGTGAGCCGCACCGATGTGGTGCCGGCGGTGAACCAGGTCGAGCTGCACCCGTTCTTCATCCAGCGCGAGGTGCGCGCCGCGGACGCCCGTCACGGCGTCGTCACCCAGTCATGGTCGCCCATCGGCGGGGTGAACGTGTACCGCACCGACGACTCCGGTGCGGCGCGGAACCCGCTGACGGACCCGCTGGTCGGGGAGCTGGCCGCCAAGTACGGCAGGACCCCCGCGCAGATCGTGCTGCGCTGGCACCTCGATCACGGGTTGTCGGCCATCCCCAAGTCCGTGCACGAGCACCGGATCAGGGAGAACATCGGTGTCTTCGACTTCGCGCTCACCCACGAGGACATCGCCGCCATCGACGCCCTCGACACCGGCGTGCGCGGTGGTCCGGACCCGGAGCAGGTCAGCACCAAGATGTTCCCGCTCGTCGTGGAGCACTGACGCGGGGGCTTCGGCGGTGTTCCGCACGGCGGGCACCGGCCGCCGTCGCCCCGTGCGCGCCGCCGCGGGACGGCGCAGGGACGCCGGGCGCGGGGCCGTGGACGGCGCGACCGGCGATGCCCGCCTCGCGGGTGGGGGCGGGCATCGCCGTGGGCCCGGTCCGGCCGTGGCGCCGGGTGCGGCGGTCCGGGGGGCTCAGCGCGCTCGGGCCACCGGAACGTGTTCCGCGCGGGTCATCGCCGTCCTGATCAGGATGTCGAGCAGCTCGGAGTAGCTGGTGCCCAGGGCCTGGAACATCCGTGGCACCTGGGACCGCGCCGTCAGGCCGGGGACCGTGTTGATCTCGTTGAGGACCGGTTCGCCCTGGTCGTCCACGAAGTAGTCGAAGCGGGCGGTGCCCGTGCAGCCGAGCAGGCGGTAGAGCCGCAGGCTCGCCTGGCGGAGCCGGCCGGTCCACTCCTCGGGGATCGGGGCCGGGACGAGGAATTCGGCGTTGCCGGCCACGTACTTGCTCTCGGTGTCGAAGAACTCCGCGGCCGACCCGACCCGGATCTCCAGGGGGGCGCTCACGGTCAGGCTCCCGTCCGGGTTGTCGAGCACGGCGATGTCGATCTCCCGCCCCTGGACCTCCTGCTCGACCAGGACGTGGCGGTCGAACTCGGCGGCGTGCGCGACGGCCTTGTCCAGCTCGGCCAGGTCGGTGACGCGGGAGACGCCGAAGCTGGACCCCTCCTGGTTGGGCTTCACGAACACGGGGGCTCGCAGGTCTCCGGGGAGCGTGTCGAGGACGTCGGGGTCCTCGGTGTCCAGCAGGATGCCCGGCGCCACGCGGACGCCCAGGTCCCGCGCCAGGAGCTTGGTGAGGTGCTTGTCCATGCTGACGGCTCCCGCGCGCACGTTCGGCCCGACGTAGGGGGCCGAGCACAGGTCCAGGAGCGCGGACAGGGTCCCGTCCTCGCCGAGGGTGCCGTGGATGATCGGGAAGACGACGTCGGCGCTGTCGAGGACGGCGACCGCCTCGGCCAGCCCCGGAAGCACCTCACCGTCGCCGTCGAGCCACCGGCCGTCGCGGCCGATGATCAGCCGGGTGGCCCGGTACACGGCCGAGTCCAGGTGCTCCAGGATCGACTCCGCCGACGAGAGGGACACGTCGTGCTCGGCGCCCGTCCCTCCGCAGACGACGATGACATGGACGCGTTCGTCAGTACCGGGCATGGGGTCTCCGGTCTCCTTCTGGTCGGGTGACGTTCTGACGGGCGGGGTGCGCACCCCCGGGTCGCGGGCGGCGTCCCGGGGATCCGTCGGAGGGGCGGCCTGGGGCTCCCGGATGATGCGTTCCACCCGTGGTCCCACACCGGTCATCAGCTCGTGTTCGTTGGTGCCGCACCATCGGGCCCAGTCGCCGGTGGTGGGTTCGCCCGCGTCTCCCGGACCGAACACGGTCACCGGGTCTCCCGCGGCGACCGGCAGGTCGCCGACGTCGACCACGATCTGGTCCATGGAGACGGCCCCGACCACGGGACGCCGGCGGCCGTGCACCATGACCTCGGCCCGGTCCGCCGCGGTCCGGGGGATGCCGTCGGCGTAGCCGAGGGGCACCAGGGCCAGCCGGGTGCGGGTGCGGGTGAGGTGGGTGTGGCCGTAGCCGACCGGGGTGCCCGGGGCGACGTCGCGCACCATCACCACCGGGGCGGCGAGCGTCATGGCCCGGCGCAGCCCGTGCCCGCCGGCGGGGTCGATGCCGTACAGACCGGCGCCGATGCGGGTCATGTCGAACCTGGTGCGGGGGATGTCGAGGGTGGCCGCACTGGCGGCCAGGTGCCGGACGACCGAGGTCGCGCCGGCGGCGTGCACCACGGACACGGCCCGCTCGAACAGCCGGACGGCCGCCTCGTTGGCCGGGTGGGCCGGCTCCTCCGCGCAGGCCAGGTGACTCATGACCCCGATGATCCGGACCGCGCCCCGCCGCTCCCAGGAACGTGCCCGTGCGACGAGGCCGGCCCACTGGTCGATGGGCGCTCCGTCGCGGGACATCCCGGTGTCGACGAACAGGTGGACGCCGGCGGCGCGTCCGGCGCGGCGTGCGGCGTCCGCGACCGCGTCGAGCTGATCCAGGTCGCCCACGGCCAGCTCGACGTCCCGCCCGATCGCCTCGGTGTAGTCCGTTCCCGGGGGGTTGAGCCAGCTCAGCATGGGGGCGGTGGCTCCCTGCCCGCGCAGGTCCACGGCTTCGCGCACGCTGGTGACCCCGAGGCGGCCGGCCCCGTTGGCCAGGGCCGTGCGGGCGACGTGCGGCGCTCCGTGGTTGAAGGCGTCGGCCTTGACCACGGCCATGAATCCCGGGGACAGGGCGGCGAACAGCCGGGCGTTGTGCGCCACCGCCGCGAGGTCGACGGTGAGGGTGGGGGTGCTCACGCTGTCGCCCCGGAGGCCGGCCATGGGCCGTAGATCGCGTGCGGGGAGCTGGTGACGTAGGCCCAGTAGCGGTCCCCGTAGCTCCAGTGCCACCACTCGGTGGGGTAGTTCACCAGGCCGTGGCCGCCGAGCGCGTCGGCCATGATCTCGCGGTTGCGCCGGGCGACGGAGTCGATGCCGGGGGCGTCGAAGTAGCACGCGCCGTCGCTCTGCTCGGGGGTGGCGTCGATCGGCGTGCCCATCCACAAGGGCTGGCCCCGGCCGTCGACCAGGGTGAGGTCGACCGCGGCGCCGGCGACGTGCGGGGCCACCGCGATGGGCGCCACGAAGCGGCTGGAGAGCCGGGCGATCTCCGTCTCGTCCTTGTCCGGGTGCAGGAGTCGCAGCGAGTCGCTGTAGGTGGCGATGATCTCGTTCTGGGCCTCGGGGGAACGGTGGCCCTGAGCGACTCCGAAGCGGATGCCGTCCGGGAGCGCGCCCTGTGCCTTGCCCAGCCGCTCTCCCAGGGAGGACCGCACCCGCATGCCGCCGACGTCGCCGGGGTTCATGCAGAGGATGCCGAAGTCGCGCAGGTCGACCAGGGGTTCCCCGCACTCCCGCACCGGGAGGTCGGACACGACGGGGTCGGCGAGGAGGGGGTGGGACACGGGGGCTCTCCTGACGCGCGCACGTGTGCGGTTGGGCGGCGGATCGATCGTGAGATGAGTCACGGGCCGACGCACGGGTCAAATGCCAGGCTAGGGAACAGTACCGGTGTGGACATATCGGTTACAGGTGCCGATCTGTTGGCCCCAGGTGCCGTTCCGGGGCGGCGTTTCGGAGGATCCCGACTTACAACCTGCGACGGAGCCTCCGCCCGGGTCCGGGTACGGCCCGTGGCGGAAATCCGTCCGCACCACCGCACGCCTCCGCCCGGCCCCGGCGTGCCCGTGGAGGCCCGCCGCACGCGGACGCGCGCCGACCGGTCCGATCGGCGTCGAGGGCGGCCGGTCATCGGCCCAGGTGACAGGAGGAGTGCCGTGCCACGGCCCGTATTCTCACGTCGGCCCACACGGGGTCGGCCCGCGGGCTCGGGACGGTCACACCCCGGCGATTCGCCAGAGAAACCCGTTCTGTGCCGACTTGAGAACGGCGGGCGCCCGAGCCTAGCATCACGACACGAATCAGAGCCGATCGCCGACCGATCAGACATGAAGACACGCGCGATCGCACAGGAGGACACGCCTCGGTCGGCGCCCCGCCGGATGCTCCCCGGCGGCCCGGCCGCCCCCCTCTCCAGCACCCCGCAGCACACCCCATACCGCGACAGGGGCCGCCCCCACCCCTCCCCATTGAGATGAGCTCCAGGTGAGTGACGCACGTATCCGAGTCGTACTCGCGGACGGCCAGCGACTCTTCCGGTCGGGCCTGAACCTGATCGTCGATTCCCAGGAGGACATGACCGTGGTCGGGCAGGCGCGCGACGGCGAGGAGGCCCTCTCCGTCATCGACGCCACCCGGCCGGACATCGTCCTGATGGACATGTGGATGGCCCCGACGAACGGGCTCGAAGCCGTGCGGCGGCTGTCCGTCTCCCGGGCCGAGGCGGACGGTGACGGGGCCGCGTCGCCCCGGCCCCGGGTCATCATGCTCACGGACCTGGAACTCGACCGCCACTCGCTGGAGGCGATCAGGTACGGGGCCAGCGGCTTCCTGCTGAAGGACAGCAGCCCGGAGTTCGTGTGCGAGGCCGTGCGGAGCGTGTACGCGGGCAACACCGTGCTGGCCTCGCACGACCTGAACGCGCTCTTCGACGCCGCGACCGAGGTGGTGCGGCCGGAGCCACCGGAGTACGCGACCCTCACCGAACGGGAGCGCAACGTCTTCGCCGCGGTGGTCCGGGGCGCCTCCAACGCGGAGATCGCCGAGGAACTGTGCCTGAGCGAGTCCACGATCAAGACCCACATCGGGGCGATACTCCGCAAACTCGGCCTGCGTGACCGGCTGCAGGTCGTCACGTACTCCTACGAGAACGGTCTGGGCCGGCGACTGCGGGCGGCGCCGCGCGCCGTGGCCTGACCGGTGAGCCGGGGCCGGCGCCGGTGCCGTCGTCGGCCCACGGGGGCGGCCGGCCCCACCGATGCGCGCACCGGCCACCCCTGGCCCGTCACCTGCCGGCGGGCAGGATCTCGCACATGCGGCGGACCGCGTCGACGACGCGGTCCTTGTGGTAGGCCGTGTAGCAGAGCCGGAAGTACCCCTGCCACTTGCACGACAGCACCTGGCCGGGCAGCAGCAGCACGTTGGCCTGGTCGGCGATCCGCTGGGCGAGCTGCTGCTCCGGTGTCGCGGAACCGCCCGGGGCGCCCAGATAGAGCGCGAAGCCGTCTTCCCCGCCACGGACCTGCGCCGGGATCGGTCCCGTGGGCAGGTAGCTCCGCAGATCGAGCCAGAAGAACTGTGCCGGATTGAAACGGTCCCCGCCGGAGCGCACGTAGGGGACGCCGAAGTCGTCGAGCACCCGGGCGACGGCCTCGAACGACTCCGTCAGCCGCGGACGGTAGGTCTCCATGGCCGTGTCCCAGAACGGCCGCCCGCCGGGGGCCGAGGCGTCGAGGAGTCTCTCGACCAGGAACTGCCGGAGCGAGTCGAACGGGCTGAACCAGGCCAGTGAACGCAGTTTGTGGCCGGGCTCGTCGACGCCGGTCATGACCTTGCGGACGTAGGGCGACCTCGACACGATGAAGCCGGTGCGGAATCCGGACAGCCCGAAGTCCTTGGCCAGGCCCCACACGACGTGGACGCGCTCCGGGTGCGCCCGCGTCGCCTCCAGTCGCAACGCGCTGACGAACTCCGGCCGGGTACCGGTGATCTGGGAATGGCGGTACATCTCGTCCGAGATCACGTGCATCCCCTTGTCCAGCGCCCACTGGACGACCGATTCCAGCAGGTCCTCGGGGTAGTTCACCCCGAGCGGGTTGTGCGGGTTGGTCAGCACCAGCATCTTGGGCCGGGGCGAGGTGTTGCGGTAGGTGGTCTCCAGGTCGTCCACGGTCAGCCGGAAGTTCTCGGGCCCGGCCGCTTCCAGGTGCGACGGCACGCAGCGCAGGTCCGGCCGCTGCTCGAACGACCACCGGAAGCCCTGCCAGAACGGGGCGGGCAGCATGACCGTGTCGTTGGGCGCCAGCACCCCGTACTCGCGCAGCGCGGCGGCGATGCATTCCAGCGCCGAGGAGACGCCCGCCGTGCCGAACACGTGCCGGCCCTCGATCTCGGCGCCGAAGGACACGCTCAGCCGCGCGGCGAGCCGGTCCATGAGCTCCGGCCGGCCGGCGGGCGTGGCGTAGCGGATGTCCGGCTCCGTCAGTTCGGCGAGCCGGGGAAAGATATCGGACTTGAACAGGTCGTAGAGCAGGACGTTCTCAGCCACGTCGAGACCGATCTTGGGCTGGACGCCCTGTGAGACGAGATAGTCGCGGTAGACGACGGACCGCTCCTCGCTGTCAGGGACGCCACGGATGGCGGCCTCCTGTCCCTCGGGGACGCGGACGGGCGGCTGCTGGGTCTGCGGCGCCACCGGCGCCGATATGGACGTGCTTGCCATGCGGGTGCCTCCGACGTTCGGGTGGACGGGTCGCGCCCGGAATCGCGCGGTGGCCGACGGCTGCCGCCGCGTCCCCGCACGAGACCGCTGTGGGGCGACTGCCCCCGACCTGCGGTCTCATGCTCTCCGCGGCCACGCGGAGGCCAAAGTCCGTCGCAAGAGTTGGTGTGCGCGACGTTTCCGCCGGCGGCCGGGCGCGGTGCCGGTCCCCGCGGCGCCCCCGTGAACGCCGACGTCCCCGGCCCGGGGATCCGGGCCGGGGACGGGCTCGCCGTGCCCGCCGCCGGTGTCCCCGCCCGCCGGGGCACCGGCGAGCGGGGACGGACCGGTGGCGGGCCGGTGCCGGGTCAGTTCAGCGTCGCGATGTCGATCACGAAGCGGTACCGCACGTCGGACGCCAGCACCCGCTCGTACGCCTCGTTGATCTGGTCGGCGGTGATGACCTCGATCTCGGGGGCGATGCCGTGCTCGCCGCAGAAGTCCAGCATCTCCTGGGTCTCGGCGATGCCGCCGATCGCCGAACCCGCGAACGTGCGCCGCTTCAGGAGCAGGGAGAACACGTTGACGGGCAGCGGCTCCGCGGGCGCGCCCACGTTGACGAGCGCACCGTCCACCTTCAGCAGCCCGAGGTAGGCGCTGATGTCGATGCCCGCGCTCACGGTGTTGATGATGAGGTCGAAGGAGTCGGCCAGCCGCTCGAAGGTCTCCGGGTCGCTGGTGGCGCGGTAGTCGTCCGCGCCCAGGCGGAGCCCGTCCTCGCGCTTCTTCAGCGACTGGGACAGCACCGTGACCTCGGCGCCGAGGGCGTGCGCGAACTTGACGGCCATGTGGCCGAGTCCGCCCAGGCCGACGACGGCGACCTTCTTGCCGGGGCCGGCGTTCCAGTGCCGCAGCGGCGAGTAGGTGGTGATGCCGGCGCACAGCAGCGGCGCGGCGGCGTCGAGGGACAGCGCGTCGGGGATCCGCACGGCGAAGTCCTCGTTCACCACGACGTGGGTGGTGTACCCGCCCTGGGTGATGGTGCCGTCGCGGTCGACGGCGCCGTAGGTCTGCACGTTGCCCTCACGGCAGTACTGCTCCTCGCCGCGGCGGCAGTACTCGCACTCGCGGCAGGAGTTGACCATGCAGCCGACGCCGACCCGGTCCCCGACCCGGTGGCGGGTGACCTCGGAGCCGACCTCGGTGACGACGCCCGCGATCTCGTGGCCGGGGGCCAGCGGGTAGTGCTGTGGGCCCCAGTCGCCGCGGACGGTGTGGATGTCGGAATGGCAGATGCCGGCGTACCGGATCTCGATGAGGACGTCGTTGGGGCCGACGTCCCGGCGCTCGATGGTGGTCCGGACGAGCGGCTCGGTCGCGGACGTTGCCGCGTAAGCGTTGACGGTGAGCACGTTTCTCCGAAGATTGTCGAACTGCTCGGTGGAACCGAGGTGTCTGACGGACCGGGCGGACCGCGGCGCCTCTGGAGGGCGGCGGACCTGGCCGGCCGACTTCCAGGAAACCGGGTGCGGCGCCGACGTGGGAGTCCCCGGTGTTCCGGGTACTGGCAGGCCCTCCCTCGGCCGCGGAACCGGATCTAGCCTGAAGGGGTGGACAGCCGAAACGAGATCCGCGAGTTCCTGGTCTCCCGGAGGGCGAGGATCACGCCGCAGCGGGCCGGACTGCCCGCCTACGGGGGCAACCGCAGGGTCCCGGGCCTGCGCCGGGAGGAGGTCGCGCTCCTGGCCGGGGTCAGCGTCGACTACTACACCCGTCTGGAGCGCGGCAACGCCACGGGGGTCTCCGACTCCGTCCTCGAAGCTCTCGCCGCCGCGCTCCAGCTGGACGAGGCGGAGCGCGCCCATCTGTTCGACCTGGCGCGCGCGGCCGGCAGCCGCCCGCGCGCCCGCCGCCGCCCGGCGCGGCAGCAGGTCCGGCCCAGCGTGCGGCGCATCCTGGACGCGATCACCGACGTCCCGGCCATCGTGCAGAACCGGCGCCTGGACATCCTGGCGGCGAACCGGCTCGGCCGCGCGCTGTTCTCGGAGCTCTACCTGGATCCGGCCCGCCCGCCCAACTTCGCGCGGTTCGCCTTCCTGTCCCCGAACGCGACCAGGTTCTACGCCGACTGGGAGAAGGCCGCGCACGACACGGTGGCCCTGCTGCGCTCACAGGCCGGGCGCGACCCGGGCAACCGGGGCCTGCACGACCTCGTCGGCGAGCTGTCCACGCGCAGCGAAGCGTTCCGCACCCTGTGGGCGACGCACAACGTGCGGCTGCACCGTTCCGGGGTCAAGCGCTTCCACCATCCGGTGGTCGGCCTGCTGGAACTGGACTACGAGGCGCTGGACGTCGCGGCCGACGCGGGCCTGACCCTGTACGCCTACGGCCCGCACCCGGGTTCGGCGTCCGAGGACGCGCTCAACCTGCTCGCGAGCTGGTCGGCGACGCTGGACGAGACCGCCACCGCCGACGCGGCCAGGGAGGCGTGACCGGGCGCGTTCAGCGCGGCTGTTCCACCGGCGGAGCCGGCGCGTGCTCGGGCGCGGACATGTCGAGCAGGACCATGGCGTCGTGGTCGGGGGTCCCCGGCTCGGCGTGGTAGGCGAACAGGCGCTGGCCCGGGGTGCCGGCCAGCTCCATCGTCTGGTAGCCGAGGGTGAGGACCCCGACCTCGGGGTGGTGGAAGGTCTTGGTGCCCTGGACGCGCTCGTTCACGTCGTAGCGCTCCCACAGGCCCGCGAACTCCGGGCTCTTGAGCAGCAGCTCGCCGACGAGCCGGGCGAGATCCGGGGCGTCGGGCTCGGTGCCGGCCAGTGCCCGCAGGTGCGCGACGCAGCCCCGGATCTGCTGTTCCCAGTCGTCGAACAGTTCGCGGGCCGCCGGGTGCAGGAACAGGTAGCGCGCGGTGTTGCGCTGCCGCGGCGGCCAGTCCTCGATGCCGGCGAGCAGCCGCAGTCCGCCCGGGTTGGCGGCCAGCACGTCGTGGGTCCGGCTGAGCACGCGGGCGGGATTGGGGCGCAGGCTCTCCAGCAGCAGTTCGACGCCGCGCGCCACCGTCCGGCTGGGGGCGGCCCGCCGCTGCGGGGCGTAGCGGGCGGCCCGGGCGGCCAGGTCGCGCAGGTGCTCGTGCTCGGCCTCCTCCAGACGGAGCGCGCGGGCGAGCGCGTCCACCACGGAGGGACTGGGGCGGGTCTCCTTGCCACGCTCAAGGCGCACGTAGTAGTCGACGCTGATCCCGGCGAGCATGGCCAGCTCCTCACGGCGCAGCCCGGGCGTGCGGCGCAGGCCGGAGCCGACGGGCAGGCCGACGTCGGCGGGGCCCACCTCGGCGCGGCGGGCGCGCAGAAAGCGCCCCAGCTCGGTAGTGCCGTTCCGCTGTTCGCGCGTCATGCCTTCAGTGTGCCAGCCGTGGTGGCCGCCCGCCGGGCCGGTGAGGAGCCCTGTCACACCCAGGAACGCCGGTCCGCCCCCTCGAAGCGGTCCACGTCGTGGCGTCCGCGGACCGCCCCGCCGCGCCCGGCGGGCGCGGCACCGGCGGTGCACGGTCACCCGGTGGCGGCTGGACGGACGATGTAGCAGCCGGTCTCCCGAGGTCCGTGCGGTTCGGCGGCCAGGCCGTGCGCGGCCGTCTCGGCGCGCAGGCCGTCCTCGGTGAGGAGCCACCAGTCGTACTCGACCACCGCCTCGCTGACGGTACGGGCGCCGTCGAGCACGCGGTACGTCATGCGCCAGGTGAGACGGCCCTCCCCCGAGGGCTCGGCCTCGGCCCAGCCCTCGTAGGCGTGCCAGCCCAGCCGGACGTCCGCCATCCGGGCCGGTGGGATCCGCACCGGCTCATGCGGCGGGGACAGGTTGAGCACCACTCGGCCCTGCGGGGAGAGCCGCCGGGCGGCGGTCTCCCACAGCCGCTGCCGGTCGGCGGGCGGGAAGTGGCCGATGACGTTCAGGGCGACGACCGCACCGAGCCGGTCCGGCAGCCGGGCGTCGAGCAGGCCACAGGGCAGGACGGTGACGCGGGAGCGCAGCCGCTCGTCCGGCAGCAGCCGGGCGAAGAGGGCGGCGCGCATGCCCGGGGACGGTTCGACGGCGAGCAGGTCGGCTCCGGGGACGGCACGGTCGATCAGCGCCAGGCCGCGGCCGCTGCCGGCTCCGGCGTCGACGATCGGCCCGGCGGCGGGGTCGAGTCCGGCCAGCGCACCGGTGAGCACGCCGCCGGCCTGCTCCCACCACGGCGCGATCATCATGTCGATGAACTCCGCGGACGCCTCGTAGTGGTCGGCCATGGGTCTCCTTTCACGCCGGTCCCGCCACCGGCGGGCCACGGAAATGATTATCGGTGTCAACCGTAGGGGATACCGGGTCGCGATGCCCAGAATGGTAACGATTATCGTTTTCGAGTAGTCTTCGGCGGGCAGCGCCGTGCGGGGTACCGCCCGGCGCCCTGCCCGCCCTCCCACCGCCGCGACCGAATCGGAGCCGCCCATGACGTCCTCCGCCCCCTCCACCCAGGTGCCCGGCGCCGCCTCCGTCGAAGCGGTGCTGGCCGAGATCTGGGGCGAGCTGCTCGACATCCCGCCCGCCTCCGTCTCGCCGGACGCGTCCTTCCTGCGCCTCGGCGGCGACTCCGTGCTGTCGGTGCGCATGGCCGCGATGGTGCGCAACCGACTGTCGGTGGTCCTCGCGCTGTCCGACGTGACCGTGGAGATCACCCTCCGGGAGCTCGCGGAGCTGGTGCGGCGCCGGACATCCGGCACGGCCGACGCCGTCCGCGACCTGCCCGTCGCCATCGAGCGCCGCGCCGACACCTCCGCGCCGTTCCCGCTGATGCCGCTACAGCAGGGCTACTTCGTCGGCCAGCACGGCGGGTGGGAGCTGTCGTACGAGTCCGCGCACTTCTACGGCGACGTGGGGCTCACCGGTGTCGACGGGGAGGAGGCGGTCGACGCCCTCGTCGACGCCCTGCAGCGGCTCGCCGAGCACCAGCCCATGCTGCGGGCGCGGATCGCCCCCGACGGCCGCCAGTACGTGCTGCCGCTCGACGACCCCGGCGCGGTACCCGAGTTGCGGGTGTACGACCTGCGCACGGCGCCGCCGGAGGAGGTCGCCGCCACCCTGGAGCGGGTGCGTTCCGAGATGGCCACCACCGGCCCCAACCCCGTGCACGGCCCCGGTCTGGACATCCGCCTCACCCTGCTGCCCGGCGACCGCGCCCGGCTGCACACGGCGATGAGCCTCCTGGTGTTCGACGGGTGGTCCTCGACCGTGCTCACCCGTGAGCTGCTCACCCTCTCCTCCGACTGGAACGCCGTCCTGCGGCCGCTGGAGATCGACTTCGGCGACTATGTCCACGCCCTGGCCCGGCTGCCGCGCACCGAGGCGGGGACGGCCGACCGCGACTGGTGGTGGTCGCGCCTCGACGCGCTGCCCGCGCCGCCCGCGCTCCCGCTGCTGGCCGACCCCAAGGAGGTGCGGCCGACGCTCATGGGGCTGCGCGAGGAGCACCTGTCCGCCGCCCGGTGGACGGCCCTGCGCCGGCAGTGCGCCGAGCGCGATCTCACCCCGTCGGCCGCGATGCTCGCGGCGTTCGCCGTGGTGCTGGCGCAGTGGGCCGGCCATCGGGATCTGCTGCTCAACTCCCTGCAGCTCAACCGGCTGCCGCTGCACCCCGACGTCCACCGGGTGCTCGGCGCGTTCGCCTCCACGATGCTGCTCCCCATCGAGCTGCGGCCCGGGAGCACCTTCGCCGAGCTCGCCGCGGACGCCCAGCGCGTGCTGCGGGAGCACGCCGCCCACAACCTGGTCTCCGGAGTGGAGGTCTCCCGCGAGCTGGCGCGCCGCCGCGGCAGCACCCGGCCGGCCGGCCCGGTCGTGTTCCAGAGCACGCTCGGCATGGACGCCGCCGTCGGCGGCCATCCGGCGTCGGCCGGCCCGCTCGGAGCGGTCTCGTTCGACGACTTCTACCACCAGCTCCGTACCCCGCAGGTGGCGCTAGAGGCGCGGGTCTACGAGCTGAACGACGAAATGGCCATCGTGTTCTCGCTGGTCGACGAGTTGTTCGACCCGGCGGAGGTGGACGCCGCCTTCCACGGGCTGGTGCGGCTCGCGGAGGAACTGGCCGACGGCCCCGGCTGGGACCGGGTGCCCGAACTTCCGGAGCCCGCGAGCCCCGCGGACGACGGCGCCCGGCTGCGGCTGGGGCGGCTGGACGCCGCCCGCCCGGCGGCCGACGCCGGGCCGTTGCGTGGGGAGGCGGAGCGGCGGGTCGCCGCGATCTGGGAGGACGTGCTCGACGTGCCGGTCCTGGAGCGCGGCGCCGACTTCTTCGCACTCGGCGGCGACTCGCTGCTCGCCGTGCGCGTGCTGGCCCGGCTCGCCCGGGAGGCCGGAGTCTCACTGACGGTCCGGGACTTCCTCGACGCGCCCACCGTCGCGGCGGTGGCGGCGTCGATAGCGGACCGGGAGTCCAGGTGAGCGGGCGGCCCGTCGGTGTCCTCGGCGGCTCGGGGACGGTCGGGCGCGTCGTGCTCGACCGGCTGGCAGGCCACGGGATCGGGCCGCTGCGGGTCGGGGGGCGCGACCCGCGGCGTGCCACGGCCGCGGCGGCCTCCGTCAGCGGCGCCGAGGCCGTGGCCGCGGACGTCGCCGACCCCGAAGCCCTCGCGGCGTTCTGCGCGGGCTGCTCCGTGGTGGTCAACTGCGCCGGTCCCTCCTACCGCGTGCTGGACACCGTCGCGCGGGCGGCCCTGGCGGCCGGGGCGGACTACGTCGACGCCGCCGGCGACGCCGTCGCGATGCGGGCGCTCGAAGCGCGGCCGACGCCGGTGGCCTCGCGGGGCGGGCGGCGGGCCGCGGTGTTCTCCGCCGGCCTCATGCCGGGGCTGTCCGGGTTGCTGCCACGGTTGCTGACGGCGGCCGGGCCGCCGGACCGGCTGGAGGTGTACGTGGGCGGGGCCACCGCCATCAGCGAGCTCTCCGCCGTGGACGTGCTGCTCACCCGGGGCCCGGAGCACGGATCGCCGCTCGCCGCCTGGCGGGACGGCGGTGTGGCGGAGCGGGCCCTCACGCCGCTGCGCGGCGTAGTGCTGCCGGGGTTCCGCGGCCGGGTGCACGCCTGGCCGTTCCTCTCGGCCGAGGCCGCCGAGCTGGCGGCCCGCAGCGGGGCGCGGGAGCTGCGCGCCTACACCGTCTACGCCTCCGAGCGGCTCCCGGAGGCGCTGGCCGCCGCCTGGGCCGATGAGACGGCCGCGGTCGAGACGCATGTGCCCGCCGTGGTCGCCGCCGCGGCGGCCGACGTCGGCGTCGGCGGCCCCTGGTACGCGCTGCTGGCGCACGCCCGCCCCGGCCCAGGGAACCGTGAGGGGCCGACCCGGTTGCTGCTGCGCACCCCCGACTCCTACGCGCTCAGCGGTGTGGTCGCGGCGCTCGCCGTCCGCGCGGTGGCGGCCGGCGAGGTGCCGCCCGGCGTCCACACCGCCGCGAACGTGCTGGATCCGCGTCAGGTCCTCGACGCCCTGGCCGGCGACCCCCTGGTCGACGGGATCGAGCTCGGCTAGCGGGCGGCCCCGGCCGCCCGCCCGAACCATCCACTGCCACATCCGAAGGGAAGTGCCCGGTTGTACGACGTGATCGTGGTCGGCGGCGGCCCCGCGGGGCTCAGCGCGGCCCTGGTATTCGGCCGTCAGCGCCGCAACGTGCTGCTGGTGGACGGCGGGAAGGTCCGCAACGCCCCCGCCGAGGAGATGCACATGATGCTCAGCCGGGACGGTTTCCCGCCGTCGCGGCTGCTGGAGATCGGCCGCGAGGAGGTGGCGCGCTACCCGTCCGTGGAGGTGCGGGCGGGCACGGTGGTGTCCGCCGAGGGCGAGCTGGACGACTTCGAGGTCGTGCTCGGCGACGGCACCCGGGAGCGCGGCCGCCGGATCGTGCTGGCCACCGGCCAGGTCGACGAGCCGTACCCCATCGACGGCCTCGCCGAGCGGTTCGGGCGCGCCGTCTTCCACTGCCCGTTCTGCCACGGATGGGAGGCCCGGGACTCGACCCTGGCGGTGATCGGCTCCGAGGCGGCGTCGGCCATGCTCGCGGTCTACCTGGCCGACCGCTTCAGCGGGGACGTCGTGCTGTGCACGCACGGCGGCGACGCCCCGGAGGGCGAGCTCGCGGCGCGGCTCGCCCTGCGCGGCGTCCGGGTCGAGACCGCCGTCGTCTCGCAGGTGACCGGCGATCCCGGTGACGTCGTGGTCCACTTCTCCGACGGGAGGTCGCTGCGGCGCCAGGCGCTCTTCCACCGCGCCCCGACCCGCCAGCACGCCCTGCTCGCGGAGCAGCTCGGATGCGAGATCCTCCCCGACGGCACGGTGCGGGTGGACGAACTCCAGCGCACGACCGTCCCGGGCGTGGCCGCGGCCGGCGACACCGCGAAACTGCCCGCGGTCCCCGACGCCACCACGCTCGTCGTGCTGGGCGCCGGCGACGGCGTTCGCGCGGCGGTGTGGATGGACTCCGACCTGTTCCGCAGCGGCCTGGAGAAGCAGCCGGCGGCCGACCCGGCCACCTGACCGGCACGCCCCGCGGCCGGCCCCGCTCGGTGGGCGTTCCCCACTCACCCGGCGCGGGGCCGGCGGCGGCCTCACGCGCCGGCGGCGTGCCCGGTGTGCCGGACGGGGGTCACGCCGCGACAGGGCGGCGGGCCGCGAACAGGGTCACGCCGATGGCGTCCAGCGGGTGATCCGCAGCCGGGACGGTGAAGTCCGGTCGCAGTCCGGCCGCGCGCATTTCGGACTCCCACTCCGTCCGGGAGAGGAAGATCCGGTCGGTGCCGGCCCGCAGGTCGGCGGCGCCCGGTCGTGGGGTGCCCGGGCGGGCGGACATCAGGAACTGCATCGACGTCAGGATCTGGTACAGCTCGCGCACCGTGTCGATGCACAGCAGGTAACCGCCCGGGGCCAGCAGATCGTGCATCCCGCGCAGGCAGCCGCGCAGGTCGTGCGCGTTGTGCAGCACGTTCGCGGCGATCACGAGGTGCCGCGATCCCGGCTCGGCGGCGGTCTGGGTCATGGGGTCGGCGTTGATGTCGAAGAGGGCGAACCGCACGCCCGGCGTGGCCGCGAAGCGCTCGCGGCCCTCCGTGAGGAAGTAGCGGGACACGTCGGTGAAGACGTAGTCGAGCGGGGTGGCCCCGACCGCCGCCAGCACGCCGGTCGTGGTCCCGCCCACGCCGGCCCCGACCTCCAGGACCCGCAGCGGGCCGGGGGCGGCGAGTTCGCGGGACGCCCATCGGGCCACCTCCGCGGTCGCCGCGTTGACGTAGCGGTTCACCAGGTTGTCGCGGTAGGCGCCGTCGGCCGTGCCGGTCGCTCCGTCGGCGAACAGCAGTGCCTGGACCGGCACCTCGTCGCGCAGCAGTTCCGGGAGGTGGCCGATGGCGCGCTGGAAGAACACCGACAGCGGGCGGGGGTAGCCGAGTCCGCGGTGCGCCTCGGCCAGGTCGTGCACCGCCGCCCGCAGTTCGGCGCGCCCGACCCGGTACAGGCCGGTGTAGCGTCCGGCCTCCCGGGAGAGCATCCCCTCGGCGCAGAGCACGGCGAGCCAGCGGCGCAGGATCCATCGGTGCCGGTCCGCGGCGCGGGTCGCCACGGCGATCTCCGCCTCGTCGTGGGCGGCGCCGTCGCGGAACAGGCCCGCCTGGCGCAGCGTCCACGCCATGCCCAGCAGCGCGGCCCTGTCGGCGCGCCGCAGGCAGCACGGGGGATGTTCCGGATCGACGCCATCGATCGCCCGCGCCGCCGCGGCCCGGGCGAGTTCGGCCGGCCCGGCCGGCTCAACGGCGGTCACCCCGTCACCTCCGGGACGGCGTCCGGCAGCACCCGCACCGGGACGTCCGCCGCTGCGGGCCGATGGCGGCGCAGGTGGGCGCGGGCCGCCTCGGCCAGTCGGCGTTCGACGAAGGTGTGCAGCGGCTCGTGCGCCTGCCCCGGGCCTGGGAGCGCGTGCGCCGGCCGTGCCGCCGTGGCGGCCGGGTGGTGTACCTCCAAGGCGGTGGGGTCGGCCGGGTCGAGGGCGACCGCGGTGTCGGTTCCCGCCGCCGCGCGCAGCGCGGCGGCGGTCACGGCGTCGGCGCGGTCCAGCAGCGCGGCGTTGGGGATGCCGGTCACTCGGACCGGGCCCGCCGCGGTGCGGTCGGCGAGTGCCGCCAGCGGGTCCGGGTGCGCGGCCAGGTCGGTCCAGGGCACCGTGCCGGGCTCGGGTGGCGGAGCGGGCGGGTCCACGGTGAGGACCGCGTCGAAGCGGTAGCGGGTGAGCTCGGTGTTCTCGGTCAGGGTCTTGGCGCGGACGGCGAAGCGCACCTCGCGGGACGTGCCGGCGACCGCCGCGGCGAGCGCCGGCGGGTCGAAGAGCAGCTCGTCGTCGCGCTGCGCGCGGGCGGCGGCCCGGTCCGCGATGACGTCGGGGGCGGCATCGGGGTCGGCCGCGCGCTCCACCCAGCGGCAGTAGGCGTCGAGCAACCCGGCGTGCCGGACGTCGCCCACCACCACCGTTCCGCCGGGGGCCACCAGCTCGACCGCGGCCAGCAGCACCGCGCGCAGGTACCGGAGGTCGGGGAAGCACTGCGTCACCGAGTTCAGCAGGACGCAGTCCGGGCGGCCGTCCGCACCGGCGACCGTGTCGAGCGCGGCGCGCACGGCGTCCCCGCCGGCCTCGTGCGCGGCGGCGCGCACGAACGCCGCGCCGGGGATGCCGGCGGCGGCCAGCCGGCCGACCGCGGTCTCGGCCACGTCAGCGCCCACGTAGCCGAGCACCCGCCCACTCAGCCGGTGGGCCAGCAGGCCGGTGCCGCACCCCAGCTCCAGCACGGTCCGCGGCGAGGTCTCCAGGACGAGGTCGACGGTGCGCTCCACCCACTCGGTCATGTGGGCGGCGGGGAGCGGCCGTCCGGTGTCGGAGGCGGTCCAGCCGGACAGGTCGAGGTCGGCGGCGTGCCGAACGGCGGCGGTGCGGTAGGTCCAGTCGTAGATCTCGCCCCAGTGGTCGAGGTACTCCTCGATGAGCGGCCCGGGGACGGGGGTGACCGCCAGCGCCGCGGCGGCGGGGGCGACCTCCACCGTCCCTCCTGTGGCGACGCCGGCCGCGCCGATCCACGGGTGGTCCAGCAGGGTCCGCGCCGCCTGCTCCCGCAGGTGGGAGGGGTCGTTCGACATGTGCGTGCTCCAATGGGATTGCGTCATGGGTTCTCCGGTGCCCGCCGCGGGCCGGGCGCCGCGGCGGGGCGCAGGACGTCGCCGGGCGGGTGCTCCTCGGACGGGGTGCCGCAGGGGACCGGGCCTGCCGGCCCGGTCCCCTCGCCAGGGGCGGGGGTCACATGCGCACACCGCGCAGCGAACGGTTGACCAGCTCGGCGAGCCGGTCGACGGCCGGCGGGCGCAGCAGGGAGTAGTGGTCCGCGTCCACGGCGGCGACCTCCAGGGGGCCGGCTAGGTGCGCGCCCCAGCCGAGGTCGGCGTGACCGGGTGGTGTGTCGTCGACCCCCATGCCGATCCCGGAGTTGCGCGGCGCCGAGCGCTCGGCCCGCACGACGAGGGTCGTGGTGTCTTCAGCCGCCAGACGCCGGGGCACGTGGCCGGCGAGCGCGCGCATGTGCCGCTCGAACACCCGGACCCGGTCGCGCGCCTCCTCGCGGCGGCCCAGCAGGCGGTGCTCGCGCAGCCGCCGCTCCACCTCGGCCCACCGGCGCTCGGGGGCCATGGCGACCAGGGCGGCGCGCCGCCGCCCGTCGCCGACGCCCAGGTCCACGCCGAGGTAGGCCTCAAGCGCGCCGAGATGGCGGGCGATGGTCTCGCCGCGCGCGTCCTCGGGGTCGGGCAGGTCGACGGGCACGATGTGGGTCGGGTCGTTGGAGTCGAACATCAGCAGCAGCTCGACCGCCTCGCCCTGCTCGTGCAGCCGGCACGCCATCTCCTGGGCGAGGCTGCCGCCCATGGACCAGCCGCCGAGCAGGTACGGGCCGCTCGGCTGCCGGCCGCGGACCAGCTCGACGTAGGCGCCGGCGAGGTCGGCGAACCCCTCGGGGGCGTCGCCGCCGACGAGCGCCGGGTCGGTGACGGCGACGACCTCGAAGCGCGGGTCCAGCCCGCGAGCCAGGTCGGCGTAGCACAGGACGTCCCCGCCCGAGGGATGCACGAGGAACAGCGGGCGCTCCCCTGCGCCGGACCGCAGCGGCAGCAGCGCCTCCGCACGCGCGCGGACGGCCGTTGCCGGGGCCGGGGGGCTGGGCGGTGCGGCCGGCCGGCCGCCGTCCGCCGGCGCGTCCCACCCGGCCGGGTCCGCGGCGAGCCGCCGGATCCGCTCCACGTAAGCGGCGAACACCCGGTCGACCTCCTCCGGCGGCAGGGCGGGCACCAGGGCGTCCCACTGGAGCAGCAGTTCGCCGCGCTGGACCAGCGCCTGGTGGTCGAGCCAGGTCTGCGGTGTCTGGCTGAGGGCGTGCACCTGCCGTCCCACCCACTGCAGGTCGCGTTCGCCGCCGATCACGTCCTCCAGCCCGAGCGCGCTGGTGAACACCACGGGGACCGATGCGACCCGGCCGGTGCGCGACGCGCGCTCGGCGAGCACGTCCAGGGCGGAGAACTCGCGGTGGTCCAGGTCGGTGAACAGCCGCCGGTGGGTGCGGCGGACCCGCTCGGCGAAGGTCGCGCCGGGGTCGAGGTCGGCCTCGTGCAGCAGCAGCGAGGTGAAGTCGCCGACGACGTCGTTGACCCGCGGGTGGATGTCCGGGCGGTCGAACAGCGTGAGGGTGACCGCGAAGCGGGCGTCACCCGACCAGTCGGCGAGTGTCTCTGCGTAGGCGGTGAGCAGGACCGCGGTCGGGGTGACGCCGCGCCGGGCCGCCTCGGTCCGCAGCGCGTCCCAGGCCGCGGTGTCCAGCCGCGCGGCCCGCCGCACGAAGGCGTTCGGTCCGGCGTCGGGCCGCACCGGGAGCGCGGGGGCGTCCGGCAGGGTGTCCAGCCGGTCCCGCCAGTAGTCCGCCGCGCGCTCGCGCCGCCGGGGGTCGGCGCGGCCGTCCAGGGCGGCGACGCAGTCCGCGAACTCCACGCCGGGCTCGGGCAGCGGCTCGTCGGGGTGCTCGTAGTAGTGCTGCACTTCGCGGTCCACGATCCAGTAGCTGGCCGCGTCGCAGATGAGCACGTCCACGCCGATGAAGAGCCGGATGTGGCCGTCCGGCAGCCGCGCGGCCTGCACCTGGAACAGCGGCCAGCGGTCGGACGGGCCGGGCCGGCGGGAGATGCGGTCCCGCAGCCGGGCGAGCCGCTCCGCACGGCGCGGCGCGGGGTGCCCGGTGAGGTCGTGCACCCGGATCCGGTAGTGCGGCAGCCGGTCGAGCACCCGCATCCGGCCGTCGGGGGTGGTCACGGCGCGCAGCATCGGGTGCCGGCCGATCACCGCGTTCCACGCCCGCTCGTAGCGGTCGAGGTCGAGGTGCTCGCAGTCGTACTCCAGGTAGAAGTGGCAGGCGACGTCGCCGTAGGCGTAGCCGCCGTCCCGGCCGACCCAGTAGGCGTGCTGCACCCGGGTCATCGGGAAGGTGCCCGGGCCCCCGGACGCGGCCGGGGCGGCCGTGGGCGGCAGCGCGGCGGGGGTCGGCGCCTCCGTGGGGCGGTCGGCGACGAGCGCGGCGAGTCCGCCCAGTGTGGGCTCGGCGAGGACGTCGCGCAGGGTGAGCCGGGTGCCGAAGCGGCGGCGGAGCGCCGCCAGCATGCGGGTCGCCAGCAGGGAGTGGCCGCCAAGGGCGAAGAAGTCGGCGGCGGCGGAGCGGACCGGCGTCCCGAACAGTTCGGTCCACAGGTCCGCGATCGCGCGTTCGACCGGCCCCAGGTCGCCGTCGGCGGCCCCGGTGTCCTCGGCGACGGCGACCGGGCGGGCGGCCTCGGCCATCCGCACCCGCAGGTCGGTGCTGGACACGGCCACCACGGGTGGAGCGGTGCCGGCCCGGGCGGCGGCGAGCATCCGGTCCAGCGCCGCCATGCCGGTGGCGGCGTCCAGGGCGAAGTCGAGGTTGACCACGCGGTCCTCGCCGAGCGGCCCGACCCGCCACGCGTCCCACACCGCGCTCAGCCAGCGGGTACCGGGCTCTTCGGAGCCCGCCGGCGCCGCCTCCCGGGCGGCCAGCGCGTCGAGGAAGGCGTTGACCGCGCAGTACGGCCCCATGCCGATGCCGCCGACCAGCGTGCCCGCCGAGGACATCAGCAGCACGGTCTCGGGGCGGCGTTCCGGCGGCAGGGCCGCCACGGCGGCGCGCAGCGCCAGCGCGCCCGCCACCTTCGACCGGACGTGCCCGGTGACGTGGCCGGTCGTGACGGCGCGCATCGGGGCGAGGTCCGCCGTGGCCACCACACCGGCGGCGTGCACGACGAGCCGCAGACCCGGGCCGGACGAGCCGGCGAGTTCCGCCAGCAGGCCGGCGGTGGCGGCGGTGTCGGCCGCGTCGAGGACGCGCACCTCGACGGGCGTGCCCGCGTCGGCGAGCCGATGCAGGGCGAGCGCGCGCTCGGCGTCCCGGCCGCCGGGAGCGGGCTCAGCGGGCGGTGCCGACCTGGAGGTGAGCACCACCCGCATGCCCTGCGCGGCCAGGTGCGCGGCCATGGTCAGGCCGACGTCGCCCAGTCCGCCGATGATGAGGGCGGTGCCGTTGTCCTCGTCGGTGGCGGCGGCGACGGTCCCGCCCTGGTTCACCGCCACGGAGCCTTGCCCTCCGTTCACCGCCACGGAGCCCTGCCCTCCGTTCACCGCCACGGAGCCCTGCCCTCCGTTCACCGCCACGGAGCCCTGCCCTCCGTTCACCGCCACGGAGCCCTGCCCTCCGTTCACCGCCACGGAGGCATTGCCCTGCTCCGGTACCGCCGCGCTCGGTGCTCGGCCGCTGGCATGGTCGCGCGACTCGGCGGGCGCCACCCGTCCCAGCCGCGCGCCGGACACCGGCGCGACGCCGGTGTCCGGGAGACCCGCAATATCGGGCTCCGCTCCCTCCGCCGGCTCCGTGGCTCGGCTGCCACCCACGGCACCCGGTCCGCCATCGGTCAAGCCGGCGACGAAAGCCGCACCCGTGCTACCTCGCCGGACCGCCACGACGGCGTCCTCAACGTTCACCGCCATCTCCACACCCGACGCCTCGCCACCGGCGAGATCACCCGACGGCCCCGCCGACACCGGCCCATGTGGCATGTCGGACATGCGGACCACACCGGTGTCCGGGACGGCCCCCGTAGTGGACTCCGCTCCCTCCGCCGACGCCGTGGCTCGCCTTCCGTCCGCCGCCACGGCACCCCGTGTGCCATCGGTCGAGTCGGCGACGACAGCCGCACCCGTGTCACCTCGCCGCGCCACCACGGAGGCGCCGCCGTGCTCCGCTGCCCCCACGCTCGACGCCTCGCCGCCGGCGAGGTCACGCGACTCGGCGGACACAGGCTTCTTCGACGCCACGGCCCGGCTTCCGTCCACCGCCACAGCCGCGGCCCCCGGCCGCCACGGCACCACGCCGCGCGTCCACCGGACTCCGCCGCGCACGGCCGCCTCCACGCCCGGCTCGCCTCCGGCGGCGAGGTCGCGCAGTTCAGCGAGCACCGCCGGGGCCAGCGGCGTGTCCGGCCCGACGTCAAGGGTGCGCCACACCAGGCCGGTCTGCTCCTGGGCGAGCACGCGCGGGAGCACCTGGGCCACCGCGGCGGCGGGGTGCGCCCGATCGGCGCTCTCGACGCGTTCGACCGCCCGGCTCACCTGGAGCAGCAGCGGCGGGGCGGGCACGCACCCGGCCAGGATCCGCGCGAGGTCCGCGTGCGCGAGGATGCGGCGGGTCACGGACTCGGGGTCGTGCGCGTCGCCGTCGGCGTCGGCCACGACGACGGCGCCGGCCCACGGCCCGGAGGGCTCCTTCTCGGCGTCCGTGAGGTCCACGACGTCGGCGCCGGCCGCCGCGAGAGCGGTGCGCAGCGCGGCGGCGTCCGGGGTGGGCGGACCGGCCAGCAGCCACCGGCCGGCCAGTTCGGTGCCGGGCTCCAGCGGCGGGCACTGCGTCCACACCGGCACCTGGAGCGGATCGTCGACGTCGGGGGCGTCGCCGCCGGGCCGGCTCGTGGGCGGGTCGATCCACAGCCGCCGGTGCTGAAAAGCGTAGCCGGGAGCGGCCACCCGGCGGCGGCCCGGCCGGTGCATGGCCGCGAAGTCGACGGCGGCGCCGTGGGTCCACACCGCCGCGGCGGCGGCGCGCACCGCCACCGGGTCGGTCTCGGCCGCCTCGGTGGCCAGTGTGGTGGCCGTGGCGCGCAGCCGCGGCAGCGCGTTGCGGCGGGCCAGGGTGGCGAGCGCCGCTCCGGGGCCGACCTGGAGCAGCAGCGCGGGGCGTGACTCGTCCAGCTCGACCGCGGTCCGCAGCGCCCGGGCGAACCGCACCGGCTCCCGCAGCTGCCGGGCCCAGTGCTCGGGGGTCCCCAGCGTCCCGGACACCGGTTCGCCGGTCAGCGTCGAGACGACCGGAACGGCCGGACCGGCGGCGGTCAGGCCGGCGGCAGCCGCGCGCACCCGGTCCACGGCGGGGTCGACCAGCCGCGAGTGCGCCGCCGCGTCGACGCGCACACGGGTGGGCTCGACACCGTCGCGCCGCAGCTCCCGGTCCAGTTCGGCGAGATCGGCCCGTGGGCCGGAGACCACGCAGGCGTCGGGGGCGTTGACCGCGGCGAGGTCGATGCCCGGGTGCCGGGCCAGGAGGTCCACGACCGCGTCCTCTGGCAGCGGGAGCGCGAGCATCCCGCCGCGGCCGGCGCTGTCGGACATGGCGGTGGCCCGCACCGCGACCAGCCGGACGGCGTCGGCGAGCCGCAGCGCCCCGGCGGCCACGGCGGCGGTGTACTCGCCGAGGCTGTGCCCGAGGACGGCGTCGGGGCGGACGCCCCACGACTCCAGGAGCCGGGCCGTGGCGAGGGACACGGCGAACAGCGCCGGCAAGGCCCGCGGAGGGTCGTCGGCGCCGTCACCGCCGGTCCGGCCGGTGACGAAGGCGCGGATGTCGTGGCCCAGCAGCGGGTGCAGGAGTTCGGCGCACTCGTCGACGCACGCGGCGAACACGGGCTCGTCCCGGTACAGGTCGGCGCCCATGCCGGGGCGCTGACTGCCCCCGCCGGGGAAGGCGAACAGCAGCCGGGGCGGGGTGCCGTCGCAGGCGACCGGGGCCGCCGACCGCAGGGCCGCGGCGGCGGCGCCGCTGCCGGCCACGGCGGCAAGCCGGTGCGTTCCGGCGTGCGAGCGGCCGGACTGGAGGGTGTGCGCCAGGTCGGCGAGCTCGGTGCCGTCGCCGGGCACGGCGTCGGCCAGCCGGGCGGCGCTCGCCGTGAGCGCGTCCCGGCCGAACGCGGCGAGCGGCAGCACCTGCGGGCGGCCGTCGGGCGGGCCCGGCTGCTGCTGGGGCGCCGGCCCGAGGATGACGTGCGCGTTGGTGCCGCCGATGCCGAACGAGCTGACGCCCGCGAGCTCGGGGCCGTCCCACGCCCGGGTCCTGGTGACCACCTCGAACGGCGAGCCGGCCAGGCCCAGCAGTTCGTTGACGGGCTCGGCGTGCAGCGACGCCGGGATCACCGCGTTGCGCAGGGCGAGCACCGTCTTGATGAAGGAGGCGATGCCGGCGGCGGAGTTCGCGTGCCCGATGTTGCTCTTGACCGAGCCGAGCCCGCACCACGCCGGGCCGGTGTCACCGTAGACGCGCCGCAGTGCGGCGGTCTCGATGGGGTCGCCGAGCCGGGTGCCGGTGCCGTGCGCCTCCACGTAGCCGACGTGCCGCGGTTCGGCACCGGCCACGGCGAGCGCTTCGGCCAGCACCTGGGCCTGGCCGCGCACGGAGGGCGCGGTGAACCCGGCCTTGGCGGCGCCGTCATTGTTGACCGCGGAGCCGTGCACGACGGCCAGCACGGGGTCACCGTCGTCGAGCGCGTCGCGCAGCCGGCGCAGCACCACGGCGCCGACCCCCTGGGTGTAGACGACACCGGTGCCGTGGGCGGAGAACGGCCGGACGACGCCGTCCGCCGCGTAGATGCCGTCGGGGGTGTGCAGGTAGCCGCGGCCCTGGGGCACGATCAGCGAGGCGCCGCCGGCCAGGGCGGTGTCGCACTCGCCGGCCAGCAGGGCCTGCACCGCCATGTGCACCGCGACCAGCGAGGTGGAGCAGGCGGTGTTGACGGCGACGGCGGGGCCGGTGAGGTCGAGGCGGTAGGCGGTCTGCGACGGCAGGTAGTCGGTCTGCGTGGCGATGGCGGTCTGCAGGCTGCCCACCGGGTCGGCGCCCGCTCCGGTGGGGTCCCAGCGGTCGGCCAGATTGGCGGCGAGGTAGGCGCTCTGCGCGGCACCGGCGAACACCCCGACCGCTCCCGCGCCGGTGCCGCCACCGTGGCCGGCCTCCTCCAGCGCCCGCCACGCGCACTCCAGGAACAGCCGCTGCTGGGGGTCGAGGAGCGCGGCCTCGGCGTCGGTGAGGCCGAAGGGCGCGGGGTCGAAGAGGTCCTGCCCGTCGATGATCCCGGCGACGGGGACGTAGTGCGGGTCGCGCCGCACGGACGGGCGGACGCCGAGCTCGGCCAGCCGGGCGTCGCTGAGGCGGGTGAGCCCGTCGCGCTCCGCCACCAGCATGTCCCAGAACGCCGCGGCGTCGGGGGCTCCGGGGAAGCGGCAGGCCAGACCGGTGACGGCGATCGCCGTCGGGGCGTCCGGGCGGGGTGTCATTCGGCGACCTCCGTGGCTGCGGCGCGGGCGCGGCGGCGGAGCTCCGCGCGGGTGAACGGACCCGGGGAGTCCGCCGTGGCCGGTGATGGGACGGACCGGTCCGCAGGGGCGGCGGCCGGGGCGGTTGTGGGCGGCGCGGTGGGTTCGGCGCGGCGCCGGGTGATGTGCGCGGCGAGCTGCCGCACGGTCGGATGGCTGAAGAAGTCCACGACGGACGGTGCCGGGTCACCCAGGCGCTCGGCGAGACGGCGGTGCGCGAGGACGAGGGTGAGCGAGGTGGCGCCGAGCCGGAAGAACGGCGTGGCCGGATCGATGGGGCCGCCGAGCAGTTCGCCGAGCACGGTGCTGACCGCCTGTTCCACCGCCGGATCGGCGCCGGGCGGCGCGGCCGGTGCCGGTGCGGCCACGCCCTCGGCCGCGCCGGGCTGGTCAGCGGGCGACACGGGCTGCCCGGACGGCGAGGGATGCGAGGGCGGCGAGGGCCGGACGGTGCCGGTAGCAGCGGCCTGGCCGGTCGCGTTCAGCCGGAGCTCGACCAGCGCACCGTCCGTCAGCCGCTCGGTGACGGCGACCCCATGCGGCACGGCCGCCGCCAGGCCGGCGGCCCACGCCCCGGCGGCGGACAGTGCCCGGCTCGGCGCCAGCTCGCCCGCCTCGACCCGCACGGAAATCCCCAGGCCGGCCGCCAAGGCGCCGAGCATGGCCCGGGCCAGATCACCGCCCTGTTCCACCGGCCACGCGGCACCGACGGGTGCACCCCCGCCGAACGACTCGGCCGCGGCTGCCGCGGAACGTGCGGCCTGCTCGGCGGACGCGGACGAGGCCGGGACGGCGGCCGTCAGCTGGAGCTCGACCAGCGCACCGTCGATCAGCCGCTCGGTGACGGCGACCCCATGCGGCACGGCCGCCGCCAGGCCGGCGGCCCACGCCCCGGCGGCGGACAGGGCCCGGCTCGGCGCCAGCTCGCCCGCCTCGGCCGCCAGGCCGACACGCAGGCCGGCATCGAGAGCGTCCCGGATGCCGCGGGCCAGCGCGCCGCCCCATTCCGCCGAACGCACGGGGCCGGCGGGCGTGCTCGGGCCGGCTGGACGCTCCTGGCCCTCCGCCGCGGCGGGCGGCGCGGGAGCGGCGCCGGAGCGTCGACGGTCGTACGGGTTGGCCAGCGCCTTGTAGTCGACCTTGCCATTGTCGGTCACGGGGAAGGCCGCCATCCGCACGAAGCGGCTGGGCACCATGTAGTCGGGCACCCGCTCGCGCAGCAGGGTGATCAACCGGTCGTCCGACGGCGGGCGGTGCGACTCGCTCTCGACGAGGTAGCCGACCAGCCGCGGCCGGTCGTCGGGACCGCGCACCGACATGGCGACCGCCTGGCGCACGCCCGGCACCCGCCCCAGCGCCGACTCGATCTCGCCGAGCTCGATCCGGTGCCCACGGATCTTGACCTGCCGGTCGGTGCGGCCGAGGAACTCGATCGTCCCGTCGGTCCGCCACCGGCCGAGATCCCCCGTGTGGTAGAGGCGCCCGAGGATCGGATGTTCGATGAACCGCTCGGCGGTCTGCCCGGCGTCGCCGATGTAGCCGCGAGCGAGCCCGGCACCGCCGATGTGGAGTTCGCCCGGCTCCCCCACCGGCCGTGGCCCGCCGCCGCGCGCGTCCAGTACGTGGAAGCTCTGGCCGCGCAGCGCCCGGCCGTAGGGGATGCTCGGCCAGCCCGGGTCGACCTCCTCGATCGGGAAGCAGATGGACCAGATGGACGCCTCGGTGGCTCCGCCCAGGCTGACGATCCGGGCCTGCGGCGCGAACTCGCGCAGCCGGTCGGGGAGGGTGACCGGGATCCAGTCGGCGGACAGGAAGACCAGCCGCAGGTGGGCCATTGCCGCACGGGCGGCGTCCGGGTCGATCTCGGCGTACTCGACCAGCATCTCCATGAGCGCCGGGGCGGTGTTCCAGAAGGTGACCCGGTGGCGGGCCATGAGCTCCAGCCAGTGGCCGGGGTCGCGCTGCCGGTCGGTGTCGGGGAGGACGAGCGCCCCACCGGCGCCGAGCACGCCGAAGATGTCGTGCACCGACAGATCGAAGCTGAACGCGGACAGCGCCAGCACCCGGTCCTCCGGGCCGATGGGGAACCGGTCCACCAGGTCGTCGATCGTGGTGCGGGCGGCGCGGTGCTCGACGGCCACGCCCTTGGGGCGCCCGGTGGAGCCGGAGGTGAAGATGACGTAGGCGAGGTCGTCGGCGGCCGGGCGGCGCGGCTCGGCGCCGCCGTCCGGGGCGCTGGTGAGGGCGCCGGTCCCGGCGACCTCGTGCACGGTCACCGCGTCCGGCCAGACGGTAGGCGACCCGGGCGGGACCAGGGCCCGCGCCACCCCGGCCTGCTCGCACACGGAGGCCACGCGGCCGGCCGGCCAGGACGGCTCGACCGGCACGTACCCGGCGCCGCTGGCCGCGACCCCGAGCAGGGCCGCCACCTGGTCCACGCCCTTCTCGAAGGAGACGGCGACGAGGTCGCCGGGACCGAGGCCCAGCGCGGCGAGGCCGGCGGCGGTCCGTCGGGCCCGGGCCGCCAGTTCGGCGTGGGAGACGGACCGCGCCGGATCGATCAGCGCGACGGCGTCCGGCGTCCGGTCGGCGGCCGCCCGGAGCGGGTCGTCGAGCAGGGGGCCGGCCGCGCCGAACGGCGTGGCGTCCAGCGGATCGGCGGCCAGGAAGGACGGGTCCCAGCCGAGCGCCGGGTCCCGCCACGCCGCGTCGGCGGCGGCGAGGCGGCGCAGCAACCGGGCGTGGGCGGACGCCATCCCGGCGACGAAATCCTCCGGCAGCGCCGGTACGGCCCAGTCCCAGCAGACGCGCAGCTCACCGCCCTCCTCATGCACGATGTGGTCGAGCGCGACCTGCGGCGTCTGCGAGACGCCGAAGACCTCGGCGCCCAGCCACTCGCCCGGCGCGACGTCCTGCTCGGTCAGGCCGATGCCGCTCGTGAAGACCACGGGGTGGGACGGCGCCCCGGTGGGGTCGGCGGAGTCGCGCAGCACCTCGACCCCGGAGACGGTGCGGTGCTCCAGGTCGGTCCAGAACCGCCGGTTCACCGCGGCCGCGTAGTCGAGGAAACCGGACCAGGCGTGCACCCGGGGCTGCGGCACCTCCACCACGACCGTGGAGGTGAAGTCGCCGACGACGTGGCGCGACTCCGGGTCGTCGGGGCGGTCGAAGAGGGTGGTGTTAAGGGCGAAGGGGTCGGTGGCGCCCCACCGGGACAGGGTCAGGCCGAAGGCGGCCAGCAGCACACCGGTGGGGCTCAGGCCGTGCCCGGCGGCGCGGGCGCGCAGGTCCGCCCACTCCCGCGCGGTCAGCCGGTGCTCCCGGCGGGTGAAGCGGTGCCCGCGCACCTCCGCGAGGTCGGTGCTCCACGGCAGTCGCGGTCCCGGGGGCAGTGTGGCGGCACGGTCCCGCCAGTAGGCCGCGTCCCGCTCACGTGCCGTGCGGTTCGCCGGGTCCGCGGATCGGCGCCGCAGGACATCGATGAAGGTGGCGGGGGGCTCGGGGAGCCGCGCCTCGGGGTCGGCGACGAGTTCGCCCCACTCGGCGAGGATCTGCATCCAGCCGGCGAGATCGAGGGCGAGCACGTCGATGCCCAGGTGCAGCCGCGTGCGGCCGTCGGGGAGCAGGGCCGCGTGGATGTCGAACAGCGGCCACCGGTCGGCGGGCCGGACCTGGTGGGAGTGCGCCGCACGCAGCCGGTCGAGGGTGGCCCGGGCGGCGTCGGCGTCCACGGTCCGCAGGTCGGTGACCCCGATGCGGTAGGGGCCGGGGTCGGGGAGGATGCGCTGGTGGGCGTCGGGGCCCACGACCATGCGCAGCATGGGGTGCCGCTGGACGAGACGGTTCCAGGCGCCGGCCAGCCGGTCGAGGTCGGCGAGCGGGTCGCCTTCGGGGCGCCGGTCGTACTCGCGGTAGTAGAAGGTCGCCACGCCTCCGAGGGGGAACGCCGCGTCGCGGCCGATCCAGTAGGCGCTCTGGATCGGGGTGAGCGGAGCGCCGGCGTCCTGCTCGGCGGGAGAGGCGGCGGGGTCGGTGGCGCCGCGCGCGACGGACGCCACCGTCGCGTCACCGAGGAAGGCGGTGAGCGGCAGGTCGAGGCCGGCGTCGTCACGGAGCCGGCGGCGCAGCCGGACCGCGGTGAAGGACTCCAGGCCGAGCGCGGTGAGCGGCAGGTCGGGGTCGACGTCCTGTTCCTCGATGCCGAGAACATCGGCGACGATCGCCGCCACGTGCTGCGGGGAGGCGGGGCCGGACGTTGCGGGAGCTGCGCGCATGGGTCTCCATCCCGGTGGGGCGGGCACGTTGACGTGGCCGCGGCGGCCTTGCGGTTCGGGGGCCACGGCGGGTGCGGGTGGCGTGTGGGACGGGAGTGGTCGCCTCCACAGGACGAAAACGATAACCGTTTTCGATACCATCGTCCACGTTCGCCCCCCTATAAGAAGGCGGAGCCGGACGGGAACCGGCACCGCGAGCGGCGGGCCGGCGCGGGACCGGTCAGCGTCGGGCCCGGACATGGGAGACGGGGGCCGCGCTCCGCTCGGACCACGGGCGGTCGGCCGAACGGCCGATCGCCCGTGCCGACGAAACGGTCAAGGGGTGTCGGGTACGCGAGCGGTTCGACGGGGCGGCAAGGGCGGAGGGGCACGCTCCACCGCGTGTCACCCTGCCACCGCCGGGCCGTCCCGGTACGCCGTTCGGTCCCAGGCCGACGCCTCAGGCCCGGGGAGCCATCGGCCGATTCGGACGGGGGGCGTCCTCCCGGCGCGGGTCCGTCCACCCGCGTGGCCGGCCCGCCTCGGACACCGGCGGTGTTCGCTCGTCGACTCCGTCGGGCGTGCGGCGCGGGCCTCCGGGACGGGCGTCCACGGCTCGCTCGCCGGCACCGGCCCGCGCGGGCGCCGCCGCCGGGCCGGCACCCGGTCCGGCGGATGCGGAGCGAACGGCGGGGCCACCGGAGGGACGCCGCACCTGCGGCGCGGCACACCGCGCGCCGCCAACGGCCGCGCCATCCGCCATCTCATAACAGAGCGGACACTTCCGCCGCACGGCGGAACTCCCCCAGCACACTAACCGCCCATTGCGCGACATTCAGTTACATTTCGGCCTGTGGATGTCTTGCTTTTTCCCCTCGCAATAACGCACCGTGTATCACAGCGTCCAGGGGCAACAAGTGAATCATCCCCGGTAGAGGGATCGCAGGGCGCCTCGTTACGATACGTCCCCATAGGGTCGCGCCGGCCCCCCGATCGGAGCCGGCGCACCCCGCGCCGCACCCCCAGGGAGCCTGTACCGTGCCGACCGACCGTCCGAGGTCACCGAGTGTTGTCGCGTTGCTCGCGGATATTCCGAGCACGGGGCATCTCGGTGCCGCCCAGGCGCAGCGTTTCCCCCTGGCGGGCGACGACCTCGCCGCACGGTGCGCGGACTTCCTCGATTTCGCCGCTCATCATACGGCGCAGGACCGAAAAGTGCTGGCGCTCTATCCGAAATGGCGTGGACGGGATCCGGAGCGCGCCGTCCAGTTCGCGCGCGGTGCTCTGCGAACCGACCACATCGCCGGGGTGCCGGTGGACCTTTCCCCGCTGGCATTCTCGCTGCTCGCCGACCAACTCGCCTATCTCGCCCCCTATCTTCCCGCCGGGCTCCTCGCGGCGCTCGCCGACGAACTCCCCCGGCACATGCTGGCCGGCGCCTGGCTGAAAAGCGTGACCAATCTGTCGACGCTCCCCATTTCGGTCCGGCACCATATGGCGTCCTATTCGCCGAAAGCCGCGTTTCTGGCGTTCTGCTCCCCCACCCCCCACGTCGTGCGGGTGCGCGCCGGAAAGCCGGCACCCGCGCCGCCCTTCCACCCGGTCGATCCCGTCCAGATGCTCGTCTCCGTGGCGGGCGACATCGAGACCACGGCGTTCGACACCCGGTTCCTCCCGCTGGTGCGCACGGTCGGCACCCGCCCGCTTCCGGCGCAGCCGCTCGGCCCGCGGTACTGGGGGTCGCCGCGGTTCATCGAGTTCGTGGTATTCAGCGCCCACCAGGAGGCCCTCTCGCACCCGGTCCGCAGTATCCGCCCCACCACCTGCGGCTGGTGCCGCGAACCCGTGGCCGCCCCCCGCTGCCCGTTCTGCGGAGCCGCCAACCGCCCGCCCATCGGCCGGCCCCCGTCGTACGCGCGCGCGGGCGAGCTGCCCGCGCCCGCGGCCCCCGCGCCGGACGGCGCACGGCCCGAACCGGCCGCCCCGCCCCCGGCGGGCCCGGCCGCGGCACCCGGCGCCGGAACGCCGCCCGCCTTCCGGCCCACGGCACGCTGAAGCCCGGCCGCCCCCGCTCCGCCACCGTCCCGAGGAGAAACGGAACGTCATGAACCCCCGTCAGCGACGCGGTGTACTGCTGATGATCATCGCCGGGATCGGCGCCATCGCGGTCCTGTTCACCATCGTCTCGTACACCAACACGCTGCAGGCGGAGATGGGCACCTACCACGTCGCCCTGCGCCTCACGGAGGACGTGCCGCCGTACCAGCCGATCGAGGAGGACCAGGTGGAGGAGTTCGCGGTCCCCGCGCGCTTCTTCAACGAGGACGTCTTCCTCACCGGCGCCGACTTCGACGAGGCGCTCAACCGCCTCGGCCGCCAGCCGGTCTCCGCCACCTTCCTGGACTCCGGCACCCTGCTGCAGAAGAGCATGGTGGTCGACGCCCCGGACCTCAACGAGGGCGAACGCGAGATCGCCATCATGATCAACGCCGAGACCGGTGTCGCCGGCAAGGTCGACGACCAGTCGCACGTGGACATCTACGCCGCCTACCAGCCCAACGACCAGCAGGGGGCGTGCGCCGTCCGGGTGCTCACCGACGTCCAGGTACTGGAGGTCGGTGAGATCGGCTCGGAGATCGACGCGCAGACCGGCGGCACCAACTCCGTCGTCCCGGTCACCTTCCGGCTCGATCCGCAGGAGGCGCTGCGCCTCACCTACGCCGAGGGCTTCGCCGACAAGCTCCGGCTCGCCCTGGTGAGCCCCGAGGGCTCCGGCGACCCGGGCGGCCTGGAGTTCTGCTCCACCGACCAGGCCGAACTCCTGGAACAGCAGGAGTCCGGAGGTTCCCGATGACCTACCAGGTGCTGATCGGGGCCCCCACCGCCGCGCTGGAGAACGCGCTGACCGCGCGGTTCGAGGAGCTCGGCGACGCCGAGGTGGTGAGCGTGCACCGCACCTCGCGCGAGGTGAGCGACACGGTGGGCAAGCTGTCGGGCCTGGACGTCGTGCTGATCCACGAGGACCTCGGCCCGCTCCCGGTCCTCGACCTGGTGCGCGACATCTCGCGCAACCACCCGCAGCTCGCCGTCATCCTCATCGTGAACGAGGTCGAACCCGACACGTTCACCAACGCCATGGAGGCCGGCGCCCGTGGCCTGCTGCAGGCCGACGCCACCATCGAGCAGCTCAGCGCGCGCGTGACCACCGCCGCCGAGTGGTCCCGCACGCTGCGCCGGCACCTGGAGGCCGCGTCCCTGGACGTGCCGGTGGCCGGCCGGCGCGGCTCCATCATCACCTTCACTGGCGCCAAGGGCGGGGTCGGCACCACGACGACCGCGCTGCACCTCGCGCGGATCGCCGCCCGCGCCGGCCGCGTCGTCTGCCTGGTCGACCTCGACCTGCAGACCGGCGACATCCCCGGCTACTTCGACCTGAAGCACCGGCGCAGCATCGTCGACCTGGTCGACGCCGCCGACGACATCAGCGCCGCGATGCTGTCCGACACGCTGTACGTCCACCCCGACGGCCTGCACATCCTGCTGGCGCCGGTCGAGGGCGAGCGCGGCGAGGACGTCACGGCCCGCGCCTCCCGGCAGATCCTCGGCGCGCTGCGCTCCCGGTTCGACCTGGTCATCGTCGACTGCGGCTCGGCCATGAACGAGGCCACCGCCATGGCGGTGGAGCTGTCCGACACCGCCGTGGTGCTGGTCAACCCCGACCTGCCGGCCCTGCGGGGCGCGCAGCGGCTGATCGCCATGTGGAGCCGCCTGCAGATCCGTGCCCCCGAGAACGTCACCACGCTGCTGATGCGGCACAGCCGCCGCAACGAGATCCAGCCGGACTTCGCCCGCAAGCTGCTCGGCGGCACCATGCTGCGCACCCCCGTACCGGCCGCCTACCGGGCGCTGGAAGAGGCGTCCAACACCGGCGCGCCGGACCGGCTGACCGACGAGGCGCTGCTCAGGGCGTTCGGGCGGCTCGCCGGTGAGCTGGGCATGCTCACGGTCCCCGCGCCGGACGACGGCGCGCCCGCCGACGCCGCCCTGGCCGCCGGCGCCGACCAGCACGGCACCGGGCCGCACCCCGCGACCGTGGCGACACCGGCCCGCGGACGCCCGTCGCGGCACGCCCGGGGCGAGTCGGGGTCGCTGGTCGTGGAGTTCGCCGCGGTCGTGCCGTTCCTCGGTCTCGCGCTGCTCCTCGTGTGGCAGGTGCTGCTGGTCGGCATCACCGGGATGTACGCCGGCCACGCCGCTAACGAGGGCGCGCGGCAGGCGGCCATCACACCGGGCGACCTCGCGGCCATCCGTGAGGAGGCCACCAAGCGGGTCCGCGCGCCGTGGGACGCGGCGGACACCTTCGACCTGGCGGTGGTGGAGCGCGGCGGGCGGTCGTTCGTGCGGGTGACCATCGCCACGCCCGCGGTGATCCCCGGGGTCGACAGCCCGTGGGGCATCACCAGCGAGGCGCTGATCATTCCGGAGGGGTGACGCATGAGAGTCGCTGCGCGGCGCGCGCGGGCCCGGGGCCGTCCCCGCGACGACGGCGGCTCGCAGATCCTGGAGTTCGCCGCCTACTTCCCGTTGTTCCTGCTCGTCGCCGCGCTCGCCCTGGAGGTCTTCGTGTCGTTCGTGGCGGTCGAGCAGGCGGAGAACGCGGCACGTGCCGGGGCTCGCGCGGCGGGCGCCGCGGGCGGCGGCCCGGCCGCCGCCGTGTCCACGGCCCAGCAGGCGCTCCCGCCCTGGCTGGACGGCGCCGTCGTCACCGCGGGGACCCGCGAGGACGCCGGCCACTACACGGAGGTGCGGATCGATCTGCCCATCGTCTTCCGGATCGCCGACTTCGACCTCACGGTGGTACGGCGGGCCGACATGCCGTGACACCGCCCGCCGACTCTCCGCACACGCAGGCAGGAACCCATGGGACTGAAGGACCGGCTCGACGAGGACCGCCTCGCCGGGCAGCACGTGGAACGCGGCGGTGTCGCCCACTGGCGGCAGCGGCTGCTCAGCGAGATCAACCTCGACGACCTCGCGATGCTCAGCCTGGAGCAGCGCCGGATCCGGCTGGAGAAGGTGGTCGGCCACCTGCTCTCCCGCGAGGGGCCGGTGCTGTCCGACCGTGAACGCGGCAACATGGTGCGCCGGGTGGTGGACGAGGCCCTCGGCCTGGGCGTGCTCGAACCGCTGCTCGCCGACGAGAGCATCACCGAGATCATGGTGAACGGGCCGGACAACGTCTACATCGAGCGGCGCGGCCGGGTCGAGCGCATCGACACCGCCTTCGCCAGCGAGGAGCAGCTCTACCAGACGATCGACCGCATCGTCTCGCAGGTGAACCGCCGGGTGGACGAGTCGAGCCCCATGGTGGACGCCCGGCTGCCCACCGGCGAGCGGGTCAACGTCATCATCCCGCCGCTGTCGCTGTCGGGGCCGGTCATCACCATCCGGCGGTTCCCCAAGCCGTTCACCATCGAGCAACTGGTGGGCAACGGCAGCCTCGACGAGGCCACCGGTGTGCTGCTGGCCGCGCTGGTGCGGGCGCGGTTCAACATCGTCATCTCGGGCGGGACCGGCACGGGGAAGACGACCTTCCTCAACGCGCTGTCGGCGTTCGTGCCGGCGAGCGAGCGCATCGTCACCATCGAGGATTCCGCGGAACTGCAGCTCCAGCAGGAGCACATCATCCGGCTGGAGGCGCGCCCGCCCAACATCGAGGGCGCCGGGCAGATCTCCATCCGCGACCTGGTGCGCAACTCGCTGCGGATGCGCCCGGACCGCATCATCGTCGGCGAGGTCCGGGGGGCCGAGACCCTCGACATGCTGCAGGCCATGAACACCGGCCATGACGGCTCGCTGGCCACCCTGCACGCCAACTCCGCCGACGACGCGGTGCACCGGCTGCTGACGCTGGCCTCCATGAGCGAGGTGAAGATCCCGTTCGAGGCGATCCGCGACCAGATCAACGCCGCCATCGACGTCATCGTGCACCTGTCGCGCTACGCGGACGGCAGCCGCCGGGTGTCGGAGGTGTCCGTGGTCGCGTCGACCCGGCGGGAGGAGTTCCGGCTGCAGCCGCTGCTGCGCTTCGAGCCGCACCGGATGGACCTGAGCCGCGCGGTCACCGGCGACTTCCTGCGGTTCCCGCTGCCGCGGCACGTCGCCGCGCGAGTGTACAACGCGGGCGAATCCGTTCCGGCGTCCTTCGGCGTCGCCGGCCCCGAGCCGGCCGCGCCGCAGGACGGCCGCGCCCAGCATCCCACCGGAGGTCTGCTGTGACCGGCTATCAGGCCGTCATCGTCCTGCTGTCCGCCGTGGCGCTGGCGATCGCCGTGTGGGGGATCGTCGTGTTCGCCGACGGTCTCGCCCAGCGGCGGCTGCTCGCGTCGCGCAGCGTCCTGGCGGAGGTCGAGCGCCGGGCCAACAGCCCGCTGGCGCGGCTGGACGCGGCGCTGCGGCGCACCGAGTTCGGCCGGGCCGTGCAGCGCCGGCTGGCGCGCGCGGGCGTGCAGGTCCGGGTGGCCACCTTCCTGCTGCTGCTCCTGGGCGCCGCCGTCGCCGCCATCGTGCTCGTGTGGCAGATCCTCGCGCCGCTGCTCGGGCTGCTCTCGGCCGGGCTAGTCGCGTTCCTGTTCCTCGCCTACCTGCGGCGGCAGGAGGAGCGCCGTACGGAGGCGTTCACCGCCCAGTTGCCCGAGCTGGCGCGGGTGCTGTCCAACGCCACCTCGGCCGGCTTGGCGCTGCCCACGGCGATCGACATGGCGGCCGACGAGCTGGACGACCCGGCCGGCACGGAACTGCGCCGGGTGGTGGAGTCGATGCGGCTCGGCCAGCCGTTCGAGGCCGCGATCGAGGACCTGCGGCACCGCATGCCGTCGCGGGAGATCGGCGTGCTCATCTCCACGCTCCTGGTGTCGGCGCGCTCCGGTGGCGCGCTGGTCACCGCGCTGCGCACCATCTCCGACACCCTGGAGAGCCGCAAGGAGACCCGCCGCGAGGTCCGGACCATCCTCAACGAGACGACGTCGACGGCGTGGGCGCTGCTCGTCATGGGGGTCGGCGCGCTCTTCCTGCTGAACGCGATGCTGCCCGGCACCGTGGAGGCCATGGTCGAGAGCCCGATGGGGCTCGCGATCCTCGGGACCGCCCTGGCGCTGTTCGTCACCGGCTTCGTCGTGATCCGCCGCATGGCGCGGATCGACTTCTAGCGTCCGATCCGCCGCCGACCCCTGGGAGGGCCCATGAACATCACGCTCAGCTTCCCGCTCATCCTGGCGCTGGGGCTGGCCGGGGCGCTCTGCGTCGTCCTGGCCGCCTGGGGGTTCCACCTGATCACGCGGGAGAGCCCGGTGGCGGCCGACCTGACGGTCGCGCCGGCGAAGCGGAAGCGCGAGCGGCTCTTCGTCCTGCACCGGATCACCGAGCTGATCGGCCGCCCGTTCGGCGCGGCGGTGCTCGACGCCCTGAGCGACGCGCAGCGGTCCGGCATCCAGCGCCGCATCGACGCGGCCGGCCGCCCGAAGGGGCTCACGGTGACGCGGTACGTGCGGCGCAAGGTCGGGGAGGTGCTGCTGTACGGCACGCTCGCGCTGCTGATGCTGGCCAACGACAACGCGCTGTTCGCGGTGGTGGTGCTGGCGTTCGTCGGGCTCACCGACCTGTCCCTGTACGCCGCCGCGCAGCAGCGGCAGGACGAGATCCAGCGGCAGCTGCCGGACTTTCTCGACGTGCTGGCGGTCACCGTCGGTGCCGGGCTGGCGTTCCGGCAGGCGCTCGCGCGGGTCGCGGACTCCATGCCGGGGGTGCTGGCCGACGAGTTCCGGCTCGCGCTGCGCCAGATGGAGCTCGGCACCAGCCGGCGCGAGGCCTTCCAGGCGCTCCGCAGGCGCAACGGCAACGAGGCGCTGGGCCGGTTCGTCTCCGCGCTGCAGCAGGCGGAGGAACTGGGCGCGCCGCTCAGCCAGACGCTCAACACCATCAGCCTGGACATGCGCCGGGCGGACGCGCAGTACCTGCGCCGGCGAGCGCAGAAGCTCAACCCCCGGGTGACGGCGGTGACCGCCGCCACGATGCTGCCGGGTCTGCTGCTGCTCATCGCGGGCGGCCTGTTCCTCGGATCCGACATCGACCTGTCCGGCATCCTCGGCTGACGGCATGGAGGGCCAACACCCGACCACGGCGGCGGAGCGGCTCATGGGCGTCGCCCGGCTGCTCATGCAACTGCGGTTCCTGCTCACCGCGGTGGCGCTCCTGCTGCTGCCCGCCGACCGCTCCTCACTCGCCACGGTGCTGGCCCTCGTGCTGTACGCGGTGCTCTCGGGCCTGCTCGGCCGCTACTGGCAGCGGCTGACGCCCTACCTGCTGCGGGCGCCGTGGCTGGTAGGGGCGGACATCTTCATCGCGGCCGGCATCCTGGCCGTCGACGGGCCGTCGGGGGCGTTCTTCGTCGCGACGGTGCTGACCAGCGCCATCGCCGGGGTGCTGTTCACGTGGAAGGGGGTCGCGACGGTCGCCGGCCTGCAGGCGATCGGCTACGCCGCCGCGCTGCTGTCACACCTCACCCTGCACTCGGCGCCGGCCCCCGTGGAGGGCATCGGGCTGCAGCTGTTCGTCATCCACCCCGTGCTGTACCCCGTGGCGGGGTTCATGGGGATCCGGCTGCGGCTGATCTTCACCGAGCTGGCCGCCGAGCAGGAGCGGCGCCGGGCGGCCGAACGCGCCGCCGCGGCGGCGGAGGAGCGCGCCCGGCTGGCCCGCGACATGCACGACTCGGTCGCCAAGACGCTGCGCGGCGCAGCGCTGGCGGCGCAGGCCCTCCCGCTGTGGCTGCGCAAGGACCCGGAACGGGCCGCGGCCACGGCGGCGCAGGTGGCGGCGGCCGCCGAGATGGCCGCGCGGGAGGCCCGCGAGCTGATCGCCGATCTCCGGGACGACTCGGCGGCGGTGCCGCTGGCCGAGGCGGTCGGCATCGTGGTGCGGGAATGGTCCGCGGAGTCCGGCATTCCGGTGTCCTACGAGCGACCGGACGGCGAGCTGCCGGTGATGGTGACCGCCCGGCTGGAGACCATCGCCGTCCTGCGCGAGGCGCTCAGCAACGTCCGGCGGCACGCGGACGCGGGCTCGGTCACGGTACGCCTGGAACGGACCGCGGCGGGCTCGGCGGCGCCCGGTGGCCGCGGGCTGCTGCTGCACGTCGCCGACGACGGCGCCGGGTTCACCGTCCGGACGCGGCCCGGCGACGGCGCCGACGAGGTGATCTCTCCGGCCGGCCACTTCGGTCTGACCGGAATGGCCGAGCGGGCACGGCGCGCCGGCGGAACGCTGGCGGTCGACTCCGCCCCGGGAGCGGGCACCCGGATCACCCTCCGGGTCCCGCTCGCCTTCGACTCCCCCGCCCCTGAGAGGACGCACAGTGAATCCTCGACCCGGTCCCCCACCCCTGACCGTGCTCGCGGTGGACGACAACATCGTCGTGCGCGCCGGCCTGATCTCGCTGCTGGAGACGGCCGATGACATCGCGGTGATCGGCGAGGCCGGCGACGGGGACGAGGCCATCGCCCGCGCCCGCGAGCTGCGCCCGGACGTGGTGCTGCTGGACGTCCGGATGCCCGGACGCGACGGGGTGAGCGCGGTGGAGGAGCTGAGCGCGCTGTCGAAGGTGGTGATGCTGACCCACACCGAGGACCCCGAGACCGTCCACGCCGCGCTGCGCCGCGGGGCGACCGGCTACCTGGTGCACGGCCACTTCACGGTTCCGGAACTGAGCCGCGCCCTGCGCGAGGTGGTACACGGCCGGGGCAGCCCGCTGTCACCGGTCGCCGCGACCGCCGTCCTGGACTCCGTGCGCGCGACTCCGACATCCCAGCGGGGCCCGGCGGCGCAAGCGGACCTCGGGCTGACCGAACGCGAATCCGAGGTGCTGGCGGCCGCCGCGCGTGGACTGTCGAACTCGGCGATCGCCCAGGACATGTTTCTCTCCGAGAAAACGGTGAAAAACCATATCAATCGAATATTCCGAAAACTCAAGGTGACGTCCCGCGCGGCCGCGATCGCACGCTGGAATGGCCACCCCGGCCCCACCGACACCACCCCTACCAGGCACATCCACCGGCAGACCCCGCCGAACGGCGCTGGGTCTCGCCCAGGAGATAATTGGGCCCCCAGGCCCTAGGCGCCCGACCTGGGTTTTCTCTACATTGAACAACGTCGCTCCGCACGCCCCTCTCCCTCACAGGAGTCCTCCCATGCAGAACCCGTTGATCTGGGGATACGTCAAGGCCCGGATCGCCCTCGCCGATCGCAGAGCCATCGTGCGCAGAGGGGACGACCGCGGAAACTTCGTCGAGTACGCCGCGGTGATCGTGCTGATCGCCGCGATCGCGGCGGTGGTGCTCTCGACGAACATCGGGCAGACCATCGCGACCGCTCTGCAGAACAAGGTCAACGAGATCCTCGGGACCGGGGCGGTATCCCCGGCGTCCACCGGCGAAGCCCCGTGAGGTCACCCGGCGAGATTCGCCGTACGCCGGTGAGCGCACCCTTATGAATCCCATGTCATGCCGTCCACGGACCGATGAGCGGGGACAGGCCAGCCTGTTCCTGCTCGTCGGCCTGACGCTGTCCCTGTTCGCGCTGGCGCTACTGTTCGCCCGGCTGGGCAACGCCAACGATCTGCGCACCCGGGCGCAGACCGCGGCCGACGCCGCCGCACTCGCCGCCGTGGGTTCGGTCCGGGACGCGGCCGCCCGGCAATTGGCCGAAGGCACCATTCCGTTCGCCTCCGTGTACGACGCGGCGGCCGGTCGCACCGCGGCCGAACGGTACGCCCGGGACAACGAGGCGATCCTGGCCGACATCCGGGCCAGTGACGATGAACTCGGCCAGGTCGGGAACATCGTCCGGGTGGAGGTACGGGGTGCGTACTGCCAGCAGGAACTGGAAGAGGACCGGAGCGTGCACTGGTCCGAGATCGTCTGCACCGGCGAGGAGGATGCCGAGGCGCCGGCCAACTACACGGGCAACGCCGCGGCCATCGCCGAGATGGTGCTGCCGGACTGTTCCTACTCGTTCGGATCCGGCTTCGCCATCGGAGGAGTGGAGTGCGACGGGCAGCCGATCACGAGCTACGCACAGGCCCGGTCGCTGATCACCATCCGGCTGGTGGCCGAGGAGGGACAGTACCTCTACCGTCCACTCGGGAGCCCGGCCGAACCCGCCGACGAGGACGATGCGGCAGAGGCGACAGAGGAGGAAAACGCCGAACCTGATTCGAACGAAGCAGAGAATAACCGCTAGGGCGATTATCCGAATACGAATGCCGCACATCGGCAGGTCGGCAATGATTCCGGTGTGAGCATTTTTCCACACCGTCCGCCTCACCTCCGGATTCCGCGTTATTCTGCTACCCCTCGTCCGCTTCAGCACGTTCATCCGGGCACTATGGACCCATTCACTAGGGTTCGTTAGGCTGACCGGCTGTACGTATCTCCGTGGAAGGTTGCGTCGTGAGCAGATGGAGCGCCCCTCCTCCTTTTCTCCGCGCGATGCGCGCACTCGGCCCCATCGCCGCCGGCGCGGTTCTGCTTTCCTCCTGCGTGGGCCAGCCCGATGCCGACCCCCAGAGCGGGACCGGCGCCGACGGTGGCGTGGTGGACGAGGAAGGCGCGCCTGGCTCCACGGGATCGGCCGACCCTGTCGCCACGGCTCCGTACCACGTCAGCGCCGAAGGAATCGACCTGCGGTTCCACATCAACTCGCTCGAACGCTACAGCGATGACATGGTCGTGCTGACGATGTCCGTGACCAACGACGGCGACGAGGCCACCCGGGTGACCGACAGTCTGTCCGAAGAGGGCGGACAGCCGAGCACGCCGGACGGCGTCTCCCTCATCGACACGGCGAACGAGCAGCGGTACATGCCGCTGAACCGGAGTGACGGCGAGACCTGCCACTGCTCGACCTGGAGCGGTGAGGAGAGCGTGGAACCCGGCGGGCGGATCGAGACCTGGGTGGCCTTCCCTGCCCCTCCGCAGGACGTCGAATTCGTCACGGTCACCACTCCGGTCACTCCGGACTTCCTTGACATCCCCATCACCGATGCGGAGTCCCCCGACTCATCGATCGCCGACGCGCCGGTGGCCGAGCCGCGGGTGCTCGGGCTGCGCGCCTTCCAGGACGACGTCGAGGGCGGCACCTCACGTGCCGACTCAGGCGACGAGACCACGATCCTGCTCTCCTCCGATGTGCTCTTCGAACTCAACGAGTCCGCCCTCACGCCGGAGGCCGACGACATCCTGCGCCAGGTGGCCGAAGAGATCGACAACGCCTCGGCGACAACGGTCGAGGTCGACGGCTACACCGACAACACCGGCAGCGACGCGATCAACGACCCGCTGTCCGAGGACCGGGCGGCCAGCGTTGAGGAGCGGCTGCAGGAACTGGTGACTCGCGAAGGCGTCGGCTACGAGGTGGCCGGCCACGGCTCCGCCGACCCCGTCGGTGACAACCGCACCGACGAGGGACGAGAGAAGAACCGCCGCGTGACCATCACCTTCGCGAAGTAGAGGTCCTGATGCCCCTCCGCCGATCAGTGCTCCGTTCCGCGGCCGCCGTGCTCACCGCCGTCGCGGCGAGCCTCACGCTGGTGTCCGCGTCACATGCCGACGACACGTCGGCCGCTTCCTCCTCCGAGTCCGCCCAGCCCGAGAACCTCGGCAGCAGCCGGGCCACCCACTCGGCGTGGGACGAGTCCACCATCGAGATCAACGCTCTCGACCGCTCGGCCTCCGGGCGGTACACCCAACTCGTCTGGACACTGCACAACCGAGCGGACGAGTACATCAGCCTGAACGCGTTCGAGAACACCACCTACTGGTATCCAGGCGCGACGAACGGAAGCGGCCTCGTTCTCTTCGACGAAGAGAACGAGATCCGCTACCACCCCTATATCGACACGGAACAGGACTGTGTCTGCGCCGGAGCCGACCACGCTCCGACGAGGTTCCGGCTGTTCACGCAACCCGGCACCCAGAACACCTACTGGGCGTCCTACCAGCTCTCGGAGGACACCGACTCGGTGACCGTCGAGATCCCCGGATTCCTGCCGATCCAGGACGTGCCCGTCAGCTGACCTGCGGTCGTCCCCCGAACAAGAAGGAGCATTCGGTGGCGAGGTACGAGTCCGGACCCTCCCGGACGCCCCCCGGTGACGACCGCGGTGCCTCGATCGTCGAGAGCGCCGTCCTGCTGTCGCTCGCCGCCATGATCATCGCGAGCGTGTCGCAGACACCGCTGGGCGGCATGTTCCACGACGGGGTCCGCGAGATGGTGTGCCTGGTCGAGGGCCCGGAGTGCGGTGGCGAGACCTGGACCGAGCATGACCGGCCCGAGGAACCCGACATCTACGAGTACAACTTCACCGGCTTCTACGACGGTGAGGTTCTGGGCGAGGGGGACGCCCGCGTCGCCATCGAGTTCGCGCTCGGCCAGCAGGGCAAGCCCTACGGCTGGGGCGCCACCGGCCCCAACTCGTGGGACTGCTCATCGCTCGTGCAGGCGGCGTGGCGGCAGGCCGGCGTGCAGATCCCGCGCACCACCTGGCCGCAGCACGCGGCGCTCGCCCCGGTGGACCGGTCGGACCTGCAGCCGGGCGACCTCATCTTCTTCCAGACGATCCCGGGACCGCCGCCCACCCACGTGGGCATGTACCTCGGCAACGGACAGATGGTGCACGCCGGGAATCCGGTGCAGGTGGTGCAGGTCCTCGGCAACTCCTACTGGGAGAGCCGCTGGGTCGGCGCCGGCCGGGTACCGCAAGGCTAGGCGGTGTTCTCCGGACGGGGCGCGGGGCGGCCTTGAGCACGTGCGTGCCGGTCCTGCAGTGGCGGCCATCGGAGTCGGCAGGATTCGTTCGTGAGGTTCGGCTGGAGGATCTCGGGGTCGTTGCGGCCGCCACGCTCAGCACCGAGGGCCCCGGCACTGGGGTGGACGGCGTCCGGGGTTCCCGCGCCGTTTGGTGTCGGTCAGGAATCGAGAAGCACCGGCCGTCCCGGCGCGGCTACCGTGACGAGCACATGACGCCGATCACGGAGAGGAGGGCGTCGGCCATGGGCACGGACGTCACGGGGAAGAGCGGCCGGGACCCGGATGGTTTCTCCGGGCAGGAGCGCGCCGCCATGAGGGAACGCGCGGCGGAGCTGAAGAAGGAGGCGAGCCGCGGTCGTGGCAACAAGGCCGCCGCGGACGAACTCGACGTGCTGTCGAAGATCGCCGAGATGGCGGCGTCCGACCGCGCGGTGGCCGAACGCGTCCACGCCATCGTCACGGGCACGGCGCCGGAGCTGGCACCGAAACTCTGGTACGGGCAGCCGGCCTACGCCAGGAAGGGAAAGGTGCTCTGCTTCTTCCGCAGCGGGACGGTGGACAAGGAGCCTTACTCCTCGTTCGGATTCACCAGCGAGGCGCGGCTGGACGATCCCAGCGGTCTGTGGCCCACCTCGTTCGCCGTGACCGAACTGACGGGCGAGGCGGAGGAGAAGATCGCCGCCCTCGTCCGGCGGGCCGTGGGCTGAGCCACCGGATGAGGCGCCGCGGGGACATGCGACGGCACCGTGCCCCGGCCCGCGGGGCCTGCCGGCACGCGGTGCCGTTAGCCGCTCCGGCCGTGGTGGACCCGGGTGAGCGCCCAGCCGGCGACCGCTCCCGCGAAGGCGAGCAGTGACCAGGAGACCGACTCCGGCCATCGGGCGCCGGGGGTGCCGGCCAGCAGGGCGGCGTTGCCGAGCAGGCCCGCGGCCGGGGCGGTGAGTGCGGCGAGTGCGTTGCGGCCCGCCCGGTGGCGTTCCGGGCGGCGGTGGGCGAGAGAGGCGGCGACCGACGCCAGCAGGGCGGCTGCGAAGCCGGTTCCGCCGTACCAGGCGACCGCCCCGCCGTAGCTCTCCAACTGCGCCAGCGACGCGTACGTCACCACGGCGACCGACGCGGCCGTGGTGAGCACGAACCACACCACCAGCCCCACCAGCCACGCACGGACCAGATCCACTGCGCCTCCTCTGCTACGCGCACCTGTCGTAGTCGACGTACTCGCGCCGCCCGTCCCGTGGCGCTCCGAGATAGTCGGCTTCGACGACGTCGAGGTTCTCACTCCCCCACGTCCCGCCGAGGCCGAGGCTCACCCCCACCTTCAGGCTGGCCGACACGTCGCGGATGTCGTTCTCGTAGTCGTACCGGGCGCGCGTGGTGCGGCCCTCCTCGAAGACCCACCGTTCGAAGGGGGAGGCGTCCGGCGCCAGCTCGGTGGGTGCCAGTGAGTCCCAGGTCAGTGGGATGACCTGGTCGTCGGCCACCAGGCCCAGCCACTCCGCCACCATCCGGCGCTTCTCGGCGGTGTCGACCTTCAGCTGGGTCGTGGTGATCGTCGGCCCCTCCGGGGAGCGCACGGTCTGGGCCAACAGCAGGGACACGACCCGGCCTTCGGCGTCCGCTATGACGGTCATGGCCCCGGACCGGCCGACGGTCGGCCGTACCCGGTCGACGACCCAGTGCGCGCCGACCTGGGCGGTGCCGCCCAGTTCGTAAACCGTCATGACCGTCCCGTCGCGCCGGTTCTCGGCCCGGCTGAGCACCGCGTTGACTCCGACGGCGCCGTGCGCGTGCAGTTGCGGGCTGATCTCCCAGCCCTCGATGCTGCGTCCGGTGCCTTTGCCGGGCCCGTCACCGTCCTCGTTGCCCAGCCCGGCCCCGGCCTTGGCCTCGGCGCCCAGGCCGCTCTCGACGCCCTGACGCGTGATGTCGGGCGGGGGGATGTCGGGTCCCCAGATCATGTCGACGCCCCAGCCGATGAGCGGGCTGATCCGCCGGGTGACGTCGATCTTCTGCCGGGTGCGCAGGTCCTCCCGCAGTCGCTCCGCCTCCTCCGGCGAGTCCAGGATCCACGTGCTGCCGTTGGGCAGGCTCACCGACCCGGAGACGTCGAGGCTGGCGCCGAGCCGCAGCGCGCGGCCCAGGTTGACGCCGCCGCCCACACCGAGCGACGCCTCCAGCCGGGAGGTCTCGACCAGGGTGAGCTGAGTGCGGCCGTCGGAGAACCGCTCGGTGATGAAGGAGAACCGCTCCCCCACGCTGATGACGACCTCGACCTCCCCGCCCGCGACCTCGGTGGCGCGGGACCGCAGGCAGCGCTCCGGTTCATAATGCTCGTCGGCGGCCTCCTGGGAGCCGCCGCAGTCGCCGAGGCCGAGCGCCCGGCAGGCGGCGGTCCGCAGCAGGTCGGTGACGGAACCGGGAACGACGGTGACCACGGCCGCCAGCACCACCGCGACCAGCAGGACGACCGCGACGTACTCCAGCATGCCGGCGGCCCGATCGGCGCCGCCCGCGCCGTGCCGCCGGAGCCTCGGGGTCGTCACCAGGCGACGGTACGGATCCGGCGGACCGGGCGAACAGGGCCCAGGGCATCATTTCACGACCCATCTTCCACGGGCCGCGTCCGGTCCCGTCTGGGCCCGTGGGCCCAGACGGTGCTCCCGCCGGTCGCCCGGACGCGAGCGCCCCCGCCGACCGGGTCGGCGGGGGCGCGTGGACGACGGGGATTCAGCCGGTCAGGATCCCTGCGCGACCCAGCCGATGTCCTCGTAACGGAGCGACGCCAGGCCCGTCTCGCCCCAGTTGGCGATGTCCTCGTTGACGACGTAGCGCCCCGGACGCTGGAAGAACGGGACGTTCTGCGCGTTCTCCCAGATCAGCCGGTCGATCTCGTTGGCGATCTCGGCGTAGCGCTCGGGGTCGGTCTCCTGCTGGAGCTCGTCGAACTTCGCGTTGATCTCCTCGGTCGACACCTTGCCGGTGTTGTTGCCCCAGTCGGGCTCACCGTCCTCGGTCTCGCCGAACGGGCCGCCGTAGTTCTCCCCGGAGTCGCTGGCGTACGGGTTGGACCCGGTGAGCACGAACGCGGCCACCTCGTAGTTGCCGGGGATGATGTAGCCGGTGAAGTACTCGGTGTTCGGCACCGACTCGATGTTGACCGCCACGCCGATCTCGCTGAGCATCGCCTGCGCGATCTCGGCCTCGTCCTGCATCGTCTGCAGGCCGGAGGAGATCACCCAGCGCAGCTCCAGCTCCTCGCCGTCCTCGTTGACGCGGGTGGCGCCCTCCTCGGGCTGGGTCCATCCGGCCTCGTCCAGCATCTGGGCGGCCAGTTCCGGGTCGAACTCGGCCAGCCCCTCGCTGTTGTCCTGGAAGCCGGTCTGGCTGGAGCGCAGCAGCCGGTTCACGGTGGGGTCGGTCGGCCAGTCGATCGGTCCCATGGTGGCCTGCGCGAGCGCCTCACGGTCGATGGCGTGCGTGAGGGCCCGCCGGACCTCGACGTCCTCCAGCTTGGGGCTGGAGCCGTTGAACTGGATGAACCGGTAGCCGTTGTTGACCGCCCGGGTCATCCGCGAACCCTCCTTGTCGCGGAGCAGTTCGTAGCCGGCGACGTCGGTGCCCAGGTAGAAGCCGTCGATCTCGTCGTTGTTGTACACCTGGGCCAGGGCGTCGTTCTCGTAGCCGTGGAAGATGATGCGGTCCAGCTTGGCCGGTTCGCCCCACCAGTCCTCGTTCTTGTTGAGGATGATGGTCTGGGCGGTGTCATCGAACTCGACGTCGCCGAAGGGGCCCGCGGTCACCGGGATGTCGCCGACGTAGCCCTCGTTGAACTCCTCGGGATCCGTCATGTACTCCTTCGGGTACAGCGGCGCGAAGAGCTTCGGCCAGTCGCCGTACGGCTCGGCGAAGTGGAAGATGACCTCGTGGTCGTTCTCGCCCCGCTCGGTCTCCTCGATCAGCTCGTAGCCGTCCGGGCTGCCCACCAGGAAGTCGCCCTCGCGCGCGCCGCCGACGGTCTCGGCCTGCTCGGCGTAGTCCTCCCAGGTGATGGGCTCGCCGGTGGACCACTCGGCGTCCGGGTTCAGCCGGAAGGTGACGGTGAGTCCGTCCTCGCTGACCTCGCTGGACTCCACGAACGCCGGGTTCGGCGACGGTGCGCCGGTCTCGTCGTACACGTGCGCGGTCGGCAGCACGGCCTCGACGATGTCGCGGACGTTGCCGAGGTTGCCGTCCGGGTGCGACATGTTGTACTGCGTGGGGTACTCGTTGATGCCCCAGTGGAAGTCGCCGCCGTCCTCGACGTCCTCGCGGGCGACCGGGTTGATGTCGATGGCGGGGATGTCGGCGAGCGTCTCCTCGTTCTCGTTCCCGCCCTCCTCACCGCCACTGCAGGCGCTGGCCACCAGCACCAGGGCCAGTGCCGGGGCCGCGAGCGCGGCCCCTCGTCTGATGGTCATGGGAATCTCCTTGTCTTCTGCGGGGATGGGGGGATCGAGACGGCCGCGCGCGCCGCGCCGGTCAGAGAAGTTCGCGCTGCTCGGCGTAGTGGCAGGCCGCGCCGTGGTCGGACGCACCGGCCAGCGGCACGATGGCCGGCTCCTCGCTCAGGCAGCGCTGCCGCTCCTCGTCGCCGAGCTGCCGGAACTTCTGGCACCGGGTGCGGAAGCGGCACCCGGACGGTGGGTTCGCCGGGTTGGGGAGGTCCCCCTCAAGGACGATGTGCGTCCGCGAGCGCTCCTTCTCGGGGTCGGGGATGGGGATGGCGGACAGCAGGGCCTGGGTGTAGGGGTGGGCCGGCGCGCCGTAGATGGAGTCGACGTCACCGATCTCGACGATCCGGCCGAGGTACATGACGGCGACCCGGTCGGCGAGGTGCCGGATCACCGACAGGTCGTGCGCGACGAACAGGTAGGAGAGTCCCAGCCGCGTCTTGAGCTCGTCCAGCAGGTTGATCACCCCGGCCTGGATGGACACGTCCAGCGCGGACACCGGCTCGTCCAGGACGAGCAGCCGCGGCTCCAGAGCGAGCGCGCGGGCGATCCCGATGCGCTGCCGCTGCCCGCCGGAGAACTCGGTCGGGTAGCGGGAGGCGTGTTCCGGCTCCAGCCCCACGAGACGCAGCAGCTCGTGGACCCGGGAGCGCAACTGGGCGCGCGGGTGGTCGTGGGTGCGCAGCGGCTCGGCGATGATGTCGAACACCGGCATGCGCGGGTCCAGGGAGGACATGGGGTCCTGGAACACCACCTGGACCTCGCGCCGGACGGCGAACCGCGCGCGCCGGCCGAGCTTTCCGGACTCCCGGCCCAGCACGACCACTCGGCCGCGCTGGGGGGCGTTGAGGCTGAGGATCTCCATCAGGGTGGTGGACTTGCCGCAGCCGGACTCGCCGACGAGGCCGAGCGTCTCCCGCTCGCGGATGTCGAAGCCGATGCCGTCGACCGCGTAGACGGTGCCGACCCGCCGCTTGAAGATCGCGCCCTTCATCAGCGGGTGGTGCTTGACGAGGTCGTCGACTTCCAGAACCACCTCACGCTCCTCGCGCGGGGTGCGCGCCGCGGTGTCCTCCGGGATCTCGGGGACCGGGTAGATGTCGGCGGCGGTCCAGGCGTTGGCCTCGATCTCGGCGGCGCGCACGCACGCCGCCTGGTGGGTCTCGGCGCCGACCCGGACCAGCGGAGGCTCACCGGTGGTGCACTCCTCGCGCACGAGCGGGCAGCGGGGGGCGAACGGGCAGCCGGGGGGCAGGTCGCTCAGCGACGGCGGGGTGCCCTTGATGGGGACCAGCGGCGTCTTCTCCTGGAAGTCCAGCCGCGGCACGGAGCCGAGCAGGCCCATGGTGTAGGGCATCCGGGTGCGGTAGTAGACGTCGTCCACGGTGCCGAGTTCGACCGGCCGGCCGGCGTACATGACGAGCACCCGGTCGACGAACCCGGCAACGACCCCGAGGTCGTGGGTGATCATGACGATCGCGGCGCCCGTCTCGCGCTGCGCGGTCTTGAGGACCTCCAGGATCTGCGCCTGGATGGTGACGTCGAGCGCGGTGGTGGGCTCGTCGCAGATGATGACGTCGGGGTCGTTGGCCATCGCCATGGCGATCATGACGCGCTGGCGCATGCCGCCGGAGAACTCGTGCGGGAAGGCCCGGTAGCGCTGGTCGGCGTTGGGGATGCCGACGAGCCTGAGCAGTTCCACGGCGCGGGCGGTCGCCTGCGCCTTCGAAACGTCGGGGTTGTGCACCCGCACGGCCTCGGCGAGCTGGTCGCCGACGGTGTATACCGGCGTCAGCGCGGACAGCGGGTCCTGGAAGACCATGGAGATCGTGCGGCCGCGGACCTTCGCCAGCTGCCGGTCGTCGAGGCCGAGCAGTTCCCGGCCGTGCAGCCGGACCGACCCGGTGACCCTCGCGTACTCGGGCAGCAGTCCCATGGCGGCGAGCGAGGACACCGACTTGCCCGATCCGGACTCGCCGACGATGCCGAGGATCTCGCCGCGGCGCAGCTGGTAGCTGACCCCGCGGACCGCGTGCACGTCGCGCCCCGTGCCGGTGGCCGGGAAGGTGACGTGCAGGTCGGTGACCTCCAGGACGGGCGCGTCGGAGGGGGCGCCGGATTCGGGGGCGGCGGCCGGCTGCGTCTCAGTGCTGGTCATGGTTTGTCGTCCCTCTAGATCCGGCGCGACTTGGACTGGGGGTCAAGGGCGTCGCGCAGGCCGTCACCGACGAGGTTGACCGCGAGCACGAGGATGACGAGCAGTCCGGTGCAGAAGACGAACGTCCACGGGTGGGTCACGGCCTGCCGGGCGCCCAGGGCGATCAGCGAGCCGAGCGAGACGTCGGGCGCCTGCACGCCGAACCCGAAGTAGGACAGGCTCGTCTCGGCGATGATGGCCGAGCTGACGTTGATGGTGGCGTCCACGATGAGCAGGGACGACATGTTGGGGATGATGTGCCGGAAGATGATCTTCCACGCGGGCACTCCCATGTAGCGGGCGGCGAGGACGTACTCCCGTTCTTTGAGGGAGATCGTCATACCGCGCACCATCTTCGCGGTGACCATCCAGGCGAACGCCGCCAGCAGCAGCACGAAGACCAGCCAGCCCTGACCGCGCAGCGCCGGGTACAGGATGGCGAGGATGAGGAAGCTCGGCAGCACCAGGGCGAGGTCGGTGATCCACATCAGCACCTTGTCGGTGGCGCCGAGGAAGTAGCCGGCGAACGAGCCGACGATGGCGGCCAGCACCGTGGTGATGATCGCGGCGAGCAGGCCGATGATCAGCGACTTCTGCATCCCCACCATGGTGATGGTGAAGATGTCGCGTCCGGTGTTGTCGGTGCCGAACCAGTGGTCGGGTGAAGGCGGCTGCAGGAACGCGGCGTAGTCGCGTTCGCCGAACTCCCACGGGCTGATCAGCGGGCCGATCCAGGCGACGGCCGCCAAGGCCACGATGAGGCCGATCCCCAGGACGACGCGGCGGGTGCGCAGCATCTGCCGCGCGACGCCGGACCAGCGGCCGGGCACCCGCGTCTCGTCGCCGCCGCCTTCGGGACCTGGACCGGTCACCACGGCGGCGCGCTCGGCGGACATGCTCATGGGGTCTTCTCCAGCGGGGTGTGGTGGGCGCTCGGTCGGAGTGACGGCGTGGGCATGATCGTCGGCATGCTCAGCTCACCCGCACCCGCGGGTCCAGCCAGGCGTAGAGCAGGTCCGACAGGAAGGACGCGGCCATCACGCACACCGCCATGAAGCAGGAGACGGCGGCCACGGCGTGCACGTCGTTGGTGAAGATCGAGTCGACCACCCAGGCGCCCATCCCGTTCCAGCCGTAGATCTTCTCGGTGAAGGTGGTGCCGGCCAGCAGGATGCCGAAGGTGAAGGTGAAGTAGGTGACCGTCGGGATGAGCGCGGTGCGCAGCGCGTGCTTGAGCAGGGCGGCCCGCCTGGTCAGCCCCTTGGCCATGGCGGTCCGCACGAAGTCGGCGCCCAGCACGTCGAGCATCATGTTGCGCTGGTAGCGGCTGAAGGCGGCGAACTGGGCGATGGCGAGTGTCAGGGTGGGCAGCACCATGTGCTGCAGGCGGTCGCCGAGCGTCTCCCAGAATCCGCCGTCGAGACCCGCGGTGTACTCGCCCCCGTACTGGAAGATCTGCACCCCGGCGGCCTGGTTGATCGCGACCGCGCTGACCTGCAGCGAGACGGCGATGACGACCGTGGGGATCGCGAGGACGAGGAAGGCGGCGCCGGTGGAGATCCGGTCGAACGACCGGTACTGGCGGACCGCGGCGTAGGCGCCGATGGCGACGCCGACCGTGCAGCCGATGACGGTCCCCACCACGATCAGCCGGAGTGTGACGCCCGCTTTGCGGGCGATCTCCTCGTTGACGCTGCGGCCCTGGACGGTCAGGCCGAAGTCGCCGGTGGCGACCCCGCCGACCCACGTGACGTATCGCTCCGCCAGCGGCGTGCTGTCGTTGAGGTTGAGCTCGTCCAGGCGCGCCTCGATCGACTCCTGGGACGGCCTGGGCTGCAGCTGCTCATAGTTCGAGCGCGGATCGAGCGTCGTGGCAGCCAGAAGGTAGGCGAAACTGGACGCCAGGAAGATCAGGACCACGTAGTTGAGCAGTCTCCTGGCCAGGAACATCCCCACGAGGGGCCTCCCACCTAACGCCTCGGCGGCTTGCGGTCGCTGCGGCCGTCGGCGGATGCGCGCCTCCCGGGCGCGACGAACCCGCGCTGCCGGCGGGTGCTCGTCCCGCGCCCCGCAGAGGGTCGGTCTCCGCGACGACCGAAACGTGTTTTCCCACGACGCACGGGTGATGCGCCGAATGCCATGAGTCTGGGGGACGACGAGACACCTCATGGTTACTTCGGTGTCAAGAAACCGTCACGGGCCCCATTATCAAGGGCGGAAACCTTCACCGACAAGGGTAACCGTGCGCGACCAAAAGCGAACGGAACGCACTTCCGCGCGCCGGAGACCAGCGTACGGAGCCCGGCAACGCACGCCGCGAACCGGTTTTCGGGGTCCGCTCGCCGGATCCGGCTCGAACCGACGAAATGGCGGCCGGCAGCCCCCTTTCGAAGGACTTGTTTCGGCCGACGGTAACAATTCCCGTCAATCTGCGGCACCGCATATCCGTTGCGGGATTTCGGGCGATCTCATGTCGAGTCCGGAATCCGCCGCCCCCGCCCCGGGCGAACGGCCGGCGCCCGCGCCGCCGGAATCGCGTGACCGGTACGCAACCGACATCATGGACGGCGGCGGCACGCACGCGCCGCGCCGCCGACGGCCGCGCACGACCAGAAGGGACCCCTCCCCCGATGCAGCTCCTGTCCCCGTTGCGGTTCGCCTGCGGGGCGACCGCGCGCAACCGCCTGGTCTTCGGGCCACACGCGACGAACCTCGGACGCGGGCGTGCGCTGTCCGAGCGGCACGTCGCGTACTACCGGCGCCGCGCGGCCGGGGGCGCCGGGATCGTGGTCACCGAGACCGCCTCCGTCCTGCCGAACGACCGGCCGTACGAGCGTGCCCCACTGGCGGCCGAGTGCGGCGCCGGCTGGGCGGCGATCGCCGACGCCTGCCGCGACACCGGAAGCCTGGTGTTCGGCGCACTCGGACACAGCGGACAGCAGGGGGCGAGCGGGGACGGCCCGGCGCTGTGGGCGCCCTCGCGGGTGTCCGGGCCGGTGGGCGGCGAGGTGCCGGTGGAGATGGACGCCGGCGAGATCGACGCGACCGTGGCGGCGTTCGCCTCGGCCGCGGAGCTGGCGGTGCGCTCCGGACTGGACGGAGTGGAGATCGACGCCGGGCCGCGCGCGCTCATCCGGCAGTTCCTCTCCGGCCTGACCAATCTGCGCGACGACGGCTACGGCGGCGCGCACCGCGCCCGCCTCGCCCACGAGGTGCTGGCCGAGGTGCGCGCGGCCATCGGACGGCAGGCCGTGCTGGGGCTCCGGCTCAGCTGCGACGAGCTCGCGCCCGGCGGACTCGTCCCGGAGGCCGCCGCGCGGCTCGCGGCCGAACTCGCCGGACGCGCCAGAGTGGACTACGTGACCGTAGTGCGCGGCTCCACGTTCTCCCCCGACGCCGACCGCCCCGACGCGCACACCCCGCCCGGGTTCGCCACGACGGCCGCACGCCGGATGCGGTCGTGGCTGCCGCGCGAGGTCGCGGTGTGCGCGCAGGGGTCGATCGTCGACCCGGAGATGGCCGACACGCTCGTCGCCGACGGCACCGCGCAGCTCGTGGAGATGACCCGCGCCCACATCGCCGACGCCGAGCTGGGCGCCAAGCTCGCCACCGGCGTCCCGGAACGGGTGCGCCCGTGCGTGCTGTGCAACGCCGCCTGTCAGGTCCGGCATCCGGGCAGCTCGGTGGTCTCCTGCATCGCCGACCCGCGCAGCGGGTACGAGGCCGAGGATCCGTTCGAGGTCAAGCGCGCCGGGCGCACGCGCGAGGTGCTGGTGATCGGCGCCGGTCCGGCCGGGCTGGAGACGGCGCGGGTCGCCGCCTCGGCCGGGCACCGGGTTCTGGTCGTCGAGGCCGCGCAGCAGACCGGGGGCATGCTGCGGGTCGCCGCCGCGGGGGCCGGGCGGGAGCGGCTGGCCCTGCTCGCCGACTGGCTCACCGCGGAGTGCCTGCGGCTAGGGGTGCGGATCGACACGGGGTACTGCGCCGACCCCTCCGACATCGACGCCTGGCTCGCCACCGGCGGCGCCGTCGTGCTGTGTACCGGCGGGCTGCCCGGCAAGGTCGACTACCCCGTGCGCTCCGGTGTCATGGTGCTGGACGCGGCCGAGGCGCTGCGGCACGGCGTCGCCGAGGGGGCGGTCGCCGTCCACGACCCGGTGGGCGGACCGGTCGCGGTGAGCGTCGCGGAGCGGCTGGCCGCCGATGGCCGGTCGGTCACCCTCATCACACCGGATCACCTCGTGGGCGCCCGGCTGGCGCACACCGGCGACCAGGCGGCCGCCTCCGCACGACTGGCCCGGGCCGGGGTGCGGGTGATAAGCCGCTCCCGACCACGCGCGGCCGGCGGTGGCGTGGTCGAGGTGACGCACGTGTACACCGGGAGCACCGCCACGGTGCCGGCCGATGTGCTGGTCGACTGCGGGTTCCGCCTCCCGGCCGACGAGCTGTGGCGCGGTCCCCGGCTCGGCCTCACCCGCGCGGGCGACGCCGTGGCGCCGCGCGGAGTGTACGAAGCCATCCTGGACGGGCGGCGCGCGGCGCGCGACCTGGACGAGACGGAGGCCGCCGGTTGACGCGCTCCCCCAGCAGCGGGCCCGGCGGGGTCCGGGCACGGGCCGGTGCTCCACGGCCCCCGCGCCGGACGCCCGTCCACCCCTCTTGCCCGGCGCGGCGCCGAACCGTCGGCGGGCCGGGGCCGGCCGGCGCCGGCCGGCCCCGCACACCGGCCGCGTCGCGCGTCGGTCCGCCTCGGCCGGCCGCCGAAGGATGGGAAGCACCCTCGTTGTCCGGCACCGGGTCCCCACTGGACGGAGCCGCGCCGATCGCCGCCGTTCCGCGTGCGGCGCACGGCTCCGGCGGCGCGGAGACCGCCCACCGGCCGACGGCTCCCGTGGCGGCACCGGCCGGATCCGCTCCGCCCGAACCCGGCATCACGCGGCGATCGTGCCCCACCGGACCGGCATGCCGCCGGCCGGATCCGCCCCCGGACACCGGGGCCCGCCGTCCCGCCCCACCCCACGGGGGACCGGCGTCCTGGCCGGGCGCGCCGGCCGGGTGCGCCCCGCCCGCGGCGAGTCCGCCGCGGCCGAGGCCCTCCCCCGGCGGGAACCGGTTCGCCGCGCGGGCCCGCGCATCCCTGCCGCCCCGCCCGGCGCCGCCGGCGGGTCGTCGCGGGCGCGCCGGCCAGCGTCCGCTGGGCGGCCCCGCCCGGCCGGGCTTCTCATCAAGCCGGTCCGTCCTCCCTCCGGCAGCGCCGGAACGCCCGGCGCCCGCTCCGGGGGCGGACCACGCCCGGCACCGCACCACCTCGTCCCACCCCGCCTCGCAGGAGCCGGTCGCCGCCTGTCGGGCGGGGGCGTCCACGGAGGAACGCTGATGACCGTCGCCGGCCGCTACGCCCACCTCTTCCGGCCACTGCGGGTCGGCCCGCTCACGGTGGCCAACCGGGTGGTGTTCGGCGCGCACCCCACCGGCTTCGCCGAGGACGGCCTGCCCAGCGACCGGCACACCGCCTACTACGCGGCCCGGGCGCGCGGTGGCGCCGGGCTGATCATCACCGAGGCGCACGCCACGCACCCCACCGACGGCCACGACGGTCGGCTCGTCCAGGGGTACCGCCCCGAGGTGCTGCGCGGCTACCGCGCCATCACCGAGACCGTGCACCGTGCCGGAGCACCGGTGCTGGTCCAGCTCGCACACCCGGTGGTCCCCGCCGCCCCCTACGCACGGCATGCCGCGTGGGCGCCGTCGCCGGTGGCCGACCCGGTCGCCCGCACGGTTCCCAAGGCGGTCGAGCGGCACGAGATCTCGGCCATCATCGACGGCTACGCCCGCGCGGCCGGGCACGGCGCCGAGGGCGGCTTCGACGGCGTGGAGCTCCAGTGCGCGCACCCGTCCGTCGTCGCCGCGTTCCTCTCGGCCGCGACCAACCTGCGGAGCGACCGGTACGGTGGTTCGCTCGCCAACCGCGCCCGGCTGCTGCTGGAGCTCGTCGCGGAGGTGCGCGCGGCCATCGGGCCGGGCCGGTTGCTCGGCGTGCGGCTGTGCGGCGACGAGCTCCTCACCGGCGGCGGCACCCTCGCCGACGCGGTCGAACTCGCCCGCCTGGTGCAGGCCACCGGCAAGGTCGACTACATCGGGACGACCGTCGGCACGGCCGCGACGCGGCACGTGTCGGAGGCGTCGATGCACGTTCCCGCCGGCTACGCGCTGCACCTCGCCAACGCGATCCGGCGCGCCGTGGACCTGCCGGTGATCGGCGAGGGACGGTTCACCGACCCGCTCCAGGCGGACCGCGCGCTCGCCGACGGGCACTGCGACCTGGTCAGCGTGGTGCGCGGCCAGATCGCCGACCCGGACTTCGCGGCGAAGGCCCGCGCCGGATTCCCCGAGGCCATCCGTGGGTGTCTCTCGTGCAACCAGGGCTGCGTCACCGGGTCCACCGGTCCGGCGCCGGGACGGCGGCTGGCGTGCGCCGGGAACCCCCGGGTCGGCCGGGAGTCCGAACCCGAGCCCGCTCCGGCCGGTGCGGGACCGGACCGCGGCGACCGTCCCGCGCTCCGATGGTGGCCGCGCCGCGGCCGGGCGGCACCGCCGCCGTCCCGCGAGGTGCTGGTGGCCGGCGCGGGCCCGGCCGGGCTGCAGGCGGCCATCGCCGCCGCCCGCGCCGGGCACCGCGTGCGAGTGTACGAGACGGCGGGCGCCGCGGGCGGCCAAATCCGCCTCGCCGCGGCGGCCCCGGGCCGCGCCGAGATCGGCGAACTCGTCCGCGGCCAGCTGGCCGAGTGCCGGCGGCGCGGGGTGACCATCGACTACGGCGTGCCCGTGGACGCCGAACTCGTCCGCCGGGAGACGCCGGACGTCGTGGTGGTGGCGACGGGGGCCCGCCCCGAGCGGCCCGCGTGGGCCGGAGACGTCCGGCGCGTGGTGGACGTCCGTGACGTGCTGTCCGGCACCGCCCGGCCGTCGGGGTCGGTGCTGGTGGTGGACGGGCTCGGCTTCCACGAGGCCCCCGGCGCGGCGGAGCTCCTGGCCGATCGCGGCTGCCGGGTGGAGATCGTGACGGCGGCGCTTCTGGTCGGCCGGGAGCTCGCGGCCACACTCGACCTGGAGAGCTGGTCCGTCCGCGCGGCGGCCCGCGGTGTGACGGAGACCTGCGAGCACCGCGTCACGTCGGTGACCACGGACGGCGCCGCGGCACCGCTCACCGTCGCGCTGATGCACGAGCCGACCGGGACCGCCGTGACCCGCACGGTGGACTGGGTGGTCTGCGCGCTTCCCCAGGCGCCCCGCGACGAGCTGTTCCGGGAGCTCCGTGCCGCGGATGGCCGGCCGGTGCCGGTGCTGCGCGTCGGTGACTGTGTGGCGCCGCGCCGGCTGAACGCCGCGGTGGCCGACGGCGAGCGCATCGGGGGGCGGCTGTGAATCGCCGCCCGGTTCCCTCCCGCCCCGCCGCGCACGCGCCGGACGGCGGCCGCGCCCGGGCCGGTCGTTGCGCTCCTCGTGGGCGCCCGCCGCGCGATCGGGCGCGATCGACCCTGCCGGGCCGAAGCCGGCCCGGCACACGAAGCTTCGGAGGTGGAGCCGTGCGGACGAGGTTTTCCCTCGCTGACGACGACAACGGGGCGCGACGGGCGCGGCGCCCGGGACGCCTGGGGAGGAGCGCCCGGTGAGCGGCGAGCGGGCGAGCACGATCGCGGTGGTGCCGGTGCGGGAGGCCACCTTGCCGCCCGGCGGCGCCGAGACCGTCGCGGAGGCCGGCGGGGTGGCGCTGCTGGCCGGGGACGGGGCCGGGGAGGCGGCGGACCGGCTGCGCGGGTCGGCGCGGCTGCTGCTGGTGTGGGAGAGCCGGACCTTCCAGCCGGGCACGTGGGCGCGAGCGCTCAGCGGCGCCTGTGCGGCGGCGGATCTGGTCCTGCTCCCGGCGTGCCCGGACGGCCGGGACCTGGCCCCGCGGCTGGCGGCACGCCTCGGACGGCCGCTGCTGGCGGGCGCGGTCCGGGTCGGGCCCGGGTACGCGGTGCTGCCCCGCGACGGCGATCGTCATGCCGTCCGGGTCGGGATCACCGGCCCGGCCGTGGTGACGCTGCGGCCGGGGGTCGGCGGTGCGGCCCCCGTCCGGCCGGAGGCCCGGTGCGCGGTGCGCCGGATCCGGTCGGACGGCCGGGCACCGGACCCCGGCGAGGCGCGGGTGGTCGAGGTCCGCGCACCGGAGCCCGCCGCCGCCGACCTGGCGGAGGCCGACCGGCTGGTCGTGGGCGGCGCCGGCCTGATGGGCGGTCCGGACGGCGGGGCGGCGGCGTTCGCGGACCTGGCCGAGGTCGCGCGGGGGCTCGGCGCGTCGCTGGGCGGCACCCGGGCCGCCGCCGAGGCCGGTCTGGTCGCTCCGGAGCGCCGAGTCGGCGCGACCGGCGTTAGGGTGAGCCCGGGCCTGCACATCGCGGTCGGTGTTTCGGGCGCGCCCCGGTATCTCGCCGGCACGGGAGATCCGGCGCACGTGGTGGCGGTGGACCGGGACCCCGGCACGCCGATGATGGCCACGGCCGATCTCGGCCTGGTCACCGACGCGCCCGGGATGCTGGCCGCGCTGGCGCGGATGCTGCGGGACGGCACGGTCCGGGACTCTCGGTGGCCGGTGGACGGGGCTCCGTTCCCGGAACAGGCGGCCGGCGGCGCGCCGCCCACACGTGCCAGCGGAGCCCGGACACCCGTGGACCCGGCCGGAGACGGCTGAGGACGACCAAGGAAGGAGCGGCGCGTGACGCGCTTCGACGTGGTGGTGGTCGGCGCCGGGCCGGCCGGATCGGCGGCCGCGCTCACCGCCGCCCGAGCCGGGGCGTCGGTGCTGCTGCTGGAGCGCGGCCCGTTCCCGGGTTCCAAGAACGTGCACGGCGGCGTGATCTACGGGCGGGTGCTCGACGACCTGATCCCACGCTGGTGGGAACAGGCCCCCATCCAGCGGTGGGTCACCCGCCGTTCGCTGGTGATGGTGACCGGCTCCCAGGCGCTGTCGGTGGACTACCGCAACAACGCGTGGGCCGAGCCGCCCTACAACGGGGCGACCGCCTACCGGTCGGAGTTCGACTCCTGGCTAGCGGGCGCCGCCGAGCGGGCCGGTGCGCGGCTGGTCTGCTCGACGACGGTGACGGCGCTGCTGCGCGGCCCCGACGGCTCGGTCCGCGGGGTGCGGACCGACCGCGACGGCGGCGAGGTCGAGGCCGGCGTGGTGATCGCCTGCGACGGCGTCAACTCGCTGCTGGCCCGGGAGGCCGGCCTGCGCCCCAGCGGCTCGGTCGAGGACTTCGTGCTCGGCGCGAAGGAGGTACTGGCGCTGCCGCGGGAGGAGATCGACCGCAGGTTCGGGCTGACCGGCCGTGAGGGCGCCGCCCTGGAGATCCTGGGGTGCACGGCCGAGGTGCCCGCGGAGGCGTTCCTGCACACCGCCTTGGACACCGTCTCGGTGGGCGTGCTGGTGCCGGCCGCGGAACTGGCGCGGTCACGGATCCGCCCGGAGGAGCTGATCGCCGAGGTCAAGGCCCACCCGGCGGTCGCGCCGTACCTGCGCGGCGCCGAACTCAAGGAGTACGCGGCGCACCTCGTCCCGGTCGGCAGCCGCGCGGTGCTGTCCCGCCCGGCCGGGCCGGGGATCCTGGTCTGCGGCGACGCGGCCGGCATGGTGCTCACCGCCGGCCCCTGGCTGGAGGGGATGAACTTCGCGATCGGCTCCGGGATCGCGGCGGGCGAGACGGCCGCCGCGGCGGTGCGCGCGGGCGACACCTCCGCCGCCGGGCTGTCCGGGTACCGGTCCCGGCTGGAGGGGTCGTTCGTCCTGGGCGACCTGCACCGGTTCCGGGACGTCCCGCCCCTCATGCGGTCGGAGCGGATGCGTCGCTATCCGCGCCTGCTCTGCGACGCTGCGGAGCGGTTGCTCACCGTGGACAACCCGCGGCCCAAGCCGGGCGTCACCACGGTACTGCGGGAGGTCGCGGCCGCGCACGGCACCCGGCTGCGCGACCTCGCGCGGGACGGATGGCAGCTGCTGAGGAGCTTCGGATGACCATGAGCATGTCGATGCTGGACCGCCTGCGCCGACGTCGCATCCGCCGGAAGATGCGCCGGGAGACGGCCGGCCGCGCACGGCAGGCCGCCGGAGGGCGCGATGCCGCCGTGCCGAGCGCCCGGCGGCCCGAGTGGTCGGAGTACGCGTTCGGCGACCGCATGGCCACCGTCGAGTTCCGGGTGACGGACGAGCCGCACATCGTGGTGGACACCGCCGCCTGCCGGGGCTGCCCCGGCCAGCCCTGCGTGACCGCCTGCCCCGCCGACCTGTTCACGCCCACCGCCGACGGCGGGATCCTTTTCTCGCACGACCAGTGCTTCGAGTGCGGGCTGTGCCGGCTGGTCTGCGAGAGCGCCGGCGCCGACGCCATCACCTGGTCCTACCCGCTCGGCGGCCACGGCGTGGTGCTGCGCTGGTCGTGACGCCCCGCTCGCTCCCCCCACCCCGACGCGAGGAGGTTCCGGTGCGCGTCGCCGCCGCCGTGAAACTGGTCGACCTGCGCCCCGATGTCGATCCGCTCAGCGGGGTGGTGCGCGAGAGCCACCGGCGGGACGCGCACACGCTGGGCGTCTCCCCCGCCGACCATGCGGCGCTGGAGACCGCCCTGCGGATCGCGGACGCCCGTGGCGGCGAGGTGGTGGCGGTGAGCGTCGGCCCGCCGGCCGCCGAAGCGGTCCTGCGTGACGCGCTCACGGTCGGTGCCGCGCGCGCCGTGCGGGTGGAGCTGCCGACCGCGGGACCGCACGGATCGGCGTCCAGCGCCACGGTCGCCGCGGCCCTCGCCGCCGTGGTCGGCCCGGACGGCATCGCGCCCGCGGACCTGGTGGTGTGCGGCGACGTCAGCCTGGACCGCGGCAGCGGCTCCGTGCCGGCCTTCCTGGCCGAGGAGCTGGCCGCCGCGCAGGCGCTCGGGCTGGTCGCCGTCTCGGCCGCCCCGCCGGAGTCCGGCGGCTCCGGGCCGGACGGCCGCGGCGAGCTGCACGCGGTGCGCAGGCTGGATCGTGGGCGCCGCGAGGTCCTGCGCGTCCCACTGCCGGCGGTGGTGTCGGTGGAGGCCGGTACCGCCGGGCTGCGCCGCGCACCGCTGTCCGCGCTGCTGGAGGGCACGGCCGGCCGGGTGGAGACCGCGCTGGCCCCGGCGCCACGCGCCGGCGTCTCGGGGTTCCCGCAGCGCCCGGAACCCTTCCGGCCCGGCCCCCGGCCGCTTCCGGGTCCGGATCCGGCCGGCGACGCCCTGGAGCGGGCGCTCGCCATCACGACCTCGCCCGCGGGCCGGCCGCCGCGGCGCATCGTGACGGCCGGTCCGGAGGAGGCCGCCGCCGAGCTGCTCGACTACCTGCGGGAGACCGGTCACCTGCGCCGGGGCGGTCCCGGGGTCCCGGGCCCGCGGCCGGGCGGCACCGGCCAGGCGTGATGGGATTCGCGCCCCCGCGTGCCGGAGGCTCGTGCGAGTCTTCGCGGCCCGGCGTCTCCGGCTCCCTGCGGCGGCGCGGCTAGCCCGGGACGAGGTCGACGCGGAACCGGTGTTCCGTGAAGGTCACGCCGAGCCGGGTCTTGGACCGGGAGGTGCCGTCCAGCGCCCACCCGGAACGCCGGTAGAAGGCACGCGCGCGGTGGTTCCGCTCGGCGGTCCACAGGGTGGCGGTCCGGCAGCCGCGCGCACGCAGCCGGGCGAGGGCCGCGGTCATGAGGGCGGGGGCGACCCCGGTCCCCCACGCGTTCGGGTGGGCGTAGCACATGTGCAGCTCTCCCACCCCGCGTCCGCCGTCGGCGTCCCGGCTCTCGCGGACGACGGCGAAGCCGCGCACCCGGCCGGCGTCCTCGGCCACCAGGACGTTCACCTCGGGCGCCCGCACGGCCTGCTCGTACATCTTGGGACGCCGCGGCTCGACGCGCAGGCCCTCCTCGGGCATGAAGTGCGACCACGCGGCAAGGGCGGCCGCGCGGAAGATCTCGTCCATCGCCTCCGCGTCCTCCCGCCGGGCCGGACGTACCGTCGCCATACCGCTGCCCTCCCGCCGTCGCCGAGGGCCGCGTCCCCTGTGCGGCCCTGCGCCATGCATGCTACGCGTGGGCCACGTCACTTAGCGGGGAGCGGTGCGGTGAAGAACACCGGGTCCCGGCGCCGCACTCGGCACCGGGACCCGGATCGCATCGGGGTCAGCGGGGCGTCACGCGCCGATGTCGCGGCCGCCGGTGTGCCAGATCGACACGACCGAGGGGCGCGGGAAGTCCCCGTCCGGCCAGGTGCTCTCCGGCTGCTCGACGGTGCCGTCCTCGCCCGGGTGCTGCGGAGCGATGAACACCGTCTTCTGGTCCTCGGTGATGAACGGGCCGCAGCACTCGGCGCCGACCGGGACGGTGGCGAAGGTCTTCAGCTCGCCCCGGTAGCGGCCCTCGACCGGAACCGCGTGCAGCGCGTCGTTGGTGTTGATGGAGCCGGGCTGGCCGTCCGTGGCGATCCACAGGTTGCCGCGCGCGTCGAAGGTCAGGTTGTCCGGCGAGGAGATCGCCGCGACCTTGGACTTGTCGTACCCGTCGAAGTAGGTGCTCGGGTCGTCCGGGTCACCGCAGACGAGCGGCACCCGCCAGCCGAAGGAGGTCGCGCCGGCGTCGTCGCGCCGCTCGGTGATCTCCAGGATGTGCCCGAACCGGTTGTTCGCCCGCGGGTTGGCCTCGTCGGCCTGCTCGGGGGTGCGGCTGGAGTTGTTGGTGAGGGCGCAGTACACCTTGCCGGTGACCGGGCTGGCCTCGAAGTCCTCCGGGCGGTCCATCTTGGTGGCGCCCACCTTGTCCGCGGCGAGGCGGGTGTGCACCAGCACCTCGGCGACCGTGAAGCCCTCGACGAAGGAGGTCGTGGCGTTGCACAGCGGGATCCAGGTACCGGAACCGTCGAACTCGCCGTCCTCGGGCAGCGCGCCGGAGCCGTCGATCTCCTCCGCCGGGCTGTTGCCGGTCAGCTTGGCGACGTACAGCGTGCCGGAGTCGAGCAGCGTGTCGTTGTGCCGGCGCGAACCGCGGCGCACCTTCTTCTCGCTGACGAACTTGTAGATGTAGTCGAAGCGCTCGTCGTCGCCCATGTACACGGCGACCCGGCCGTCCGCGGTGAGGCGGGTGTTGGCGGCCTCGTGCTTGAAGCGGCCCAGCATGGTGCGCTTGCGCGGCTGGTAGTCGGGGTCGAGCGGGTCGATCTCGACGACGTAGCCGAACCGGTTCGCCTCGTTGGGGTGCTTGGAGAGGTCGAACCGCTCGTCCACCCGGTCGAACCGCCGGCTGTCGGCCCGGGTGTCGCCCGAGACGGCGATGCCGTAGCGCTTGAGCTTCGGCTTGACGTCCTCGGGGGCGCCCTCGCCGCCGACGAAGTACTGGTTGAAGTTCTCCTCGCAGGTGAGCACGGTGCCCCACGGGGTCATGCCACCCGAGCAGTTGTTCAGCATGCCGAGGACCTCGGTGCCCTCGGGGTCGGCCTCGGTGCGCAGCAGCGCGTCGCCGGCCGCCGGGCCGGTCAGCCGCATCGGGGTGCTGGCGGTGATGCGGCGGTTGTACCGGCGCCGCCCGGAGGTGACGAGCTTCCACGCACCGGTGCGGCCGACCCGCTCGATCTCCACGATGGAGCCGCCGTGCGCCGCCATCGAGATCTTGATCTGCTCCAGATCCGCGGCGCCACCGTCGGTGTAGCCCGCGAACATGATGTTCTCGTTGGTGTACTCGTGGTTCACCCACAGCAGGCCACGGTTGCCGCTCAGCTCGATGAACGACACGTAGTCACAGTTGTAGCCGAACTGCTGCTCCTGGGCCTCGGCGGTCTGGCCGGCGAGGTCGAACTCCGGCGCTCCCGGCAGGACGGGGTCGCCCCACCGGACGATGACGCGGCTGTCGTAGCCGTCCGGCACGGTGACCACGTCGTTGGTGTTGGGCGCCACGGAGGCGAACCCCAGACGGGGGTTGCGGCCGCGGCCCGGTGCCGCGGCGGCGGGCGCGGAAGCGACGCCGAAGGCGATCGCGGACGCGCCGGCGCCGACCGCTCCGGCGCGCAGCACGTTACGGCGGGACAGCGCGGCGGCGAAGATGTCGCCGAAGTAGGCGTTGTTGCTGGTGTTGGGCGCCTCGTGGAAGCAGGCGTCGCCGCAGCGGAAGCGGCAGGTCGTTCGGGATCTTCCACCGGCGTGCGTCAGAAGCGGCAGCAGCCGGCGTCGGGGCGCGGAATCGGGCACTGGTTCCTCCAGGAACAGGCGGGTTACGCGTCGGACGGGCGGGGAGCCGCCGACCAGCCCTGACCATGTCCGAGCAGTCGCTCGGGGAGGTGAATCCACGGTGAATACCGCGTCAATGTCTCCACACGTGTTCACCTCCGCGGCATCGGCTGACTCACCGGTTTCGGCAGGTAACCCATAGTGGCACGAACCGGCGCCGGCGTCCCGGGGGTGGCGTGATCCACATCGAGGGTCGTCGCCGGGCTGGTATAACGCTCCGCCGGTGCCGGCCCCTGCGGAGGCCGGAGCACCGTCCGAGCCCGCTGATCTGCGGCGTTTCCGGGTTCGGCGTCCCCGTTGTCACCCCCGCCGAGCCGCCCTTGAGTCCGCCCGCGTATCCTGGCCGAGGATAAGAACACCCAGCCGCGACGCTCACCCGTCACCGCCCAACCTGCCCCACGAGTGATCCCACCGCACTTCTCCAGCGCCGTGACCCTTTGCGCATCGGACGCCTGGCGGAAGGGTCACCGCGCACGTCGACGCGGCCTGAATGCGACGTGCGCCCGCACACGTCGCCGGGGAGTGATCATTCATGCCCGACGTCCCCACCACGCCGGCTCCCGTACGCGGCCACCCGCCCCTGATCAGCGCTAGCGGTTCCCACCCGACCATCGAACTACCGGCGAAATCCATGGAACAGAGCCCGTCACTGCCCGGCGGCCACGAGACGCCGCACCGGCGCCGGTTCCCGGGACTGGCCAACCAGATCAAGCACGCCCGGCGATTCGTGGAGCGGCAGCTCGGCCCCACGCCCCAGACCGGCACGGCGACCCTGCTGACCAGCGAACTCGCGACCAACGCCGTGACGCACAGCGCGTCCGGCGGCCCCGGCGGGAAGTTCGAGGTCACGGTGTACAGCGCCGCCGGCTGGGCCCGCATCGAGGTGCGCGACCTGGGCAGCCCGGAGCGGCCACGCCCCCAGCACAAGGACCCCTACGACATCACGGAGCACGGCCGGGGTCTCGACCTCGTCGAGGCTCTGGCCGTGAAGTGGGGCAGCGAGCCGCGGGGCGACGGCCTCGGGCAGCTCGTCTGGTTCGAGCTGACCTGGGAGGACGACCCCCTCGCACCCTAGGGGCGGCCGGCGGTCCGCCGCCTCCCGGCGTGCCGCGCCTCCCCGGCATGACGAAGGGCCTCCCCGGCGGGGAGACCCCGGTCGTCGTTTCGGTGGATCGTTCTCCGGCGGTGCCGCCGGTGCTGGGAGGGGGTCGCGCTCAGCCGTCCTCCCCCGCGGGCGGCTCCGGCGGGAGACGGTACCGCTCGTAGAGTTCGCGTGCGTAGTCCTTGGCGTCCTGCGACGGCTCGCCGCCCAGTTCCGCGCGGACGAGGTCGTCGAGATCGGTGCTGATCGGATCCATACGACCAGAGATTGCCGAACGCGAGCACCCGGTGACAACTCGAACCGCCGTGAACCACCCGCCACACGCACGTTCCGCTCGTCCCGCAGGGCCACGGACACGCGGAAGGCCGCGCCCGGCCCCTCTCGGGGTCCGGGCGCGGCGCCGCAGGTCAGACCTGCTCGGCGGCCCGGTCCGCCCGCTCGCGGCGCGCGGCCTCGATGCGGGCCGCCCGGCGCTCCTCCCGGCGCGCGGCCCGGCGCTCCTTGCCGGCCTCGGCCATGGTGTACAGGACGGGGACCAGCACCAGCGTGAGCAGCGTGGAGGTGATGAGCCCACCGATGACCACCAGGGCCAGCGGCTGCGAGATGAACGCGCCGCCGCCGGTGATGCCCAGCGCCATGGGGGTCATGGCGCAGATGGTGGCCAGGGCCGTCATCAGGATGGGACGCAGCCGGTGCCGCGATCCCTCGACGACCGCCTCGCGCAGCTCCATGCCGTCCTCACGGTACTGGTTGATCAGGTCGATGAGCACGATGGCGTTCGTGACCACGACCCCGATCAGCATGAGCAGGCCGATCATCGCCGCGATGTCGAGCGGCGTGCCCGTGACGAACAGCAGCCCCAGCGCCCCCGTGGCGGCGAAGGGGATCGACACCAGCAGGATCAGCGGCTGGATCAGGCTCTTGAACGTGGCCACCATCACCAGGTAGACGATCGCCACGGCCGCCAGCATGGCGATGCCGAGCTGGCCGAACGCCTCGGTTTGGTCGGAGCTGACACCGCCGACGGACGCGGTGGCGCCCTCGGGCAGGTCGAGGTCCTCCAGAGCCGCGGTGAGGTCGGCCGTCACGGCCCCCAGGTCGTCGGCGGTGGGAGTCGCCGACACGGTCGCGCTGCGCACACCGTCGGTGCGGCTCAGCTCGGGGGCCTGCGTGACCTCCTCGACGTCGGCCACCTCGGAGAGTTCGACCTGTCCCCCGGTGGGGGTGCTGATCTCCAGCTCCTCCAGGGCCTGGACGCTCTCGGGTGCGTCGTCCACCCGCACCACGATGTCGCGCTCGACGTCGTCGATGGTGGCGCTGCCGACGTTGGTGCCCTGGAACGCCGCGGTGACGGCTTGGCCGATCTGCCCCTCGGTGAGCCCCTCGTCGGAGGCTCGCTCGCCGTCGACCCGCACCTCCAGGGCCGGCTGCGACGCGGCGACGCTGTTGGTCACGTCGGCCGCACCGGGGATGTCCCGGACGGCGGCCTCCACCTGGTCGGCCGCCTCGGCGAGGGTCTCGCTATCCGAGGCCTCGACCTGCACCTCAAGCGTGGAGCCGCCCATGCCGCCGGTCTCGTCGATACGCGGCTCGGCCTCGGTGTCGACCTCCGCCAGCGCCGCGCGCAGCCGGTCGAGGTAGACCGCCTGGTCGCCCTCCGGGTCGGTGGTGAGGGTGTAGCTGACGGACGTGACGGCTCCGCCGCCGCCGAACATGGCGCCCATGCCGCCACCGCCGCCGCCAACGGACGTCTGGTAGGACTCCACCCAGGAGAGCCCGGCCAGCGTCTCCTCGACCTTCTCGGCCTCGGTGTTGGCCTCGTCCAGCGAGGTGCCGACCGGCAGTTCCTGCGTGATGGCCACGGTGTTCTGGCCCTGGTCGCCGATGAAGGAGGTCTTGAGCTGGGTGGCCAGCCCGACCGTGCCGGCCAGGAGCAGCAGGCTGACGGCCAGCGTGATGACCCGGTGCCGGGTGGCCCACCGGATGACGGGCAGGTAGGCGCGCTGCAGCGGGGTGCGCAGCTCGCGCTCGTACTCTTCGGCCCGGACCCGCTCCAGGTCCTCCTCCGCGACGTCCTTGGGCCGCATGAACCAGTAGGCGAGCACCGGGATGATGGTGAGCGAGACCAGCAGCGACGCGGCGAGCGCGACGCTCACCGTCACCGCGAACGGGCGGAACAGCTCGCCGACCTGGCCGCCGACGAAGCCCATGGGCAGGAACACCGCGATCGTGGTCAGCGTGGCGGAGGTGACCGCGCCCGAGACCTCACGGACGCCGGTGAACACCGCCCGGTCCTTGGCCTCGCCGTATCCGAGGTGCCGCTTGATGTTCTCCAGCACCACGATCGAGTCGTCGACGACGCGGCCGATCGCGACCGTCAGCGCGCCGAGCGTGAGGATGTTGAGCGTGTAGTCGAAGAGCTGCATCCCCAGCAGCGCGATGAGCAGCGAGACCGGGATGGACACCGCGGTGACCAGGGTCGAACGCACCGACGCCAGGAACACGAGGATGATCACGACCGCGAACACGAGTCCGAGGACGCCCTCCTCGGCCATCGCCACGATCGACTCGTTGATGAACGGCGCCTGGTCGAAGACCACGGTGATGTCGGCGTCGTCGCCGAGCAGTGGCGCGAGGTCGTCGAGGGAGGACTGGACGGCCTCGGAGATCTCCACCGTGTTGCCGTCGGCCGTCTTGGTGATCATCACGCCGAGGCTGGGGTCGCCGTTGGTGCGGGTGATGCTGGAGGCGTCGTCGAGCGCCAGCTCCACGTCGGCGACGTCCTTGAGCTGGACCGCCTCGGGGGCGGCGGCTCCGGCGGCGCCGGGCATGGCCTGGGCACCGGCCCCCGGTCCGGCGGCGCCCTGGGCCGCGGCTCCGCTCGGCATCAGCCACAGGTCGGCGACGTCGTCGACGGACTCCAGCCGGCCGCCGGTGGTGACGGTGAGGGTACGGCCGTCCTCGGTGATCTCGCCGCCCGGCGCGAGGACGCCGCTGGACTGCAGGGCGGTGGTGAGGTCGTTGACGGAGAGTCCGGCGTCGTCGAGTTCGTCGGTGTCGGGGGTGACGGTGACCGTGGACTCCCGGATGCCGGTGACCGTCACGGCGCGCACGCCGTCGATGCTCTCCAGCTCGGGGACGACCTGTTCTTGGAGGGGTTCGGCGAGCGCCTGTGCGTCGCCGTCACCGGCGCCCGCGGCGAGCATGACGACGGGGACGTCGTCGAGGCTGAACGCCGCGACCGTCGGGTCGACGTCCTCCGGCAGGGCCGGCTGAACGCGGTCGACGGCCTGCTGCACCTCGCGGATGACCGAGTCGGTGTCGTCGCCGTAGTCGAACTCGGCGACGACCGAGGCCGACCCGTTGCTGGAGGTCGAGGTGTAGCTCGTGATGCCGGCCACCCCTCTGACCGCCTGTTCGAGCGTCTGGGTCACCTCGGACTCGACGACCTGCGGTGACGCGCCCTGGTACTGGGCGTTCACCGTGACCATCGGTATTTCGAGGGATGGCATCAGCTCACGCTTCGCCGACGTCGTGGCCATGAGGCCGAACGCGACGGCGGCGAGCGTGATCAGCAGGATGAGCGCCCGGTTGCCAAGGCTCATCTTGGCCAATCTGGACATGGAAGTGGTGCTCCTCGGAGGCTGTTCGCGCTGGATCGGGACCGCTGAGACGGGCGGTCGGGGAGACGCCGTGCCGCGCGACGGGTAAAGGGGGGCGCCGCGCGGTTCTGCCGGGCACGCGCGAACCACGATACTTCGGACGAACCAAAAAATCAGACCGAGGTGATACAAATCAGGGGATTGTCAGGGATATCGCAGTGACATGTCAGGGGTGACGATGAGCGAGCGGGCGTCCGGCGAGAAGGACGCGCTACTGCGACGGCTGCTGGAACTGGAGGAGCGCCGCATCCGGATGTTCGCCCGCGCATCGTCGCTGCCGCTGCTCACCACCACGCTGACCGTCCAGCAGCTCAAGCTGCTCGTGCTGCTCTCCCTGGAGGGCGACATGCCGGCGCACGAGCTCGCCGCGAAGGCGGGTGTGGGCGTGGCCACCCTAACGGGGATCGTGGACCGCCTCGTCGCACGCGGCCTGGTCCGGCGCCGCGAGGATCCCCAGGACCGGCGGATCAGGCGGATCGACCTCAGCGAGGAGGGCCGCGACCTGATCACCGAGTTCCGCGACGCCGGGCAGCGGCAGCACTTCGCCGCCTTCGCACGACTCGACACCGAGACCCTCGCGGGCCTGGTGCGGGGTATGGAGGCACTGTGCGCGGTGCTGGAGAAGGACGTGCCCGGTAACGGCTGACCCCCCGCAGACCGCCGGACGCGCCCGACCGCCGTTCTTATTCCCGACCGCCCGGGCGTTGGCGGGTCACGTTCGCCGCCTCGCTCGGCTCCACCGGCCCCGCGGCAGGGGCCTACGGCCAGAGGCGGCGCCGGTTACGCTCGCTCAGCGGCTCACCGTTCCGCACCCCCGGTCACGCTCCCCACCTCGCTCCACTCCACCGGCCCCGCGCAAAGGGGCCTACGGCCAGAGGCGGCGCCGGCTGCGCTCGCTCGGCGGCTCACCGCTCCGTGCTTCCGGTCACGTTCGCCGTCTCGCTCGGCTCCACCGGCCCCGCGCAAAGGGGCCTACGGCCGGAGGCGGCGCCGGTTACGCTCGCTCGGCGGCTCACCGTTCCGTTGTCCACAGCCTTGCGGGATCGGACTTGGTCGGGCCCCTGCCGGTGACGCAGGCTGGGGGTATGCGGATCTTCGGCCCGGCCCGGCGGCTCAGCCGGCACGCACCGGCTCGCTCTCACCCGGTGGCACGTGCTCGGCGGCCACCCCCCACACCACCCGGAGCAGGTCGTCCAGCGCGTGCGCCAGGGACGGATCCACCAGTTCGTAGCTCACCTGGCGGCCCTGCGCCGTGGTCGTCACCAATCCGCACTCGCGCAGGCACGCCAGGTGGTTCGAGACGTTCTGGCGAGTGAGCCCCAGGCGCTCGGCGAGGTGGGCGGGGTAGGCGGGACCGTCGAGGAGGGCCAGCAGCAGGCGGCACCGGGTCGGGTCGGCGAGCGCCCGCCCGAGGCGCTGGATCGCGGAGAGACGCTGCTCGGAGGTCAACATGAAAATCATTGTACATAACTTGCTGTATAGACAGCCCAGACTGTATAAACAGTGGAGGCTGAATCATTCGATGTGAACGGACGGGAGCATCCATGGGAACGGGACACGGGCACGCGCACGGCGGTCTGCCTGACGGTTCGACCGCGGCCGCCGCCCACCGCGGGCGGATGATCACCGTGCTCTGCCTGACCGTCGGCGTCATCGGCGTCCAGGTCGCCGGCGGGCTCGCCTCCGGCAGTCTGGCGCTGCTCGCCGACGCCGGGCACGCCGCCGCCGACGCCTTCGGCCTGGTGCTGGCGCTGTTCGCCATCTGGATCGCGGCGCGCCCGTTCTCCCCCAAGCGGACGTTCGGCTTCCAGCGCGCCGAGATCCTCGCGGCCGCCGCCAACGCCCTCCTGCTGTTCGCGCTGTGCGGTTACATCGCCTACGAGACCGTCCACCGCCTGGTCACACCGCAGCCGGTGGCCGGTCCGACGATGCTCGCCGTCGCCGTACTCGGCCTCGCCGCCAACGTCATCGGGCTGCTTCTGCTGCACCGCGGGCAGACGCAGAGCCTCAACCTGCGGGGCGCCTACCTTGAGGTGCTCAGCGACACGCTGTCCTCGGTGGGCGTGATCGTGGCGGCACTCGTCATCTGGCTGACGGGCTGGGACCGGGCCGACTCCATCGTCTCGCTGGGCATCGCGGTGTTCATCCTGCCGCGCGCCTGGGGCCTGCTGCGCGAGGCGGTCCACATCCTGCTGGAGGCCACCCCCCGGAACATGGACCTGGACGAGGTCCGCAGCCACCTGCTGGCTCAGCCCGGCGTCCTCGACGTCCACGACCTGCACGCCTGGACCATCACCTCCGGCGTCCCGGTGATGTCGGCCCACGTGGTGGTCGAGGAGGAGCGCCTCAGACACTGCGGGCGCATGCTCGACGAGTTGCACGCCTGCCTGTCCGGGCACTTCGACGTCGAGCACTCCACCCTGCAACTGGAGCCGGCCGGCCATGCCTCCCACGAGGGCGCCCGGCACCTCTGAGCCGGGACCATGACGTCGCCCGGAGGGCCGGCATCCGGACCGGCCCGTCACTCTCCATTTGTCCCGAGCCGCCCAGTCGGCCGGAAAGTTCCAGGGTTTGGACAAACCATGACACCACCTGGCATAGTCACACGGGCGACCCTGCGGGAGTTCGCCGGTCGTACCCCACGGGGTACGCCCGTAGGTGTGCCGGGAAGTCTGGTCGGCGGTTCTTTTTCGCGTTGACAGCCGGGAGGCATGCCACATGACCCAGAACCGCGGCACGGGCCGGCCGGCACTCGCCGAGGCGCTGCGCTCCGACGTGGTCGCCGGTTTCCTGCTCATCGGCGGCGCGGTCCTCGCCCTCGTCTGGGCCAACTCCCCGCTCGGCGGCGTCTACGAGGCCATCCGGACCTTCACGTTCGGCCCGGAGGCTCTGCACCTGAACCTCCCCGTCGAGGCGTGGGCCGCCGACTGCCTGCTCGCGGTCTTCTTCTTCATCGTCGGCAACGAGCTCAAGCAGGAGTTCGTGCACGGTGAACTCCGTAACCCGCGCAGGGCCATGCTGCCCATCGTCGCCGCCCTGTGCGGCATGGCCGTCCCGGCGCTGATCTACGCCGTGGTCAACTTCTCGCAGGGCGACGCCCTGCGCGGGTGGGGCATCCCGATGGCCACCGACATCGCGTTCGCGGTCGCGGTCCTCGCGGTGATCGGCCGCCACCTGCCGCCGGCCCTGCGCACCTTCCTGCTCACCCTGGCCATCGTCGATGACCTGGGCGCCATCATCGTCATCGCGGTGTTCTACACCGAGCACCTGTCGCTGGCGCCCCTCGGCGGGGCGCTGCTGCTGCTCGCCGTGTTCGGCTACCTGCAGCGCGGGCGCGGTCTCGCCGCGGCGCTGAACCGCTCCCGGGTCCCCAATTGGCTGGTCTACGTGCCGCTGGCCTTCGTCATCTGGGCGCTGGTGCACGCCAGCGGCGTGCACGCCACCATCGCCGGTGTGGCCATGGGCATGCTCATGCGGACCGTCCCGCACGCCGACGAGCGGATCTCGCCCAGCCACCACACCGAGCACGTGCTGCGCCCGTGGTCCAGCGGCGTGGCGCTGCCGGTGTTCGCGGTCATGTCGGCGGGGGTGGTCTTCGACGGGCTGGGCAGCATGTTCACCGACACCGCCGCCGTGGGCGTGATCCTCGGCCTGGTCGTCGGCAAGGTGGTCGGCATCTTCGGCGGCTCGTGGATCACCACCCGGGTGACCCGGGCCGAACTCAACCCGTCGCTGAGCTGGATCGACCTCGCCGGCATGTCCATGCTGGCCGGCATCGGTTTCACGGTCTCGCTGCTCGTCGCGGAACTCTCCTTCCCCGACCACCCCGAAATGCTCGCGCACGCCAAGGCCGGCGTCCTCGTGGCCTCGCTTCTGGCCACGGTCCTGGCGGCCAGTGTGCTGATGGTCCGCAGCGCGCACTACCGCAGACGCGCAGCGGCCGCGCCGGCGGAGCAGCCCGTGCTCGACGAGAGCTGACCGGTCCCGGCCGATCCGCCGCGACGGCGGCGGCCTGCCGTCCGCCGGTCGCGCGGTCTCGTAACCTGGGTCGGGGCGAACTTCTCCCGCTCCCGCCCCTGCCGAGGGGGCGGTGAGCCGCACCCGTCCAACGGCGCTAGTTTCGTGCACTGGAATGTCGCGAGCGGCGATGTCGAAGTGCGAAATGGCAGGCGAATGATGCGGGGAACACTGCGTGCCTGGCGCAGTCGATGGGAACGGTCACGCCACCGGGAGCGGTCCGGCACCGACCGCTTCGGGCCGCCCCGTCAGCACGCCTGGCAGCGTCCCGCCCAGCTCGTCGTCGCGGCGTTCGCGCTGGTGATCGTCATCGGCACCGGCCTGCTCATGCTGCCGGCCGCCAGCACCGGGCCCGGCGAGACCACACTGGTGCAGGCGCTGTTCACCGCCGTGTCCGCCGTCTGCGTCGCCGGTCTCGCGGTGGTCGACGTGGGGCGGCACTGGTCGATGTTCGGCGAACTCGTCGTCCTCGCCCTCATCAAGTCCGGTGGCGTGGGCATCATGACCCTGGCCTCACTGCTCGGGATGGTGGTGATCCGCAGGTTCGGGCTGCGGATGCAGCTCAGCGCCCAGGCCGAGACGCGCAGCCTCAATCTCGGTGACGTCCGCTCCCTGGTGGCGCGGATCTTCATCATCAGCACGACCTGCGAGGTCGTGGTCTCCCTCGTCCTGGCCCTGCGGCTCGTGACCCACTACGGCGAACCCCCGCTGCGGGCGCTCTACCACGGCGTCTTCCACGGCGTCGCGGCGTTCAACAACGCCGGACTGGCGCTCTACGCCGACAGCCTCACCCGCTTCGCGGCGGACCCGTTCATCCTGCTGCCGATCGCCGCGGCGATCGTGCTCGGCAGCCTGGGCTTTCCGGTGCTGCTGGAGTTGCGCCGGCACTTCCGCCAGCCACGCCGCTGGTCGCTGCACACGAAGCTGACGGTGACGGCCTCGGCCTTCCTGTTCGGCGCCGGCATCCTCGCCATCACGCTGCTGGAGTGGAACAACCCCGCCACACTGGGCCCCATGGGGTGGCCACAGAAGCTCCTCGTCGGTGTCTTCCACGGGGTGATGCCGCGCAGCGGCGGCTTCAATGTGGTGGACGTCGGCCAGATGGACGACTCGACGCTGTTCGTCACGATCATGCTGATGTTCGTCGGCGGCGGCAGCGCGGGCACCGCCGGCGGCATCAAGGCCACCACGTTCGCGGTGATCCTCGTCGTGGTGTGGGCGGAGATCCGGGGCCACCCCGACGTGCACGTCTTCGGCCGCCGGCTCTCCGGCAGCGCGATCCGCCAGGCGCTCAGCCTCACCTTCCTGTCCATGACCGTGGTGGCCGGCGCCACGGTCTACCTGCTCATCACCACCCCGTTCCACCTGGAAGAGATCCTGTTCGAGGTGGTTTCGGCCTTCGGCGTGGTCGGCCTGTCCACCGGGATCACCCCCGACCTGCCCACGCAGGCGCAGGTGCTGCTGGTGCTCCTGATGTTCGCCGGCCGCATCGGCCCCATCACCTTCGCCTCGGCCCTGGCGCTGCGGGAACGCACCCGCCGCTACGACCTGCCCGAGGCCCGCCCCATCATCGGTTAGCCACAGGGAGACGACGCAGTGCAACGCAACAGACCGCACGACAACCGCGTGCTGGTGATCGGGCTGGGACGCTTCGGCAGTTCCCTGGCGCTCGAACTCGTGTCGCGCGGCTGGGAGGTCCTCGGGGTGGACAGCAACGCCCGGCTGGTCCAGGCGTACGCCGACTCGCTCACCCACACCGTGATCGCCGACAGCACCGACGACGAGGCCCTCCGCCAGCTCGGCGCGCCGGAGTTCACCCGCGCGGTGGTGGCGATCGGCACCCACCTGGAAGAGAGCATCCTCACCACGTCGCTGCTCGTCGACATGGGCGTGCCCGACATCTGGGCGAAGGCCATCAGCCGACGGCACGGGCGGATCCTGCAGCAGATCGGCGCGCACCACGTGGTGCTGCCCGAGCACGACATGGGCGAGCGGGTGGCGCACCTGGTGTCGGGACGGATGCTGGACTTCGTCGAGATCGAGGAGAACTTCGCGTTGGGCAAGACCCGCGCGCCACGCGAGATCATCGGCCGCCGGCTCGGCGAGACCCGCATCCGTTCGCACCACGGCATCACGGTGGTGTGCATCAAGCGGCACGGCGAGCAGTTCACCTACGCCACGGCCGACACCGTGCCGCAGAAGGGCGACATCGTCATCGTGGCCGGCAAGACCGACAACGTGGAGAAGTTCGCCGAGCTCAGCTGACCCCGACAAATCGCGCAAATCTCATCAAATTGACAACCGTTTTCATTCTCCTCATGATGGGTCCATGCGATCCGGGATGTCGAGGAGAGTGGCCGCGGTGTGCGCGGCCGGACTGGTGACGGCGACCGCCGCGTGCGGCGGCGCCGACGGCGAGGACGGAGGGCAGGACGCCGCGGTGACGGTGGTGACCGGCGTCTACCCACTGCAGTGGCTGGCCGAGCGGGTGGGCGGCGACCACACCGAGGTGACCAACCTGACCGAGCCCGGGGCCGAGCCGCACGACCTCGAACTCACCCCGCGCCAGGTCGGCACGGTCAGTGGGGCCGACATCGTCGTCTACATCCCCGGCCTGCAGCCGGCCGTCGACGAGGCGGTCGCGCAGCAGGCGAGCGAGTCGGCCCTGGACGTCGCCGGCCTGGTGGAACTGCGCACGGCGACCGAGGGCGCGGACGGCCACGACCACGGCGGCCACGACCACGGCGGCGAGGAGCACGGGGATGAGGAGCACGGCGACGCGCACGACGAGGCCGGCGGCACCGACCCGCACGTGTGGCTGGACCCGGAGCGGATGGCGACGATCGCCGAGGGTCTGGCCGACCGCATGGCGGAGGCCGACGCCGCCAACGCCGACGCCTACCACGCCAACGCCGAACAGGTGGCGGCCGAACTCGACGAGCTCGACGCGGCCTACCGCGACGGCCTGGCCCAGTGCGCCTCGCGCGACCTCGTGACCAGCCACACCGCGTTCGGTTACCTTGCCGACCGCTACGACCTGTCCCAGGTGGGCATCAGTGGCGTCGACCCCGAGTCCGAGCCGTCCCCCGCGCGCATGGCGGAGGTGGCCGATCTGGTCGAGGAGCACGACGTCACGACGATCTTCACCGAGACGCTGGCCAGCCCCGCGGTCGCCGAGACCATCGCCGAGGAGACGGGTGCCACCACTGCGGTCCTGGACCCGCTGGAGGGCATCACCGATCGCTCTCCCGGCGACGACTATCCCTCGGTCATGACGGCGAACCTTGAGGCCCTGCGGACGGCGCTGCGCTGCGACTGACCCAGGGCGCGACCAGCCCAGCGAGCGCTGCCACGCCCCGCCGACCCCCAGGTCGGCGGGGCGTTGTCATGCAATCCCAGCCAGGACATTGCACCCGCTTACACGATGCCTACACGTGTCCCGACACTCAGAGGATTCTTATGCACGTGCGCTATCCTGTTCAAAGTACGGTGCGAATGCACGTGCATTAGACAGTGCATGGGCGCATGCGCGCCGCCCAGTCCGAACCAGCTGAGAGGGATTCGACCTCATGACCGCGTACAACGGTATTTCGGCGTCCGAACTGAGCAACGTCACCTGGCAGAAGAGCCGTCGCAGCAACTCGCAGGGCAACTGCGTGGAGATGGCGAAGCTGTCGGACGGTTCGATCGCGGTGCGCAACTCTCGGTTCCCCGAGGGCCCGGCGCTGCTGTACACCCAGGCGGAGATCGACGCGCTCATCCTCGGCGCCAAGGACGGCGACTTCGACAACCTGCTGAGCTAGCCAGGGAACGGTCGGACGCCGACCACACGCACACCGCGCCGCACGCCAGTGCGCGCACGGTGCCGACGGGAGGTCCCCGCGGACCCGTCCCGGCCGGAGGCCGGGAGGCGGGCCGTGGCCGGGTCCAGGCCCTGAGCCGGACCAGGACCCCCAGAACGGCCGCGCCCTACCGGGCGGCGGCTACGGGAGCTCCACTGCTTCGGGGGGTGGGGCTCCTTCTCACGTCGGGCCGGGCGGCCGCGCCTACAGGTCCGCGATCATGTCCGCCAGCATCTTCGGCGTCTGGTTGGGCGGCTCCGCCGCGACGCTCAGCCGCTCCATCGCCATCGTGTACGCGTCCACGTCATCGGACTTGTCCAGGTACAGGGCGCCGGTGAGCTGCTCCAGGTAGACCACGTCGGCGAGGTCGTACTCGGGGTAGCGCAGGATCGTGAACGACCCCGCCTCCGCCGCGTGCGCGCCGACCGAGAACGGGATGATCTGCAGGGTGATGTTGGGGTGGTCGCAGAACTCCACCAGCCGTTCGAGCTGGCGTTTGAGGACCTGCTCGTGCCCGACCGGCCGGCGGACCGCCGCCTCGTCCACGATGGCCCAGAGTTTCACACCGCGGTGCTCCAGGATGCGCCGCTGCCGGTGCATCCGGACCGCCACGCGGTTCTCGGCCTCGCTGTCCGCGTCGCGCCGGGTGCCGCCCAGGATGACGGACCGGGCGTAGTCCTCGGTCTGTAAGAGGCCGGGGACGAACTGCGCCTCGTAGGTCCGGATCCGGGTCGCGGCCTCTTCCAGGCCGACGTAGGACTGGAACCAGTTGGGCAGCGCGTCACCGTACTGCTGCCACCAGCCCGCCTTGTTGGACTCCTTGGCCAGCGTGATCAGCGGCTCCCGCTGTGCGGGGTCGGTGACGCCGTACAGACTGAGCAGGTCCTCCACGTCGCGGAGTTTGAACCCCACCCGGCCGAGTTCGAGTCGGCTGATCTTGGACTCCGAGCCGCGGATCTTGTATCCGGCGTCGGCGCGCGTGATGCCCTTGGCCTCACGCAGCTTGCGGAGCTGGTACCCGAGCAGGATGCGGCGCACGGTCGGACCGCTGCCGGGTTCCGGATGAGCCATGCCCACCGCTGCTGCCTCCCCACCTCGGATTGCGCGGCCCCGGTGCCGCCTTCCCCCTCCGGAAGGCGCGTGGCACGCACCGTGCGCAACCCTTAAACGTTATAGCCGACGGTGAGGAACGATCGGCACTCACCGCCCGTCAATCTCCTGGCCGAGCCCGCACCGGGCCGGCACGGGCGGTCTGCCGGCCACTCAGCGTAACCGTCCGGATGCGCCGGAACCGGCTCAGGCGAACAGCGCCCACACGAACTTGCCGTCCGGCACGGTCGGAACCGCTCCCCACGTCCGGCTGAAGCACGACACCAGGTGGAGCCCTCGCCCCGTTTCGGCCATGAAGTCGGGCTCTCGCTGGGCCGGGAGCTGGTCGCTGCCGTCGCGCACGGCACAGACCAGCTCGCCCCCGCGGCGCAGGACGCTCAGCTGGATAACGTTTTCATATCCACTGGAACCGGCGAGGTAGCCCCCGGCGTGTCGCAGCGCGTTGGTCACCAGTTCCGAGACGACCAGCTCGACGTCACCGACCATGCGCGACATCCCCCAGTCGCGCACCACGGTCACCGCCAGCTCGCGGGCGACCTTGACCGTTCCCGGATCGGCCTCCAGCCGCCAGGTGGCGCTGTCGTGGCTGGCCGTGCCGGGCAGCGAGCCCCAGCGGGGCGCCCCCTGCCGCAGGGTAGGGAGCCACCAGGACTGCGGGACTCCGGAGGCGACAGCGGCCGAGGACGTCCATCCCCACGCCGATGTTCCCCTCACCGATTCCTGGGCTGAATGTCCGGTCACCGCGATCCCCTTGCAGTCGTTTCGATCGCTCGAAATACAGCTGACGCGTGGACGCCAGTATTCTCCGAGGACTATGCAGATGCAAGGCCCGGATGCACGTGCATGCGCCTCATGCACTCATCCTAGAACATCAGCCCCTCGATGAGCAGTTGAAGGCTGAACACAATAGGCATCGATTGGGTCACCGAACGACGGCGGCCGCCCGGCATGGACCCCGGGATTCGCGCCGGACCGGACTACGCGGCGGTCGCGAGGTGGCCGACCACCCGGTCCGGGTAGTCGGAGATGATGCCGTCGACCCCGTCGCGGATCACCCGGCGGATGGCGTAATCGGTGTTGACGGTCCAGCTGAACATCGTCATCCCGAACTCGTGCACGTGCCGGACGTAGGGCGCGCTGACCCTCAGATAGTGCGGGTTGATCTGGCTGGCGTAGCGCGCGACCCGGCGCAGCGCGTACCGGCTGTAGGTCTTGCCCAGCGCCGCGGTGCGCACCTCCGGGACCAGATCGGTGATCCAGCGCAGCGTGACCCAGTCGAAGCTCTGCAGAATGAAGCGGCCCTGGGCGCCGGCGGTCCGCCAGTGCTCGTCGTCGGCGACGCGGTCGGCCAGGCGGCGGGCGGCGGCGGGATCACGGCGGCGCACCTTGAGCTCCACGAGCGCGCCCAGCCGGCAGTCCTTCAGGGTCTGCAGGGCCTCGTCCAGCGTGGGGACGCCCTCCCCGGCGAAATCGGTGCCGAACCAGGAGCCCGCGTCCAGCCGCCTGATCTCGGCGAGCGTGAAGTCGCAGACCCGCCACGGCCGCCGGTCCGGGAAGAGCTCGCTGACGTTGGTGGTTCGGCGCAGGGTGGCGTCGTGCATGACCACGAACTCACCGTCGGCGGTCTGCTGGATGTCGAGTTCGGCCATGTGCGCACCGCGCCGGCCCGCCTCGCGCAGGGCCGCGAGAGTGTTCTCGGGGGCGTAGGCCGAAGCTCCACGGTGGGCGACGACGATCACGCCGACCCCCTCCCGGCGGACGGGCACGTGCGGCACCGCGGAGAGCGGACTCTGCTGCCCGACATCCGCACCGCCCCTCTCGAATTGCGTCCGGCGGCCTTTTCGCCCCCAGTGTCGTCGTTCCCGGTTAGCGCGGGATGGCAACCGGGTGAGCGCCGAGTGGAGCGCCGACCGCCATGTTCGTCAGCGCGGACTTCCGGCCGAACCGGCCGTACCGGAACGGCCGCCGCCGTAGCGTCACCCTACCCCGCCGGCAGCCGCCGATTTCGTCGCTGACCGGATTGTCGTGCCATCACCACCGTGGCAGGTGGTGCCGGCCCCAGGCGGGCTCGGCCGACCGGGCCGGGGACTCGGCCGCCGGCGACGCGGGCGACCCAGCCTACTGGACCTCAGGACCAGGCCGGCACCGGCGCCGGCGCACCCTGTTCCGAGGTCCGGACGCCGTAGAAGTCGAGCGCGTTCCGCCAGAAGACCGGGGCGGCGAGCTCGGGGCCGAGCACCTGGCGCACCAGGTCGGCGTCGGCTCCCGGGCGCGCGGAGACGGGCAGGCCGGTACCGAACATGAGGGCCGCCGGGTTGACGTCGACGACGGCGCGCAGTGCGGCCGGGACGTCGAGGTCACCGAGCCCGAAACCGCTAGCTTTGACCCGGGCTCCCCCTGCGACGAGGTCCAGCAGCGCGGGCAGGCCGGAGGCCGACAAGCCGAGGTGCTCGATGCTGATCCGGGGCAGCGGGGTCAGCCGGCCGGCGACCTCCGGCAGGTCCGCGGCGTCCACCCCGAGTTCGGTGGGCCAGCCGAGCAGATCGGCGGCGCGCATGCCGAGCTGGACGTGGGCGTCGAGGTCGATACCGGCGCCGCCGCGCAGGTCCAGCCGCAGGGCGCGCACGCCGGCGGCGTGCAGGTCCCGCAACTCGGAGTCGGCGGTGTCGGGGTGCAGTTCGGCGACGCCGACGAACATGGGGCCGAGCCGGCGCAGTGCGTCAAGGAGCGGACCGGTGCCGCGCGCCGTGTGCGGTCCGGCGAGCACGGCGCCGCCGGCGACGTCGAGCGGCGCGATGCGGGTGCGGTAGTCCTCCACGGTGAAGGGCTCCACCGGGGTGCCGTCGCCGGCCGCACCCGGGAGCCGCGGATCGATGATGTGCAGATGGGCGTCGAACAACGCCTTCGCCTTTCCGAACGGCCGGCCGCCTGGTGAGCGGGGACGGGGGACGGGCGACCGGTCCGAACACCGTAGCGCCCGAGCGGGCGTCCCGGCACCCCGAACGGGCGGCCGGCCCGGTGGCGGCGCGGCGAGAACGTGCCTGTCAGGGCACTCCCGGCGGGCACGTGGACTTCACCACGGCGACATACCGCCTGGTCGGTAACCGCTGGGTAGGATCGCCTCGACCGTGTCGCCGATCCGCAACCGCTCGGGCTGAGCTCCCCGCTCCGCAGCCGCTCGGACGGTTTTCCCGCTCCGCAGCCGCTCGGGCTGAACTTCCGCAACTCCCTGGAGGTAGGCATGTCACAGACCCCCCGCGTCGCCATCGTCACCGGAGCCGCCCGTGGCATCGGGGCGGCGACGGCCCACCGGCTGGCCGCCGAAGGACACGCGGTCGCGGTCGTCGACCTCCTGGAGGACCAGGCCAAGGCGACCGCCGACGCCATCGTCGCAAAGGGCGGCACCGCAATCGCCGTCCCGGCCGACGTCAGCGACACCGACCAGGTCACCGCCGCGGTCGCCCAGATCGCCGAGCGCCTCGGGCCGCCCACCATCCTGGTGAACAACGCCGGCGTGATCCGGGACAACCTGCTGTTCAGAATGACCGACGCGGACTGGGACACCGTGATGGGCGTGCACCTGCGGGGGGCGTTCCTCATGAGCCGCGCGGCGCAGGCGCACATGACCCAGGAGGGCTGGGGGCGCATCGTCAGCCTGTCCAGCAGTTCGGCGCAGGGCAACCGCGGTCAGGCGAACTACTCCGCCGCCAAGGCCGGCCTGCAAGGCTTCACCAAGACGCTCGCGATCGAGCTGGGCAAGTTCGGCGTCACCGCGAACGCCGTCGCCCCCGGCTTCATCGTCACCGACATGACGCGCGCCACGGCGGAGCGGGTCGGGATGTCGTTCGAGGACTTCCAGCAGGCCGCCGCGGCGAACATCCCGGTCCGCCGCACCGGCCGCCCCGAGGACGTCGCCGCCACCATCGCGTTCCTGACCAGCGAGGAGGCGGGCTTCGTCTCCGGCCAGGTCATCTACGTGGCCGGTGGCCCGCTCGACTAGGGCGGCCGGCCCCACTTCACGGGAGGCTCCATGGCAACGGTTCCCGAGGGCCGCGTCGACGGCGCGGCCCTGCGGGCGCGGGTGGCGGACTTCCTCGCCGCGCACGACCCCGCAACGACCGATCCGACCGAGTTCCTGGCCGCCCGGTTCGACGCCGGGCTGGCCTGGGTGCACTTTCCCGAAGGCGCCGGTGGGCTCAACGCGCCCCGGCACCTGCAGCACGTCGTCGACAGTGAGTTCGCCCGCCACGGCGCCGAGCCGGCCGGGCGGGAGATGCTGCTGATCGGCCTGGGCATGGCCGCCCCCACCATCGCCGCCTTCGGCACGCCGGAGCAGCGGGACCGCTACCTCCGGCCGCTGTACACCGGCGAGGACATCTGGTGCCAGTTGTTCAGCGAGCCGGAGGCGGGCTCCGATCTGGCGGCGCTGGCCACCCGCGCGGTCCGGGACGGCGACGGGTGGCTGGTCAACGGCCAGAAGGTGTGGACGTCGCTGGCGCACCGGGCGCGGTGGGGGCTGCTGCTGGCCCGCACCGATCCTGACGTCCCCAAGCACCGGGGGCTCAGCTACTTCATCTGCGACATGGCGGCGCCGGGTGTCGAGGTCCGCCCGCTGCGGCAACTGACCGGCCAGGCCGAGTTCAACGAGGTGCGGCTGACCGACGTGCGCATCCCGGACACCGACCGGCTGGGCGCGGCCGGTGACGGCTGGCGGGTGGCACAGACGACCCTCATGCACGAACGAATGGCCATCGGCGGCGACGCCGAGCCGCGCGAGGGCGGTCTGATCGGCGTGCTCTGTGCGCTGTGGCGCGACCGGCCCGAGCTGCGGACGCCCGGGCTGCACGACGCGCTGCTCCGCCTGTGGGTGGACGCCGAGGCGGCCCGGCTCATGCGGGAGCGGCTGCGACAGCAGGTCGCGGCGGGCCGGCCCGGTCCGGAGGGCTCGGCGGCCAAGCTGTCCTTCGCCCGGCTGAACCAGGAGATCTCCGCCCTGGAGCTCGAACTGCTGGGCGCCGAAGGGCTCGCGTACGACGACTGGTCGTTCCGGCGGGCCGACGGGGTGGACCTGTACGGGCGCACGGCCGGGTTCCGCTACCTGCGCACCAGGGGGAACTCGATCGAGGGCGGCACGTCGGAGATCCTGCGGACCATCATCGCCGAACGCGTCCTCGGCCTGCCGGCCGAGCCACGCGTGGACAAGGACGTCGCATGGAAGGACTTGTGAGCCCGGACGCCGACGGCCCCCGCCTGCTGTACGGCGAGATCGAGGAGGACCTGCGCGCGAGCGTGCGGGCGCTGCTCACCGACCGGTGCCCGTGGCAGGCCGTCCTGGCCAGGGTCGAGACGGCGGAGGTGACCGACACCGCGCTCTGGCGGGCGCTGGCCGCGATCGGCGCGGCCGGGCTGCCCATCGCCGACGCCGACGGCGGCTCCGGGGCGTCGTTCCGGGAGGCGTCGGTGGTGGCGGAAGAGCTCGGGCGGGCGGTGGCGCCGGTTCCGTTCCTCGGCAGCGCGGTCCTGGCCACGGCGGCGTTGCTCGCGCTCCCCGATTCCGGCGGCGGCCGGCCATCGGCCGGGACGCTGGCCGGCCTGGCGGCCGGCGAACGCACGGCCACCCTCCTGGTGCCCCTGGCGACGCCGCCGGACGCGCCGTTTCCGGCGTCCGTCCGCGCCGCGGACGGGCGGCTCACCGGGACGGTGCGCGGGGCGGCCGACGCGGACGTGGCGGACCTGCTCGTGGTTCCGGCCACCGGACCGGACGGAGCGGGTCTGTACCTGGTGGCGGCGGCCGACTCCGAGCGCACGCCGCTGGTCGGCCTGGATCTGACGCGGCCGCTGGCCGACATCCGGCTCAGCGCGGCGCCCGCGCGCGCACTGGCGACCGGCGCCCCCGCCGAGCAGGCGGTGCGGTCGGCGCTGGTGACCGGGGCGGCGCTGCTGGCGGCCGAGCAGCTCGGCGTGGCGGAGTGGGCGCTGGAGACGACGATCGGCCACCTGCGGATCCGCACCCAGTTCGCCCGTCCCCTCGGCTCGTTCCAGGCCCTGAAGCACCGGCTCGCCGACCTGTGGGTGGCCATCTCGCAGGCCCGGGCGGTGGTCCGCAACGCCGCTGGCGCGGTGGCGGCCGGCGGCCCCGACGCTCCGCTGGCGGCCGCGCTGGCCCAGGCGTTCGTGCCCGGTGTCGCCGTCCGCGCCGCCGAGGAGGCCGTCCAGATGCACGGCGGGATCGGCTTCACGTGGGAGCACCCGGCACACCTGTACCTCAAGCGCGCGAAGAGCGCCGCGCTGGCGCTGGGCACGGCCGACCGGCACCGGGCGGCCATCGCCCGGATGGTGGATCTGCCGGGGGCGGACGGATAGCCGGTATGAGGACGTCCCGGCCACCGTCGTGTTCCCGAACGGGAGGCGGGGGCGTCTCCGGCCGGGTCAGGTGGGCGGCCGGGGCCCGCTCGGCTGACGGACGAGTGGGAGGGTGCCCAGGGCGCCCTCCCACATGCGGATCGGTCCGGCGGCGTGCGGCTCGAACCGGACCGAGTCGATGTCGTGCCCGGCCGTCAACCGGACATCCGCGTTGAGGGCGGCGGCCAGCCGGCGCAGCAGGGTGACCGTCGGAGCGGTGCCCCCCTCCTTGATGCACTCGATCTCATCGATGGTCATGGCCGCCCGCCCGGCCAGGTCCGGAACGGAAAGTCCCAGAGCATTCCGCCGGTCATACAGCGCCTTACCGAAGGCCAGGGACTCCCGGATCGCCATCCGCTCCGGGTCTTCGGGGGGAGAATCCGGACGCACCCAACGCGGGTGGTACCCGGCCATCACACCCGCCTCTCATGGCTCTCCACGACCGCCCTCTCGTGCTCGCCGGCCCAGAGTTCCCGCGCCCGGAACTCGCACGTCGTGACCGCGTCGCAGGGCCGTGGTCCGGACGCGCTGTCGTTCACGACCCGAGCGTCCGTCCCACCTCTTCAGCGGGAATGACCTGTGAGCGACCGGCACGCAGGTCGGCGAGTCGTGCCTCGGCCACCCACCCGTCCTCGCGGTCCAGGTACTCCTCATAGGCTTCGACCCATTCGGCCGGGACCACGGCCGCCGCTCGACGATGTCCCCGCCCACGCGTGATGTAGGTGATCTCGCCGCCGAAAGCGGCCCGGTTCACGACCTGGGAGAATTCGTCGCGGGCTCTACGGATGGAGTACTCCGCTGGTTCAGCGCTCATGATGCGATCATGCGCCAGGTCCGCCGGGGTCGCCACCGAATCACGCTCATCCACCCGCCCGCACCACCGTGCCGATCCGCCGCAGCGCCTCGTCGATGTCGGCGTCGGCGATGTCCAGGTGCACGACCATGCGGATCCGGTCGGCTCCCAGCGGGAGGGCGGCCACGCCGGCGGCGCGGAACTCCGCGGCGCGGCGCTCCGCCGCTCCGGGCTCGGTCGTCACCAGCACCATGTTGGTGCGGGCGACGGCGGCCAGGCCGGGCAGTTCGGACAGCCCGGCGGCCAGACGTTCGGCCCGGGCGTGGTCCTCGGCCAGCCGGGCGACGTTGTGGCGCAGCGCGTACAGCGCGCCGGCGGCGATGATGCCGGCCTGGCGCATGCCGGCGCCGAGCATCTTGCGGGCGCGGCGGGCGCGGGCGATGGCCTCGGCGTCGCCGGCCAGCGCGGATCCCACGGGGGCGCCCAGTCCCTTGGAGAAGCACACCGCGACCGTGTCGGCGCCCTCGGCGGCCTGCTCCGGCGAGACGCCGAGCGCCACCGCGGCGTTCCACAGCCGGGCGCCGTCCAGGTGCACGCGCATGCCGTGTGCGTGGGCGAAGCCGGCGACCCGGCGCTGCTCGGCACGGGGGACGACCCGGCCGGTGAAGGTGTTCTCCAGGCAGAGCAGCCGCGGCCGGGCCCGGTGGATGTCGTCCACTCCGGCCGCCCAGGCGTCCAGCAGCTCCTGGCCGGGGTAGCCGTGGTCGCCGCCGTAGGTGCGGGGGAGCACCCGGCTGAGGACGGCGAGCGCGCCCTGCTCGTTGCCGACCACGTGCGATCGCTCGTGCGCCCAGATCTCGTCGCCGCTGGCGGCCGACACGAACACGCCCAGCTGGTTGGCCATGTGGCCGGACGGCACGTACAGGGCGGCCTCCCGGCCCAGTGCCGCCGCGGTCTCCTCCTCCAGCGCCCGGACGGTGGGGTCTTCCCCGAACACGTCGTCGCCGACCTCGGCCTCCGCCATCGCCCGCCGCATCTCACGGCTCGGCCGGGTGACCGTGTCCGATCTCAGGTCGATCATCTGCGCGCCTCTCCGCTCGCCCGCGTCCGATCCAGCGTAGTGAGAGGGCCGGTCAGCGGCGGCGGGGCCCTCCGGTCACGGGGCCGCGATGGGTCACCTCATTGACACGCTCTGTCGGCTGCTGTTCCATGAGCGCAACGTGACTGACCTCACCCGAGGGGCGAACGGGGGTCCGCATGGGCAGAGCAGGTCCCGGACGGCTCGCGTCGACGCTCGCTCTCGGGCTGGCCCTGCTCCTCGGCGGTACGGCGTGCGCCGGCAGTCTGCCCGATGACGGCGACGGGGCCGTGGTCACGTTCGTCGCCACCCGGGCCAGCGGCGGTGACTTCCAGGCGCTGGTCGACCGGTACAACGCCGCCAACCCCGACGCACGGGTCCGCTACGTCGCGCTGCCGGCCGCCGCCGACGCCCAGCGGGTGACGCTCGTGCAGGACCTGCAGGCGCGCACCGGCCGCTACGACGTGCTGTACGTCGACGCGGTGTGGACGGCGGAGTTCGCCGCCCGCGGCTGGCTGAGCCCGCTGGACGAGGACCGGTTCGCCGGTCCCGAGATCGTGGACGCCGCCGCGGCGACCGCGCGCTGGGACGGCCGGCTGTACGCGGCCCCGTGGGCCACCGGCACCGGCCTGCTCTTCTACCGCAGCGACCTGCTGGACGGCCCGCCGCAGACCTGGGCCGAACTCCTCGATGACTGCCGGGTGGCCGAGGAGCACGACATGGACTGCTACGCCGCCCAGTTCATGCGGTACGAGGGACTCACGGTGGCGTTCATGGAGGCCGTGGCCTCGGCCGGCGGGGAGGTCGTCACCCCCGACGGCGAGGTCCGGGTCGACTCGCCCGAAGGCCGGGAGGGCCTGCGGTTCCTGGTGGACGCGATGGCCGACGGCCACATCCCGCGCGCCGCGCTCACCTACAACGAGGACATGACCCGGCTCGCCTTCCAGCGGGGCGACCTGCTCTTCATGCGCAACTGGGCGTTCGCCTACCCGCTGATGGACGACCCCGGCGAGGAGTCACTGGTCCAGGGCCGGTTCGACGCCGCTCCCCTGCCCGGCCCGGACGGTCCCGGCACGGGCACGCTCGGCGGGAACAATCTCGGGCTGTCCGCCTACAGCGACCACAAGGCCGAGGCCCTGCGGTTCATCGAGTTCCTGCAGAGCGAGGAGGTCATGCGCGGCTGGCTGGAGGAGACCAGTACCCCCATGGCCCGTGAGGCGCTGTTCACCGATCCCGAGATCCTGGAGACGCGGCCCTATCTCGCGCCGCTGCGTGAGGCCCTTGACCAGGTGCGGCCCCGCCCGGTGACGCCGCGCTACACCGACGTCACCAACGCCATCCAGAAGCACGCCTACGACGCCATGACCGGTGAGGCGACCGTTGACGAGGCCGTGACGGACATGCAGGAGGAACTGGAGAGGGCGGTGCGGGGCACATGACGCGGCGGACCTGGCGGCGGACGCGGCACGGCGACCCGGCGGGCGTTCCGCCCGGGCGGGTGCTGGCGGCCGGCGTGCCGGGCGGCACGGCCCGTACCGTTCGCCCGGCGAACGCCGGTCCCGGCGCATCGGGCGCGCCGGGCGGCACCCGCCCTCCAAGTCGGCCATGGCCCCGGGGCCGGCCCATCACCGAGCGGGGCGTCGAGCGCAGGCTGGCGTTCTGGCTGCTGGTGCCGACCGTGGTCGCCCTGGGGCTCGTGGTCTGCTACCCGGTCGGCTCCGCGGTGGTCCGGTCGCTGTTCGACGACCCCATCGGGCGCGACCCGGTGTTCGTCGGCGCCGACAACTACCTCCAGGCGCTCGTCGGCTTCGACCGGGAGGACTTCTGGGCGGCCGTGGGCAACACGGTGTTCTTCACCGTGGTCAGCGTGGTCCTGGAGACGGCCCTCGGCCTGGCCATGGCGCTGGTCATGCACCGGGCGTTCCGCGGGCGCGGCGTGGTGCGGGCCGCCGTGCTGCTCCCCTGGGCGCTGCCCACCGCGGTGAGCGCGGTCATGTGGGACTGGATGCTGCAGCCGGAGGGGATCGTCAACGCGCTGCTCGGCACCCAGGTGGTGTGGGGCGGCGCCGAATGGCCGGCGAAGTGGTCGATCATCGTCGCCGAGGTGTGGAAGACCGCTCCGTTCGTGGCGCTGCTGATCCTGGCCGGTCTGCAGACCATCCCGCCGCACCTGTACGAGGCCGCGGCGCTGGACGGCGCGTCGGCGTGGCGCCGGTTCACCTCGGTCACGCTCCCGCTGGTCCGCCCCGCCCTGGTGGTGGCGGTGCTGTTCCGCACGCTGGACGCGCTGCGGATGTACGACCTGCCGCAGATCCTGACCGGCGGGGCGAACAACACCGAGACGCTGTCCATCCTGGTGGTGCGGACGGCGACCGGCGAGCTCAAGGCCGGCTACGGCGGTGCCCTGTCCACGCTGACGTTCCTGTTCGTGTTCCTGTGCGCGTTCCTGCTGATCCGCGCGATGGGCGCCAACGTGTTCGCGGGGTTCCGGGCGGAGGGGGGACGGTGACGGTGGTGGGGGGTACCGCGCGCGCGACGCGGCCGGGCGGTCCGCGTTCCCGCGCCGGGGCTTCGCGGCGCGGCTGGACGTGGGAGTCGTGGGTGATCGGCGCCGGCATCGTGCTGCTGGTGCTGTACTGCCTGGCCCCGTTCTGGTGGATGTTGGTGTCCAGCCTCAAGGGGCCGGCGGAGATCGCCTCGAACCGGCTCTGGCCGGAGGACCCCACGCTGGTGAACTACCGGGGGGTCTTCGGCGGGCAGAACGACTTCGGCTACGCGGTGCGCAACAGCGTCGTCATCGCGGTGGCGACCACGGTGTCGGCCATGGTCATCGCGGTGTTCTCCGGCTACGCGCTGGCGCGGCTGCGGTTCCGGGGCCGCAACCTCGTCCTGACGCTGGTCCTGGCCTGTTCGATGTTCCCCGGCGTGGCCATCGTGACCCCGCTGTACCAGCTGTTCAGCGACTGGGGCTGGATCGACCAGTACCAGGCGATGGTCGTGCCGAACATCAGCTTCGCGCTGCCGCTGGCGATCTTCGTGCTCACCACGTTCTTCCGCGAGATGCCGTGGGAGCTGGAGGAGGCCGCGCGGGTGGACGGCTGCGGCCCCATCGCGGCCTTCTTCCGGGTGATCCTGCCGCTCGCCGTGCCGGGCGTGGTCACCACGGGGCTGCTGGTGTTCTTCGCGGCGTGGAACGAGTACCTGATCTCCAGCGTCGTGTCGATCACGCTGGCGTCCAACCCGGTGACGGTGGCGCTGGCCAAGTTCGCCGGGGACACCGAGTTCCAGCAGCCGTTCGGTTCGCAGATGGCCGCCGGCGTGGTGGTCACCGTGCCGCTGGTCGTGCTGGTGCTGCTGTTCCAGCGCCGCATCGTCTCGGGGCTTTCGGCGGGCGGATTTCGTTGACCGGGCGGGGGCGCGCCGCTGCCTGGAACCTGGGAAGGGAGAGGGCATGTCACCGGTACGGGTGCTGATCGTGGGTGCGGGGTCGCGTGGCGGCGGCTACGCCAGGTGGATCCGGCGGCATCCGGAGGTGGCCGAGGTGGTCGCCGTCGCCGAGCCGAGGGCCGCCTACCGCGAGCCGCTCGCCGACGAGCACGGGGTGCCGCCGGAGCTGCGATTCGCCGACTGGCGGGAGGCGGCGGCGCTGCCGCGGTTCGCCGACGCCGCGCTGGTGTGCACGCTCGACGACGCGCATCTGGAACCGGCGGTGGCGCTGGCGGGACGGGGCTACCACCTGCTCGTGGAGAAGCCGCTCGCGCAGACGCGGGAGGACTGCGAGACGATCGTCGCCGCTGCCCGGCGCAATGGCGTGATCCTGGGCGTCTGCCATGTGCTGCGGTACGCCCCCTACACGCGCATGCTGAAGGAGATCGTCGGCTCGGGGCGGATCGGGGAGATCGTCAGCGTCGACCACCTCGAACCGGTCGGCTTCTGGCATCAGGCGCACTCCTACGTCCGGGGGAACTGGCGCAGCGCCGAGAGCACCGCGCCGATGCTGATGGCCAAGTCCTGCCATGACCTGGACTGGCTCCGCTACATCGTGGGCCGGGACGCCGTGGCGGTCTCCTCGTTCGGGTCGCTGCGGCACTTCCGGCCCGAGCACGCGCCGCCCGGCGCGGCGGAGCGCTGCGTGGACTGCGCGGTGGAGCGTGACTGCCCCTACTCCGCACCGCGCGTCTACGGCCGGTTCCTCGCCGAGGGCCGCACCGGCTGGCCGCTCGACGTGCTGACCCCGGAGCCGACCGAGTACACGGTGGCCGAGGCGCTGCGCACCGGGCCGTACGGGCGGTGCGTCTACCACTGCGACAACGACGTGGTCGACCACCAGGTGGTGTCCCTGGAGTTCACCGGCGGCGTGACGGCGACCTTCACGATGACGGCGTTCAACCGCCCGCGCCCGCGCGAGACCCGGATCTTCGGCACCCGGGGCGAACTGTACTGCGACGGCAGCCGCATCACGCACTACGACTTCCTCACCGACCGCACCGACGTGGTCGATGTGGCCGCGGCCAACGACGGCCTGATCGACTCGGGCCACGGCGGCGGGGACGGCGGGCTGCTCGCGGAGTTCCTGCCCGCGGTGGCGGCCGGGGATCCGTCCCGGGTGGCGACCAGTGGTGAGGACGCGTTGCGCTCGCACCTGCTGGTGTTCGCCGCGGAGCGGGCCCGGCTGGAGGGCCGGGTGGTGCGGTTGCGGCCGGACGGTCCCGAGGGCGTCCGGCCCGTGGCCCGGCTGGCCGATCACGGACCGGCCGGTCAGCGGCTGGCCGGGGGCACCGTGCCGGAGTAGCGTACGCCGGGCGAACGATCGCCCGGGATCCGCGATCCGTTCCGCGGCCGGGACTCCCCGGCCCTCGGCTCCCTCGCGGTCCGTCGCGGCCGGGCGCCGTGACCGGCCGTCAGTCCAGTCCGCGGGCGCTCATGGCCTCGCCCAGCGCCTCGGCGGAGCGGAGCAGGTTGACGACCACCGGGACGACCATACGGTGCGGCCGGCGGCGCAGGCCGCGGGCGACGTAGGACTCGCGTGCGGTCTGCCAGGCTCGCGCGACCATCGGCACACAGCGGATCGTCATGGCCAGGACCAGCGCCACGCGGTCGGGGCGGACGCCGAAGACGCGCAGCGGCCGGGCGAGCCGCTCGAACAGGGCGAGCATGGCGGTGACCCGCGTCGTCGCGGTGACCAGCCCGGCCAGTAGCACCGCCGCACCGAGCTGGCCGCACACCCGGGCCGCCACCTCCCAGCCCTCGGTGAGCGTCTGCACGGCGGCGATCAGCACGAGGAACGGCAGCAGCGGCCGGAGCGTCTCCCACAGCCGCCGGACGCCGAGCCCGCACACCGGGTACAGCACCGCGACCGCCGCTGTGGCGCCCACCGCGACCCAGGGGTCCGCGACCAGCAGCAGCCCGGTGACCGCGGCCAGCAGTACCAGCAGCTTGGCGCCGGCCGGCAGCCGGTACACCACGGTGTCGCCCGGCACGTACAGCCCGAGCACGCTCACGGCCGGTGCTCCATCAGCTCCCGGTAGTGGGCGACGGCGGCGCCGGGCGCGCCGTCGAAGACGATCCGGCCACCGTCCATGACCAGCGCGCGGTCGAAGTCGGCGATCATCTCCAGATGGTGGGTGAGCAGCACGACCTGCTGCGGCAGCCCGCGCAGCGTCTCGGAGATGACCCGGACGTTGCGCAGGTCGAGCAGCGTGGTCGGCTCGTCGCATACCAGGACGTCGGGCGCGGTGACCAGCACGGACGCCAGCGCGAGCATCTGCTTCTGGCCGCCCGAGAGCAGGTGGGCGGGGTGGTCGCGGTGGTCGGCCAGCCCGTGGCGGCGCAGGACATCGTCGACCCGGGCCGCGGTCTCCGCCGCGCTCAGGCCGTCGCCCCGCAGCCCGACCGCGACGTCCTCGGCGACCGTCGGCATGATGATCTGGGTGTCGGCGTCGGAGAAGACGAACCCGACCCGGCGCCGGATCGCGCGAGCGTGCCGGCGAGTGTCCTGCCCGTCCACCAGGACACGGCCGGAGTCGGGGATGACCAGCCCGTTGAGCAGTCGCGCCAGAGTGGACTTCCCGGACCCGTTGGCGCCGATCAGGGCGACCCTGCGCTCGGCGATGCGGACCGAGACGTCGCGCAGCACCGTCCGCCCGTCGTAGGCGTGCGTCACGTTCTCCAGTTGCAGCAGCATCTGCTTCCGTTGTTCCTGCTGGACGGAGCCGCCTCCGGGGTTCGGGGCGGCGGGGTGGGGACCGAGCGCAGCCTACTTCGGCGGGCGGGGCGCGCCGTCACCGGAGGGGCCGGGCTCCGGCCCCTCCGGTTCCACCCGGTGGCCCGCCGGCGGAATCGGGTAGGCGCGGTGCACGCCGGCCGCCACCAGCGCGGCGATGACGGCCTTCGCGAGATCGCCGGGGAGGAAGACGAACGCACCGACCAGGGTGGCCACCATGCCGTCGCCGAGCACGACCGCGCTCCACGGCAGCCCGAAGAGGTAGATGACGACGATCCCGCCGAGCACGTTGCAGGCCAGCCCCGGCCAGAAGCGGTACTTCGGCAGCATGCGGTCGGTGAGCAACCCGATCACCAGCGCGCCCGCGAGCCAGCCGATCATGTACCCGCCGGTGGGGCCGAGGAACGGCGCGAGCCCGCCGCGTCCGCCCGGCAGCAGCGGCAGGCCGGCCAGGGTGAGCACCAGGAAGGTCAGCACGGCGAGCGCGCCGCGTTTGGCGCCGAGCAGGCTGGGCGCCAGCATGATGGCCAGCGACTGCAGGGTGATCGGCACCGGCCCGACGGGGATCGCGATCGGCATGCTGAGGACCGCGATGAGCGCCGCGAACAGCGCGATCAGGGCGGTGTCGCGCGCGGTCAGGCCACGGCGGCGGATCTGTGGTGCGGCCGGTCCGGGGGTTTCGGCAGGTTCGGCCATGTTCGTCCTTCGGAGGGTCGGTTCGGCGCGGGTCCTCCCCCATCTTGGCCACGGGTGCCGACCACCGGAATGTCGGATCCGACAACATTCGGTACCGCGGAGTTGTGGGACTGCTCCGGGCGCCTCGTCGGTCCGGGCGGGACCGGCCGGTCCCGCGCGCCGGAGCTGTGGACCGGCGGGCGGGTCAGCCGGCCGCCGGGAGCACGCAGGCCGGCCGCGGGGAGTCGAGGCGGTGGCCGGTTGGCCGCGGGATGCCGGTGCGCTCGTCGACACGCAGCACGGTGAGGGTGCCGGACCGCTGGTTGGCCACGATGAGGTGGCCGGCCACCAGCGCGAAGTGCCGCGGCCAGGCTCCTCCGGTGGGGACCTCGGCGAGGCGGCGCAGGACGGCGCCGTCGGCCTCGACGGCGAACACGGTGACGGTGTCGGGGCCGCGGTTGGCGACGTAGAGCCGACGCCCGTCGGGTGAGAGCACGACCTCCGAGGGGTGGCAGCGCGTTCCGGTGGTCTCGGTCGCGGCGACGGCGGTGACGTGCCGGGCGGTGGCGGAGGCCGGGTCCCACCGCAGCACGTGCACGCGGGCGTCGAGTTCACCGGCGATGTGCAGGTGGCCGCTCGGGTGCACGGCCACGTGCCGTGGCCCCGTTCCGGGCGGCAGGCAGGCGGCGGTTCCGCCCGGTCCGTTGATCGCGCCGGTGTCCGGGTCGGCGGGGTAGCGGCGCAGTTCGTCGGCGCCGAGATCGGCGACCAGCAGGTGGCGGCCCCCGGGGGCGGCCGTGACGCTGTGCGCGTGCGGGCCCTCCTGGCGCTCCGGGTCCGGGCCGCTGCCGGAACCGGCGAGCAACCGCTCCCGTGGCGCGGGGGCTCCGGTGCCGGTCAGCGGGTGCACCGAGACGGCGCCGTCCTGGTAGTTGGCCACGACGAGCCGGCGGCCGGCGGAATGCACGAGAAGGTGGCAGGGTGCGCCACCGCCGGTCGGCACCGTGCCCGTCTCGGTCAGCGTGTCGCCGGGCCCGACCGTGAAACCCGTGACGGCGCCCCCATCGGGGAGTTCGTTCACGGCGTACAGCAGGCCACCGTGCGGGTGCCGGGCGAGGAACGAGGGGTTCGCGGTACGCGCGGCGGCGCCGCCGTCGGCGAGGTCGCCGGTGGCGGGGTCCAGCCGGACGCGGCGGATGTCGGCGGCACCCGAGTCGTCCGCGCCGTATCCGCCGATCCAGAGCAGCTGCCGTTCGCTCATGCCCGCCCTCTCGCACTCGGTGGTGGGACCGCCCGGCCACCGGGGTCAGGGCGCGCGGCGCATCCTATGCCGAAGCGCCGCGCGGCACCATGGCAGCACGCCGGGTGGTCCGGGACTCCCACCGTGGGCGAAAGACCCGGACCACCCGGACAGCGTGCCGTGGCCGCCGGTCAGCCGACCAGTTCGGCGCTCTGCGGCCGCGACAGCGTGTACTCCAGCAGCCGCTTGAGGACGTTGCCGGAGGACCGGCGGTCGCGGGCGTCGAAGTCGATGATGGGCACCTCGGGCCCGATCTCCAGCGCCTCGCGGATCTCCTCGGTGGTGTATTCGAGTTCGCCGTCGAACCTGTTCAGCGCGATGACGTACGGAATGTTCTGGTTCTTCTCGAAGTAGTCGACCGCGTCGAAGCAGTCGGCCAGCCGACGGCTGTCGACGACGATGACGGCACCGACCGCGCCGCGCACCAGGTCGTCCCACATGAACCAGAACCGTGCCTGGCCGGGGGTGCCGAACATGTACATGATCAGCTCCCGGTCGAGCGTGAGCCGACCGAAGTCCATGGCGACGGTGGTGGTCACCTTCTGCGGCGTGGCGGAGGTGTCGTCATGCGCCCGGCTGGCCTCCGTCATCACCGCCTCGGTGGTGACCGGAGGGATTTCCGACACTGATCCGACGAGGGTGGTCTTCCCCGCACCGAATCCGCCGGCGATGACGATCTTGGTCGACATCATCGACGCTGTGTCATTGGAAGAGACGTTCGAGCCCACGGAGCGCCCTCTCCAGAACTTGGTTTTCCGACGGACTGTGTCCGGTGATGGTCGGGTGGATGTAGACGAGCCCCTGGTCCGCGAGGTCACTCAGCAGCACCTGGGTCACGCCCAGCGGGATCTTCAGCTCGGCCGCGATCTCGGCGACCGATCGCGCTTCGCGGCACAGCCGGTAGATGTTCTGCGACTCCGGCATGAGGTTGTTCGGCGGCTCGGTGCCAGGGTCCGCGGTCGACACGAGGGTCTGCACCATCAATGGATGGCGAGACCGGGTTCGCCCACCCGTGAAGGTATAGGGACGAATCCGCGCGCCCCTTCGCCTGCGATAGCTCATTGCGGTGAAAACCTCTTCATGATTCGCTCCGGAGTCGTAAAGAGACGGGACGTCAGCGGGCGATGACCTCGCGGAGCTCGGACCGCAGCTGGGGGGTCAGCACGTGGCCGGCGTTCTCCACCAGCAGGGTCATCTGGTAGGCGACGATCTTCATGTCGGCGTCACCGGAGGTGAGGACGGCGAGCGACGAACCGTCGCTGATGGACATCACGAACAGGAAGCCGCGCCGCATCCGTAGGATCAGCTGCTCGGCGTCTCCCTTCCCGAACATCCGGGCGGTGCCGTCGGCGAGGCTCTGCAGACCGCTGGCGATGGCCGCCAGCTGCTCCGCGTGCTCCTCGGGGAAGTCCCGGGACGCGGTCAGCAGCAGGCCATCGGAGGAGACCACGACCGCGTGCTCGACGCCGGGCACTTCGGCGACGAAGTTGGAGATGAGCCAGGTGAAGTTTTCAGCGCTCTCGCTCAGGCGGTTGTCCATGTCCGTCCAGGTTCTTGGTCGTTGCGTGTGAAAGTGACGATTCGTGGGGCGCGCGTCGCGGCGCTACTCGTCCTTGGTCGCGGCGCGCTGACCCTCCAGGAAGCCCTCCAGATCCTCGCGGATGCGCTCGGCCTTGCTCTCGCCGTCGGCGTCGTCCGCCACATCGGCGGCGCTGTCGGCTTCCGGCATCGGGGCGGGGATGGTGGTCGCCCGCGAACTCCGGCGAGGGAGCCCTGCCGAGGTGAAGGAACCGGTTTCGTCGGTGTCGGTGGGCTCGTTACGGGGCCTGTTGGGCGTTGCGGAAGCGGTCACGGGAGTTGAGGGGCGCTCGGTGGGCGGGGTCATGGGCGCGACGCGCACGGGTTCGGGGCTCAGGGCTTCGGGGGCGGTCGCGGGGCCGGTGACGCTGAGCAGCTCGTTGGGCACGACCACGTGGGCGCTCAGGCCGCGGAAGGCGCGGGCCTGCAACTGCACCTGGAGACCGTGGCGGTGCGCGATGCGGCTCACCACGTAGAGGCCCATGTGCCGGATGACCTGCTCGTCGAGCACGGGGGCACCGCTCAGTCGCTCGTTGAGCGCGTTGAGCTGGGTCTCGGGGATACCGATTCCCTCGTCCTCGACCGTGAGCAGCAGTTTGTCCTCGCCCATGGGCTGGGCGCTGATGACGACCTGCGCGTGGTCGGGCGACTTGGCGGTGGCGTTGTCGAGCAGCTCGGCGAGCAGGTGGCTGATGTCGTCGGCGGCCTGGCCGGAGAGGAACATCTCCGGCAGCCGGCCCAGCCGGACCCGGTCGTAGTCGCTGATCTCGGACAGCGCCGCGCGTGCGACGTCGAGCAGCGGCACCGGCTCCATGTGGGAGTCGCTGCTGTCCTGCCCGGCGAGGACCAGCAGGTTCTCACCGTTGCGCCGCATCCGGGTGGCGAGGTTGTCGATCTTGAACAGCTGGTCGAGAAGCTCGGGGTCCTCCGTGGAGTCCTCCAGGTTCTCGACGATGGCCAGCAGCGAGTCGACCAGGGTGAGGTCGCGCATCGCGAGGCTGGCCAGGGTGGCGGTGACCAGTTGCTGGTCACCCGGCGTCTGGGGGAGCTCGGAAAGCACCGGGGCGGAGTCGGCGCCTCCGTCGCCGGACACGCCCTCCTCGGCGGCCGGTGCGGGAGCGGCCGGCTGTTCGCCGGGCGGCTGCGGGGCCGCGGGCCACGGCGCGGGCTCCCGGCGCCGTGGGAAGCCGAACCAGTCCAGGACCCGGCGCAACCGGCCGCCCTTGGCAGCGCTGGAGGCGTGGTAGTCCTGACGCATCATGTGCGACAGAGGATGGTCCGCGCGATCAGCAGATGACGGCGCCTGTGCCACAGCACATCTCCTCGATAAAGGGGGACTGACCAACGACGGCGGGCCGGCGACACGGGTTCGGCGGGAGACCACCGCGCGTCTTGGCTCACCGGGGTCCCGACGGGACGGCCGTCCGCCGGGAACCGAGGATGGCGTCCGCGACCACTCCTCGCCGCGCATCCGGCCAGTGAACCGCCAATAAAGCCGCCTACATACAATCGAATCGGCCGAAACACTAGCACAGGAAATCCCTACACAGCAGGCGTTCCCGACGCGTGCGACACCGGTTCGGACGCCCCTTCTCGATCCTGACCTTGGCGGTTGCCATGGAACGGACGGACGATACGCCACCGGGCGCGCAAACCGTCACCGTGGTGTTACACAGCGGCAGTCCGGGCGAAACCCGGCGCTCGGCCGGACTCCCCCGCCGCCCCCGGCCCCGCCCGGGACAAACCACACTCAGAGCGTCCATCGGAGACAACCTAGCGTGATCGCCGGCCGCCGGGCGCGTTTTCCACAATGTCCGCCCTGGTTCTCCCGCCGCCGTACGCGGTGTTCCGGGCCGGGTCAGTGCCGGGCCGAGGTGGAATCGCGCACCACGAGCGTCGGCTCGAACCGCAGCCGCTCGTGCCGGTGCGCCGGATCGTGGAGCTCGGAGAGCAGCAGCCGCATCGCCGCGCGGCCCATCTCGTACTTGGGCTGCGCCACGCTGGTCAGTCCCGGGTGCACCAGCGAGGCGACGTCGATGTCGTCGTAGCCGACGACGGAGATGTCGTCCGGGGTGCGGATCCCGCGCCGCCCCAGCGACTTCAGCAGCCCCAGCGCGAGCTGGTCGTTGGCGCAGAACACCGCCTGCGGACGGCGGCGCGGGCCGCCCGCCAGCACGGACTCGACCGCCTCGGCCCCGGCGCGCGCGTTGAGCTGGGGCCGCTCCACGATCCGCACCGCCCCGGTGGGGTCGAGCCCCGCCTCGACGCACGCCGCGCGCAGGCCGGCGAGGCGGTCCCGGCACTGTTCGATCGCGAATGGGCCGCTGACGAAGGTGAGCCGCTCGTGGCCGAGGCTGATGAGATGCCGTCCGGCCGCGAGCCCGCCGGCGTGGTTGTCGACGCTGACCCCGCACCCCTCGTGGGCGGCGACGTCGCCACGGTCCAGCAGCACCCAGGAGATCCCGCGCTGCCGCAGCCAGTGCAGGTCCGAAAGGTCGTCGTCGACCGGCATCACGACCGCGCCCGCGGCGCGCTGCTCGGCGAGCAGCCGCAGCGACCTGCGCTGGCGTTCCGGGCGCTCGGCGGAGTTGAGCAGAATGACGGCGAGCCCGGCCTCGACCGCCTCGTCCTCCACACCGCGCGCGACCTCGGTGAAGAACGGGTTGGTGACGTCCAGAACGAGCAGCCCGATCGAGTCGCTGCGGCCGGACCGGAGGCTGCTGCCGGAGGAGTTGCGCACGTAGTCCAGCTCGCGGATGGCCTCCTGCACCCGCCGGCGCGTCGCCTCGGCCACCCGCTCCGGCCGGTTCAGCACGTTGGACACCGTCCCGGGCGACACCCCGGCGCGCGCCGCGACCTCGCCGATTCCGACCGGCCGCCGGGATGACGACGGCTGCGAGGCGGTGGCTGACACGTTCGGCTCCCTTGCCCGGCGAGAGGTACGGCTGCGGGCCCCGGGCAGGCCGGAGCCGCCCTCTGATGCTACCGCTCGGCTTGAATCGTTTTAGCTAGCCGAGCGGCTCCGGGGCGGAGCGGTTCGGACAGGAAGCGAGGGCGCCCGAGGTCACGTTCTGCCACCCGGCCTGGACACGCTTCGATCCGGCCGGTCGCCGCGCGCCTCTTCCGGCACGACACCGTGTGGATCACCGCACCCCCGCGTCGCCGCGGCCGGTCCCACCCCCACGATGACCCGCCCCGGCGTCCCCGGATGAGCCCGCACGGCTACGGTGGCTCCCCCGCACGGCCATCGCTCCGGCACCCCGGTCACCTGATCGCTGACGGCAACCGGCCGCAAAAGACATGCCGGTCCAGCGGGGGTACGGCGTCAGCCGCCCGCGCGGGGTCCTCGGCCAGGGGCGTCGCGCCGCCAGGTCCGCCAGGTCGATGGCGTGTCGCCGCGGCGGTTCGCCACCACGCCGGACCGGGGCCACGCCGGCCCCGTCCCGCGGTCCACGCCACCCCGTACGGGCTCCGGGGACGGATTCGGCGGCCTGGCGGAGTGTGCCGCCTCCTCCACTGGCCGGGGCTCGGCCGATTGGCCCGGCTTCGACGCGGCGGCCACCCCGAGGTACTCGGCGGTTAGCCGGCTTCCGGCGGTCTCCTGGGTCAGCCATGCGGCGACCGCGGCGCGATCCTCGCCGGTCGGCCGGCGGTGGGCGTCGAGCACAACGAAATTCGCGTCGGCGGTCTCCGCGAGGTCTTCTCCGCGGCCCGGCCTGACCGGCAGGGGTCCCCAGCTCGGGACGACACCGTCGCCGCGCGGCCGCCCGGCCTGACTCATTTCGGGATGGTGTACGAGCACGGTTCCCGCGTCGGAGTACGCGACCTGCCCCACGGCGGGACTCCGGAAGGTGCCGGTCATGTTCTCCAGTGCCCCGTGATCGCGGGCCAGCCGGGAGAACTCCTCCCGGGAGAGGACGGGGGGCACGGCCACCGTGTGTTCCGTCCACCCCTGGCTCGCCTGGAACCTGCGGATCAGCATCTCGGAGGCGCCGGGGCGGTAGATCGCGGACGGCATCATGAAGGAGGGGTGTCCCGCGTAGAAGAAGGTCGCGTATGAAGGGCTGCGGTGTTCACCGGTGACCACTTTTTGTCCATTCTGTCGCATAACGACCCCTCGGAAGCATTCACACCGCTATACAGGCTCCATGGAGTACAAGGCAAGGCGATGGTCGCGCTTGGGCTGAACAGAACCGGCCGCCGATCACCCCGCCAGCTTCTGCAGCGCCTTCGCGATGCGCTTGTCAGAGACCGGGTAGGCCGTGCCCAGCTCTTGCGCGAAGTAACTGACCCGCAGTTCCTCCAGCATCCAGCGGACCTCCCGGACGTCGGCGTCGGCCGCGCGGCCGGGCGGCAGGTCGGCCACCGCCTTGTCGTAGGCGGTCCGGCATTGCGCGACCTTGGCCAGGTGCGTCTGGTCGCGGCGCGGGTTCTCCGGCAGCTTGTGCAGCCGGTGCTCGACCGCGCGCAGGTAGCGTTCGAGGTCGGGCAGGCGACGCCGCCCGGCGGCGGTGACGAAACCGGGGAAGACGAGCTCGGCGAGCTGTCCCTGCACGTCGTTGAGCGACGGCAGCACGGCCAGGCTGGTGGTGCCCTTGATCCGGCGCCGCACCTGCTGCCAGAGCACGAGGACCCGCTCCACCGCGGCGACCACCTCGGCGAGGGTGTCGGCGAGGTCGGCGCGCACGCGGTCGGCGAGGGCGTCGAACGCCGCCGGTTCCCAGACCGGGCCGCCGGCCTCCGCCATCAGCGCGTCCACGGCGCAGGTGAGGCAGTCGTCGAACAGCGCCGGCACGCTGCCGTGCGGGCCGTCGCTGAGCACCAGCTTGGACCGGTTCCCCAGCCCGCGCTGTACCACGGCCACCGGTGAGGGGATCCGCAGCAGGAGGAGCCGCCGGGTTCCGGCCCACATCGCGTGCCGCTGCTCGGCCTCGGTGTCGAAGATCCGCACGGCCACGCTGTCGCCCTCGTCGACGAGCGCCGGATAGCCGCGGACCGCGTGCCCGGCCGTCTTGCGCTCGAAACGCCGCTGCAGCGGGCCGAAGTCCCACGCGGTGCGGCCGGTCTTCTCGATCCCCTTGGCCTCGGCCGAGATGGCGGCCTGCAGCTTGGGTTTGAGCCTGCGACGCAGCTCGTCGAGGTCCTTGGCCTCGGCGAGGGCGCGGCCGCGGTCGTCGACCGCCCGGAAGGTGACCTTGAGGTGGTCGGGCACCCGATCCAGTTGCCAGGCGTCGGAGGGGATGCGGATCCCGGCGGTGCGGCCCAGCTCGCGGCCCAGCGCGTCGAGCAGCGGCTCCTCATGTGGACGCAGCCGGGCGAGGACCGCCCTGGCGTGGTCGGGGACCGGAACGAAGGAGGTGCGGATCGGTTTGGGCAGCGACCGGATCAGCGCAGTGACCAGCTCCTCGCGGAGTCCGGGAATCTGCCAGTCGAACCCGTCGCTCTCGACCTGGTTGAGCACCTTGAGCGGAATGTGCGCGGTGACGCCGTCGGCGTCCGCGCCCGGCTCGAACTGGTAGGTGAGCGGGAAGGTGTGCTCGCCCTGCCGCCAGACGTCGGGGTAGTCGCGCTCGCTGACGTCCTCGGCGCGCTCGTTGATCAGCATCGACTTCTCGAAGTTGAGCAGCTCCGGCTGCCCGCGCCGGACCCGCTTCCACCAGGAGTCGAAGTGCCGGGCCGAGACGCACTCCTCGCCCAGCCGCCGGTCGTAGAAGTCGAACAGTGTCTCGTCGTCGACGAGGATGTCCCGGCGCCGCGCGCGGTGCTCCAGGTCCTCGACCTCGTCGAGCAGCCGCCGGTTGGCGTGGAAGAACGCGTGGTGGGTCTGCCAGTCGCCCTCGACGAGCGCGTGCCGGATGAACAGTTCCCGCGACACCTGCGGGTCGATCCGGCCGTAGTTGACCTTGCGCTGCGCGACGATGGGCACCCCGTACAGGGTGACCTTCTCGTACGCCATGACCGCGCCCTGGTTCTTCTCCCAGTGCGGCTCGCTGTAGCTGCGTTTGACCAGATGACCGGCGAGGTTCTCCGCCCACTCCGGTTCGATGCGCGCGGCCATGCGGCCCCACAGCCGGGAGGTCTCGACGAGTTCGGCGGCCATCACCCAGCGCGGCTGCTTCTTGAACAGCCCCGACCCGGGGAAGATCGCGAAGCGGGCGCCGCGGGCACCCAGATACTCGTGCTTGTCGGGGTCCTTGAGCCCGATGTGCGACAGCAGCCCGGACAGCAGGGACACGTGCACCTTCTGCGGGTCGGCGGGCGCGGTGTTCACCGTGATGTCGAGGGTCTTCACCACCTGGCGGAGCTGGTGGTAGATGTCCTGCCACTCGCGGACCCGCAGGTAGTTGAGGAACTCGGTCCGGCACATCCGGCGGAACTGGCTGGAGGACAGCTCGCGCTGCCGCTCCTGCAGGTACCCCCACAGGTTGAGATAGGCGAGGAAGTCCGAGTCCTTCTCGGCGAACCGGGCATGCCGCTCCGCGGCGGCCTGCTGCTTGTCCACCGGGCGCTCCCGCGGGTCCTGGATGGACAGCGCGGCGGCGATGACCATCACCTCGCGGACGCAGCCGTTGTCACCGGCTTCGAGCACCATGCGGCCCAGGCGCGGGTCCACCGGCAGCTGGGCGAGCCGGCGGCCGAGCGGGGTCAGCCGCCGCCGCGGGTCGGGCTCGTCGGGGTCGATCGCGCCGAGCTCGTGCAGCAGCAGGATGCCGTCCTTGATCTGGCGGCGGTCCGGTCCCTCCACGAAGGGGAAGTCGGCGATATCGCCGAGCCCCAGGGCGGCCATCTGCAGGATGACGGAGGCGAGGTTGGTGCGCAGGATCTCCGGGTCGGTGAACTCCGGCCGGGAGAGGAAGTCCTCCTCGGAGTACAGCCGGATGCAGACGCCCTCCGCGACCCGCCCGCACCGGCCCTTGCGCTGGTTGGCCGACGCCTGGGAGATCGCCTCGATCGGCAGCCGCTGCACCTTGGTGCGATGGCTGTACCGCGAGATGCGCGCGGTGCCGGGGTCGACCACGTACCTGATTCCGGGCACGGTCAGCGACGTCTCGGCGACGTTGGTGGCCAGCACGATCCGGCGGCCGCGGTGCGGCGCGAAGACCCGGTGCTGCTCGGCCGCCGAGAGCCGGGCGAACAGCGGCAGCACCTCGGTCTCGGGCAGCTTCAGCTTCTCCAGCGCCTCGGCGGTGTCGCGGATCTCCCGCTCGCCGCTGAGGAACACCAGGATGTCGCCCAGCCCCTCCGCGCGCAGTTCGTCGACGGCGTCGCAGATCGCCTGCGTCTGGTCGCGGTCGTTGTCGGCGGTGCCGTTCCCGGCCGTGCCGGTGTCCGCGCCGTCGCCGGTGATGGGGCGGTAGCGGACCTCGACGGGATAGGTGCGGCCCGACACCTCCACGATGGGGGCGTCTCCGAAGTGCCGGGAGAACCGCTCAGGGTCGATGGTGGCCGAGGTGATGATGACCTTGAGGTCGGGCCGGCGCGGCAGCAACTGCTTGATGTAGCCGAGCAGGAAGTCGATGTTCAGGCTGCGCTCGTGCGCCTCGTCGATGATGAGGGTGTCGTACTGCCGGAGCAGCCGGTCCTGCTGCATCTCGGCCAGCAGGATGCCGTCGGTCATCAGCTTGACGAGCGTGTCACCGCCGGCCTGGTCGGTGAAGCGCACCTTGTAGCCGACGGCGTCGCCGAGCGAGGTGCCGAGCTCCTGGGCGATGCGCTCGGCGACGGTGCGCGCGGCCAGCCGGCGCGGCTGGGTGTGCCCGATGGTGCCGAGCACGCCTCGGCCGAGTTCCAGGCAGATCTTGGGAAGCTGCGTGGTCTTGCCGGACCCGGTCTCGCCGGCCACGATCACCACCTGGTGGTCGCGGACGGCCGCGAGGATATCGTCCTTCTTCTGGCTGACCGGCAGTTCCGGCGGGTACTCGATCTCGGGGACGGCGGTGCGGCGCCGCCGGATCCGCTGCTCCGCGGCGTCGACGTCGGCGGAGATGGCGGCCACCACCGCGTCGCGTTTGCGGGAGTCGCGGATCTTCTGGAGCCCGTCGATACGCCGACGCAGCCGGTGCCGGTCGGACGGCATCAGCTCGGTGAGGCGTTCGCGCAGTTCGGCGAGGGGGGAGGGCGGCACAGGCGGCGTTCTCATACAGGGGACAGGATAAGCGGGACCGCAACCGGTTTTCCGGTGGCCCGGCGGTGCAACGCGCCGGGTGGCCGCCCTTGTTCCCGGTGGCTCAACGCGGTGCCGGCCCGGCGCCCGCCGGCCCGCCGCCCGGTGTGACGGTCTGCAGCAGCCCCCACGTGAAGTCGGCGATGTACCGTCCCACCGCGCCGTCCGGTCCGGACGCGGTGAGCGCGAGCCGCCACCGCGAAGGCGCGGTGCCCTCCATGGGGGTCACCGGGGCGAACGCCCGCGCGACGTCGTCCACGACGAGCGCCCACGGCCGCAACTCCCCGACGTGCCGGGGCACCGGGGCGGGCGTGCCCGGGGCGCGCACCAGCCACTCCTGCCACACCGCCCCGCCCGGCCCGGTGACGACCTCCCAGCGCAGGTCCGGCCAGAGCGGCAGCCGCCAGTGGTGGCGGCGCAGCCGCAGGTCGCCGAACGGCCGGTCGGCGACGGACTCGGCCGCCCCCAGCACGTACCGGTAGCGGCGCACGCCCTGGGGAGCCGTCCGGGAGCGCAGCATCGCCTGCCACCGGCGGTTGACCTCGCGTGATTCGGTCCGCGTGGCGTTGAGGGCGCGCAGTGCCCCCTCCACCAGTTCGGGCCGCTGGTCGGCCATGCGGCGCAGCAGGACCATCTGGAACGCGCGCGGTCCCCATCCGTTGTCCGGTGTCATCGCCCCAGCCTGCCCCAGGCCGGTGGCCGACGGGTGATCCGGGGGGCGGCGGAGACGGGCGACGGCCCGCGCCCGCAGGATCTATGCTCTCTGCGTCCGCTGACCCGACATCCAGGACGTCCAGTGCCAGTACCGGAAGTGCCACCGACCACCGGGCCGTGGGGAGGCCCGGCGTGATCGCCCGTGGCCGCCGGCGGCTGGCCCGGCTGCGGCCCGAGGATCCGCGCGAGGTGGGGCCGTACCGGATCGTGGGCCGGGTCGGTTCCGGCGGCATGGGCACGGTGTACGCGGGCACCACGCCCGAACTCTCCGGCTACCTGGCCGTGAAGGTGGTGCACGCGGCGCACGCGGTCGATCCGGCGTTCCGGCGCCGCTTCGCCCGCGAGGCGCGTCTCATGGTGCGGGTGGACAGTTCGTGCGTCCCGCGGTTCCTGCGCGCCGACGTCGAGGCGCCGCTGCCCTGGCTGGCCACCGAGTTCGTTCCGGGCCCGACCCTGCGGCACCACGTGGAGCGGCACGCCCCGCTGCGCGGCGGCATGCTGCTCGGGCTCGCCGCCGGTGTCGCCGAGGCGCTACGCGCCATGCACTCCGTGGGGATCGTGCACCGCGACCTCAAGCCGAGCAACGTGGTCCTGGCACCCACCGGCCCCAAGGTGCTGGACTTCGGCATCGCGCACGCCGCCGAGGACCCGACGCTGTGGCTGCGGCTGCGCCGGATGCGGCGCCGGGTGCGCGACCTGCGGCTGCCCGTGCCCTCGGCGCTGCCACCCCGGCCGGGCCGGACGCGGGACTCCACGGGCGCGGGGCGGCCCGACCTCGTGGGCACGCCGGGCTGGATCAGCCCGGAGCAGTACCGCGGCCGGCCGGTGACGGACCGGTCCGACGTCTTCCTGTGGGGCGCGCTGGTGGCGTTCGCGGCGGCCCGGCACGACCCGTTCGGTCACGGGCACCCCAAGGTGCTGGCGCGCCGGGTGCTGCTGGAGGAGCCCGACCTGGCGGGGCTGCCGCCCGGCTTGGAGGAGCTGGTGCTGGCCGCCATGGCGAAGGACCCGGCCGGGCGCCCCGACTCCACCGAACTACTGCGGCGCGTCCTGGCCCTGGCGGAACCGCTCCTCCCCGGCGACGCGGCACCGCGCACCGACCGGCAGCGGGTGCGGGCGCTGCTCGCCCGCGAGTGGACCCGGGTGGCGGCCCGCCCGCCGAAGCCGCCGCTGGCGCTCCCCGCCTGGCTGCCGGGCGGCGGCCCCGGCCGCGGCACGCGCCGACCGCCGGATCCCGGCTAGGGTCGGATCAGCGGCGTGCCGCGCGGGCCGGTGTCGGCGTTCACGGCATGGAGCGGTCCGGTTCACCCGGCGGCTGCGCCGGGAGAGCAAGGTTTTCATCTCGATTCAAGGACATGGTGACGCTGACCCAGTAGATATCTCTTGTTGTCGGTAGAGAGCCGACCGACACGGGTAGACAACTGCTGGGCGACCACGACCCAGCAATACCGGCCATGCCGGGCGGTGCGCCGTGATGGCCGTGGCGAATTCTCCGGGTATGCTCCCGCGTTCCGCCGGCGCCGATCTCCACCGGCCGAGCCGGAGTCCGCACCACCGGGACGCCGCGAGGGTGCCACGGCGGTGGAGAGCCGCCGCGCCGGCCCTAGAGAGTAAGGACAACTGTGCGGATTTCGGTGATCGTCCCGGCCTTCAACGAGGAGGCGGTGATCGGGCGCTGCCTGGAGGCACTGGTCGGCCAGATCTCACCGGTCGACGAGGTCCTGGTCATCGACAACAACTCCACCGACCGGACCGCGGAGATCGCCGGCCGGTACGCGGACCGTGGTGTGCGGGTGGTGCGGGAGACCCGGCAGGGGCTGATCCCGGCACGCAACCGGGGGTTCGACGAGGCCGTGGGCGATGTGCTGGGGCGCATCGACGCCGACACCGTGGTGGAGCCCGACTGGTCGCTGCGGCTGCGGGAGGCGGCGGCCGACCCGACCGTCTCGGCGGTGACCGGCCCGTCCTGGTTCTACGACGCGCCGCTGCCGCGCGCCACCCAGGCCACGCACCGGCTGTTCTGCCACCAGGCGAACCGGGTGCTGGCGGGTTACCCGATGCTGTGGGGCTCCAACATGGCGCTGACCCGCGAATGCTGGCAGGAGCTGCGCGAGCACGCCTGCCCGGGCCCGGACATCTACGAGGACCTGGACCTCGCCATCCACCTGCACCGGCTGGGACGGCGGGTGCACTACGCGAAGTCGCTGCGCACGTCCATCTCCGCGCGCCGGGCGGCGGGCTCCCCCCGCGACGTGAGCCGGTACCTGCGGGTCTGGCCGCGCACCTACCGGCTGCACGGCGAACGGCGCGCGGCGGCGGGAGCGTGGGCCATCCACGCGGCCGTCCTCGTTCCGGCGCAGCCCGCGCTCGCGATGGTGCTGCGGGCCTACGCGCCCGACCAGGGGCTGTCGCTCAGCCGGCTCTTCTCTTCCCACGACGAGGCGGTCTCCCGCCCGATCCCCTGATCGCCGCCCGTTCGGCGGGCGCTCACGCGGAGCGGGAGCGCGCCGTCCGCCGCCCGGCCAGTGCCTCCCGGTAGACCCGTTCCAGCCGTTCGGCGAACCGCTCGCCGGTGTAGTCGGCCGCCAGCCGCCGGGACCCCGCGGCCAGGGCGGCGCGCAGGCCGGCGTCGCGGACCAGGCGGCCGAGACCGGCGCCGATGGCCGCCGGGTCGGGTTCGGTCAGCACGGCGTTCTCCGGGGTCACGCCCTCGCTGAGGTCGGGGTCGCACGCCAGGATCGGCAGCCCCGCCGCGACCGCCTCAACGACGGCCATGGGGTGGTTGTCGAAGCCGCATGAGGTGATCGCCGCGATGTCGGCGCGGTCGAGTGCGGCGAGCACCTCGGCGTGCGGGCGCGCGCCGAACAGCCGGACCGGCATCGGGTGTGCGGCGAGGAAGGCGCGGCACTCCCGCTCCTGCGCGCCGCCGCCGTACACCTCGGCCCGCCAGCCGGTGGGGGGCAGGGTGCGCAGCGCCTCCAGGAACGGCAGGACCCGTTTCTCCGCGCTGAGCCGGCCGGCCCACACGATGGTCGGCTCCCGCGCGGCGGTCCGCTCCGGCCGGTCGCGGGCGGTGACGGTCACGTTGGGCACCACGTGCAGCGGCGGGCGCACCCCCCGGTCGGCCAGTTTCTCGGCGAAGTGCCGCGAGGGGACCAGGACCGCGTCGGCGGTGTTGGCGTGCCGGACCATGAAACGCCACACGTTGTGCTGCGCCGGGGTGGCGTCCTCGGCCGGCCGGTAGGTGTCGGGTCCGGGGCGGAGCATGAGCCGCTGCAGGCGGACCAGGCGGCGCGACCACAGCAGCGGATCGGCGAAGGTGTCCTCCAGCTGGCGGTGCATGAGGGTGTGCATGGTGACGACATAGGGAGCGTCGCAGGCCCGTGCGACCGCGCGGGCGGCCATCGATAACCCGAACTCGGTGTGACCGTGCACGATGTCGAAACCCCCGCGCCGGGCGATCTCGGCGACCAGCCGACGCTGGTGGTGCGGCAGCGGCAGGTAGGGGCGGTGCTGGTCGAACGCCAGCCGCGCGGCGCTGGGCAGGTGGATGACGTGCGCGGCGCGCATGTCGCGCCGTTGCCCGTAGCTGGCGCACACGATCGTCACGTCGTGGCCCCGCTCGGTCAGCAGCCGGTGCTGGGCCGCCACGAGCGTCTGGACTCCCCCCACTGCGGGCAGGAAGTAGTCCGTGAACAACCCGATACGCACCGTTACAGAATAGGGGCCGGACACAGGCGACCTGGACCGACACGGCCGCGCGCGGCCGGTGCAGCCACGAAGGCCCGATCCGGCGGGCCGCCACCGGCCGCGCTTTACACACCGGCACGGCGCGGTTACGATCGGCAGGTCCGGGAGCGCTCCCAGCCCCCTCTCCCCGCGGAGGGGAGACCGGAAGGAGCACGATGCCCCGTTCACGCACGCTTCGCCGAATCCTGCACCCGCTGACCGGCCTGGGGACCGCGATCGCCCTGGCGCTGGCCGTGCTCGGCGCCGCCCCGGCCGCCGCGGCGGCCGGGCAACAGGACGCCACCCGCATCATGCCGCTGGGCGACTCCATCACCGGCTCGCCCGGCTGCTGGCGCGCCCTGCTGTGGGACGCGCTCCGGGAGAGCGGCCACACCGGCCTCGACTTCGTCGGCACCCTGCCGCCCCAGGGGTGCGGGATCGACCACGACGGCGACAACGAAGGACACGGCGGCTACCTCGTGACCAACGTCGCGAATCAGGGCCTGCTGGTCGGCTGGCTCCAGGCCACCGACCCCGACGTCGTCCTCATGCACTTCGGCACCAACGACGTGTGGAGCGGCATCCCCACCGCCACGATCCTGGACGCCTACGGCACGCTCGTAGCGCAGATGCGCGCCCACAACTCCGAGATGCGGATCCTCGTCGCCCAGATCATCCCGATGGATCCGGCGCGGAGCTGCGCCGGCTGCGGCGATGGCGTCCAGCGGCTGAACGCCGCGATCCCCGACTGGGCCGCCGCCGAGAACACCCCGGAGTCCCCGGTCATCGTGGTGGACCAGTGGACCGGGTTCGACACCGGCGCGCACACCTACGACGGAGTGCACCCCAACGCCGCCGGCGACCGGCTGATCGCCGAACGCTGGTTCCCCGCGCTCACCTCGGTCCTGGGGTGACGCCGGGCCGTGCTCTTGGCGGCTCCGAACCGCGGGGTGCCCACAGCGCGGCGCTACCCCGGTTTGACCGAGGTGAGCACGTCGGTCCACGCGGCCAGGTAGGCCGACAGGTTGGCCCGGGCGATCGGCGTGTCCGGGCCGCGCACGCGCAGGAACAGCCCGTCCGCCGTTCGGGACACCCAGAACTGGGCGTCGTCGGCGATCGTCTCGTTGCTGATGTGCCACGGGTCGATGCCGGGGTACCGCTCCGCGCCGGGGAACCGCCGGTAGTCGATGTAGGAGAGCATGAAGACGTCGTTGCGGGTCCGCCTGATACCGCCCACCGCGGCGAGGGCGGCGGGCAGCGGCACCTCGGCGGTGGCCAGGGCCTCCCGGAACGCCCGGTGCGCGGCGGTGAGCACCTGGGGGAATCCGCCCGCCGCGTCCACATCGAAGGCGATCGGCGCGGCTTGGATGAACCAGCCGACGGCGGTGCGCCAGCGTGGGTCGGTGCGGGTGTGCAGCGGCGTGACCAGCCGGAAGCCGTCGGTGACACCACCGAGCCGCCGCGCGGCCAGCCCGGCGGACGCCAGCAGTCCGGTGAACACGCTGCCGCCACCGGCCCGGCACACCTCCTCGAACATGGCGGCGGCCGGGCCGTCCATGAGCCTGCGGCACTCCGTCAATTGCCGTTCCGGCCGCCCGGCCCGCACCCCCAGGTCGAGTGGGAAGGACGGCAGCGCTCCGTCGCCGGAGCGCAGCAGCTCCCGCCACGGCCGGACCTGGTCGCGGCCGGGCGGCGGGCGCGGTGCCCACTCACGCGCGCAGTAGTCGACGAAGCTGCCCGTCTCGGGCAGCTCGACCGGCCGCCCGTGGCTGATCGCCTGGTGGATCTCGTACAGCTCGTGCACCGCGAGCGCGAGGGAGTACCCGTCGACGTCGCAGTGGTCGAAGCCGCAGAACACCGTCGTCCGGTGCGGGCGGACGATCGCCCCCGGCAGGTAGGACGGCCAGGAGAGCGGGCGGCAGCGCCGGTCGAAGCCGCGGCGCAGGTGCGCGGCCAGCCGCGCCGAGGTGCCGAAGTGACCGGCCTCGGAACGGACCAGCCGCAGCCGCGCCGCCGGGAGCACACGGCGCTCGACGCCGTCCGCCCCGCCGCCCCGGGGCGCACCGAACGCGCTGCGCAGCGTCTCGTGCCGCCGGATCCAGTGGGTGAAGGCGGCCTCCAGGACGTCCAGATCCGCCCGGCCGGGCAGGTCGAAGGCGAAGGCCAGCCACGTCCCGACGTCCTGGCCGGCGACGGCGTCCATGTGCAGGCGCTGGTTGAAGGAGGGCGGCGCGGGGTGGCGGGGTTGCTCCGCCATGGCGGCCAGGGCCGCCGGCGCCGCCCGCCACTCCACCACGGTGCCCGGTTCGGGGGCGTACCGCCCGATCGTGGTGACGCGCATCGGACCGGGGCTCAGCCGCGCGACGCGTCGAGGGCGGGGGGCGCCACGGCGTCCCGCCCGATCGGGTAGTCGCCGGTGCGCACGACGGTCGCGACGATCTCCCGGACGCGTTCCAGGTACCGCCGGACGTTGACGCGCGCGACCGGGGTGTCGGGGTAGGTCGTCTTCAGGTAGGTCTGCTCCCACATCCGGTTGACCCAGATGGGCGCGTCGAACCCGGATCCCGGACCGGCCAGCATCTCGAACCGGGCCTTCTCCCGCTCCCGGGCGCCGCCGATCCGGCGGGTGTCGATGAAGGACACCATCGGCGGCACCGCCCGAGGGTTGCCCAGCAGCCCTCGCACGCCCAGGCCCAGGAGTTCGAGCACCCGGACCGCCGGCGCGTCGGCCAGCTCCCGGGTCGCGGAGAACGCGTCCTGCGCGGTGCCGACCAGGTCCCGGAAGCCGTCGTGCCCGCTCACCGGGAAGTACAGCGGCGCCAGATTGATGAACCAGCCCTGGGTCGCCCGCCAGCGGCGCAGGTCCCGGGTCTGCAGCACGGTGAGCGTCCGGTACAGGTCGTGGCCGCCGAGCTCGTAGGCCGCGATACCGAGCGCGGCGAACACGCCCGAGGCGAAGCGGCCACCGCTCGCCTTGCACACGTCGGCGAAGGCGTCCGCCTCGACCTCGTCGCACAGCTGGATCTCCAGCTCCAGCTTGGGGTACTCGCGCTCCGGGGTCACACCGAGGTCGAGCGGGAAGACCGGTGAGGTCCCGTCGCCGGCGCGCCAGAAGTCGAGCCATCGCTCGATCGCGGGCGACTCCACGGTCAGCTCGGCGGCCCTGGCGCGCTCCACCGCGCTGTACTCCAGGTGGCTGCCCGGCTCGGGCAGCTCCGCGGGAACACCGGTCACCTCGGCCTCGTACAGCCGCCGGATCTCTTCGTAGACCCGCAGCAGCGAGTAGCCGTCGGTGTGGACGTGGTCCACCCCGTAGTAGAAGGTGGTGGAATCGTCGCGGATGATGGCGCCCATGACGAAAGCGGGCCAGCCCAGCGGGCTCGTCGACGTCGCGAAGCGCTGGTAGAGGTGATCCCGGATCTCGGCGCCCGTGGTCAGGTCGCCGACCACGGAGGTCACCAGTTCCACCGCGTCGGCCGGAACGCGGTGGCGGCGCAGCTCACCGTCCTCGGCTCGGTGGAACCAGGTGAGCAGCGTCTCGTGCCGGGTGACCCAGGAGTGCAGCGCCGCCGCCATCGCCTCGGTGTCCACGGCTCCGGGCAGTTCGAACACCACCGAGACCCACGGTGAGTGCACGATCCCCGCCTCCTGGTTGGCGAGGCACCGGCGGATGTGGTTCTCCTGCGTGAAAGAGAGCGGGGCCGGGTGCTCGGGGGCCTCCGCGGCGGCGTCCAGCGCCGCCTGGCTCACGCCCCACTCGACGACGCGGCCGGGCCGCGGCTGGTAGTCGTTGATGCTGTTCATCAGCATGGCTGGTGTCCTGTTCGTTTCACTGCGTGGTTTCTTCGCGGGCCTGCGGCCCGATGGCGGGCGGCGGCGCGGCGCGGTCGACGGACGTGCGGGGAACCCGTCGGCCATAGCGGCGCGACCGTCGCGGCTACACGGCGACGGGCACCGGGGTCCCGGTCGTGAGGTCGCCGGTGACGGCGACCGTACCGAGGATCCGCCGGATGAGGTCGACGTATCGGGGAACGTGCTCGGCGGCGTGGCCGGAGCTGGGGTACCTGCAGGTGGCGTACACCCCCTCGTGCGTGCGGTTGATCCACAGGTAGACCTCGTCGCGGGAGGCCACCCGCGCGTAGCAGGCGCGGGCGTTCCACTCCGGCCACCGTTCGGAGCCGGGCGTGGCGCGCAGGTCCATGTAGGAGAGCACGAACCGGGGCCGCAGTGGCGTGCCGAGGAGTTCGCAGACCCGGGCGAAGGGCACCTTCGCCATGGGCCGGATCTCCCGGGCCGCCCGGCCGGCGCCGCGCACGAGGTCGCCGAACCCGCCGTGCTCCGGGACGCTGAGTTCCAGCGGCGCGAGCCCGATGTACCAGCCGAGGGACGCCGCCCACCACGTCTTCGACCGGGTGTGGAAGGGGATCAGCGTCCGGAAGACGGGCGCGCCGCTCAGCTCGTTGCCGGCGAGGGCCGCGGCCGCCAGCACGGCGGTGAAGAGGGAGCCCCGTCCCGCCCGGCAGGCGGTCTCGGCCGCCGCGGCCTCCTCCGAGCTGAGCAGCCACTCGCACCGGCCGCTCTGCCAGGCGGGTTCGCCGGGTCCCGAACGCACCTCCACGGGGAATCGCGGGAGTCCGTCGCCGGCGCCCAGGAAGTCCCGCCAGCGGCGGACGGTCGGGTGGTCGCCGCCGAGGGCGGCCGCCTGGATCCGCTCCGCGCTGCCGAAGTCGACGTAGCTGCCCACCTCGCCCAGCGCCACCGGCGTACCGGAGATCTCGGCCGCGTAGAGGGTCTGGATCTCATGCGCGACGAGCAGGACGGAGTAGCCGTCGACGTTCAGGTGGTCGAACGCGAGACAGACGGTCGTGGAGTCCGCGTGCGCGATCGTCGCGAAGGCGTAGGACGGCCAGTCCAGCGGGTCGGTCGCGCGGTCGAACAGGTCGTCGAGGTGGCGGGCGATCTCCGCGCCGTCGGCGATGTGGCCGACCACGGCCGGGCGGACGGAGACGTCCTCCGGCGCCAGCGTGCGGCGGCGCAGCTCGCCGCGGGTGTGCCGGAACGTGCTGCGCAGCGTCTCGTGCCGGCCGATCCAGTGCCGGAGGGCGGCGCGCAGGGCCACCGGGTCGACGGTCCCGGGCAGTTCGAAGACGGTCGCCAGCCAGGTCGGCGCGCGAATGTGCACCTCGCGGTCGCGGACGGCGTGCCGCAGGTGTGCCTCCTGCAGGTAGGAGGGTGGGCGGGGGTCGTCTGATAACGCGCCCGGGTCGGTGGCCGGTACCGCTCGCCATTCGGTGAGCAGGCCGGGGCGGAAGGGGTAGTCGGAGAGTTCGGTGAACTTCATCGCTGTCTTCCTCGTGCGGACGGAATCCCGGACAGCGGACTTCCGGCGCTGCGCGGGATGTGAAAACAGGTGAGGTGCGACCAGGATCCTCCAACAACAGCACGCACGGCGCCAATTCGCGCACCATCAGGAATCACCGCAGAATTCCTCGGATACCCAGGTCGCCCAGAAAGCACAGAAAACCATTCACAGCAGGCGGAAAGGGACGAGAACGTGGCCGGTGCCGACCGGAATCGATAGGGGCGAGACGTCGCGACACCCTCCCGACGTGCACCCGTCACGTGCACGACACACCACCGACATGCTCACACCGCGTGCGCGGCACGACACGCCCCGCCGTCGTGGGAAGAGACAGTATCAGTGACAAATCAGAACGCAATAGTCGCGAAATGTGAGCAAGGGCACCACAATAACCACGAACCGGACGTTGCATCGCGGTCCCTGCGAGCGGTGCGGCACCGCCGCCCCCGCACGGCGGACGCAACCGCAGGCCGTCGGCGGAGCGGCCCGGCACGACGGCGGGAGGCGCCCGCCGCCCCTCCGGCATGACGCACCGGCCGGCGCCGGCGGGCCGCGCACGGGGTGGGCGCACGCACTCAAGAACACCACTATGCTCGGGACACCGGCACCCGAGTTTCGCCGTGAATGACGGCACTGGTCATCGGATGATCACACCCGCCCGGATTTCCGCAACAGCGAACGACATGCGATTGAACGGTATCGCAATATTCGGGGGTCCCCCGGGAACAAATGTCGAAGAACCCGGGACTGATCGCGCCACGTTCCCGTTCGGTAGTTCTTCGGTTTTTGCCAGATTTCCCGGTTTTCGAGGTATTCCCGCGCGTCTCCCCTGGATTCAGGTGTTCTCCGAGGTTCGCGGCCCCGGCGGCCCGGCCAGGCCTGCCCCCAGGCCGGGCCGACGCGCGCCAGGCGGACCCGTGGCGGTCCGACCGGCCACCGGCCGCGCAATCGCACGGCCACCGGCCCCGGACGCGAACCGGCCGGACGGCCCGCGATGCCGTCGTCCGGCCGGTTCGCGACGGGCCGCCGGACTCCACCCGCCGCACGCCGTCGGCAGGCCGCTTCGATACGCTGGTCCGTCACGCGGCGCGGGCGACCGCGACGAACACGGCAAGGGGTCAGGAAGGCAGATGTCGGTCGACGAGCGGCTTCGCGTTCCCATCGGTTCGGCGGCGGCGACCTGGTCGACACGGCCGGACTGCCGCCGTGTCCTCGTCATCGCGCACACGGTGACCTCGGTGACCCGGCTGCTCGACCTGCTTCCGATATTCGACTCCGACCCGCGAATTCAGGTGGTCGCCACCCGCGCACGGACGTCCAATTTCCGCGAGGGCGTCACGGAATTCCTCACCGACCTGGGGTTCGCCGTGGCGCCATGGGAACAGGCCGTCGAAGAGCGCTTTGACCTGGCGGTTTCCGCGAGTCTGGGCGACGACATGCACCTCCTGCGGGCGCCGCTCATCGTCGTTTCACACGGCGCGGGATATAATAAGCTGATGAAACCGGAAACCGGAAACCGGAAACCGGAAACCGGAAACCGGAAACCGGAAACCGGAAACCGGAAACCGGAAACCGGAAACCGGAAACCGGAAACCGGAAACCGGAAACCGGAAACCGGAAACCGCAGTGCGGTGTTCGGGCTCTCCACCGAGACCCTAGTTCGGGACGGCCGGCTGGTGCCCTCCGTCCTCGTCCTCTCTCATCCGGAGCAGCTCGACCGGCTGGGTGCCTCGTGCCCGGAGGCGGTCCCGTCCGCGCTCGTCGCCGGTGACCCCACCTACGACCGCATCCTCGCCGGTCGCAGATGGCGGGCGGAGTACCGGCGGGCGCTCGACGTCGGCGAGCGCCGGATGGTCCTGGTCAGCTCGACGTGGGGCCCGTCCTCGCTGCTGGGCCGGCGTCCGGAGCTGCTGAGCGCGCTGGTGGGCGAATTGCCCGCCGACGAGTACCGCGTGGTGTTCGCCGCCCATCCGAACGCCTGGCACGGGCACGGTCCCTGGCAGCTGCGGAACTGGCTGGCGTCCAGTGAACGCGCGGGGCTGCGGGTCCTGCCGCCGCGAGTCGGCTGGCAGGCCGCGCTGGTCGCCGCCGACCACGTCATCGGCGACCACGGGTCCGTGACCTTCTACGGGGCGGCCCTCGGCACGCACACCATGCTCGGGACATTCCCGCACGACGAGCTGGATCCGGCCTCGCCCATCGCCGAGTTCGGCCGGACCGCGCGGCTGCTGGCCGGGGACCGTCCCCTGCGCGACCAACTGGTGGCGGACGCCGATCGGCACCGCCCGGACCGATTCGCCGGTGTCACCCGGCTGCTCACCTCGCTGCCCGAGAAGTCGGCGCGGGTGCTGCGCACGGCCTGCTATCGGCTCATGGACCTGCCCGAGCCCGGCCACGCCGTCCGTGTCACACCGCCCGAGCCGCCCCGGCCGTTCCAGCGGCAGTGGCCGGACGTCGGGGTGTCGGTCCCGATGACGGTGACCGCGGACGGCGACGCGGCCGAGGTCCGCGTCGAGCGGCGCCCGGCGGAGCTGGTGCGGGACGGCCGGGTGGTCCTCGACCGGCCGCACATCGTGGCCGGTGCCGATGAGCCCGACACGCACTGGCTGGAATCCGCGGACATCGTCGTCGAGGCGCGGGACACCGGCGAGCCGTGGCGGCGGGTCGCGGACACGCTCGCCGCGCATCCGGGTGCGCGGTTCGCCGCCGTCCGTTCCGGACCCGACTGCCTGGTGGGCGCACGCGGCGGTCGCCGGTTCCGGCTGCGTCCCGAGACCGATCCGTCCGGAATCGCCCCGGAGGTCTTCGCGTCGGCGTTCTGGCGGGTGTACACCGCGCTGCGGGGCAAGGTCGCCGCGGGCACGGTGAAGGTGCACGTGGGCGAGCGGCACGTGGTGCTGCGGGTGGTCCCGGAATGAGGGTGCCGCCGCCGGCAGCCGCGCCTTGTCCGCTCCCCGGCGGCGACCGCCGCGAGCACGCCTGTGCTCAGCGGCCGTTCAGGCCGGCCAACCGCTCCCCGACCCTGCGGGCATCGCGCCGCGCCTCCGCCGCCGTGTACAGCTCGAACGCCCTCTCCAGGTCGGCGCGCGCTTGATCCGGCGCCCGCCGGCCAAGGGCGTCGGCCCGCAGCACGTGCACGTCGGCCGCCCGGCGGTGGTTGCCCAGACGGGTCAGGCCATCGATGGCGGCGTCCCAGTGCCGCACCGCTTCATCGAGCCGTCCCGTCCGCTCGGCGAGTTCGCCAAGCGCCGTGCGGACCCGCGCCTCGTTCTGCAGGTCCGGCACCGGCCGGGACCGCACCTGCTCCCAGGCCAGGCCCAGCCACTGCCGCGCCTCCTCGAACCGCCCCTCCCCCAGACGCGCCTGACCGAGCTTGCGCATCTCGTTCAGCTCGGCCCGCTCGTCCGGCGGGGTCAGTCCGCGCGCGACGTCCAGCGCGTCCGCGAAGAACGCACCGGCCCGGGGGAACTCTCCGCTCTCCAGATGGACGTCCCCGACCGCCTCCAGGGCGGTGAGCAGCGCCAGGGGCTGCCCCGGACCGGCCGCCCGGGCGAGCTCGACGGCCGTCATCGCGTCGGCCAGCGCCGCGGCACGCTCCCCGTCACGGCGTAGCGCGATCGAGCGCTGCACGTGGATGCGGGAGAACTCGGCCGGGGAGATCAGTTCGCTGGACCGCGCCGCGCGGATCAGCTCGGTGTGGGTGTCGACCACGTCGTCGAAGTGACCGCGCACGAACCAGAAGGCCCACAGCGCCTCGCAGAGCCGGCACGCCGCACGGAACCGGCCCTGCCGGACGGCGAACCCGACGACCGACTTCAGCGTGGCACGCTGCGGGCCGAGCCGGGCGTGGGCGGCCGCACGGCTGTCGAACGGCATCCGCGGGAGCGGCGGCGCCGCGGGCCGCGCCACCCGCTCGTGCAGCCAGCGGCCCGGCAGCAGCACGTCGTGCGCGGCGAGCGCCAGGTCCAGGTAGTGGTCGAGGATGCGGGTGACCAGGTCGTCCCCGCCGACCGTGCCGGCGCGGAGCGCCAGCATCACGTGCTCGTCGCGGAAGCGGTACCGCCGGTCCGGCCCGGTGTCCGTCGAACCCGCGTCGAGGACGTCCAGCACCTCGGCGTCGACCAGTGCCGCGAGGCCGCGGTCGGCCGCGCCGCGGTCGCCGCCGGCGAGCGCCGCCGCGAGGTGGCCGTCGAACTCGGCGTCGGGATGCCAGGCGAGCATGCGCGCCAGGTCACGCTCCCGCGCCGGGACGGCGTCGAGGGGGTCGGCGGCGATCCGCGTCGTGCCGGCCGGTCCCGTGCGCGTCCCCAGAACGGCCTCGTGGACCGCGGCGATCCCGGGTGGCGAGTCGCGCTCGGCACGCCGGATGCGCGTGGCCAGGTGGACCAGGGTACGCGGACTGCCCGACGCCGCCGCGGCGAGGTCCTCGGCCATCCGCCGGTCTGCCGGGGTAGCGAACGGTACCCGCGCCCGGGCGCTGAGCAGCCGGACGGAGTCGTCGCCACCGAGCGGGCCGACCGGGATCTCGTACGGCTCGATGTGGGTGAGGACATCCGCGGCGGAACCGCCGCCGTCCTCTCCGTCGCCGTCCAGCGCCGGGTCGAAGGGGCGCGTCCCGGCGACCACCACCAGGCTGCCGGCCGCGGTGGGCACGAAGTGCCGGATCTGCGCGAGGCTGTCCGGTGCGTCGACGAGGACGGCGCACGCTCCCCGGCCCAGCAGCGTCTCGCGGACCAGGCTCGACCGGCGTTCGACCGTCGCGGGGATGTCCTCGTCCGCGTGCCCGAGCCGTCGGCAGAACACGCTGAGCGACTCAGCGATCCCGTCACGCCCCGGCGCCACCCGGTAGAAGCCGCCGCGGAACCGCGCCGCCTCCTCATCGCGCAGCACCTTCATGAGCCGCAACGCGAGCGCGCTGGTGCCGATGCCCGAGGGCCCGAACAGGGTCAGCAGGGTGACGACATCCGGGCCGTCCATGACGATCGCACGCGCCTCGTCCAGCACGTCGTCACGGTCCACGAACCTTGGTGGGCCGGGCACCCAGTAGGGCGGAGCGTCCTCGGCGGCGGCCGACCGGTCGCCCGTCGCCAGCCGCAGGTCGCCGCGCATGCTGCCGATCTGGATCAGGGTGCCGGAAGCATCGCCGGCCGAGTTGCCGCCGGTGCCGGCGGCCGGGACGTCCGCCGGTCGCCGCTCCCGGTCGCCGGCACCATCGCGGTCAGCCATGAGACACTCCCCCATCCGCACGTGGCGTCATCGCGGCGCCGCCCCCGTACGGTGGCGCGTTTTCGGCCCGTCTCACGCCGCTCTCGGGCCTTCCGGCCGCAGGTGGGCCATCAGCGCGCCCAGACGGGACCAGGCGTCCGGGTCGGTCCCGTCGCCCAGCGGATACCAGACCGACGGCGCGCTCTCGGGCCCCAGGGCACGGCCCTCGGCCGGGGCGGCCAGCGCCGCCCCGAGGCCGATCTCCGACACGCCGCGGCTGCCGACCGCCATGCCCACCGGGTTCGGGGTGCCGAACCAGTGCGGCGAGTAGGTGAGGTCCGGGCGGCCGGTCAGGCGCTGGACCGTCATGGTGAGCAGGCCGCCCCGATCGGCGAACTCCCGGGCGAGGTCGGCGAGCTCGCCGATCGGTGGCTCCTCATCGTCGCGGTAGCCGACCGCCGCCGTGATCGTCTCCTTCACCCCGGAGGTCACGCGCGCCACCCGCTGAGTGCCGATGAAGCTCCGGGTGCCGTCGCCCGGCCCGGCGATCGTCAGCAGCGTCGCCTGCGGTGCCCGGCGGCGGCACAGGTCCGTCATCTCGGCCGGGTTCCACGGTGACAGGGCCGGTTCGCCCACGCCCCAGCCGGCCGGTGCGGCGCCGGTGAAGGTGGCGGCCAACGTCTCGATCGCGCCGCCGATGACCAGGTCCTCGGTGGCGGGGTGCACGAGCCGGAGGTCGACGAGCAGCTGACCGCCCGGCGCCGACGGCGCGTCGAGGAAGGTGCGCGAGGGGCCGCCGGTGGCGGCGCCGGGCGCGGGCAGCGTGTACCCGGCGGCGGCGTCCCACACCAGCGGTGCGCCGGAGAACCCGTCGTAGTGTCCGCTGCCGTCGGGCTCCTCGACCACCCAGCGCGCCTTGGCGTTGTTCAGCAGGGTGCGCAGCGGAAGCGTGACCCGCGATCCGGCCGGGGTGAGCACCTGCAGGCCGCGCTCGCTCCGCGCGGACGCCGCCGCGGCGTCGGCGATCCAGGACGTGAGCGGGACCAGCGGCCGGTCCTGCACGACCAGAGCGGTCCTGGCGGTGACGAGCTCGACCGCCGGGTGCTGCGTCAGCGACATCACGCCTCCTGTCCGTGGCCCACGCGCCCGAGCAGCCGTGGGGCGGCCGACCACACCGTGCCGCCGAGCCGGTCGGCCAGGCCGTCGGCGAACCGGTGGGCCAGCGCGACCGACTCCGGGTCCGAGCGCGCCGCCCGGGCCTCCACCCACCAGCAGGGGTCGGGCATCCGGGCGGCCGTGTCGGCGCCGAGCAGCCGTTCGACCTCGCCGGCGACCTCGACGCGCTGCGCCGCCTCGATGCTGAGCAGCGGCCGCCCGGCCGGGTCGCACAGCTGGATCACCGCGCCGTCGCCGCCGCCGCGGACCTTCAGGTCGGCACCGGCGCGCACCATGGCGTCGACCAGCCCGCGCACGTCCGGGGGCCGCCCGACCAGCGCGACCACGTCGTAGCTCACCCGTTCTCCTCCGTCTCCTCGACCAGTGCGGTCTGCATGAGGCGCGGGGACTCGCCGCGCCGGATCCACCGCCCACGGCCGGGCGGCTGCGCGTCGGCGTACACCCGTGGGAAGAGCTGGCCCTCGCTGCGGTCGCCGGACATGAGCACCGCGCCGGTGCCGATCTCGCGCATGGCCTGCACCAGCGGGTCGTACAGCCCCCGGGCGGCTCCCGCGACACGGCGGGCCACCACGAAGTGCAGCCCGATGTCGGGACCGTTGGGCACGTAGGGGACGAACGGGGCGAGCGGCTTCTGCCCGGCCGTGGTGAGAACGTCGTAGTCGTCGGCGAGGACGACGATGCGCGGTCCCTTCAGCGTGCCGGGCTCGGCCCGCCCGGGATCGGACTCGTCGGGCATCCGGTCGGTCAGCTCCTTGGCGACCCCGTTCGCCAGCCCCGCGCAGACGCGGGCGCTGCTGGCGTAACCGCCGAGGTAGGGCTCGGGGATCACGCCGCGCAGCGTCCGCCGCGGGTCCATGACGGCGAAGACCACCTGCTGGGGGGTGTACCGGCTGATGAGCCCCTCGGCGACCAGCCGCAGCAGGTTCGTCTTGCCGCACTCGCCGTCGCCGAGCACGAGCAGGTTCTGGTCGCGGTCGAACAGGTCGAGCAGGACGGGGTCGAGGGCCCGCTCGTCCACCCCGATCGGGACCAGCCGGGCCTCCCGGTCGGGACCCGGCAGGGTGCGGGCCGGCAGCCGGTACGGCAGCACCCGGACCGGCGGCGCGACCGGGCCGCGCCACACGCTGCTGACCGCCCGCGCGGTCTTCTCGACGACCTCGGCGAGGTTGTCGAGCTCCGGTAGCGCGTCCACGCGCGGCAGCGCCACCTGGCCGAAGAGCTTGCGGTCGGTGAGCGCCCGGCCGGGCACGTCGGCGCTGATGGTCTCGGCGAGTTTGCGGTCTACCGAGGAGTCCGACGGGTCGTTGAGCCGCAGCTCCACCTTCTGCCCGAAGTTGGACTGCATGGCCATGCGGACGTCGTTCCAGCGCAGCATCGCGGCCACGACGTGCACGCCGTACCCGCTGCCGCGCTGCAGCAGGTCGGAGACCATCTCGTCGACCTGCTCGAAGTCCTTGCGGATGGCGCCGAAGCCGTCGATGCACAGGACGACGTCGGCGCTCGGCAGCTCCGGGATCTCCCCGCGCGCGTGCATCCGGCGCAGTTGCTGGACCGAGTCGATGCCGCGGTCGCGGAACACCTGCTGGCGGTGGTCGAGCATGTCCCGCACCTCCTCGACCGTGCGGCGGACCCGCTCGCTGTCGCTGCGGCTTGCGACACCGCCCACGTGCGGAAGGTCGGACAGCGCCTGCAGACCGCCGCCCACGAGGTCGAGCCCGTAGACGGCCACCTGCTCGGGCGTGTGGGTGAGGGCGAGGGACAGCACCATGGTGCGCAGCAGGGTGGTCTTGCCGGTCTGCGGGCCGCCGATGATCGCCAGGTGGCCGCCGGATGCGGTGAGGTCGAGGCTCCACAGCCCCTGCCACTGCTTCGCCGCGTCGTCCAGCACGCCGACCGGCACCTGGAGCCGGGGCAGGTCGGTGGGCAGCCGCATCGCCTCGCCGGTGAGCTGAATCGGCCCGGTGACCAGGTCCAGCGTGGTCGCCGACGGCAGCGGCGGCAGCCAGATGTTGCGGGTGGGCTCGCCGTGCCGTGCCAGCTGCCCGACCATCACGTCCAGCAGAGTCGGGCCCGCCGTGCGCTCGGGCAGGCCGGGTTCGTCCCCGGCCGCGGCCGGCTGCTCGGGCGAGCCGGCGGTGTTGTACGCCGGGTAGCCGCGGACGGGGGCGCGCTCCTGCTGCCGCTCCTCTTCCTCAGCCGAGACCGGCCCCCGGTAGGCGCCGGACACGTATCCGGCCTTGAACCGCTGGTAGACCGTGGTGTCGACCTTGAGGTAGCCGAAACCGGGAAGCGCCGGCAGGTGGAAGGCGTCCGGGCTGTCCAGCACCGTGCGGCTCTCCTCCTCGGAGAAGGTCCGCAGCCCCAGCCGGTAGGAGAGGTAGGTGTCCAGTCCGCGCAGCTTGCCGCCCTCGATCCGCTGGCTGGACAGCAGCAGGTGCACCCCGATGCTGCGCCCGATGCGGCCGATGGACAGGAACAGCTCGATGAAGTCAGGGCGCGCGGTGAGCAGCTCGCCGAACTCGTCGATGATCACCAGCAGGTGCGGCAGCGGCGGCAGGCTCGGGTCCTGCGTGCGCCGGAAGGTGTAGTCGCCGATATTGGCCACATTGCCGGCGTCGCGCAGCACCTGCTGGCGGCGCTGCACCTCGCCGGAGAGGCTGGCGTGCACCCGCTCGATCAGCGCGGCGTCGTCCTCCAGGTTGGTGATGACCCCGGCGACGTGCGGCAGCCGCTCGAAGGGCGCGAACGTCGCGCCGCCCTTGTAGTCGACCAGCACCATGCTGACGCGGTCCGGCGGATGGGTGGCGGCGAGCGCGATCACCAGGGTGCGCAGCATCTCGCTCTTGCCGGAGCCGGTGGCCCCCACGCACAGCCCGTGCGGCCCCATGCCGAGCTGGGCGGCCTCCTTGAGGTCGAGGACGACCGGCTGGCCGAGATCGTCGGCGCCGATGGGCACCCGCAGGAAGGCCCGCTCGCTGCGCGGCGACCACAGCCGCGCGACGTCCATCTCGCCGGGGTCGGGCACCCCCATCATGGTGGGAAAGTCGACGCTGCCGCCCTCGGCCGCCGTCTCCTCGACCGACTCCCGGGACAGCCGCAGTGCGGTCAGCATCGACGCCAGGCCCGCGGCCGTGGCCGCGGAGACGTCGTCCACCGTGCCGGTCAGGGTCGGCGCGGCCTCCGCGCGCAGGTCCTGGACGCGCACCTGGTCGCCGGCGACGGTCAGCCGGAGGCTGACGTCCCCGGGCTCCTCGACCTGGTCGGCGACCAGGTGGATCACCGTGACGCCCAGATCCGCGGGGGCGACGGCCTCGTCGGGACGGACCAGTTCGCTGGCGACCTCGCCGTGCGTGTCGTGGACGACGACCAGGCGGCGCATCATGCGGTACGCCTCACGCTTGCCCATGCCGCGCCGCACCTCGGCCGCGAAGTCGGTGCGGGAGCGCAGGTCGTCGGCGAGCAGCACCCCCAGCTGCGCCGGGGTGGGGGCGATGAGCCGGGCGTTCACCCCACCGTCGCGGCGCTGCGGATCGAGCACCTGGGGCAGCCACTTCACCCACTCCCAGTCGGCGGCGCGACCGCCCGGGTACATCACGGCCAGCGCGGCGTCCTCCGGGGCGTGGAACGCGCTCAGCTGGACGATGAGCGCGCGCACCAGGCGGAGGACGTCGGCGCGGTCGCCGACCACGCTGACGTTGCCGACCATGTCCAGCGGCACGGTGAGCGGCATCTCCGGCACGGTCTCGAAGCGCCGGATCACGGCGTCGGCCTCGGAGAGCATGAACGGGTCGGTGGGGGTGAGGGCGGTGCCCTTCTCGGCCAGCTGGAGCGGCCGCCCGGGCATCAGCCCCGTCCCGAGCCGCACCCGCAGGAAGTCGGGATCGCGGCGGCGGCGCTCCCACAGACGGGTGGGGTCGCGCACGATGTCGTACAGCGCCTCGGGCGGCGGATCCAGCAGCCGGGCGGCCGCGCGGGCGTCGCGCTCCCAGCCGCCGAGTTCCTCGCGCAGCTCCTCCAGGTACTGCAGGTACAGCTCGCGCTGGCTACGGCGCTGCCGGGCGGCCTGGCCGCGCCGGGAGAACATCATGGCGGCCCCGCCGAGCAGCGCCACGACGAGGACGACGGCGCCCAGCACCATGAACGCGGGGTTGCGCATCACCATCATGATGGTCAGCGACGCCGCCATGCCGATCATGGGGAGCAGAGAGAGCCACTGGTTCCCCTGCGCGTTGCCGTCCGGGAGTGTGGGGGGCGCCTCGACCTGGTAGGGGCCGTGCTGCGGGGGCGGGTGCATCGTCCTGGCCGGCCGATGCACTATTCGGGTCGTCACCAGCCTTCTCCTCGAATGGGATGGCGCAGGTTCGGGAAATGTTCGACGGGGTTCGCCCGTATTCTATAGAGGGTGTCCCTGACGGCGGCCTGTCAATTCGCAGGCACGGCACTGAATGAGACGGATCGGAGCTGTCCCCTGACTTCCGACGCACTGGACATCGCCGGAGACGTGCACGCGCTTATCGAGGACCTGGTGCCGGTGACGGTTCCGGACGCCGCGTTCGAACGCCGCCTCGCGCGGGTGGTGGTGCCCTTCGGCTGGACGGAACTGTCCGCTTCGACGTGGGACGTGCTGGAACGCTGCGCGGCGGCCCCACGCGATCGGTGGCCGGGCGTGGTCGACGCGTGGTTGCGGGAGATCGCCGACCGCGCCGCACTGGCGGTCGCCGAGATCGAACTCCTCGGCGACGTCCGTGAACTGCTGCGGGTGAAACTCGTCCCCACCATGCCGCCCGACGAGCGAAACGGACTGGTGTGCGTCCCGGCCGGCCGGTATTTCGACGCGCTGATCGTCATCGACCATCCGAAATACGGCGCGCCGCTGACCAGAAAACGCGCCGACCTGCTGCAACTCGGTGACCTCGGTTATGTCGTCCCCAAGACCCACGAGCGAGAACTCGCCGGCATAAGACCCGAGCCGTGGCCATTGTCGCCGCAGGATCGCGCACTGGCCTACCGCAAGCCCGGCAGCCCGTACGTGTCGGCCCTGCTCACCGAACTCGGCCGCCTGCTCCCCGACCCGCACCCGTTCGGGGCGCTGGTGGCGGTGCCGAGCTTCGACACACTGCTGCTGTACCCGATCCGGTCCCGCGCGGTGCTCGACGTGATCCCGGCGTTCACCGACGCGGTGGCCGCGCTGCAGGCCGAGGCCGACGAACCGTGCAGCGGCGAGGTCTTCTGGTGGCACACCGGCGACCTCTCCCCGCTGTCCGAATCCCGGACCCGCAAGGCGCTGCGCATCCAGCTGCGCGGCCGCCCCTGAGACGGCCGCCGGCCGCGCCCCGACCGCCACGCGGCTCACCCGCGCCAGCCCTCCGGCACGGACGGCCCCGGGGCCGTCCGCCGGTCCTCGACGACGACGGTCCGCGCCAGCTTGTCGTGCAGACACTGCCGCAGTGGGCGGTCCCACAGCAGCCACAGCAGGTTCAGCTGCTGCACGACCGGCAGCCAGTTGGTCACGTGGTAGAGGCCCGGCGAGTAGCAGAACGCCCGCACCGCCGCCCGCCCGGCGGAGACCGGCCGGCCGTCGTCCGCCCGGACGATCCGCAGCCCCACGACCCGCTTGCCGATGGTCCGCCCCCACTTGGCGACCTGCAGCCACTCGTAGAGGAAGGCGACCAGCACCAGCCCGCCGACGAGCAGGATCGGGAACACCGGACCCGCCTCGTCCGGCTCCCCGCCTCCGGCCACCACCACGGAGACCAGCACGGCGCCGATCCCCACGACGAACGTGCAGAACAGCGCGAGGACCACATCGACCAGCCGCGCCAGGAACCGCAGACCGGGATCGGCGACGGAGAGCCCGGGCGCGGCAGCGGGCGACGGGGCGTGCCCGTGGCCGCCGGCCGGATGATGCGGATGGGGTGGGGGGTGCATGGTTCTCTCTTCTCGCTTACCGGGTCAGGGGTGTCCGGGTGCCGTGGTCACCGGGCTGCGGTCCATGGCGTCGAGCTCGGCGGGGTCCATGGGGGCGCGGGGTTCCGGGTCAAGGTGATCGGCGAGGCGCCCCCGGCGGACGCCGACCCCGGCGACGTCGATGAAGGAAGGCTGGCACATGCTGAAGCCGTTGCCGCGCTCGTACATCAGCAGCAGCGGCTCGTATGGGTCAGGGAGCCCGGGGAGCGCCGCACCGGACGCCTGCAGGGCGCGGAAATGCAGCGCCCACACACAGGTGTCTTTCACTATCGGAAATACGTAATACGGGAAGCTCGACCTTACCTGACGGACCAAATCTTCGTCCGCACGCACAGTCTCATCAAACTCTGCAGCAAGATCCCCGAACGGCCAGCAGACGCCACCGACCTCCTGCGCCCACCAGGCTTCACGCCGCAAATACTCACGCATCAAAGCGACCTGTGACCTTTCCTTGGCCACGCTTTCAGGGAAGTCGAACGCCGAGATACGGTCGGCCAGCGTCTTGACCGAATCGCCCATATTCAAGCCCCTTCCGGACGCGGCATGTCCAGCGCGTCGAGTTCGGCGGGGTCCATGGGGGCGCGGGGTTCCGGGTCGAGGTGGTCGGTGAGACGGCCCCGGCGGACGCCGGTGCCGGCGACGTCGATGAAGGAAGGCTGAGACATGCTGAAGCCGTCGCCACGCTCGTACATGAGCAGCAGCGGCTCGAACGGGTCGGGCAGATCTGGGAGTTCGGCTCCAGCCTCCTGAAGGGCACGGAAGTGCAGCGCCCATTCCCAGGTGTCCCGCACCATCGGAAACACCGGGTAGGGAAAGCTCGTCCTGACCCTGTGCACGAGCTCGGGATCCGCCCGCACCGTCGGGTCGATAGCGGCCGCGAGGTCGCCGAACGGCCAGCCTGCCCCCTCCACCTCGCGCGCCCACCACGCCCGCCGACGCAGGTACTCCCGCACGAGCACCACCGGCGACTTGCGCTTGCGCCCTCCTTTGGAGAGATCGAACGCCAGGATACGGTCGGCAAGTTCCTTCGTCGCGTCACCCATTACCGAATTTCCCCAAGAATATAGTCGACGAGTTCGTCGAGATTCGACAGGTCGGGAGCGAACTCGAAGTCCGGTCGCTCAATACCCATGCTCTCGTAGAGCCCGAAGGGGTCCCCGTTCTCCCCCGGGGCCAGGTCATGCGCCGCACGGTATTCCGGACTCACCGCCGGATACTCGTACTCGTCATAATATCCGGGGTCCGTCAGCCGGAACGGCACGCCCTCGTCCATCAGCGCACTCTCCACCCCTTCATGCATGATGAGGCGACGGAAGTCCATCGCTTCCGTGGGGGACAGTTCGCCGCGCTCCGCCTTGAGCCAGAGGTCACCGACGTGGGTCATCGGCGTGAAGAGCGCCGTGACCGAATCGTTGGGACCGCGGGCCACATCATGCTCCCGATAGAAAAGGTGGTCCTTCACTCGGTCGAGGAGGTCCTGGTCGATACCCGTGTGGTCGGAGATGCGCTGGGTGTCGCCCTCCATCTCGCGAATCGTCCGGTAGTCATGGGCCGCCTGGCGCGACTGCGGTGGCTCGGCGAAGACGTTGCCATCACCGTCGAAATAGCGCCCGGTTTCGTCCGTGAAGCCCTCGCGGACGAAACGCGCCTGAGCATCGTAGTATCCGCGCTGCGTCTCGCCTACCGGGCCATCGAAACGGCCGGAGTCGGAATCGCCGTTCGTTGCGCCGGAGCTGTCGGCGGCGTCGTTGTCCGGTGCTTGGTTGCTCGGAGCTTCGCTGTCCGGAGCGTCCGGAGCGTCGCTGTCCATGTCGGCGTACTCGGGCCGCTCGTACTCGCGGGGGTCGACACCGAGTCCGTCACTGCCACCGGCACGCGGACGCCGGGGACGCTCGTCCTGCCCCTGAGACTCGGTCTCGGAATCACCCCGGCCCGGCGCATCGTCGTCCGAACCCTCGGTGCGATCGGGACGGTCATCGGCGGGCCGGTCGGCATCGGCGTCCGGAGACGTCTCAACGTCCTGGTCGCCATCCCGGTCGCCGGGCCTGTCCCCCGGCTGGTCGGCGGGAACGTCGTCACGCGGCCCGCTGTCGTCCGGCGACCGGCCATCGTCGTCGGGCAGCCGGTCCCCGGTGTCGCCTGTCTCGTCCGTGGGCGTCCGGTCGGGAGCAGGAGTCTCGTCCGCGGGCGGGGAGTCGCCGCGGTCGCTGGGGGAATCCCCGGAGTCCGGGGACTCCGGGGAAGGCGGCAGCGGCTCCGACGGCCCGTCCCCGCTCCCCGACGGGCGGTCCGGCCCGTCGCCGTCCGGGAGTTCCCCGCCGCCCACCGGGGCGGGCTGACGCTCGGAGAGTCCGGCGGCGTCGTCCAGCGCCTCGTCCAGGCCGTCCAGGCGGCCGGAGTCGATGTCCAGCCCGTCCAGCGCCTCGCTCAGCTCCCGGGTCGAGGGCATGTCCTCCGGACGCTGTCCGCCGGGCAGCTGGTCGGCGTCCAGCCGGCTCGGTGCGTCGGGGGCGTCCGCGTCGACGTCGGGACCGCCTCCGGCGCGGCGGCCCCCCTGGATCAGGCCCTTGACCACACCCGCGCCCACGAACATGCTGCCGATGTTGAGCACGCTCTGCGTGATCACGTAGCCCGGCCGGTCGCCCCACTCCCGCCACGGGACGATGGCGTGCGCGAACTCCGTCCAGCCGGTGGAGAAGTTGCCCCACCACTCACCGAATGAGCCGACACCCCACCCGTTCTCGCCATAGAAACCGGCGAGCGCGCCGAACCCTTCGAGCATGCCGCCGTAGTTGTCGGCCAGGTTGTCGCCCCACTCGCTCCAGGAGCTGACCCCCCAGCCGTTCTCCCCGTACAGCCCGACCAGCCCGGCGACGTCCTCGGCGATCCCGACCCCGAAGTCGGCGATGCCGTTCCAGGCGTCCTCGTACCACGGGGCGTCGTACTCCTGCGGCGTGGCCCACGGCGTCTCGACGTCGCGCGGCGCCTCGGTGAAGCCGTAGCCCTCCTGCCCCTCGCCCAGTAGCGTTTCCCCGTTGGGGTCGAGCGCGACGAACGTGGTGCCGCCGAAGATCGCGGTGATGGCGTTCGCGCAGGTGCGCTCCGCCACCTGGTAGTCGTTCAGCGCCGCGAGCACGTCGTTGTTCAACGCGTTGTGCTCGTTGACCTTGTCCTCGTTCTCGCGCCAGTCGTCGTCGCCGTCGATGTCGTCGCGGAAGGTCTGCGCGTCGGCCTTCAGGGTCCGCAGCCGGGCCAGGATCGGGCGGACCTCCTCGGCGAAGGCGATGAGCGCGTCGCCCACCGTCCCGGTCGCCGATCCGAAGTCGTCGCCGGCCGTGGCCACCGGATCTACGGCCGCCAGGAGTATGTCGGCCTCCGGAGCGATGTAGTTGCCCTCCAGGCCGCCCCACGCCGACTTGATGTCCTGCCCCGCCTGGGCGATGTCCTCGCCGTCGCCTTTGAGAGCCCGCCCCGCGGCCTCCACCTCGTCCGGTTCGACCGGTGGGATGGGGATCGCCGCCGGGTCGATCACACCGTCACTCAACGCCGCCGCCCCTCGTTCTCAGCTGTCGAGCCCGGGGAGCGTCTCGCGTCCCCGTTCGTCGATTTCGGTTCGATGTCATTCGGCATAAAGAATTCGGGACGCGAAAACGGCGTCCGCGCGGTGCTGCGAAAGTGGCGATCCCGCTGCGGACCGATGAATAGCGCCCGCGCGATCAGCTCACGGCCGCTACTGCGGGATTTTCCCCGCGTTCTCCTGTGCGGTCGCGGCCATTTCCAGGTTGCCCTCCAAGTAGGCGGTGGTCGCCTGGGTGCAGCCCTGGACCGCGCTGGCGCTCTTGAGCACCATGTTCTCCAGCTTGCCGGCGTATTCCTCGACGAATTCGCCCAGCGCGGTGGTTATGGGACCGCTGGCCGCCTGAGTGCTCGCGGTCTCGACGTTGGTGGAGAACGTCGTGATCTTGCCGACGAGGCCGCCAGAGCCGTCGTCGCCCTGGACGTAGCCGCCGACGGTCGTCATCACGCCGCCCACCACCGGCGCGTCGATGTCCCATCCCGACATGTGCTGTCCGTCCCTCCCCGAAAGTGCGGCCGGCGGACGTCCGGCCCCGTGAGTCCGTGGTTAGGACCCGTACTATCGCCCGCCGGTTCCGAATCTGTCGGCCCGGAAATTCGCCGGCGGCATCCCCGCAGGTATCTGGCCGGAATCGGCCATTTCCGCCTCTCGCTCCGCGACGCGGGCCATCAGCCGCGCGATGCTGGCGCCGAGCCCGGCGACGTCCTCCCGCACCTGGGTGCGCAGCCGTGCGGTGGACGCCCGCAGCCGGGCCTGCGGATCCCGTGGCTCCGCTTCCGCATCGGCGCCGAAATCGCTGCTCACGGCCGTTTCGCCGGCGTTCTCCGACGCCGCCGCCGCGTCGTCCCAGTCCGCCGGTTCGACGACTTCGAACTTCACGCCCAGCCCCCTGTGCACTTCACGGGAAACGCTGATCGACCTCCCATTACCTGTATTATAAGTATCCTTTACCTGGATGAACATGGCCGTCGCGTGCGCGACCGGCAATCGGATTTCGGGGGAACCAGTGGCGCGCGCCGTCCGTCAGTACCGAGGGAGATGATGACGGGCGACGCTGCCGCGACCGAGGAACAGGTGAACAGATGTCTCGATGGGACTACGGCGACCAGACGCTGACGACCCTCGTCAGCAACACCTCGAACTCACAGCAGGACCTCGGCACACTCATCCAGCAGCTGATCGCGGCCGCCGAGCCGCTGTCGGGCAAGTTCAACGGCGCCGGCAAGGCCGCCTTCGACTCGTTCAAGGCCCGTTCCGAGCAGATCACCGCGGACCTGAACGCCGGCCTCGGGTCGATCAACGAGGGCCAGCGCGGCATGCAGACGGCCTTCTCCTCCGGCAGCCAGACCATGGCCGAGGACGCCCGGCAGAACATGAGTGCGGCCAACTTCGACGCCGCCAAGTTCCGGACGGCCTGAGCAGAGCACGATCGGAGGGGAGCCCGATGACCGAGGGACGCAACAGCTACGACATCGGCGCCTCGGAGGAGGCGCAGACCAACATCCACGCCGTCATGGGGCAGCTGGAGGCCATCATCGGCAGCCGCGACGTGGACGTCAGCAACGCGATGGCCGACTTCGAAGCCACCGGCGTGTCCGATGAGTACAGCGCCAAGGAGCTCAAGTGGCACAACGCCGCCAACGAGGTGCGTGAGATCATCCGACTGGTGCGCAGCACCCTGGAGAGCAACGACGGCACCGCACAGCAGACGCTGAGCCGCGCCAGCGCGGCGGTGCAGGCCATCTAGGGAGCGCCGCCTTCGTACCCCGGCACCGGGAGGGACGCGCCGGCCCGTCGGCGTCCCTCCCGCGCCGCGTCCGCACCGCCCCCGCGACTCCGTGACCGAGAGGACCCCCGATGGCTCGCGACTACGACAGCCAGTTGCTGGAGTCGGTCGCCGTCCGCCGTCAGCGCCTCCGGGAAGCCGTGGTCTTCGGCGCGCAGCGGACCCGCAGGCGGCTGGACGAGAACATCATGCGGGTCTTCGTCAGCCTGTGCGTCTCGGCGGTGCTGTGCGCGGGGACCGTCGGCTGGTCCTTCCTCCAGAACCAGCTGCGCGACCAGGAGACGGAGCAGGAACAGGCGGCCGGGCCGCCGAACGTCAGCGCCGCGCCGCTGCCGGCCGACTGGGTCGGCACGGAGGTCACGCTGCCCATGCTGCGCGCGGAACTGGACCGCGCGGGCGTTCCGCCGGACCTGTACGTCCTGCCCGGCGAGCCCCGGCCCGAGGCCGGCAGCGTCGCCAGCTACTACCTGCTCACCGACGACGGGGACCGGCTCTCCGCCGGCATCATCGAGTTCGAGCAGGGCCGCACCGGAGCCGAGTTCGGCACCGTGGACGAGGCCGCCCGCTGGCTGTACCAGCAGTTGGTCACCACGGAGTCCGGCCCGCAGCGGCTGACCGCCGCCGAGGAGTCCGCGGCCCGCGAGCAGACCGCCGAGACCGTGACCCAGGCCGAGGAGCGGATCGCCGAGAGCACCGGCGGCAGCTATCAGCACGCCTTCGAACCGGGGCAGATCCTGGACGCGTTCGGCCCGGAGAGCGGCTCGCTGCTCTTCCCCGACGGAACGCCGTTCGCGCAGCGCGGGCTGCCCGAGTACGCGTGGGACGGCTCCGAGACGGCCGGCTCCGGCGAGCCTGGATCCGAGGGCTACCAGCGCTACCGGGTCATCCACCCGTTCCGGGCCACCGCGTCGCTGTCCCCGGCCACCGTGGGCAGCCCCGGTGGAGCCGTCCGGTTCCGCATCACCGCGAACGGGTTCAGCCAGCCGCCCGAGCTGCCGAGCATCCGCTGGTTGCTGAGCAACGGATACCTTGAACGGGTCGAGGTGACGGATGTCCCCCAGTAGCCGCGATATCGGGCGCCGTCCCGCCGGGGAGCGGGGCGCGGAATCGACAGGAAGGGCTCGATGACCGTGTGGAGCCGGGTGACGCTCGTCGGCGAGCGGCGCAGGGTCGACGCCGTCCTGCCCGCCCAGGAGCCGATCGGCGCGCTGCTGCCCGAAGTTCTCCAGCTTCTCGGCGATCCCGTGTCCAACCCGGCGCAGCCCCTGCACCTCACCACGGCGGCCGGCGTCGTACTGGAGGGCGACGCCACCCTCGCCGGCCGCAGCATCGCGGACGGGTCGGTGCTCCGGCTGGTCCGCGCCGACGACCCGCTGCCCGCGCCGGTCGTGCACGAGGTGCCCGAGGCGGTGGGCGACGCGCTCGACGGCCACCGGGGCCGGTGGACCCCGGCGGCGGCCCGGTGGACCGCCACCGCGGCGGCGGCGGTGCTCTGGCTCGCACTGGGCGGCCTGCTGTGGACCGGCCTGGGCGGCGGCGCCGCGGTGGCCGCCATCGCCGCGCTCGCGGTGGCGCTCATCATCACCGGCGCCGCCATAGGCCCCACCTGGCGGGAGGCCCTGGGCACGGCGCTGTCGCTGAGCGGCGGCGCGCTCGGCTGCCTCGCGCTGTGGCTCGCCGCCGACCTGTACGGCTGGCCCGGCTGGGTGCGGTGGGACGGGATCGCCGTCGTGGCCGCCCTGCTGGTGATCCTGCTCGGCCTCACCTCCGGCCTCGGCCGCGGCGGCGTGGTCGGCGGCGGGGTCGCACTGGTGCTGGCGCTGCTGTGGCCGGTCTGCGCGGTGCTCGGCCTGGACGCGCACCACGTGGCGGCGGTCACGGTCGTGGCGTGCGTGGTGCTGCTCAGCCTGCTGCTGCGGATGGCGCTCACGACGTCGGGGCTGACCGCGCTCGACGACCAGCGCAGCTCCGGGGCCACCGTGGCCCGGACCGACGTGCTGACCGCGCTGGTCGGCGCACACCGCGGCATGACGGTCGCCGTCGTGGCGGTGGCCCTCGCGGGCGCGGTCGCCGGGCTGGTGCTGGCGCTGGAGTTCAACGGCTGGACGGCGGCGCTGTCCCTGCTGTTCGCGATCGTGCTGGCCAGCCGGGCGCGCTTCTACCCGCTGATCACCGAGAAGGCCCCTCTGCTCGCGGCGGCACTCGTGGTCCTGGTGAGCGCCGCGCTGGCCGGTGCCGACGAAGCCGCCTGGGCGTTCTGGGCGGCCCTCGGGCTGCTCCTCGCCGGCCTGGCCATTCCCCTCGTGGTACTCGCGGCCGAACCGCCGGAGTACGTCCGCGCCCGGCTGCGGCGCATCACCAGCCGGATCGAGGCCGTGGCGGTGGTCGCGCTGATCCCCGTCGCGATCGGGGCGTTCGGCACCTACGAGCGCCTTCTCACCACCTTCTGACCCACGACCGCGGAAGGAACGCCGATGGACGCCCCCGCGAAGTCACCGGCCGCCGGCGGCGTGGCCACGGCCGCCGTGAGCGGCGACTCGCTGCCGCGCCGGATCGGCCGCGCGGTCGTCCGCACCTTCCGGCCGGCGGACGACGTGCTCGCCGTGATCGACTCCGGGCACGCGCTGCAGCGGCCGATCACCACGGGACGCCGCATCGTGCTGACCAGCCCGCGCGGCGGAGCCGACGTCAGCGTGCTCACGACGCTGTTCGCCATGGCGTTCGCACACTACCGGCACGACCGGGTGCTGGCCGTCGACCTCGTCCCGGGCCGGGGGACGCTCGCGCTGCGGTTCGGCGTGCGGCCACGGCTTTCCCTGGCCGACCTCGCGGCCGGCCGGATCGAGGCCGACTCCTTCGAGCACCTGGAGCCCTCCCTGACTCCAGCGCGCGAACGCGTCTGGCTGCTTCCGGCCACCGGGGACGGCGACGACTCCGCACCGGCCCCCGAACTGCTGCCGAACACGGTCCTGCCGCTCACCCGCTTCTTCGGCGTGACCCTGGTCGACCGGGGCGCCCGGCCCTCCGCCGACCTCGACCGCGCGACCCTGGCGAGCGCACACGCCCACGTCCTGGTGGAGGCGGCCACCCGGGAGGGCGCGGCGAGCGTCGGCTGGGCCCTGGACCGGATGATCGCGGACAGCGACGAGTCGGTGCTGGCCCGCACCGTGGTGGTCTTCGTGGACGCGCGGCCGGGCGAGGACCCCGCGTTCAACTTCGCGGGAACGGCCGAGGTCCTGCGCGGCGGCGGCGCCGAGGTGTTCCGGCTCGGCCCCGACCGGCACCTCGCACGCACCACCGCCATCGACCCACGCCGACTCGCCGAGGCCACCCGCACCACCACGACCCGGGTGGCGGCGGAGACCCTCCGCCGCTCCGGCTGACCGAACCGCGCCCGAGAACGTACGGAGGACCATGTCCACTCCGCCGCCTTACGGACCCCCCGGCGACTTCCCCGCCGGCCTCCCCATCCCGCCCTACGCCCACACCGGCCCACAGGCCACACCGCAACCCGCGCCCCCGGTCACCGTCCACGCGATCCCCGGCTGCCCGGTGGCCGAAGCCTTCATGGAAGGCCGCCCCCACCCCGGCGGGCCGGTGCAGCCACAGTCACCCCCGCCCGCACCGGCCGAGAACGGCTCCTACGAACACCGCCTCCGCGCCGTGACCGGCCTCCCGACGTCACGCGTCCCCCGCACCATCTACCACGCCACGGGCGGCCGGATCCACCCGGGACGGAAGGGGTAACGGCCCCCTGGAGGAGGGCGTCGGCGGGGTTCATACAGGCGTTCAGCGGCGAGAGCGTCGGCTGCACCTGCGTGGGGCGGCACGCGGGTTCCCGAGCACCGAATGACGCAGGCGTTGGTCCACCCCCATGTGCGTGGGGCCCACGCGGTAAACGCCCGCAACGGCGGCATCCAGGGCGGTCCACCCCCACGTGCGTGGGGCCCACACTTCCCGACCTGCAGCAACATAGCCCGTTATCGTTTCTTTACCAGAAAACACGCACCCACGAGCATCGTCGTAATCAATCAACCACGCTACGTATTCACCACCCCTCTGGAATGGGCGCCTGTTCCTCCTCCACCGGGTTCATCATCACGAACTGGAGGCCCCCCCCAATCGACCACCTCCCGACGTTGCGGGCCCGCCGTTCGGATCAGGAATCGCTGTTCGTTGTCGGTCGGGTGGATGCACACGGCGGAGCCCTCCCCGAGGGTCGCCTGGACGATGTCCCACAGTTCTTCCCGGACGCGGGCTGAGAGCGTGCCCACGTAGAGGCCCGCCCTCGGCTCGATCATCCAGCGGGTGAGGGCGCCGCGCACGTGGTCGGGGACGGCTGAGGTCGAGATGACCACCATGTTCGCCATGGTCGCCTTTCACATCACGTCGTCGCCGTAGTTGACGCCCCCGGCGACGCTGCCCCGTTCCGGGTCCCACAGTTCGACAAGGCGGACGGGTTCCTCCTCCGCCTCCTCCGGATCGGGCCGGTCCGGGTCGAGGAGCCACTGGACGTCCCGGACCATCTGCGGCAACCGCCAGAACAGGCGGAAGTCCTCCCGCAGCCGACGTCGGACCTCGGACTCCGGATCGTGCGACTTGGAGAGGGAGAAGGCCAGGGGGATGGTGGTCCGCGCCTTGTACAGGTCGGCGATGTCGTACACGAAGGAGTGCTGTTTGCCTGCGTGGATGAACCCCAGGGCGGGTGAACAGCCGAGGTGGGCGATCACCGCGTGCGCGATTCCGTACAGTGCCTGGCTGCCGGCCGAGAGCGCGAGGTTGACGGGGTCCTGGTCCCCCCAGCTGCTCGGGTCGTAGTTGCGCTTGAAGGGCTTCAGGCGGTGGCGCTGGGCCAGGGTCCGGTAGAGGGCCTTCATGCGCGATCCCTCGATGCCGCGCAGTACCTCCAGCGGCGTGCCTCTCTCGATCTCCTGCTGGAAGCGCAACTCGTACATGCGCACGGCGACGTCGAGCCGGGCCTCCGGGTCGGCCCATGCGCGGGCCTGGCGTTCCAGCCACGCCGTGGTTCGGTCGGCGGGCTGGACGGCTCCGTAGCAGCGGACTCCGCCGGAGCCGACGCACACGACCGTCGTGCCGTGCCGCATGAGGGTCGACAGCGCCCGGTGCGTGATCGACGTCCCCGGCCCCAGCAGCACGCACGCCAGCGCGGCCGTCGGCAGGTACGTGCGCTGGACTCCGCCGGCCGGGGTCTCGATGACCGCGCACACCCCTGTGTCGGTCTGCTCGACGCGGGCGATGTCGATGTAGAGGAACGACAGGCCGTCGGAGACCCGGGGCAGCATCGCGAGCGTGGGCGATGCGAGCCGCCGCCGCGCATCGGCCTCCGGGAGGCTCACGACTCGCGTCCGATCACGGCCAGGCTGAGCAGTCCGCATCCGTGCGACTTGCCGCGGCCGATGCCGGTCCGCACCGCCGACCGCAGGGCGTCCGCGTCCATCACCTCGGCGGTTCCCTGGAACAGCACGGAGGCGTGCCGGATGCGCCTGCCGCGGGACCGGTCGACCGCGTCCGCCCGGTCCAGGGACACGAGGGAGTGCAGCCGCAGCCCGTGGCCCTCCGCGCGCTGCCGCCACCACGCGTCCGCCTCCGCGCCGCGCAGCGGGGTCGTGACCTCGGTCTTGCCCCGATCCTTGGAGCCCCCGATGCGGCGGGTCGGACTGGCGACGATGCGGTAGCGGACCAGCAGCCCGGCCGCGAGGCAGTCCAGCAGCGGCGTGAGGTCACGCGTGTCGACCGTCCCGTATCCCTCCGGAATGCCGGAGGTGTCGAGCGGGCGGTTCGCCTGCACGAGCACCGACGTGCCGGCGCGGGTCTGCTCGACCCGGAAGAGCAGGTCCGCGGCCTGGCGCGGATGCGGCCCGAGCCCGGTGGGCGGCAGCAGCCGCATGAGCCGCCGGTGCAGCGCCCCCATGTCCCCGAGGTCGGCCCGCGCCTCGGCGCAACGGGGGTTCGGGACGATTCTGGTCAGTCCGAGCGTCATGACGTTCCCCGCACGTAGTCGTACAGCGCCGCGAGGTAGCCGTTGTGGTCGCGCCAGCGCGCCAGCGTCGCGGGCAGTTCCTCGGGGAGCACGGTGACCGGCCGCGTCGCGTACGCCCGCCGCGCGCCGCTGAAGGACCGCGGGACATCGCTGAGGACGGTGCGTTCCCCGCTCCGTCCGGGCGGCACACGGTCGCCCTCGTACACGAAGTCCACGCGCACCGTCTCACCCGCATGCCCGTGCCGACGCCCGGGCAGCGGTGGCGGTAGCGGGACCTTCTCCAGCTCCGTGACCGGATCCGCCACCCCTCGGCGCAGGACGAGCGGCTGGTCGGGGACGCAGGCGCGGCGCCCGAGGTAGGGCTGCCAGTGCGGGGCGAGAAGCGCGTCGGCGATCGGCTGTGCGGCCTCGTCGGGCGCGGTGACTGCGACCGTGAACACCGCGCCCGCGAGGTAGGCGCGATGGGTGACGATCGTGCTCACCTCGGCGCCCCTCCGCTTGCCTTCCGCGGTGGGGACGGTGCGGCCGGCCGGCATTCCCCCGCCCACCGTGTGGAAATCGACCGTCCGGGTTCCGGGCCGGTCGATCCGCACGGTGATTCCGAGATCGTCGTAGCGGCTGAGGTCGGCACCACGCTCGACCCCCTGCGCCGCCGCGAACATCCCGACCAGTCCGGACCTTGTGGGGAAGGCGACGGTGTCCCGCAGCCCGTAGGCGCTGTGCTCGCCCCAGCTCTGCAGCGGACCGGCGAGGCGGAGCAGGAATCCGCTCATTCGGCCGGCCCGAAGGCGGCGCCGAGCGCTCCGGACAGCACGCTGTGCACCGAGTCGTGCCGGTCGCCGAGCCCCGTGAGCTTGCCCGACTCGCCGTCGATGCCGGCATGCCCGTCGAACCGGATCTCCTCCCGGCCCCACAGTGCGTGCAGGTTGGTGGCGTAGCCGGACAGCGCCGAACGCGCCGCCGCGGCGTACCCGCGGTCGCCGACGACCGGCTGCTCGAACGCGGGAGCGAAGGAGACCGGACGGTCGCCGCGCACCGCCACGTAGACGAGGTCGGGCAGCGTCATCGCGGCGGTCGCGTTCTGCTTCCCGCTGGGGACGGTGCGCAGGAACGCGGTCAGGAACTCCCCGACGAGCTCGCAAGCGGTGCCGGCGTCGTCGTCGAGGTTGCGGAGCAGCCCGGCGACGTTGACGTTGGCGTACCGGTAGAAGGTGCCGGCGCTGAACTGCCCGACGTTCATGTGGCCGCTCCCCCGGTCCCCGGCCACGCTGGGGATGTCGTCGACGGCCGTGAAGAAGTCGGTCTCCACCTCGGTCCCGTGCACGGTGAACGCGTGCGCGAACTGGACGGCCCCGTCGACGTCGCCGCCCGGCAGTTCGGCGAGCATCCGGCCGAACAGGTTGATGGTGGCGCTGCGCGAGCGCAGGACCTCGCTGACCTCGTCGGAGGGGACCGCCGTGCCGGGCTTCTTCTTGGCGGCCTCCTTCGCGATCTCCTCGCGGTGCCGGGCGGCGAGCTCGGCCAGCTTGTCGATCCCCGGCTCGGGGAGGTACAGCAGCACCGAGGTGGCGACGGCCTGCCCGTCCTGTTCCTTCTCCAGCTTGATGCCCTTGCCCGCGGCGGCGACGACCTGCCGGCCCGCCTCGCGGGCGAGGTACGGGTCCCAGCCCTGCCCTTCGAGCCGGGCCGCGATGCCGGCGGCGAGGCGGCGGGTCCGCACCGCGCGGTCGCCGAGACGGGCTTCGACCTCGTGGCGGACCGCGCGCTTCCAGCTCTGGCTGGACACGCGGGTCCGTTCGTACCCGCCGTATTCGACGGTCTTGGGCAGGCCGATGTCGTCCCGGTTGATGTTGCTGTACGGAAGCGTCTGCAGGGCGTGGATGTCGAGGTAGGCGGCAGTGGTCATGAGAGTCGGTCCTCTGTCTCGATAGTGGTGTCCCCGGCGGTCCCGGACGCGTCGTCGTCCCGGCGCTTGCGCTCCCGTTGGATGTCATCGCGGGTGCGGTGGTACCGCTGCACCCACTCCTTGGCGACCTGGTCCCGCTCGGAGCCCCATCGGGCGAGGTCGCGCAGCAGGTAACCCCAGTCGACAGGGATGAGGTCGGCCCGCAGGTAGGAGACGAGCTTGGGCAGCTCGCGGTGCAGCCGGTCGACGCGGTACCGGGCGAGCAGGTGGAGCCGGTCCCGCGCCGTGTCGCCGTTCACGCGGCCCTTCTCCACCGCCCAGGCCAGGGTTTCGCCGAGGTTGCGCCGCCGGCTCCGACCGGCGGCCGTGTTCGCGGCGCCGGTGGAGCCGCCCTCCGCGCCGTCGTCTTTCTCCAGGGCCGCCCTCGCGACGTCCTGGTCGCGCGCCCCGCGCTGCTGGGCGGCGATCAGCGCCGCCACGGTGTAGAAGGCGCGTTCCGTCGCGTGGTCCGGCCGCTCCGGGAGGAATGGCGCGACCACCGCGTGCGCGTGAAAGTTGGCGATGTCCTTCGGGGGTCGGCCGATCCCGCGGCGCAGCGCCGTTCGCAGGCCCGGATCATGCTCGATGACGTGCCGGATGCGGGCCGTCATGCGGTCGCCGGCGGCGACGAGTTCTTTTTCGTTCACGCACTCTCCTCTGGAGCGTTCTCGGTCACCCAGCCCGCGTAGAGCCCCCGCCGGGCCCGTTCGACGGCCTCGGCGACCCGCGGGCGGCGCGTGTAGGGGCCGGTGACCTCGTCGAAGACCCGCAGCGCGATACGGATGAAGGCGTTGCCCGGGCCGGTGCGGTCGCCGTCCAGCGCTATCGACCAGAACTCCTGTTCGGCGAGCGGCCAGAACCTCGCCATCCCCGCACGCCGCCACGGCCCGTTCCCCTCCCGTACGCCCGTGCTGTCCCGCCATGCGGCCACCAGGACGGCCGCCAGGGCCCGGGCCGATCGTTCGGCGGCGTCGTGCGCGGTGGTGACCCGCAGTGTCGCCTCGGGCGTTCCGTCGGCTGCCTCGTCGGCGAGCCGGTCGAGAATGGGCGGCGTGCCGGCGGTGAACCACTGCCGGTCCCGGGTCTGCCCGTCCTGGTCGAAACCGTAGGCCCGGACCCGCAGCGCCGCCCGCAGCTCGTGCGGCACGCCCGAGGCGGCGGTGCACGTGTCGAAGATCAGCGGGCGGTGGGTGGTGCCCTTGGAGCTGCTCTTCAACAGCAGGGCGTCGATGTCCCGCCAGATGGCGCGGTCGGCGTCGGCCGGTCGCGCGTACCTCGATCCCGTCTTGCTCGTGTCGTGGATGAGGTACGGATCCTCGATCTCCGGCCCTGTCCTGCGCCACGCCCAGGTGATCCAGGCGTCCTCGACCTCCCGGCCGTCCGGGGAGGGGCTCAACAGCACCGCGTGGCGGTACCGGTTGACCAGCCGGGCCGCCAGTCCGTCACCGCTCGGCGGCAGCCCGAGCGGATCGGGGAGCCGGTCCTCCTCCCACGGCGCGAGGTCGGCGTGCTCGGCGTCGCCCGGGTAGGGGATGTTGAGCAGCAGCGAGTGGAACAGCGTCGGTCCGAGGGGGTGGAAGGACACGCTGCGCCGGAGCGGACCGGCGGTGGTGTTCGCCTCCGTGACCGTCCCCGACTTGCCCGTGACACTCCTGCTCGCGCACCGGCCGGAGGACCCGTAGTAGAGCCACATCAGGAGCGCCCACGCGGCCTCCGCCGCGGGGACCGGCGCGGGGTCCGCGTCGATGTGGTGTCCCAGCCACACCTGGTTGTTGCCGGAGGGCCGCCCCCACACGAGCTTGTTGACGCCCGCGCTCTTCGGGCACTCCTCGCGCAGCCGCGGATCCTGCATCCAGGGGCGCTCGGTTCCGAACAGGTCGAACCGCCCCGGCAGTCCGGCGAAGTAGGCGTCGATTCCGGGGCCGTGCCGGTGCTCGTGCTCCGGCAGTCGGCCGGCTTCGAGGTAGCCGGCGCGCCGGAGCAGCCACTCGTCCGGGTCCTCCGCCGTGTCCAGCCCGGTCACCCGGGCCGTGAGCAGCGCGAGCACCCGCCAGAGGCCGGCGGTGGCCGGCGGGAGCGGCAGCTCCACGTCGGAGAGCTCGTGCGCCCGGGCGAGGACGTCCCGGAGGCCGAGGCGGCGGACGTCGGTGCCCGCCGCCCTGGGTTGTGCGAGCAACCAGGGGTGCACGGAGAGATCGAAGGGGACTCGGGGTGGCATGAGGGACTCCGGTAGGCCGGGTGGAGAGTCGGCGATAGTCGTTGTGGGTCCCCACCTTTGTGGGGGTGGGGCCTGGACGTGCGGCCGACGGACGTGCAGAGGTCGCGGAGATGCGGGTGGCGGTCAGTCACCGGCGCGGGAGCCGTCTCGCTCCACCACCAGCCCCAGTTCGTCGTCGAGGAGCGCGGTCCGGCCCGCGATCTCGGCGGGCCGGACCGCGCCGTCCCGCGACAGGCCGTGCACGAGGAGGCGGACGTCGCGCAGGTGGACGTTCGCGCTCCACGTCTCGGGGACTGCGGCGCTTGCGTTGTCCTCGTCCAGCCAGCTCGCCGGAACGGGGATCGTGCGGGCCAGGAGGAGACGCAGGTCGGCGGGGGTGAACGTCCCGTCGGGGCTGCTTCCTCGGGCGGGCAGTGCGCGGTCACGACCCCGGTCCAGCCAGCGCTCTCCCTGGTCGTCCTCGTAACAGCAGATGACGCGCAGCGACTCCGCGCCGAACCGGGTCGCCACCTTGGATTCACCGAGGTCGTCGCGGTCCGTGAGCCGGTACAGGTCCCGCCGCACTTCCGCCGGTGGCGGGACTGCCGCGTTCGCCCCGAGCTGCCGGTGCGCGATCTCCTCCGCGAGCCGGTCGACGTCACTGTCGGGGTTGCCGAGGTTCAGGTCGGCATGCTCGTACATGCCGTCCACGAGCTCCTGCACGTCCTCGGGGACGCGGATCGGCCGTCCCGCCCACTTGCGCAGCAGGTTGTGCGTGCGCAGCAGGAGCGACGGGTGGTAGACGAAGCGCCACGGCCGCGGGAGTGACCGCGTGTCGTCCGGCCGGGCGGGGGCTATGACGACCATGCGCGGTTCCCGCGCCCATTCCGGCCGCTTGATGAGGTCCAGGTGCTCGTGCCGCCAGCACCGTCCGGCCCGCTGGAGCAGGAGGTGCATCGGCGCGAGGTCGGTGACGAGCAGATCGAGGTCGAGGTCTAGGCTCTGTTCGATGATCTGCGTCGCGACGAGGATCGCCGACCCCGGCCGCGCGCCCTCGCGGGCGCCCTGCTTACCGAACCTGCGCACGATCTCGGAGGTGATCAGCTCCCGCTGCTCGGCCGGAAAGCGCGAGTGCAGCAGGTACAGCTCCAGGCGAACCCCGGCCTCCGCGTCTCCGAAGCGGTCGGCCAACCGCCCGGCGATCTGGTCGTAGGTGCGCTGGGCCTCGGCGACGGTCGTGCAGATGACGGCCGCGCAGCCGCCTTCATCGAGGAGACCGGCGAGTTCGTCGGCCAGCGCATCGGCCCGCCCCTCGGCGCCGCCCAGGTCGACCTCGCGCAGCGATACCGCGAGGGGTGGGCGCGGCGTGGTCGGCAGCGGTTCCGGGTTGGCGGTCACCTCGTGGGTGCGCCCGTCGACGTAGAGCCACCCCGGGTAGGCGATGGCGGGTGGAGCCGTGCGCTCGCCGCGGCGCCGGCCTGCGCCTTTCAGATAGGCGTCGACGAGCATGGCGGCGATCTTGTGGTGCAGCGTCGCCGACAGCAGCACCACCGGCACCTGGAGCCTGCCGAGCCAGGTGAGCAACCGGGTGAGCAGGGCCTGCATATACGGGTCGGCGGAGTGGACTTCGTCGATGACGACCGTCTTGCCGCTCAGCCCGAGCATGCGAACGACGTTGTGGCGGCCCCGCAGGGCCGCCATGAGCGCTTGGTCGATGGTCCCGATGGCGTAGTCGGCGAACAGCCCGCGCTTGCGCCCTTGGAGCCACTCCGTCACCTCGATGAGACGCCGCCGTTCCGGCGACTCCACGCTGGTGGCGCCGACGTCCCCGTCTCCGGGGCGGACGCCACTCGGCGGACCGGGGACTTCCGGGAGGTAGTCGGTGTTCAGCCACGCCATGCCGTGCAGCAGCGTCATGCTGCCGGCAGCGTCGACGCGCCCGTCCAGGTACGCCCGCACGCGGCCGTACATCTGGTCCGCGGTGGCCATGGTGGGCAGGGCCAGGTACAGCCCATTGCGGCCGGACGCCCGGCCCATGATCTCGGCGCCGTACAGTCCCGCTTCGGTCTTGCCCTCGCCCATCGGCGCCGCCACGACCAGCAGGCCGGGGCCGGTGCACAGCTCAGGCAGCCACCGTTCGAGGGACCGCTGGAGGCCGTTGGGCTGCGGGATCCCGGGAAACGCCGCCGTGAACCCCCCGCTCCGTGCCGGGGGACGAGACAGCCCCGCCTCGGCCAGCAGGCCGGGAACAGTGCGGCGCGCCACGGCGAGATGCCGCCGCAGATCCGCGGGGCCCTCGGAGAGAAGGGCGAGCTGCCGGCGCACGAAGTGCAGCTGGCTCACCAGCCAGTCGGCCTGAATGACGATCCCACAGACCAGCGCGGCCACCACCCCATCGATCCGCGACGGCGGAGCCGGGCGCCCCATCAGCTCACTGACCACATCAAGGTGCGCGCGCCGCTGCTCCTCCCACGCATCGTCGGCGTAACCGAGCGCCCGCAGCGGTGATGCCGAATGGCTCTCCTCCTGATGGTGGAATCGCCCGTGGTGCCCGCCGAGCAACTGCGCGACCATAGTCGCGGCGGCGGGCATGCCTTCCGCTGGATACCCGATTCGCGGGAGTGCGTATTGCAGCCACTGGGCGGCCACGTGATCATGACCGTGATGAACCGTGGACGCCGGGTATTCTTTCGGGAGGGCGGACGAATCCATTGCCTGAAACTCGTAAGTGATCTTGCCGATATCATGCAGCGCAGCCCAATGGGCCACCAGGAGACCCGCACCATCGACGTCCACTCCGAGCCCGTCGGAAATGGTCGACCGGGTACCGTCGGCTATGTGATCGCGCCACAGCGCTTCGGCGGCCGCTCCGGCATCGAGGAGATGACAGGCGACCGGATAGGTGACACCTTCCCCCAATCCATCCGATTTCCCCCACAGACGAAGATCAACACAATGCCCCCGATCTTCGCGAGAGGGCACAGAATCGTCCGACAAGGATGAATCCCCTCAGTCCAGTCCTCCCCGATACCTGCGTAGATAAGTAACAAGGGCCGAGGATTATTGGGCTTTCAGGAGAAAAATCTTGAAACTACTTTCTGCGTCTGAGCGACTACAGGAGACTCCAGTAGGCGGCCATTTTTGGTCACAAATCAATAACGGCCAGCGTCGTCCCAGGTGAGGAAGTGTGAGCCCCACGCAGGTGGGGGTGGACCGCACACACGTCGCGCGGGATATCACGCGCATCGGTGAGCCCCACGCAGGTGGGGGTGGACCGCCCCCCATCGCCTACTACGGCTCGAAACTGAGGTGAGCCCCACGCAGGTGGGGGTGGACCGCATTTCACGCGCCCCCTGACGTAACCGAGATGGTGAGCCCCACGCAGGTGGGGGTGGACCTGCGCTCAGGATGAACGTGCTGAGGAGGTACTCGTGAGCCCCACGCAGGTGGGGGTGGACCGTGCAGCGGGACCGGCATCCGCGCACACGTGGGGTGAGCCCCACGCAGGTGGGGGTGGACCTGCCGGACACACTCCGGCGCGTGTCCCGGGGGCGTGAGCCCCACGCAGGTGGGGGTGGACCGCGCGTTCAGCAGGTTGGTGCGGATCTCGTGTTGTGAGCCCCACGCAGGTGGGGGTGGACCGCGGCCCAACTGGCCCCAGGCGCGAGTTCCCCGGTGAGCCCCACGCAGGTGGGGGTGGACCGGTCGTCTCCGAGGTGACCTCGGCCCCCTCGGCGTGAGCCCCACGCAGGTGGGGGTGGACCGTGGTCGCGCCGGTGCCGGCCGGGCGGCAGCGGGTGAGCCCCACGCAGGTGGGGGTGGACCGCGCGCGACCGCGCGGTGGCAGGAGCTCGGCCGGTGAGCCCCACGCAGGTGGGGGCGGACCGACTCGCAACCCGTCCCCGCCGGTCCGCAGCGCCTTCGACTCCGCTGCTCCGGCCAAGCGCCCACTCCCGTCAGTGCCGGTCCACCCCCAGCCTGGCCAGCAGGTCTGCTCGCAAGGCCACGAACTCCGGGGCCGAGCGTCGGCGTGGGCGGGGGAGGCCGATCGGCTGGTCGTGGGCGATCACGCCGTCGCGCATGACCAGCACCCGGTCGGCGAGCAGGACGGCCTCCTCCACGTCGTGGGTGACCAGGACGACGGCGCAGCCGTGGCGCTGCCAGAGTTCGGCGACGAGGTCCTGGGCTTTGATCCTGGTGAGCGCGTCGAGCGCGGAGAAGGGTTCGTCGAGCAGCAGCAGGTCGGGGTCGCGGACGAGCGCGCGGGCCAGGGCCGCGCGCTGGGCCTCGCCTCCTGAGAGGACCTTGGGCCACACGTTCACCCGGTGGCCGAGGCCGACTTCCTCCAGGGCGCGGACGGCACGGTTCCGGTCGGGGCGGCCGGGCAGGCCCAGGACGACGTTGCGCCATACCCGTTTCCAGGGGATCAGCCGCGGCGCCTGGAAGCCGACCGCGCGCCTGCGGGCCACGGTGACCTCGCCGGTGATGTCGTGGTCGAGGTCGGCGAGGACGCGCAGCAGGGTGGATTTGCCGCAGCCGCTGGCGCCGAGCAGTGCGACGAACTCGCCGGGCGCCACGTCGAGGGAGAGGCCGTCGATGACGGCGCGCCCGTCGAAGGCGCGGGTGAGACCGCGCACCCGCACGACGGTGCCGTCGGCGGGAGCGGCTGGTGCGGGGGTCAGGTTCCGCTGAAGGCCGGACGCCATGCGAGAAGCACCCTTTCGAGGACGCGGACGATGAGATCGGCGAGGAGGCCGAGGAACGCGTAGAGGACGAGGCAGACGACGATGACGTCGGTCTGGAAGAACTCACGGGCGTTGTTCATGAGGTACCCGATACCGGACGAGGCGTTGATCGTCTCCCCGAAGACCAGCGCCAGCCAGGCGGAGCCGAGGGCGTAACGCAGGCCGACGAGCGCGCTGGGCATGGCCCCGGGCAGCACGATGTGCCGGACGGTGCCGAATCGGCCGAGCCCGAGCGTGCGGCCGGCCTCGATCAGCGCGGAGTCGACGTTGCGGATCCCCCCGTAGATGTTCATGTACAGCGGGAACGTGACAGTGAGCGCGATGAGGGCGATCTTGGGTTCCTCGCCGATGCCGAACCAGATGATGAGCAGCGGGATGAGCCCGATGGTGGGTACGGTGCGCAGCATCTGCACGGGGGCGTCGATGAGGTCCTCGCCCAGGCGGAAGAGCCCGGACACGGTGGCGAGGACGACGGCGGCGCCGATCCCGATGCCCAGGCCGGCGAGCACCCGGCTGAGCGAGGTCAGCACGGCGTCCTGCAGTTCGCCGGTCTCGGCGAGTCCGGCGGCCGTTGCGACGATGGTGCCGGGGGCGGCCAGGGTCTCCTCCGGTAGCGCCCCGGTGGTGCTGGCGAGCTGCCAGAGCAGAACGAGGGCGAGTGGGCTGGCGGTCTTGATCAGCCAGCGGGGCGGGCGGCCGCGGCGGCGCCCGCTGGAGTGCACCGTCTCGGCCGGGACGGCAGGGTCCGGCGTCCCGGTGCGCCGCCCGGCCGTGTCGGGTTCGGCGGGGTGGGGTTCGGCGGGATCGGACCGGAGTCCGGCGGGGGGCTGGTGCAGGCTCACGGGCGTTACTCCTCAGGTCGGCGGTCGGTCTCGGGCGGTCGGGGAGCCGGGGCGGCACCGGCTCGGATCAGCCGACGTCCCCGGCCCGGTCGACCACGTCCGTGACGTGCGCGGTGAGGTCCAGCTCGCGGTCCGGGAGCACCTGCCCGTCCACCCAGGTGCGGTGCACGGCCGCGAGTTCCTCGGCGAAGGCGTCGTCCACGGGCACCCTCCGGTAGGCGGTGTTGGAGTCGCCCACCTCCCGGGCGATCTCGACGGGCTGCCGGGAGAACTCGGCGTAGAACTCGGCGTAGGCGTCGGAGTCCTCCCGTCCCCACGCGTAGGCGCGGTCGACCCGGTCGGCGTAGTCGGCGATGGCCTGCACCCGGAGCGGGTCGGCCAGCGTCTCCTCGGTCGCGCTCAGCACGGAGTAGCCGGGCAGCAGGTCTTCGCCGTCGACGAGCACCCTGGCGTCGAGCTCGCCGACGGCGCGCGCCTGGTACACGCCCCAGATCGCCCAGGCGTCGATACTGCCGGAGGAGAAGGCGGTACTGGCGTCCACCGGCGCGAGGAAGGACGCGTTGACGTCGCCCGCCGACAGCCCCTCTTCGCGCAGCGCCTCCAGCAGCAGGTAGTGGCCGATGCTGCCGCGGGTCGTGGGCGACACGTCGGCGCCTCGGAGGTCGGCGACGGACCGCGCGGCGCTGTCCTCGGGCACGAGGAGGGCGGTGCCCTTGCCGTCGTTGGACCACGCGGCGACCGCGCTGATGGAGGATCCGCCGGCGATGGCGCTCACGGTGGGGGCGTCCGCCGCGGCCCCGATGTCGATGGCGTCGGCCTTGAGGGCCTCGTGCAGGTTGACCGCCGCGGCGTACTCGGACCACTCGATCTCATAGGGCACGTCGTCCAGCAGCCCGGCCTCCTCCAGCAGCGCGCGGGTGGCTCCGGTCTGGTCGCCGACGCGCAGGGTGACGTCGGAAATGTCCTCGGCGCGCACGTCGTCGCCGGCGGCGCATCCGGCGGCCAGGACGAGGGCCAGCGCGAGCGTGGCGGCCGGGGCGCCGCGGTGGACGGTCATGAGGGGCTCCGATTCCAGTACGCCACTGACACGGAGGGCGTTCCACATTGTGCTCGTACGGTCCCGCAATATAGTAATCTCTACTAAGTCAGTCAAGTTAGTGGATTTACCGGAGCGGTACTCCGGCCCCGCGCCCCGCACCGGTGCGACCGGGCCGGGCGGGAGCGACACTGTGGGAATGACGATCGACACCTCCAGCCGGCCGGCACCGCGTCCCCGCGCCGGGACCCAGTCGGTGGACCGAGCCATCGCGATCCTGCGCTGTTTCGAGCGCGCGGTGACGCTCACCCCCACCCAGGTCGCCCACCGGCTCGATCTGACGGTGAGCACCGCGCACCGCCTGATGCGGGCGCTGCACGAGACGGGCCTGCTCGGCCGCGACCCCGTCACGGAGAGCTACCACCTCGGCGTGACCTCGGCCGTGCTGGGGCGGCTGGCCCTCGAACGGCTCGGCACCACGGTCATGCAGCCGACACTTGAGCGCCTGCGGGACGCCACGGGCGAGTCGGTCACCCTGGGAGTGCGTTCCGGCGACGAGGTGGCCGTACTCGTGCAACTGCCGTCCGCGCACCCGCTGCGCTACGACCAGCAGCCGGGTGCCCGCAACCCGATCCACGTCTGTTCCATGGGCAAGACGCTGCTCGCCTTCGGCGACCCGGCCGTGGCACTCCCCGAGCCCTTCCCCCGCTACACCGACGCGACCATCACCGACCGCGCGTCCCTGGACGCGGAGCTCGCCCGCGTCCGTGCGCGCGGATACGCGGTCAGCGACGGGGAACGGGTGATCGGCGTGCGCGCCATCGCGGCACCGGTCCGCGACCACGCGGGCCGGGTGTTCGCGGCGGTCGCGCTGCAGGTCCCCAGCGTCCGGTTCGGCGACGACCGGCTGGCCGAGCTGGCCACGGCCGTGACGGCGACCGCGGCCGAACTCTCCGCCCAGGCCCCGGGCCGCGGCTGACCGCGCCCGGCGCCCGCGTCCTCAGACCGCCGCGGCGGCGCGGTGCGCCAGCTCCGAGCGGACCAGCGGAAGCAGGTCCCGCCCGTAGGCGACCGCGTCCTCCAGCGGCTCGTAGCCGCGGATGAGGATCGTGGTCACCCCGATGTCGACGTAGTCGAGCAGGGCGCGGGCGACCGTCTCGGGGCTGCCCACCAGCGCGGTCGAGTTACCCGCCGCCCCCGTGGCCTTGGCCGTGGCGGTCCATAGCGCCCGGTCGTGCACCTCACCCCGATCCGCGGCCGCCAGCAGCCGTCGTGACCCGGCGCTGGACTCCCGGTTCAGCACGTAGGGAGCGCTGCCGTTGCCGGCCGGCGGCACCGTCCCGCCCTCGATGACGCGCAGGATCGACCGCGCCCGCTCCCACGCCTCCTCGTCGGTGCGCCCGAGGATCGGGCGGAAGGACACCGATATCCCGACCTCGGCCGGATCCCGGCCGGCCGCGGCCGCCGCGGCCCGCACGGAGGCGATCTGCTCCGCGGTCTCCCGCAGCGGCTCGCCCCACAGCGCGTAGACGTCGGCGTGCCGCCCGCCCACCCGGTAGGCGTCCGCGGAGGATCCGCCGAAGTAGATCGGCACGCGTGGCCGGGTGAACGTGGGGACCCGGGACAGCGCGCCTTCGACCCGGTAGAACTCGCCCTCGAACGAGAACGGCTCGGTGGCCGCCCAGGTGCGGCGGACCACGTCGAGGTACTCGTCGGTCCGCCGGTACCGCGTCGTCTTGTCGGTGTGGTCGCCGTCGCGGCGCTGCTCGGTGTCGCTGGCGCCGCTGATGATGTGCACCGCGATCCGGCCACCAGTGAACTGGTCGAGCGTGGCGATCTTGCGCGCCCAGACGGTCGGTGCGACGAAGCCGGGCCGGTGCGCGATGAGGAAGCCGAGTCGTTCGGTGTGCGCGGCAGCGTACCCGGCGACGGCGAACCCGTCGGCGTCCCACGAGTGGTAGCCGATCAGCACCCGGTCGAAGCCGGCCTCCTCATGCGCCTGCGCGAACCGGCGGGTGTAGTCGCGGTCCAGGAACGGGCCGCGTACGGGGCGGATCTCCGAGGCGTCGCTGGTCCGGATCATGCCGATGAACTCGACCATGGTTCCCTCAATCCCACATTGCGTGAATGGCGCCTCGTAATGTAATAATTCCTAGTAACTTGGTCAAGTAAGTGCGCTATGGAGAGGATCCGCCGTGCCCCAGGAGTCCCGGCAGAACACCGACGGAACTGAGCACCCGCCGTCGCACGGCGACCGCGTCTGGCACGGCCGCCTGGAGCACGTCCGGGCCGCCGACCTGACCAGCGACACCCGGCAGACGTCCGGGATGCGGCGCTTCGAGGCCGTCTCCGGCAAGACCGTCGGCTCACGCAAGATCTGGATGGGCGAGACTCACGTCGGCCCGGCGACGAACTCGGGCGACCACCACCACGGCGAGGCCGAGACCGCCATCTACGTCGTCTCCGGCCACCCCTCGTTCGTGTTCGCCGACGGCGACGAGGAGGTGCGCATCGACACCGGCCCCGGCGACTACATCTTCGTGCCGCCCTACGTGCCGCACCGGGAGGAGAACCCCTCTCCCGACGAGGAGGCCGTGGTGGTCATCGGCCGCAGCACCCAGGAGGGCATCGTGGTGAACCTGCCCAGCCTGTGGGCGACCGCGGAGGAGGGGCTGCCCGCCGACGCCGCCGGAGGACCGGAGCCGGACGGCGACGCGCCGGCCGACGGAGCCGGCCGGTGAGCGCCGCACCGCCGGTCACCGTCACCGAGTACACCGATCCCGGCTGCGTGTGGTCCTGGGCGGCCGAGCCCCGGCTGCGCTGGCTGCGCCTGCGGTACGGCCACCTCCTCGCCTGGCGCCAGGTCTTCGGCGTGCAGATCGCCGACCTGCGGGCCGAGCGCCCGGAGTTCGACCCACGGGCCGACGCGCCCGAGTACCTGCGCCGGTGGGCCTCCGTCGCCGAGCGCACCGGCACCCCCCTCACCGCCCGGCTGCACTGGATGCACGGCTCCACCGCACCGGCCGGCCGGGCCGCCATCGCCGCCCGCGACCAGGGTGACGCGGTCGCCGCCCGTGTCCTGCGCCGGCTGCGCGAGGCGGTGTTCCTGCACGGCGAGCCGGCCGACACCGCACCGCGAGTGCGCGCCGCACTGGCCGGCGTTGCAGGGCTGGACCCGGAACGGCTGCTGGCCGCCATGGAATCCGCGGAGGTCCGCACGCGCCTGCGGGCCGACGCCGCCGAGACGCGCCGCGTCCACCCCGCCACGGCGGCGGCCGCCGCGACGGGTCCCGGCACGCCCGCTCCCGGGCACCCGGTCGCCGAGGGCTCCGGCCATCGTTACGCCTTCCCGACCCTGGTCCTCACGGCCGGCGCCCGGGCGATCGTGCTGCCCGGATTCCGCGGCACGGAAGAGTACGAGGCCGCGCTGACCGAACTGCTCCCCGGCATCACCGGCCGCGCCCGCCCGTTGCCGCCCGCCGACCGGCTGCTCCGGGAGACCGGCACCCTCACCGGCCCCGAGGTCGCCCTGCTCGCGGGCGGGCGCCCGCCCACCGGCGCCGTCCGGGTCCGCACCGGGACCGGCGACGTGTGGCTGCCGCGCGCGGCGGACGCCGCACCATCGGCCATCCCGTCCGTGGAAAGGAGCGCATCGTGAGCATCGACCACGCCCGGCCGGGGGCGAGCCGAGTCCCCGTTCCGGCGGGTGGGGACGCGGCGGAGACCCCGGACATCTCCCCCGACGGGTTCCGGCACGCCCTGGCCGGGCATCCCGCCGGTGTCGTGGTGGTCACCGCGCGGGTCGGCGGGGAGCCGGTGGGCCTGACGGCCTCCTCCTTCACCAGCGTCAGCCTGCGCCCACCGCTCGTGTCGTTCTACGTCGCGGACGGTTCGTCCACCTGGCCGCGGCTGCGGCGCGCCGGCCGCTTCGCCGTCACCCTGCTCGCCGAGGACCAGAGCACGCTGGCCGCCCGCTTCGCCTCCCGGGAGGCGGACCGGTTCGGCGCCCCCACCGCATGGCGGACGGGGCCGCACGGCACCCCGCTGCTGGACGGCGCGACCGCACACCTGGTCTGCCGGACGCACGAGATCCGGGCGCTCGGCGACCACTGGCTGGTCGTCGGCCGGGTCGCCGGTGCCGAGGTGCACCGCACGGACGCCCCGCTGCTGTACCACCGGGGAACGTTCGGCGCGTTCCGCCGGCACGCCTGACGTCGCGCCGTCCGCGGGGGACGGACGTCCGCGCCCCGGCCGTCGGCACATGCCGCCACGTGACCGGAGCAGGTCACGTGCGTCCTCTGGAACCGGCGCCGGACTAGGGTGGCGGTATGGAAGCACAGCCGGGGCGCGATCCCGACCTGGAGCGACTGCTCGGCGGCGCGGCGGCGGTCTCGTCCGGCGAGCGCGCCGAGTCGGACTACGAGACGCTGCGCGACCTGCTGCGCGAGGCGATCGGCCTGTGCGTCCACCTCGCCCGCGCGGCCGAGGCGGCCGGGGACACCCGCCGTGCGGAGGAGCTGGGACGGCGGCGCCGGTCGTTCGCCGACGTGCTTCGTGACGTACGGGTCGACGACACCGCCCGCGTCCGCCGGTCGACCGAGGAGGTCCTGCGCTTCATCCGCGACGCGGAAGCCCAGGCGTAGTGGACGCGGCGCCCGGCCCGTACACGCTCCCCGAGGAGGAGAACGCGCGGATCTTCCGGGACGAGATCGTCCCGGATCACCTGGCCGGCCGGCCGCGCCAGCGCGCCCCCGTCCTCGTCATCGTGGGCGGCGCCACCGGGGCGGGTAAGACCCGGGTCACCGACGCCATCACCAGCACACTGAACCGGCGCGGCGGGGTCCTCCACATCAACATGGACGACTTCAACCCGCACCACCCGGACTACTACTCGCTGCGGCGCGACGATCCCGGCAACGCCAGCACCCACCTGTGGCCGGACGGCCTGCGCTGGTGGCGGCAGGCACAGGAGTACGCGGCGGCCCAGGGGTGCGACGTCATCATCGAATCGGCCATGCGGACCCCGGCCGAGTTCGAGGACATCGTCGGTCATTTCGGGCCGCGCGGCTACGAGACCCACCTCGTCCTCATGGGCGTTCCGGAGGCGGTCAGCAGGCAGGGCGCCCTGGGCAGGTTCCTCGACCAGTACGAACGCCTGGGGCGCGGCCGTTATGTGCCGCCGGAGGTCCACGACGAGTGCTACGCGGGTGTCGCCCGCGCCGCCCTGGCCGTCGAAGACCGCCGGGTGACGGTCGACCACCTCTTCATCCTGCGGCGCAGCGCCGAGGGCGTCTACCCCAGTCGACTGCACGACGATGGGATCGGACCGAGCGCGGCGCTGGCCGCCGAACGCTCCCGCCCCTGGACGGAGGGCGAGACGCTCCGGTTCCAGACCCGTCAGGCGGCCCTGCGGACGAAGGCGCAGAGCCTCCCGGAACGACTGCGAGAGCTGGACGAGATCGACGGCCTGGCGCGGCCGTACCTGCACCGGCCGGGCGGCACCGCCGTACCGGCCCGGCCGCCCACCCCGGGCTTCGGACTGGTGCAGGCCGCCCGCCAGCCGACCGGGACCGTCCCGCCCGCCGGAAAGGACGCGGAACGGCCCCCAGGCCCGGCGTCCGATCCCCCGCGGCACCGCCTCGGCCCGCAGCAGCGCTGAACCGGAAGGAAACCACCCGTTGCCCAGCACGCGCGACCTGCCGTTCCTGGCCGAACTCACCGTGGTACGGCACGGCGAGAGCCTGGCCAACGTCGCCTTCGCCGAGGCGGAGGCGCACGGCCACGACCCGCAGGGCCTGCCCGCGCGGGACGCCGACGTCCCGCTCTCCGGCCGTGGCGAGAAGCAGGCCCGCCGCCTCGGCGAGAACTGGCTGGCCCGCCTCCCCACCGCCGGCCGCCCCGGAGCCGTCGTCGTCTCCCCCTACGTCCGCGCCGGCCAGACCGCCCGGACCGCGTTGGCAGCGGCCCGCCTCGACCTCCCGCTGTACGTGGACGAGCGCCTGCGCGACCGGGAGATGGGCGTCCTGGAACTCCTCACCCCGGCTCAGATCCGCCGCCGTTTCCCGGAGGAGGCCGAGCGCCGGGCGAGGATCGGCGAACTGTACTACCGCGCGCCCGGCGGCGAGTCCTGGGCCGACATCGCCCTGCGCACCCGCAGTGTGCTCGCCGACCTGCACGAACGGCACGCGGGCGAGCACGTCCTGATCGTCGCCCACGACGCGACGGTACTGCTGCTGCGGACCGTCATCGAGGGCCTCGACGAGGCGGGCATGACCGCGGCACCGTCGGCGCACAACGCCGCCGTCACCCGCTGGGCGTTCCAGGACCGGTACACGGCCCGCCTGCTGGACGACAACGTGGTCTCCCACCTGGCGGACTGACCACCGCGATACGCCTAGGCGAGATGGTGTCGCACCGACTCCCGGATCGCTTCGGCGTGCTGGTAGATGCCGTCCAGAGAGTCGATGAGGTGGCGGGTTTCGTTCTTGTCCGCGTCGAAGACGCCGAGGTACTTCCGCGACCGGCCGTTGAAGTGCAGTCGTGCGATCGGCTTCCGGTTGTTGTCGTCGAGCAGGACCGCGAAATAGGACTTGGAATCGCGGTGCACGATGCGGTCGGGCTTCACTTCACTGCACGCGATCGCCTTGACGATCTGATACCCCTCCAGTTCCTCCAGGGTGGTCTCGATCCCGGTGCCGCCGTCCGGGTGCTCCGGGGCGACGGCCTCCTCGGCGCGCGGCTCCACATCCGCCGCCGGGAATCCCGAGCCGAGCGCGGTCTTCAGCCGGTCGTTCACCTGCTCGTTGAGGAACTGCGCGGCGGCCTTCATCACCAGAGGGGCGAACTGCTCGCGCACCTTCTTGGTGAACGAGCCATCGTGGACACGGCTGGCGAAGAACCGGATCCACTCGTCATCGGGCTCCCGGAACTGGGTCGCCAGCGTGCGCTTGATCTCGCCGATGTACTTCAGTTCGCCGGCCGCGCTGATAACGGAGTCGAGGTCGAAGTCGTCCTTCGTCAGTTTGCGGAGTTCGGGGAGGAGCGTCTCGTCGATGTCGGTGAAGTCGAACACCAGGAAAGGCTTGACGTCCATCCGGTTCGGCGCGTCGAGATCGGTGTAGAACTGGTAGGTCTCGCCGTTGGTGAGCACCGCGATCCGCGCGTTGGTGACCGCGAAATAACGATACAGCTGTGACGCGTGCTCAGTTCTGAGCGGCCCACTCGACTTCTTGCATTCGATGAGGATCTGCACCTCGCCGTCTCGCATGATCGCGTAGTCGACCTTCTCACCTTTCTTCACGCCGACGTCGGCCGTGAATTCGGGGACGACCTCCAAGGGGTCGAAAACGTCATAGCCGAGGATCGTCGATATGAACGGCATGACGAAAGCGTTCTTGGTGGCCTCCTCGGTGACGATCACCTCTCGCTGGCTCTGCACCTTCGCGGAAAGCACAGCCACCTTCTCATTGAATTCCATACGCCACCCACCCCTGACCACCGACACACCTGATTACGCGATCCGGCTTTCCACCGGGAAAATGAGGACGAACGAGAGCGGGCAGCATTCACCTGGGGACGTGCGCCGCCCAGGGCGGACCTTCTCTTATTCCCGTCCTACTCGCAGCCTGGATTCAGGATGTTACCTGGAAAACGAATGACGCTCGCCGCCCAAAATGGCCGAACCCGGACCACGTCCTTCCCGAATACCCGGCCGGGTGTCGCTGCCCCGCCGCCTCCGTTCCCGCGCCCGTCCTGGCGCAACGCGGGAACCGGCCCGGGCGTCAGCGCGGCCGCATCTCCCAGCGCGCCGCCTGACCGTCGCGGGAGACGGTGGACAGCAGGCCGTCCGCGGTGAACTCCATCGCCACGGGTGGCCCGTCGATCCAGTGGAACTCGACGGGGTCCACGGCGGGATCGCTGAGGCGGCGCAGGTACACGTGCGGCTCCTCGTCCCGCCACACGGCGTAGGCGAGCAGGTCGCGGTCGCCGTCGGCGGCCATGGTGGTGACGCGCGGTCCCTCGCCGAGCAGGGTCACCGGCGCGTCGTCGCCGGGGGTCCACGCCACGACAGGGCCGAACCCGGTGCCCGCCACGTCGGTGGCGGCCTCGGCGACCGACTCCTCGCCGCCCCGCGCCACGACAGGGCCGGAGGTGAACTCGATCTGCCGGACCGGCCGGGCGGGGTCCAGCACGAAGGCGCCCTCCTCGTCCCCCGTCGCGGCGTCCCAGACGCGCACCACGCCCTCTGCGTCGCCGGTGGCGATCCGGCCGCCGTCCGGGCTGTAGTCGGCGGCGGTGACCGGAGCCCGGCCGTGCCGGAGGGAGTGGCTCTCCTCGCCGGTGCCGGAGTCCAGGACGATGACGGATCCGCGCGCCATGCCGGCGACGGCGTCCGCGGACTCCGGCGCGAAGGCCAGCGCCGTCACGCCGTTCTCGGCCGCCATCTCGTCGTCGCCCGCGAGCAGGAACGAGCTGCCGCCGCTGTCGACGTCGTCGTCCATGAAGATGACCTCCCCGTGCGCCCCGGGCATTCCGAAGCCGACCGTCCCGTTGTACGGCGAGACGGCGAGCGAGCTCGGCATCGCGGGGAACCGGAGCGCCTGGTTCCGGACGTTGATCCCCCGGGGCACCCGCACCGCCCCGGGGTACTCGGGGAGCTGGAGGGCGCGGATCTCGCCCCCGAACTCCACGTCGAGTCCGTCGGCCGCCCACTCCCCGGCCCACGCGACGGTGGTCCCGTCCTCGCCGAGGGCGGCGAAGCCGAGATCGGGCGGGTCGCTGATGAGGGGCCGGTCGATGCGGGTCGGGTCCGGCAGCGGCTCCGCCGCGGTCGCGGTGTCCTCCGCCGCGAGCAGCCGCGCCGCCAGCAGTACCGCGAGAGCCGCGGCGGTGACGCCCGCTCCGGCGGCGGCCAGCCGCGGCCACCTCCAGGCGCGGCGCCGAGCCCGGACGGTGACGTCGACGAGCGTCCGCTCGTGCTCGTCGATCTGCTCCACGACGGGCGCCGGGAGCCAGCCGTCGGCCTCACCGACCGGGGGCAGCGTCCGGAGGATCTGCCGCGGCGTCGGCCGCCGGCCGGGCCGCTTGTCCAGGCAGGCGGCGACGAGATCGCGGAACCGGTCGGGGACGCCGGTCAGGTCGGGGTCCTCGTGCACGACGCGGTAGACGAGGGTCGCGGCGGCCCCCGTGCCGAACGGCGGCCGGCCGGTCGCGGCGAAGAGCAGGACGCCGCCCAGCGAGAAGACGTCCCCGGCCGGTCCGGTCCCGGCGGCCTGCACCTGCTCGGGTGAGGCGTAGCCGAGCGTGCCGAATGCCTCCCCGGTGCGGGTGAGGGCGACTCCGTCGGCCGCCGCGGCGATGCCGAAGTCGATGACCCGCGGCCCCTGGGCGCTGAGCAGGATGTTGCCCGGTTTGAGGTCCCGGTGCACCAGTCCGGCGCGGTGGATCGCGTCCAGCGCCTCGGCGAGCGCGGCCGCCAACGGAGCGAGGGCCGACTCGGTGAGCGGGCCGGCCCGCCGGACCGCGGCCGACAGCGTGGGGCCGGCCAGGTACTCGGTGGCCAGCCACGGCACCTCGGCCTCGGGGTCCGCGTCGAGAACCGCGGCGGTGAAGGCGCCGCTGACGCGCTGGGCGATGTCGGCCTCGCGGGCGAACCGCTGCCGGAACCGCGGGTCGGCCGCGATGTCGCGGTGCACGACCTTGAGGGCGACGTCGCGCCCGCCCGGGGAGCGGGCCAGGTAGACGCGCCCCATGCCACCGGCACCGAGACGGGCGACGAGCCGGTAGCGGCCGACGGCCGCCGGGTCCTCCGAGGTGAGCGGCTGCATGCTCACCGCACCTCCCAGACCCGTACGGCGTCGTTCTCGACGTCGTGCACGGCCAGGTACGCCCCGTCGGGGCTGACGGCGAAGCGGTCGAAGGACGTTTCGGTCTCCCCCGTGACCGCCGGGCCGTCGATGGCGCCGATTCCGGCGCGGGCCGAGACGTCGTACAGCCGCAGCACGCCGTCCACGCCGCGCAGGAACAGGATGCGGCCGTCGGGGTGGAACCCGATGAGGTGCGGGCCGCCCCCGACATCGAGGTCGTGGATCCGCTCGCCGCTCTCCCGGTCCCACAGGGTGACCTGGCCGTCGCCGTCGCCGGTGCTGGTCGCCACCAGGGTGCCGCCGGGCTGCACGGCGACGCTGGCCACGGCCGTCTCGTGCTCCAGCACGGTCGCCTCGGCGGGCGGCCCCTCGGCGCTCAGTACGTCGTCGACCGGCCAGACCAGCACGCTGGTACCGTCGTCGGGGCCGACCAGCACGTCGCCGTCCGGGCTGAAGTGGCCTGACGTGATGGGGAGCGCGCCGGTGACGGGCCGGCCCTCCTGGTCCATCAGGCGCGGGCCGCCACGGTTGCTGTCGATGAGCGCCACGCCGCGGTCCGGGTGGAAGTCCGACAGCGCGAACAGTGAGGACTCCAGGCGGGCGCGGCCGCTCTCGGGCGCGCCGCCGGCGATGTCCCCCGCGTCGTAGTAGACGATCCGCGAGTCGTTCGGCCCGAGGCTGGGCCGCTTCCACACGACGCCGAGCAGCCCGTCGGGCGTGAACCCCATCCCGTCGAACGCTTGGGTTCCCGGGTCCGGGGCCAGCTGGTAGGTGGCCCGCCCCGTGGCCGGGTCGACGACGCGCACGGCGGAGCGCCCGTCGCTCGGCCCGACGGTCGACTCCGCCACGAGGAGGACGTCGCCGTCCGGGGCGAAGCGCAGGTCGTCGACGTAGGCGACCCTCCCCTGTACGCCTTCGTTGATCAGCGGCAGCGTCCCGGTCTCGGTGAACGTCGGCATGGGCAGCGCCTCCCCCGGCTCGTCCGTGGGCGCGGGAGGCACCGTCGGCGCGGTGGCCTCGGCGTCCGGCGGGGTGTCGTCGCGGGCGAGCACCGCGATGCCGCCCGCCGCGAGGAGAGCGACCGCGGCGAGTCCGGCGCCGGCCATCGTCCACATCCCTCGGCGCCGGCCCGGCCGCGCGGCGGCGGGCGGTGTGTTCCGGCCGAGGTCGGCGATCTGCCGCTCGTGGTCGGCGATGAGCGCGCCGATCCCCGCTCCGGCGGGATGGGCCGGGGCGGGCTCCGGGTCCGGATCGGCCGGCGCCAGGGCGTGCACGGCGTCGAGGAGGGAGTCGAGGTCCGGGCGTTGCGCGGGTGCCTTGTGCAGGCACGGGCGGATGAGCGCCTGGTACCGCTCGGGAACACCGCTCAGGTCGGGTTCGCCTCGCGCGACGCGGTACAGCACCGAGGCCGCCGACCCCGCGCCGAAGGGTCCGGGCGGTCCCGCCGCGGCGAAGGCCAGTACGGCGCCGAGCGCGAAGACGTCGGTCCGGTCCGTGACCTCCGTTCCCAGCGCCTGCTCGGGTGCCATGAACCCGGGCGTGCCCAGGCCCTCGCCCGTGCGGGTCAGAACGGTCCCTTCCAGTGCCCGGGCGATACCGAAGTCGATGATGCGCGGGCCGTCCGCCGACAGGATGATGTTGCCCGGCTTGAGGTCGCGATGCAGCAGTCCCGCGCGGTGCACCGAGGCGAGCGCCTCGACCAGGCCGGCCGCCGTGCGGCGGAACACCGGGTCGGGCAACGGCCCCGTCCGCCGCACCGCCTCCGCCAGGGTGGGGCCGGTGACGTAGGAGGTGGCCAGCCACGGCCGTGGCCCGTCGGTGTCGGCGTCGACCACCGGCGCCGTGAACGCTCCGCTGACCCTGCGCGCGAGCGCCGCCTCGCGCGCGAACCGCGCCCGGAACTCCGCCTGGTCGGCGATGTCGTCCCGGACGACCTTGACCGCCACGAGCATGCCGCCGCGTGACCGGCCGAGATACACCCGGCCCATCCCGCCCTCGCCGAGCGCGCCCAGCAGCCGGTACGGGCCGATCGTCGACGGGTCGGAGGGGGAAAGCGGGCGCATGACACCTCGGGAGGATCCAGAAGAAAGGGAGGTGACGCATGATATCGATCCGACCGTGGTGGCGGTTCGGACGGCGCGGCGGCGGTGCGCGGTCACCGGCCAGGAGCCGCGGCACCCTCCGTGTGCGGTGAGCGGGTACCCCTCCGGCCCCTCGAAGGCGAACGCGGGCCGAAGGAGCCGTCCTTCATCGGGGCGAAGATCCTGATTCCGGCGGCGGTGCGCCGGTCGTGGTGCTCGTGCCGGTCGGAGGCCCCGGAACCAGAGCGCCACACCGAGGCCGGGGCGTGCGGCGCCGGCGAGACCGCGGCCCGGCGCAGCCGCAGGTGCCGCTGACGGAAGTCCGCCGCGGCGTCCACGTCGCGGACCTGCGGGGCGATCTCGCCCGCACGCTTCTTCGCCACCCGCCGGTCCGGCGACGTCGTCCTGGGGGCCGGCAGGAAGCGGAACCGATCACCCGTGCCGGCACCGCCGACCACGGCCGCGCCCGGCCCGCCCACCTGACCGAGGAGGGCCGCAGGCGCCTGGCCGAAGTATCGGGCGGCCGTCCGCGCCATCGAACCGCGCATGGTCAGGGCGGCCCGCCGCAGCACATGGCGGCGTTCCTCGCCGACCTCGACGGCATAGCGACGGCCCCGGAGGAATGACCCACGGCTCAAAGGGGCGCACATGTCACGGTCGCGGGCGAGAACCCGGTCCGGCAACCGATTGCCGCCGGGCCGAGCCGCCTGTTATCGTGCCTCGGACGCGTCCGGTCGCCCGCGGCCCCGGAGGGACAGTGGTGGCATGAACCGCGACAGAGTGGTCTGTAACCCCGTTGATCTGGCCTACCGCTACCAGGACGTGCGCTTCAGCGGCGTCGTGAACGGGGTCTCGCTCACCGAACCGCGCCGCAGTGTGCACCGCGAAGGTGCGGACCCCTCGATCGTCCGGTTCCGCGGCAGGTTCTTCCTGTTCGCGTCGATGTCGCGCGGGTTCTGGCACTCGGCCGATCTGGTCGAATGGGAGTACCGCGCCAGTTCCACGCTCCCCGCGTTCGACTACGCGCCCGACGCCCGGGTGATCGACGGGGCGCTCCACGTCTGCGCCTCGCGCAAGGACGCGCCCTGCCCCTTCTTCCGCAGCGACGACCCTCTCACCGAGGACTTCGCCGAGATCGCGCCCGGGCCGTTCCCGTTCTGGGACCCCAACCTCTTCCAGGACACCGACGGCTCGACGTACCTCTACTGGGGGTGCGACAACAAGACGCCGATACGCGGAGTGCGCGTCGACACCAACGGCTTCACGCCCATCGGCGACCCGGTCAAGCTCGTCTTCTCCGACGTCGCCGCGCACGGCTGGGAACAGGTCGGCGAGAACCACCGCAGAGAGCCGCCGCGCACCGAGCACGAGCGGAAGGTCGCGCAATTCCTGGGCGACGATCCGTTCATCGAGGGCGCGTGGATGACCCGCCACCGCGGCAGGTACTACCTCCAGTACGCCGCCCCCGCCACCGAGTCGAACACCTACGCCGACGGCTACTACACCGCCTCCGCGCCGCTGGGGCCGTTCACGTACTCGCCGTACAGCCCCTTCTCGTCCAAACCGGGCGGCTTCATCACCGGGGCCGGACACGGCAGCACCTTCCAGGACGCGCACGGCAACTGGTGGCACGCCGCGACCATGCGCGTCTCCGTCAACGACGTCTTCGAGCGGCGGATCGGCCTCTTCCCCGCCGGATTCGACGAGGACGGCGTGCTCTTCTGCAACCAGAACTTCGCGGACTACCCGTTCGCCGTGCCGGACGGCCGGTTCGATCCGTGGACCGGGCCCGCCTGGATGCTGCTGTCCTACCGAGCGCGAGCGACCGCCTCCTCCACGGAGCCCGGACACGACGCCGCGCTCGCCGCCGACGAGAACGTTCGCACCTGGTGGGCCGCCGCCGTGCGCGACCCGGGACAGTGGCTCGCACTCGACCTCGGCGCGGCCATGGACGTCCACGCGATCCAGATCAACCTCGCCGACCACCGGCTCGCCGAGGTCGCGCCGCGGTGCCCGGACGGTGTCGACGCCGGGCACTCCTGGCGCGGGATCTTCGTCGGCCACCAGGCGGCCGAACTCCTCGTCGAGGTGTCGCCGGACGGCTCGGCCTGGACGGCCGTGACCGACACCCGCGGCACCGGCGTCGACGGCCCGCACCGGCTCGTCGTGCTGGACGAGCCCTGCCGGGTACGGCATGTCAGGGTGACCGCGGGCCGCCTGCCCTTCGACGGCCCCTTCGCGCTCAGCGGCGTGCGCGTCTTCGGAACCGGCGACGGCGAGCCGCCGGCGCCGGTCACGCCGCACGCCGCACGCGTCGACGGCCGCACGGTGCGCCTGACCTGGCCCGGCTCCCCCGGGGCACACGGGTACAACGTCCGCTACGGACCGCACCCCGGCAAGCTCTACGCGAGCTGGCTCCTGTACGAGCGGACCGGCCTGGAGCTGCGCGCCCTGAACGCGGGCGTGGACTACTGGGTCGCGGTGGACGCCTTCAACGAGAACGGCATCGCACCGGGTCCGGTGATCGCCGTGCCGTCGGCGCCGGACCACGATGTTCCGGCGGCCGACGCGGCGGGCGGCGACCAAGCGCCCTGAGGTCCCGCCCGGCGTCCGCCCCCCACCCGTCCGCCGGCGGCCGGACTCAGGCGGTGATCACCGCGGCGGTCCGCAGCAGCTCCGGAAGCGTGCCGGTGAACTCCGGGAACAGCCGTACCGCGACCGCCCACGCCTCCGGGTCCGCGCCGAGGTGCGCGCGGGCCGAGCGGCGTATCTCGGCGCCGAATCGCGCGCGGACACGGGGCCGGTCGTCGTTGCCGGTGGCGAGGTCGTTGAGGTACCCGAGGATCCGGCGCGGCTCCGGGCACCGTTCCAGCACGTCCGTCGGCGTGAGCAGCCCCCGGTCCAGGACCTCCGTGAGCCACCGGAGGCCGTGCTGGTGGCGGTAGCCGCGGGAGACGGGCGGTGGCGTGCGGAGCAGGTCCAGCAGCAGCGACCGCGGGCAGTCGCGCTCCTTGGCGAGCTCCAGCAGCAGCGAGGGCGGGAACGGTTTCGCGGCGTGGGCCCGTTCCAGTTCCGGCCAGGGCAGCGCCCCGCCCTCGGAGAGGATCTTCTTCAGGCGCTCTGCGGTGTGCGCGCGCTCGTCGAGCAGGCCGGACACCACGCGTTCGGGGTCCTCCTCGGCGGCGAGGTGGCGGCGCAGCGTCGCGACGGGATCCGGGTCGTCCAGTGCCGCGGCGATCAGCCGCCGGGTGGTGGCGGGGAAGCGTGGATGCTCGGCGACCTCGCGGACGGCCTGGGCACCGTTGCGCTCCCCCAAGGCGACGAGCAGCCGGAGCCGGCCGGCGAGCGTGTGCAGCCTGATCCGGTCGAGGAGCACGCGGGTCACCCCGATGTCACCGGAGCCGATGCCGGCCGTCAGCCAGTGCCGGTAGTGGCCGAGATTGGTGTCGCGCAGTTCGCGGAGCAGCGGCTCGGCGACCGGCTCCCGCCCGCCGTCGCGGCGGTCACCGGCGAGCATCCGGACGCGTTCGGCCTGCGGGATGGCGCAGTGCGCGAAGAGCCGGGCGTTGACGTGCGGGTCATCGAGGTCGAGCAGCCACTCACGATCACGCCGCGGCAGGAAGTCGGCGGACGCGAAGGACTCCAGCGCCGGGGTGCCGTGCGCCGCGACCACGGCGTCCCGGACGCGATCGGACGGCCTGCCGTAGACGAGCAGGTGCTGGACGGCGCGCGCGTCCAGGTGCGGGACCACGGCGAGTCGCGCCTCCTCCGAGGCGCACATCAGCAGGTCGAGGAAGACCGCGCGGGACTTCTCCGGCGGAGTGGCGGGGAAGACCGCCTCCAGCGGGCGGGGCCAGCGGGTGCTTCGCCGTTTCGCCGTGCCGGCGTCGGCGACCAGCGCGGTGAACGGGCCGTCGAAGCGCGGCAGCCGCGCGTACAGGGTGATCCAGGACGCGGGGTCCGTGCCCAGCGGCTCGAGGGCCTCCGCCACGGCCGCCCGGGTCGGCGCATGGTCGTAGGGCAGCGCCGCCAGGATCCGGTGAGCGGGCGCCACCTCGCCGAGCAGGCGCGCGGGCGACCACCAGCCCCCGGTGATCCCGCGCCGGACGGGTTCGGTGAACGCGAACCGCTCCGCGCGGGCCTCCTCGCCGGAGAGCACCTGCACCGGCAGCCGGGCCGCATGCTTGACGGCAGCCGAGGGCGCGCTGTGGAAGCCGGTCAGTGCGAAGTCCTCCGGGCAGTCCGGCCACCGGCTGAGCGCCACGCACTGCATGCCCTCGAACGGCCGCCGCTCGTGTTCCCGCCGGACGAGCCCCCAGTCCAGCGGGACGCACGGCGCTCCGAGCCGCTGCGGGTTGCGCCGGACCCGGAGCAGCGCGCCGACCGCGGCCGGGTCGATCCATTCTCCCTCCGGGCGCCGCACCCGGAGGAAGGCGCCCGGATCGGGTGCGGAGGCCGCCGCGCGCAGCAGGTCCGCCAGGCCGGCGTGCTCCGCCTCCGCCACCTCCCCGGCGAGCCGGCCGACCGCCTCGGCGCCGGCCCGGTCGGCGACTACCGCGCACGCGTCCAGCAGCGCCGGCAGGGGGAGGTCGGACGCGAGCACCCGGACGCCGTGCGCGACGACTTCGGGGAACGGCCCGGCGAGGGCGGGGTACAGCACGTCGTTGTCCGGGGACCGCAGCAGCATTGGAACCAGACCCTGCTCCGTGTACCAACCGGGATCACCGGGGTCGGCGGCGGCCAGCACGGCGGAGCGCAGGCCGGGGATCACCTCGGCCCAGCGGTGGCGGCCGTAAAGGACGCATCCCGCCTCGGGGTCACCGAGCGCCGCGACGTGCAGGTACAGGTCGCGGTCGAGGGCGCCGTCCGGCTGCCCGAGCACCGCCCGTACCAGGCCGGGCGCGGAGCCGGCCACCGCCTCCGCCACCCGTTCCGGCAGGCTGTACCGGTCGGCGAGGGCGGCGGCGGCCTCCTCCGGCAGCCGTTTCAGCAGATCGGTTCCGACGGCGGGGTCCGCCATCCAGAGGGCGGCGCGGAGCGGGCTCATGCCAGTGGGACGCACAGCAGGTCCTTCACTCGGGAAAGGGCGGTCTCGTGTGCACCGTGCGGCCCGGACGGCGGAGCGCCGCGTGCCGCACGCGACGAGTCGATCTTCCTTGGACGCGGCCGGCGAGATTTCCGCCCCATCGTTTCGTCGGCCGATTCCGCCGAATCGTGCGGCCACGGCGGTGACACGACGCGGTCGGCGTACGCCGCGCGCCGTCGGGTTCGTGATCGCTGGTCGGCGGCTCGACGTCCCCCCACGGCCGGCCCCCTCCAGGGCAGTCGGGTGCACAACGACTTCGCGTCCATCGGCCGCTTCGCCAGCGGTCCGGAGCCGCTGACCCATCCGCGGCGATACCCGCCGGGCCCTGCTCAATGACCACCAGCACATCCCCACCGATACCCCGGTGTACGAGAAGGCCGGGTGGACGGGCGATGCGCGGCTCACGGCCACGACCGCGAGCTACGAGTTCGGCATGAGCCGGTTCCACCGCGAGTACCTGAGCGACGTCCTGGACTCCCGGCTTCCCTCCGGAGAGCTGCCCGCCACCGTCCCCACCTCGGGCTGGGGCTACGAGGGCGCCCCCGAACGTCCACCCCATGCGTACCTGCCGGGTGGTTCTGGGGCACGATCGGGCCATCGGCTCTCCCGTCATGGGCCCCCGGCTCGCCGCCAAGGTGTACGCACGGGCGTGCCAGGCCGAGCGTGATGGGCGTCGCCCCGGCCCTGCCGGGACCGGCTAAAGTGGCTCCGGTCCGGCTTCGCCGGGTTCATTACCATGCCGTTCCCGTGCGGAGCGATGCCCGATTCGCACCGCACCGAATATGCCCGGCAGCCGCGCGCTCGCTCGTTCGTCTTCGCCCCCTGCCCCCGCGCCCCCGGAAGAGTCCCGTGCACAGCACTCCAGATGAGTTCGCCGCCGCCGGTCTCGCACCCCGCACTGACAAGGACCCCACCCACATCGGTGGCTACCGTGTCGTCGGGCGATTGGGATCGGGTGGGATGGGGGCCGTCTACGCGGCCGTCGACAACGGCGGCGCGCCCCTGGCGCTGAAGGTGGTGCACCGCGAGTACGCCACCGACCCCGAGTTCCGCGCGCGCTTCGCCCGCGAGGTGAACCTGATGCGCCGGGTGACCGGCACATGTGTGCCGGCGTTCCTCGACGCCGACACCGAGGACGCTCGCCCGTGGCTGGGCATCGAGTACGTGCCGGGTCTGACGCTGAACAAGCACATCGGCCGGAACGGCCCGCTGACCGGCGACATGCTGCTGGGGCTGGCCGCGGGGATCGCCGAGGCGCTGCAGGTGGTGCACTCCGCCGGGATCGTGCACCGCGATCTCAAGCCGGGCAACGTCATCCTCGCTCCGACGGGGCCCAAGGTGCTGGACTTCGGGATCGCCCGCGCGATCGAGGAGTCCGCTATCACCCGCACCGGCGGCCTGCTCGGCACCCCGGGGTGGCTCGCTCCGGAGCAGTACCGGGGTGCCGCCCCCGCCCCGCAGTCGGACATGTTCGCCTGGGGCGGACTGGTGGCCTACGCGGCCACGGGCCGGCGCCCCTTCGGCTCGGGTACCCCGGACGAGCTCGCATTCCGCACCATGGAGCACGAACCCGACCTGGCGGGGGTCCCCGAGCATCTGCTTCCACTGGTCGCCGCGGCACTGGCGAAGGACCCGGGCCGGCGTCCGACCGCCGCCCAGGCACTGGACGCGGTCACCGCGATGTGGACGGGAAGCCCACAGGTCACCAACGAGGAGGCGACCAGAGTACTCCCCGGCCTGCTCAATGAACGCTGGACCGAGGTCGGCGCCGCCGGGGACGGCAGCACCGTGTGGAACAGCCTCGCCCCGCCCAAACGCTCCCGGTGGCGCGCCCGCAAGGTGCTGGTGCCGGTGGCGGCGGGGCTCGCGCTGGTGCTGATCGGGGGCATGGGCGCCCTCTCCTGGCAGCGCGCCATGAGCACTCCGGACGGCGAGAACGGGGCACAGGAGCAGGGCGGCGAGAACGGTGGGGAGCAGGGGGGCGACGGCGGCTCCGGCGGCGACGAGCTTGCCGACGTGGACCAGGGTGGCGCCAACCTACGCGCCGGCGACTCCGAGGACGACTTCACCGTCGGCGCGGTGCAGGTGCGGAACATCTCCCCGGACACCATCGAGGTCGCCACCCGGCAGGCGCACAGCGACGGCGATTCGACCGTCGGGGCGGCGGAACCGCAGCTGCACATCACTTTCTCCTCCGCTGAACGCGAGGGCGACGACGTCGTCTTCACCGGCAGCGCCGAGTACTTCCGCGACACGGGCAGCTACACGCTGCACACACAGGACTTTCAGGCGATGGAATTCCGGCTGCAACAGGAGGACGTGGCGAACCTCTACAACCGGGACTGGGACAGGTTCTACCGGTCCACCGACTCCGAAGTCCTGACCACGCTCGACGCCGACCGGCCCACCGACGAGTTCACCTTCACCATCCACGATGTCCCCCCGGAGAACGCGAACCCGGCCGCCGACCCGGTCACGGCGTACGAGATGCGCTATCTCCGCTATGAGCCTCCCGCGGAGCTATGGGGGCACACCCTCACGGAGCAGGAACGCGGGTGGTACGGGGTGTGCTACCAGGAGGGACCCGAGTGGCATGACCAACAGCCGATCGGGGAAGCCGAGGGCGGCGGGATGCCATGCGGGTGACCCGGCCCTGGGGCGGTCCAAGGGTGACCGGGTGGCCGCGGCCGAACCGGACCGCGAGGCCGCGCGTCGAACCACACGAACAGCCCCGCTCCCCCGCTGATACGGAACCAGGTCGATGACTGACGGAACCCCCACGTACTTCGCCCCCCTACTGGACGACGACCCCGAACGCATCGGCCCCTACCCGGTGGTGGGCCGGATCGGGGCCGGCGGGATGGGCAGCGTGTTCGCCGCCCGGGACGACCGGCGCGACGGGTACGTCGCGGTGAAGGTGGTCCGCGACGAACTCGCCACGGACCCCGAGTTCCGGGCTAGGTTCGCCCGCGAAGTGGACCTGGTGCAACGGGTGCACAGCCCCTGCGTACCGGCGTTCCGCGGCGCCGACACCGAGAGCACCACCGCCTGGCTGGCCACCGAGTACGTTCCCGGGCCCACGCTGCGCGAGTACGTCCGCGCGAACGGCGCGCTGAGCGGCGGGAAGCTCCTGGCGCTGGCCGCCGGCCTCGTGGAGGCGCTGCACGCCATCCACGGCCAGGGCATCGTGCACCGGGACCTCAAGCCGGGCAACGTCATCCTGGGGCCGTCGGGCCCCAAGGTGCTGGACTTCGGGATCGCCCGCGCGATCGGGGAGACCGCGCTCACGCGCACCGGCGGAGTCGTCGGCACGGCCGGCTGGATGAGCCCGGAGCAGTACGGCGGCGGCCAGGTCACCGAGCAGTCCGACATCTTCTCCTGGGGAGCGCTGGTGGCCTTCGCCGCCACCGGCCGAGAGCCGTTCGGGGCCGGCGCGCCGAACGCGCTGGCCTACCGGGTGCTGAAGTCCGACCCCGACCTGGAGGGAACGCCGGGCGAACTCCGGCCACTGCTGGAGGCGGCGCTGGCGAAGGACCCGGCCGCCCGGCCAACGGCGGGGCAGGCGCTCCGTGCCGTCGAACGGTTGTGGAGAAGCACCCGCGCCGTGGATGCCGCTCCCGGCCAGGATCCGGCCACCGCGGTCACCACGCTGCTCAACGCGGAATGGACCGGGATGGCGGCGGCGCCCCCGAAGCCGCCCCGGAAGCGGCGCCGCCGCCCCCTGCTGGTCGCCGGTGCGGTCCTAGGTGCCCTGACGCTCCTAGGCGGCGGAGCCCTCGCCGCTCCCCTGGCGATGGACACGCTGTCCGAACAGGAGAGTGGAAACGACGGCGGAGCCGACGGCGGCGGCCCGGACAACGGGAACGCCGGTGGCCAGGTGGGTGAGGACGGCGACGGCGGGGGCGGCCAGGATGCGGGCGGGACGGCCGGCCCGCCCGATGCCGCCGTCGACCAGGTCTCCGGCGGCGGCAACGATGACGGCGCGACGGCTCAAGTCGGCGCGGCGCAGGGGAACGTCGGACTGTTCACAGCGTCGCTGGGCGGCGGCCTTGCCGCAACGCAGGTCTTCGTCCATAGCCCGCAACCCACGGACGACGGGATCCGGTTCACCATCAACGGGCAGTCCCAGGGAGTCCGGGGGCAGGCGCCCGGGTTCACCCAGGACGCGTTGTACGTGGTCGCCGACGGCGAGGAGCTGACGCCGGACTCGCAGTTCAGTTACACCCCCGCACCGGAGGAGCCGCAGGGGCAGGAGACCAACGAGTTCACGCTCTCGATCTCCGGAGCCCCGGAAAGCGGCCTGTTGGCTTTCCAGGGCCCGACCACTGACGGCGGGCAGCTTCCCCCGGTCGGGATCTGTTACGACGCCGCCACCGGCATCTTCACCGTCGAGTACTCGGAGTGCACCTGAACGACGGCGTGCCGAGCGAGCGGGCCCGCCATGTTCATTCCGGCCAGCCGACCGACTGCGGACGCGGCGTCGAAAATCCCGGAAAACCGGCCCTGACCCGGGCTCCAGACGCACGCGGACCGTCCCGCGCACCGAGTTCGGCGTCGGCGCAACCTACTGACCGGTCGGCCCGTGGGTCATGGTGGTTTGCATCGCGTGACTTTCACCCTCGAATGCCGCCAACGAGGTGATGAAGCGCTCGGCCGCGGCGTCGACCTCGGCGGTCGGGGTCAGCAGCCTTTGCAGCAAGAGTCCTCGCAGACATGCGGTCGCGATGATGCTCTGCCGCCTGGCGTCGGTCGGCGTAGCGCCGTCGCGAAGAGCCGCCGCTTCGAGAAGGTGCGCCAGGCCATCGATGTCGACGACGAGCTCCTGGAATGCGTCGCGTTCATAGACCGCGAGCCCGACCAGGTGGAAGAAGGCATGGGTGCGGTCTTCGTGCGCGGGGTCGGAGTAAAAGTTCCAGATGGCTCTGCACAGGGCCACGAACCCGAGTTCGCTGCCGGTCGTGGCGATGACGAGGTTATCGCGGCGGCGCGCCTCTAACAGCACAGCACGCAGCAGACCCGGCCGCGACCCGAAGTGATACGTCAGCAACGTGTGGTGCACACCGAGCCGCTCCGCTACTTGGCGCATCGACAGGTTCGGGCTGGGGCCGTTCTCGCCGAACTCATTGAACAACGCCTCCAGGAGACGCTTCTTCCCTTCCCCCACCGGCGATCTCACGTTGCCTCCGTTGACAGTTTCACCACTGTTGAGTACGTTACCGCACGTTCAATTCACCACTGTTGAGGAAAGTGGCGCGGTCGCATCATGAAGAGAGAAACCCGATGAGCGAGATATTGCACGGCTGCTTGCCGGACACGGAGTACCTGGAGGTGACCGCCCGGTCAGGGCACCGCTACGGCGTCTGGGTGACCACGCCCCCCGGTCATGCCGACTCCGCGGATCCCCTACCGCTGATCTACGTGCTGGACGGCAACTGGACGGTCGGCCTCACCGCGCCCCTCATCGTCAGTCAGGCGGACCCGTATCTGACGATCGCGCCCTACATCCAGGTCAGCATCGGGTACACCGGTGAGGAGGCTGCGGCCTGGGCACAGATTCGCAACCGCGACCTCGTGCCGCCGGGGGAACCCATCGGGGACGACATGCTGGCCACCCTCACGGCGGCTCGCGATGCGGGTGCGATGACCCAGGAGCAGGTCGACGCCTACCTCGCGGAGCTAGCGGAAGCCCACGCCGACGTCTTCCTCGACTTCCTGACCGGCGAACTCCACCCTCACCTGCGGTCGAAGCTGCGGGTCAGCGAGTCCGGGCACGGCCTCTTCGGCTACTCCTACGGAGGTCTTTTCGCCCTCTACGCATGGCTGCGCGAGACAGGACTCTTCGCGAGCGTCGGTGCGGGCAGTCCCGGTGTGGCCAGTGCGGACAGCCAGATCTTCACCCTCGTCGAAGCTCTGCCAGAACTCGGCGAGGACGCAGCCGCTCCACGGCTGCACATCACGCTGAACGAAGCCGAACTGCTAGGAGACATTCCCTTCTATCGCGGAATGGCCCGTAACGTCCTTACGACGGTGGAACGGCTGCACACCCAGGGGCGGTCGGAGCAGGTTTCGAACGCGTTGTTGCAGGAGACGCACGTCACCGGGCTACAAGCATCATTCCTCAGCTACTTGAAGACCTGCCACAGGCGCTAGGACCGTGTCAGCGTCGTTCGCGCGGGGGCGATCCCCCGGTAGCGGAAGCACAGCGCCGGCCTTCGTGACCGCGACACACCGCGTTCCCCCGCCTGTGCGCGCCACGGTCGATCTCTGCCGCATCTCGCCGTTCATGGTGGCCGTGCCCGGAGGTCGCCTCACCGCTATGGGACACCGGGTGGCGCAGGCCCGCTGTTCGTGATCCGGTGGAGGATGCGCTGGCCGCTGCGGGCATCGAGCAGCCCCCTACCGCCCGGCTTCCGGAAGATCGAGGTGCACGGTGAGACCGCCGTCGGGGTTGGGCCGCAGGGCGAGCCGGCCAGCGTGCGCGCGGGCGATGGCGGACACGATGGCGAGGCCGAGTCCGTGCCCCGAGCCGCGGGTGAGGGAGCGGCCGGCGCCGCGCGTGAACGGCTCGGTCAGCGTGTCGGCGAGCTCCTGGGGGACGTGCGGTCCGGTGTTCGTGACGGTGACCCGCGCGCCCGCGCCGCTGCGGGAGAGCCGCACCGCGGCGTGGCCGCCCCGCTGGTTGTGCCGGACGGCGTTGCGGAGCAGGTTGGAGACGGCCTGCCGGACGAGGACGGGATCGCCGAAGGCGCTGGCCGTTCCGGTGGTCGTGCGGACGTCGACGCCGGCGCCCGCCGCCTCGTCGGCGAGTTCGCGGATGACGGCGTCGACGGTCTCGGCGAGGTCCACCGGCTCCTGCGCGAGCGCGCCGTTGTCGGCGTTGGCGAGGTCGAGGAGCGCGTCGACGGTCTCGATGTTGGACTGGTTGACCTCGCGGACCCTCTCGGCGAGGGCGCGCAGTTCGGCGGCCTCGGCCCGGGGGTCAGCGAGGACGACGTCGAGCATGGTCTTGGTCGTCGCTAGCGGGGTGCGCAGCTCGTGTGAGGCGTTCGCGGCGAAACGGCGATGCGCGGCGAAGGAGCGTTCCAGCGAGGCCAGCATGCGGTCGAAGGTGTCGGAGAGGTCGTGGATCTCGTCCTTGGGGCCGTCGAGGCCGACCCTATGGTCGAGCGCCCCGGTGGCGGCGCGGGTGGCGACGGCGTTGATCGCGGCGATCGGTTCGATGATGCGGCCGGCGACGATCCAGCCGACCATGCCGCCGAGGAGGGCGAGCATGATGAGGGCGATCACGGAGGCGACGAGGAGGGTGTCGAGGAAGTCGGCCACGCTCGTGACCTGGATCCCGTCAGTCGGCCTGGCGACCCCGGACCATTCGCTCGACTCGCCTTCCAGGTCTCGCCGATCAGGCAAACCGGCGATGTGGTAGCTGGGAACGTAGCGCATGTAGAGGTAGACGATGGCAATGAGTACGGCGCCGCACCCGGTGACCAGCCCCGCGTAGCTCAGGGTCAGTCTGGTGCGGATCGTCAACCGGTGACGCAGCAGCCGGGATCGGCGTGGGTGGTCAGCGCGCGGAGCGGGCACGTCAGGCCCCGAATCGGTAACCGGCGCCCGGTACGGTCTGGATCACGCGGGGTTCGCCCAGGCGTTTACGGAGGTTGGAGATCGTCACCCGGGCGGCGTTGGTGAACGGGTCGGCGTTCGCGTCCCACGCCTTCTCCAGCAGGGTTTCGGCGCTGAGCACTCCGCCGTCGGCGTTCATGAGCACCTGGAGCACGGCGAACTCCTTCGGGCTGAGCCGGATGAAGCGGCCGTCGCGGTAGACCTCCCGGCGGAACGCGTCGAGCCGGATGCCGTGGGACTCCACGACGGGCGGCCGCGCCGGCTGGCTGCGACGCTCAAGGGCGCGCAGGCGCGCGACGAGCTCGGGGAACTCGAACGGCTTGGGCAGGTAGTCGTCGGCGCCGAGCTCGAACCCGGCCACCCGCTCGTGGAGCGCGCGGGCGGCGGTGAGCATGAGCACCCGCAGCCGGGGGTGCTCGGCGGCGATCCGGGCGCAGACGTCGTCTCCGTGAACGCCGGGGATGTCGCGGTCGAGAACGACGATGTCGTAGTCGTTTCCGCTGATCGAGTCGAGAGCCGTCACCCCGTCATGGGCGATGTCGGCGGCGATGGTCTCGCGGCGGAGACCCGCGCGGATCGCGTCGGCGAGGTACGGCTCGTCTTCGACGATCAACACGCGCATTGGTGGCCTTCCTGGTGCGGGCGAGGATCGCACCAGGGAACCACATCATGTGTTGCGAGAACTTAAGCGAATTCCTGAACACTCCGGCAACAGGGCCGGTGCTCGAATGGGCGGCGTCCGCGAGGCAATCGCGTCCCGCCCCAGAAGGAGCACGATCCATGCTGGAACACCGCACGTCGAAGCTCGCCGCCTTGGCGGCACTCCCCCTGCTCTTCGCCGTTCTGAGCGGCTGCGGCGCGTCGAACGAGGATTCCGACTCGGGCGGCGCCTCCGACGGCACGCAGTCGTTCGAGGACTACCAGGTCGCCTTCGCCGGGTGCATGCGCGAACAGGGCATCGACATGCCCGACCCCTCCGCCGACGGGAGCATGAACCTCGACGGCGGCGGCGACCCGGAGGCGTTCAGCGCGGCGGCCGAGACGTGCCAGGGGGAACTGGGCCAGCCGCCGGCCCCCGAGGGCGGCCCTGCGCCGTCTGACGAAGAGCGCCTCGCCGATGCGCTGGCGTTCGCCGAATGCCTGCGGGAGGAGGGGTACGACGTGCCCGACCCCGAGCCCGGTCCGGGGGCGCGCCCCGTGCCGGAGGGCGTGCCCACGGAGGTGCTGGAAGCCTGCTCGTCCGATGACGCCGCCGGGTCCGAAGGCTGATGGCCGCGAGCGACAACGTGCCCGCCCCGGAGGCCACGACGAACTTGGAGTTCCCGGTGACCCGGGAACGCGGGAACGGCGCGACGGGGTCGCGCCGTTCCCGGCGCCGCCTGGTGCTCGGCCTCGTCGCCGCGATCGCCGTGGCCGTCGGCGCGGGCGTACCGATCACCGCCGCCGCGGGGTTCGGTACGAGTGCAGAAGAACCCGTGACCACCTTCGACGGCGCCACGGACGAGGTGGTCCGCGGCCCCCTCGAAGGCAGTACGACCGCGTCGGGCACGCTGCGGTTCTCCGATCCGCGCACGATGCAGGCCGCGCGGGACGGTGTGATCACCGCTCTGCCCACGGCCGGCTCCGTGCTGGCCCTCGGCGACCGGATCTACGCGGTGGACGACGTACCCGTCTTCCTCCTGCGCGGGAGCACGCCCGCGTGGCGCGACTTCGAGATCGGGATGAGCGACGGCCCGGATGTGAAGCAGTTGGAGGAGAGCCTGCAAAGTCTCGGCTACTTCGACGAAGAGCCCGACGACGAGTTCACCTGGCCCACGGCCAACGCGATCGACGCGTGGCAGAAGGAGGAAGGAATGCAGCGCACCGGCCGGTTGCCCCTCGGGTCCGTCGTGTTCGCCTCCGGCGATCTGCGGATCGGGAACCTCACCGCGCGAGAGGGGGACCAGGTCGGCCCGGGCGCGGAGTTGTTCGACGCGACCGGCACCAGCCAGATCGTGGACGTGGACCTCGCACTCGCCGACCAGCAGCTCGCGGTCATTGGCAGGGAGGTCGTCGTGCGCCTGCCCGGTAACACGGAGACGACCGGCGAGATCGCCTCGGTGGGCACGCCGACCGAGAGCGAGGACGAGGGCCGGACGGTCATCCCGATCGTCGTCACGCTGGACGATCCGGACGCCGCCGCGTCGTTCCAGGAGGCGTCGGTGTCCGTCGACGTCCCGAGCGAACGGCGTGCGGACGTCCTTTCGATCCCGGTCGGCGCCCTGATCGCGCTCGACCCGGACCAGTACGGCATCGAGGTCGTCGACGCCGACGGCACCACCCGGCAGGTGCCGGTGACGACCGGACTGTTCGCCGCCGGCCGGGTGGAGATCTCCGGCGAAGGCGTGGCGGAGGGCCAGCGAGTGGTGGTGCCGCAGCGATGAATCCGATCATCTGCCTGGACGACGTGCGGCGCTGCTACGGTGAGCCGCCCGTTCTCGCCTGCGCGGGGGTCACGCTCCGGATCATGCCGGGTGAACTGGTGGCGATCGTCGGCCCCAGCGGGTCGGGGAAGTCGACCCTGCTCAACCTGATCGGCACACTCGACCGCCCCACCGCGGGCGTCGCCCGAATCGACGGACTCGACGTCAACGACCTGGATGACCGCTCCCTCTCGGCGCTGCGGGCGCACCGCATCGGGTTCGTGTTCCAGCAGTTCCACCTCGCCGAGGGAGTCTCCGCCCTCGACAACGTCGCCGACGGCCTCCTCTACGCCGGGGTACCGCGTGGTGAGCGCCGCCGGCGGGCCGAGATCGCGCTGGAACGCGTCGGCCTGGGGCACCGGCTCGACCACCGGCCGAACCAGCTGTCGGGCGGCGAGCGTCAGCGGGTGGCGGTCGCACGCGCGGTCGTCGGCGACCCGCCGCTGCTGCTCGCCGACGAGCCGACCGGCAACCTCGACTCCGTCGCGGGGGCCGCGATCGTCGACCTCCTGCACGAGCTGAACCGGCAGGGGACGACCGTGGTGGTGATCACCCACGACGGCGAGCTGGCCAAGCGGCTCCCGCGGCGGATCGCGATCCGCGACGGACGCGTGGTCAGCGACTCCGCGACAGCGGAGGCGGTCGCATGAGCACCGCCACCACCGCGGCCGCGGCGGACACCCCGCCACCCGCGCGACCGCCGGCACGGTCCCGGTTACTCGCCCGCGACGTGCTGCGGCTGGGCACGACCGGTCTGCGGGCCCGTCCGACCCGCGCCGTGCTCTCGGCGCTGGGAATCGCGATCGGCATCGCCGCGATGATCGCCGTCGTCGGGACCTCCGCCTCCAGCCAGGCGCGCCTGAACGAGGAACTCGCCCGGCTCGGCACCAACCTGCTGACCGCGACCGCGGGCACCGACCTGACGGGGGAGGAGACGAACCTGCCCCCCGACACGCTGGAACGGGTCAGCATGGTCGAGGGGGTGGAGCAGGCGAGCAGCACCGCCGTCCTGGAGGAGCCGGTGTACCGCAGCCCGCTGTCGGATCCGGACGCCACCGGCGGAATCGCCACCATGGTCGCCGACCAGGACCTCCTCGGCGTCGTGTCCGGACAGGTGCACGCCGGTTCCTGGCTGAACCCGGCGACCTCGGACTTCCCGACCGCCGTGCTCGGCAGCACGGCCGCGGAGCGGCTCGGCGTCGTGACGCCGGGAACACAGGTGTGGCTGGGAGGCGCCTACTTCACCGTCGTCGGAATCCTGGAGCCGGTGGCCCTGGCTCCCGAGCTCGACACCGCCGCGCTCATCGGCCCGGCCGTTGCAACCGAGCTGTTCGGGTTCGACGGCAGCCCCACCACGATCTACGAGCGGTCGGCCGACGACGCGGTGGAGCGGGTCCGGGCCCTGCTGGCTCCGACGGTCGCACCGCAGGCACCGAACGAGGTCGAGGTCTCGCGGCCCTCCGACGCCCTCGCCGCACAGAACGCCGCCGACCAGGCGTTCACCGGCCTGCTGCTGGGACTGGGCTCGATCGCCCTGCTCGTCGGTGGAATCGGCGTGGCCAACACCATGATCATCTCCGTCCTCGAACGGCGGCGCGAGATCGGGCTGCGCCGTTCGCTGGGGGCCACGCGGTGGCACGTCCTCGTCCAGTTCCTCGCCGAGGCGCTGCTGCTGTCCGCATTCGGCGGCGTCTTCGGAAGCGCCTTCGGGGCCGCCGCCACCGGCGTCATGGCCCTGGTCAACGGCTGGCCCTTCACGCTCCCACCGGGGGCGATCGTCGTGGCCATCTCGGCCACACTCGCGATCGGCGGGATCGCGGGACTCTACCCGGCGGTCCGCGCGGCGCGAACACCGCCGACGGCGGCCCTCAACTCATGACGGGTGACCTGGCGGTCCGGCCTTTCCCGGACTGGACGTCGCCGGTCCCGCCCACCGTGAGACGTCCCGCCGTGAAACGTCGCGAACCCCAGGTCGGAATCCCGGAAAACCGGCCCTGACCTGGGGTTCTACTCGTCTACCAGTGGTGCGCCATCAGGGACTCGAACCCCAAACCCGCTGATTAAGAGTCAGCTGCTCTGCCAATTGAGCTAATGGCGCCCTGCCGACCGCGCCAGCCCAGGGTGGTCGACGCCCTGTACTCTACCGGATCCCGCGCCCGGGCTCGTACCTCGTTCGTTCTCGTGGCCGGTCACGCCTCGTGTTCTCGCGGGTCAAACCGTTATCCGTCCGTCCCCCGACGTCGTGTCTTCGCACACCAGTCTCGTTCACGTCACGCAGCCGCAGCACGATATGCGCACCCGATCGCTTGGAGACAAGAGTGCGAATCTCATACCCACGGTCCGTGTTAGGCACGGCCGTCACGTTGATACTGGCCGGCGGTGCCGTGCTCGTTCCGGGAGGGGCCGCCGCGGCCGATGAGCCCGGTGTGGTGATCAGCGAGGTCTACGGTGGGGGCGGCAACAGCGGGGCCACCTGGCGGAACGACTTCGTCGAGTTGGGGAATGCCGGTGCGGCGGCGGTCGGGGTGGACGGGTGGAGCGTGCAGTACCTGCCCGCTCAGCCCGGAAGCGGTACCCGGGTGCAGGTGACCGAGCTCTCGGGCGAGATCGCGGCCGGTGGGCGCTATCTCGTGCAGGAGGGGGCCGGCAGCGGCGGTAGCCGGGATCTGCCGGTCGCCGACGCCGAGGGCGGTATCGCCATGGCGGCCGGTCAGGGGACCGTGCTGCTGGTCGCGGGCACCGAACCGGTGACGTGCCGGACGGCGGCCGCGTGTGCGGCCGACGACGCGGTCGTCGACATGGTCGGCTACGGCGCGGCGGCCGTCCACGAGACCGCGCCCGCGCCGGCGGGGTCGAACACCCTCTCCGTCGCCCGCGACGGAGAGCTCACCGACACCGACGACAACTCCGCGGATTTCACGGCCGGTGACCCGACGCCGGTCAACGCCGCCGGCGAGACCGGCCCCGGTGATGGCGGCGGCGGTGCGCCCGGGCCGGAGCAGCCCGGTGAGCTGCGGATCCACGACATCCAGGGAACCACCCGGGTCTCGCCGCACTCCGGCCAGGAGGTGGCCGGGGTTCCGGGAGTGGTCACCGCGGTGAACCCCACCGGATCCGCGCGGGGCTTCTGGTTCCAGGACGCCGAGGGCGACGACGACCCGCGCACCAGCGAGGCGCTGTTCGTGTTCACCGGCTCCACCACGCCCGATGTCGCGGTCGGCGACGAGGTGCTCGTGACCGGCAGGGTCGCCGAGTACCGGCCGGGCGACGCCGACATGAACCACCAGTCGATCACCCAGCTCACCGGCGCCGTCTGGACGGTCCTGTCGTCCGGGAACGACGTGCCGGAGGCGGTGGAGCTGGAGCCCGATACCGTGCCGGACGCCTACGCTCCCGACGCCGGGGGCGACATCTCCGGGCTCGGCCTGCGGCCGGACGACTACGCCCTGGATTTCTGGGCCGCGCACGAGCACATGGTGGTGCGCGTCGAGGACGCTCGCGTCGTGGGCGCCACGGACGGCTACAACGCGCTGTGGGTCACCACGAAGCCGGAGCAGAACGCCAGCCCGCGCGGCGGCACCGTGTACGGCTCCTACGCCGACGCCAACTCCGGGCGGCTCAAGATCGAATCGCTGATCCCGTTCGCCGAGCGCCCGTTCCCCGAGGCCGACGTCGGCGACGAGCTGCGCGGCGTGACGGAGGGCCCGCTCTACTACAGCCAGTTCGGCGGCTACCTGCTCAAGGCGACGACGCTCGGCGAGCACGTCGCCAACGGGCTGGAGCGCGAGACGACCTCGCGCGCCCGCGACTGGGAGCTGTCGGTCGCCACCTACAACGTGGAGAACCTGTCCCCGGCGGACGATCAGTCGAAATTCGACCGTCTCGCCGAGGGCATCGTGCAGAACCTGCGCAGCCCCGACATCGTCAACCTGGAGGAGATCCAGGACAACAGCGGCCCGGTGAACGACGGCGTGGTCGACGCCGACGAGACCCTGGAGCGGCTGATCGCGGCGATCAAGGACGCCGGCGGTCCCACCTACCACTGGCGGCAGATCAGCCCCGAGAACAACCGGGACGGCGGCGCGCCCGGCGGCAACATCCGCAACGCGTTCCTGTTCAACCCCGCCCGGACCACCTTCGTGGACGTTCCCGGCGGAGACGCCACCACCGGCGTGGAGGTGACCACCGAGAACCGGCGGGTGGGGCTGAGCGCGTCGCCCGGCCGCATCGCGCCGCAGGATGCGGCGTGGGAGTCGTCCCGCAAGCCGCTGGTGGGCCAGTTCCGGTTCCAGGGCCGCGACGTCTTCGTGGTCACCAACCACTTCAACTCCAAGGGCGGTGACCAGCCGCTGTACGGCACCGTCCAGCCCCCGAACCGGTCCTCCGAGCAGCAGCGGCACGCGCAGGCCGCGCTGGTGCGCGACTTCGTCGACGAGCTGATCGCCGCCGACCCGGACGCCAACGTCCTGGTGGTCGGCGACCTCAACGACTTCCAGTTCTCCCGCACCCTGGAGACGCTGACCGCTGACGGCGGGCTGTACAACCCGATGACGGACCTGCCGGCGGAGGAACGGTACAACTACCTCTACGACGGCAATGCGCAGTCGCTGGACCACATGCTCGTCTCGCCCCGTGTCGAGCACCGGGTCCGATACGACATCGTGCACGTGAACGCGGAGTTCCACGACCAGACCAGCGACCACGACCCGCAGGTGCTGCGGTTCCGCCCGCTCTCCGGCGACCACAAGCTGGACCGGCGGGAGGACAACCGGTACTACCGGGGCAACGGCCACCGGTAACGCGTCGCCCCGCGGTGGCGGACGGGCGGCCGTCCGCCACCGTCCGGGCACTCGCACGCTCGCCGGGCCCGCACACGAAAGGACCCCGGGCCGGATTCGGCCTGGGGTTCTCGACTGTGCGCCATCAGGGGCGCGAATCCCGACCCGCTGGGAGACGGCTCGCCGCGATCCGGTCAGTGCCGCCAAGTGCCGTTCCGTGCTGAAAAATCCCAGGATCGAGCACCGTTCCTGGCACGTGATACCAGCACTGCGGTCCTGGCCCGGGACCATCGAGACACATAAGGAGCGCATCTCCTCATTTGTGCCCTCTTGTCGCGCACGGAAGGGATTTGTACGGACGCTCCCCATCCTCATGAGAGGTGAAATTCCCCAAGGACGGAAACTCTGGAAATTCCCAGGGAGCGGAGCCGTGCCATCAGATGTGATTTCGACTGCCGCCTGGGTAGCATTCTGCTCGATGTCGCTATCCTCAGCCCCAAAAAGGGCATACGCGAATACTTTCATGTTTCCGCGGTTTCCGGTCCGGCGCGTGCCGAGCGATCCACACCGTGACCGACGTTCGCGCCCGGTCTAGCCGCCGCCCCATCCGCGGCGCTCACGGTCCGGTGGCCCGGTAGCCGCCCACCCCGGCCCGACACCCGCAGCCGTTGCCGCACTCTTCCGGCGCCGCTCAGCCGGCGTGGATTCGCCATGCCAACACCCCGTCACGCATCGTGACCGCCGCACCCACAGGAGGGGAACATGTCGATGCGACTACAGGAGTTGCGGGAGCTTCTCAACGCCGCGGGGCGGCGCATCCGGATTCCGCGCGCCGCCTTCGAGCTGGACGGCCTGGTCGACCGGGTCGCCGCAGTGTTTCCCGGCGGGGAGCTGGAACTGGAGGCCGCGTCCGGTCGGCCCGATCAACTCACCGCCACCGGACAGGTCGCCCCCTCGGCCGGCGAGGAGCCGCTGCCGGTCCGCGCCGAGTTCAGCAGCGACGGCGCCGTCGTTACCGGCGTGTCGGTGTCGGTCGGACTGCCCCGGCAGCGGCTGCCGCACGACGAGATCACCGTGGACCTCGCCCCGCTGGTGGCACAGGGCTTCTCGGCCCCGGAGATCCTGCTCACCGCCGGCGCGCCCACCCCTCACCGGGCGAACGTGCCGGCCGGCTCGTGGTGCCTGCTGCGGCTGCCCGTCACCGGCCCCACAGGGGCCACCCGTGACGTGGAGTTCCGCGCCCGGATCAGTGATCTGGTCCCCGACGCGCCGCTGCGGTTCACCAGTGCCCCCGGCACCGAGCTGGCCGCGCACACGCTGGGCGCCGCGCTCGGCCTCGCCGACGCGCCCGCGCTTCCCGGCAGCGCGCTCGCCCCGCTCACCGACCTCACCGTCACGCATCACCCCGACACGCGTGCGTCGCTGGTGCTCGGCCGCGGTGATCACGGCCGCCTCGCGGTCCTGCGGCACGCTGACGGCGCCGGGCTGCTCATCATCGACGGCGCCGACGGAGACTGGCAGGTGCTCTCCGCCAGCCGGACACTCGACCGCGCCGCCCTCGCGGCGATCGTCGCTCCGCTCACGGCCGAGCACGACGCGGGACCGCGCACCCCACTGGTCGAGACCGTCGACGAGGGCACGTGGCTGGTACTGCCCCGCGATACCGCCCCGCTCACCGTCCCGCTGCGCGCCCGTCCCCGGCCGCTGCTCGACCCCGGCAACCGCGACGGTCTCGGCCGGCCGCTGCCCAAGGACCAGCCCGTCCGCCGTTCCGCCGCGTGGCTGCGCGCCAACCGGGCGCGCCGCTACGCCGTCGCCACCCGCGACGGGTTCCTGCTGCTCGACGCCGTCGGCCCCCGCAGGATCGGGCGGCGCGCGCCGGTCACCGCCCGCGCGGTCACCCCAGCGGGCTGGACCGCGCCGAAGATCGAGGACGGCATCGTCAGCATCGCCTACCGCAAGCCGCCGCTGGCGGTGACCGGCGCGCTCACCACCCGCCCGGCGGAGTCGCCCTACGCCCAAATGTTCGGCGGCGCCCTCACGGTGAACGCCCAGGCCGTCAACGGTGCCGCCGTGGCCGCGTTCGTCGTGCCGGAGAGCGGCCAGGCCGGGGCGTCCTTCTTCGGTTACGGCATGATCGGCCGGAAGAAGGGCATCGGCCCGCCGCCGTTCCAGGTGCGCGGGATCGCCGGCGGCATGGGCTGGAACAGCCACATCCGCACACCCGAGGTGGACGAGATCTCGGCCTTCCCTTTCGTGCAGATCCTGAAGAACACCGGGCCCATCGCCGGGAAGGGGCGGGACGCCGCCGAGATCCTCAAGGCCCTCGACGCGTGGATCACCCCGGGCGACGACCAGCTGTGGATCGCGGCCGGCCTCGCCTTCAGCAGCTTCGAGATGCTCAAGGGCGAGGCGATGCTGCTGCTGCAGACCGGCCCCGACCTCACCATCGCGCTGCTCGGCCGGGCCGGCATCGACTTCCCGCCGGAAGGCTCCAAGAAATACGCCCGGCTGGCCATCGCCATCCGCGCCGCGCTCAAGCCGGCCGCCGGTGAGCTGTCGATGAGCGCCCAGCTCACCGACGACTCCTTCGTCATCGACAAGAACTGCAAGGTGCGCGGCGGCAGCGCCGCGGTGCTGTGGTTCGGCGACAACCCCAACCGCGGCGACTTCGTCTACACCATCGGCGGTTATCACCCGCACTACGAGCGGCACCTGCCCGACCACTACCCGCGGGTCCCGCGCCTCGGCCTGGACTGGGGCGTCGGGTCCACGGTGAGCATCTCCGGCGGCGCCTACTTCGCCATCACGCCGGCCGCGGTCATGGCCGGCGGCAAACTGGAGGTGCGGTTCCACTCGGGGATGGTGCGCGCCTGGCTGGACGCGTGGGTGGACGCGCTGGTGCAGTGGAAGCCGTTCTACTTCGACGTCGGCATCGGCGTCTACATCGGCGTGCAGGCCAGCGTGAAGGTGGTGTTCGTCCGGATCACCATCACCGTGGAGGTCGGCGCCGACATCCGGGTGTGGGGGCCGGAGACCGGCGGCGAGGCGAGGGTGAAGCTGTGGTTCGTCTCCTTCACCATCGGCTTCGGCGCCTCCAGGGGCAGCAGGCAACCGGCCCTCGACTGGCCCGGGTTCCGCGGCATGCTGCCGCCCGCCGAGAACATCGTCCGGATCATCGCCGGGGACGGCCTGCTCGGCGCCGACGGCGTGGAGGGCACGCTCTCCGACACTCCGGCGTGGCAGGTGTCGGCGTCCGGGTTCGCCTTCCGCACCGATTCCGCCGTGCCGCTCACCGAGATCTACCTCGGTGACGGCCGCACCCCCGAGCACTCGCGGGGCGGCCTGCGCATCCGCCCGATGGACCGCGGCGGCCTGACCAGCACCCACCGGGTCGAACTCACTCACGGTGGGGACGCCGTCGACCTTGATCGGTGGTCGAACCGGGCGATGACGAGCAGTGTCGCCGCGGCGCTGTACGGCTCCGGCGACGGCGGCACCCTCCCCGGCAAGGACGATCACCTGGTCGCGGACAAGCTCACCGGGATCGAGCTGACCTCGCCGCCGGTCTCGCACGGCACCACCACCGGCGACATCTCCGAGGAGGCGCTCGCCTTCACCCCGATCTCCCCGGACGGCCCGCAGCCGCTCGACCCGGCGGCCGGCCCCGAGGGACCACGCGCCGAGTACCCGGGTGGCACGATCCAGCGGATCGTCGACACGGTGGCCACCGCTACCCGCGCCGACCGCGACGCGCTCGCCGCCGCGCTCACCGGCTTCGGGGCGGAGCTCGGCGACCGGGACAGCGAGCTGCCCGGCTACGCCCGCGACGCCGCCACCGCCTTCACCGCCGAGCCGATGCTCGTCGCGGCCAGCTGAGGAAGCAGGGAACACAGCGATGCCGACACACTCCGTGCCACGCCGCACCCGGTTCTTCGACCACCGCATCCCGTCGCTGGACGCGGGCAAGTACCAGATCACCGTCACCGAGGAGATCGAGGAGCTGAGCACCGGCTCCGACATCCCCGGCGCGCGGCAGCCGTTCGACGTCCGGGCGCTTCGGTTCGGCGTCTCCGAGAACGACGTGCACGCCTGCTACCCGGTCCCCGGGACGGTCGGCGAGTACCAGGAGCTGCTGCCGCACATCACCCTGGACTCGCCCGGCCTGCCTTGGGCCCGCAAGCTGAAGCAGGAGAAGGAGGAGATCGACCGGGGCGTGCCGTGGATGGCGCTGCTCGTCTTCCGCGAGGGCGAGCTGCCCAACGACGAGGACGCCCTCGGACTGGTCGAGCCCTGCACGGTCACCCAACTGCTCGACGGCGACCTGGGCGGCACCCCGCCCGGCATCCCGAGGGACTCACTGTTCGCCGACGAGCACGACCTGGTGTGCAACACGGTGCTCGTCCCGGCCGACCTGCTGCGCGCCGTCCTGCCCCGCCCCGCCGAGGCGGCGCTGCTCGCGCACGCCCGCGAGGGCGGCCCCCCGGACGCCACCCACACCCGGAGCGAGGATGACCCGCCGGACGAGGACGAGCTGAAGACGGTGGTGGTCGCCAACCGGTTCCCGGACGCCGCCGGCGGCAACCACGCGGTCCACCTGATCTCGTTGGAGGGGCTGGAGTCCCTCCTCACCGGCGACTCCGGTGACTCCGTCTCCGGGAACGTGCGGGTCGTCTCGCTCTGGTCGTGGTCGTTCGAGTCGCTGTACCGCACCACCCGGGGGTTCGGCGACGTCGTCCAGTACCTCGCCACCGAGGGGCGCGAGGACGCCCGTCCCGACCTGCTGTTGCGGCTGCGCACCACCCCGCCCGGCTCACCGACCGCGCCGCAACAGGAGGCGCTGGCCCGGCTCGCGCGGGGCGCCACCGCGCTGCCGCAGCGCCTGGAGTCGGGGGAGGCCAGCTACGCCTTCTACCGTGGCCCTTTCACCGCCGAGCCCGCCCAGCCGCTGCCCGCCGAGCTGCCGCCCCGGCTGGACTCCGGCAACGCCGCACTGATCTACCTGGCGAAGTACGGGATCTTCGACGCCGGCTACGCCGCCGCGTTCAGCCTCGGCCGCAACCTCGCCCTTGCCGACCCGGAGTTCCGGTCCCGGCTGCTGGCGTACCGGTCCGCCGCCCGGTCGGCGACCCGCCGGCTGGCCGGCCACCCCAGGCTCGCCGGGCGGTCGATCGAGGATGCCGGGCTGCTGCGCGGCGGGCTCGCGCGCCGCTCCTTCGACCGGCTGCACCCCGCCGACGGCGGCGCCCGGTTCACCCGCGCGGTCGCCGCCGTCGGCCCGGCGCTGCTGGCCGGGGGCCGCCGGGCCCGGACCCGGGCACTCGCCACGCCGCGGCCGGGCGCCGCCGACCTGCGGGCCAACCTCGCCGAGCCGGCCGCCCGCACCCTGCTCCGGGGCGCGGTACGCACCGAGCTCGACCCGGTGGTGGCCTGGCTGGACCGGCTCCGCCGTCTGGAGATGGTGCCGTTCGACCATCTAGTGCCCGACCCGCGCATGCTGCCCGAGGAGAGCCTGCGGTTCGGCTACGTCGACGCCGGGTGGGTCCGCGCGGCGGTGGACGGCGCGCTCAGTGTCGGGGTCGGCCACACCCTGGACGCCGACCTCAACGAGCTGGCCCGCGATGGAGTCGAACCGCCCGCCTCGGTGGTGCTGATCCGGTCCGAGCTTGTCCCGAACTGGCCCAAGACCATCTACACCGCGCATCGCGACGACGCACCGGTCGAGCCGGTCCGGATCGCCCGGTTCGCCGACGACGTCCTCGTGCTGTTCTTCGACACCGTGCTCGACACCTTCACCATCGCCGAGCCGCCGCAGGGCCTGCACTTCGGGGTCAGCAGCCTGGGCCAGCTCATGCTGCGCAATCTCGACCCGGACGCCGACCCGGTGGGCGAGCCGATCCGGGCGTTCCCCGAGGAGACGCACGCCTTTGGGCGGTTCCTGCGCAACGCCTCCGACGCCGAGCTGGGCGCGGACGTGCTCAACGTGGCCGACGGCCCCGGCGCGCTGCACCCGGCGGTGAGCCAGGCCCTCGCCGAGGGAGGCGGCCACGACGGCGAGCTGACGCCCGCCAAGTTCGCGCTCCAGCTGATCAACACCCCGGAACTCCAGAGCTTCGAGCGTCCCTGACGGCCGCACGGCAGAAAGGCAGCCAGAACACCATGTCAGCGAGCAGCACCCTCGTGGTGCCCATCGACGTCGCCGCGCTCGCCGTCAACACCCGCGTGCGCGACGGCGGCTCCATCCGCCGGGCGGCGGCCAACTTCCAGCGCGTCGTCCGTGACCACGCGCCCGCCGAGCCGGCGCCGTTCGACAACGACAAGGACTGGCGGGACGACCCGGACGTCCTCGGCGTCTACCTCCAGTGGCAGCTGCCCGAGGCGCTCGCCCGGGGCAGGCACGACCCTGACGGCGGGGTCGGCGACTTCCCGCTGGTGCCGAACCGCTGGCTGGTGGTCCGCTACCGGTACGAGAGCCGCGAGGTCCGGTCGTGGCTGGTGGAGAGCGACTACCTGGACGAGTGGCAGGGCACCGTCTCCTACCTCGACCCGCACGCCGGCACGCCCACCGCCACCAAGATCGGCCGCAGGCACGACATCGCGCCCGGCTCGCCATGGCGGGAGCCGAGCGGCCGACGTGAGCCGTTCCTCACCGCCATCGGGCCGGGCCTGCTCAACTTCTCCGTCTACCAGCCGTTCAACGAGAACGTCTTCTCCATGCACGATCCCTTGGATGGGATCGACGGGGACGACCGGCTGGCCTACTTCGTCGCCGGCTGGTACGCCGACCCCGACAGCGACATCCTCATGAGCGAGGAGGACTCCGCCGCGCTCATCGAGTCGCTGGATTGGTCGCCCACTCCGGGATCCGGTCCCCGCAGGCGGTCCGTCTACACCGGCAGCGTGCTCGGACTGAACTGGACGCCGGACACGGAGATCCCCGACTCCATCCCCGACCGGCGGGACATCGCCGTTGCGGTCGGCAACAGCACCGCCGAGGCCGCTTCCGCCTTGCTGGACGAGGCCGACGGCACCGGAGCGCTCTCCGCCGACGACGCCGAACTGTTCCGGGCGTTCGTGCTCGACGCGCTCGACCAGCTCGACAAGCCCGAGGGGCAGGACCTGGTCCAGCGCGCCGCCCACCGCTCCGGCTTCGCCCGGGGGCCCGGCGGATACACCTGGCAGGTGGCCGACCGCGGCGACCCGTTGGCGCTGCCGCCCGAGCCCGCCGACCAGCGCGTCCGGCGGCTCCGGGCCGAGCACGACACCATCGGCGAGCTGAACCGGCTCCAGGCCGAGCACGACCGGATCGAACGCGAGCTCGCCGCCGCCCAGGAACGGCTCTACCACCTGTGGTACCTGAACGCTCTCCCGGAACGCGACAAGCCCCGGGAGTTCACCAGCGCCATCGGCGCCCAGCTCGACCCGGACGACCCGGACGGCGCGGCCGGGAGGGTGAAGGCGCTCACCGAACAGCTCGCCGAGGCGCGCAGCGCCCTGCCGTGGGGACGCGACCCCGAGGACCTGGCGGAAGCGGCCAAGGCGCACGCCGATGCCCACGGCCTGCCCGAGCACCGGGTACTGGTCCGGGTGCCGGCCGAGGAGTTCGACCACTCGGCCGACCCCGTGGTGCTGCTCCAGGGCGCCAACCTGCACGCGCCGCTCAGCCGGGACGGCGCGCTCCCGTGCCGCACCCCGGACCGCGTGGTGACCCGGGTCACCGACGCCGGCACCACGGTCGACGCCGCCGGGGTGCAGCCGGACGTCGCCAAGGTGCCGCTGGACGACCTGCCCGAGGCACTGCGGGCGCTGGCCACCGAGTTCTTCATCCTGGAGCGGGCCCGGGCGCGCGGCCTCAGCCTCGACGACCACGACGGCGCCCTGCCCGAGCTGGGCACCGGGGAGTGGAAGCAGGCGTGGCAGCCCATGGCGCTGCACTGGAGCGGCGACTACTTCCCGGTCCCGTTCCAGGACACCGACACCGGCACCGACTACTGGTGGTTCGACGGCGTCCGGTACCGGTGGACCGGCCAGGGCGACCGGCCGGACCCGTTCACCGTCCAGGGCAACCAGTTGCTCATGCCGAGCGCCGGCGCCGCGCTGGAAGGGCAACTCGCCGCGTACTCGGCGCACCGGGGTGACCTGCCCGCCGACCTCATCCGCTCGCTGCGCCGGGAGGCGGCGGAGCAGGACCTGCTCTCCCAGCGGCTGGACGGGTTCGGCGCGGGGCTCGGGCAGCGCAAACCCGGCGGCGGACTGCTGGTGCCGACCGGCCCGCTGGCCGAGCTCACCGGCCATGGCGACCGGCAGGCTCCCGAGCCCGGCGACCTGCCGGAGAGCGACTGGGACCCGAATCCGGAGTCGCGGTTCCAGCAGCTGCGGTCCGGGCAGATGCTGTTCACCGGACTGTCCATCGTGGACCGGTTCGGGCGCTCGGTGGACCTGATCCTGGACCCCGCGCACTTCACGCCGACCGCCCTCCCGGACTCCATGGTCCCGGATCACCCGATCGGGGAGACCGGGGCGGACCGGTACGTGGAGCTCGGACCGCGGCTGCTGCAACCCGGCCGGCTGCATTTCGGCTTCCTGTCCGCCACCGGCGACGAGGAGATCGATTTCCGCCCCGAGGAGAACCCGGTCTGCGGCTGGCTGTTGCACAACCGGCTCGACGCCGCCCTCGCCTGTTACGCCCCCGAGGGACGGGCGCTCGGCGAGCTGCGGACCGTACTCGCGCCGTCCGGCAGCCGCGAGGTGGCCTGGCGGCGGCTGCCGGGATCGTCGCTGGTGAGCCTGGACGACCTCGCCGCCGACTTCCCGCACCTGCACCGCTTCCTGGCCGCGATCCAGCGCAAGGGGCCCGACACGCTCACCGCCGTGCTCGCCACCGTGGACGAGGCGCTGACCACCATCGACCCCGAGGCGCCGCAGGACGGCGGCATGGGGTTCTTCCTCGGCCGGCCGCTCGCCATGGTGCGCGCCAAGCTCGACCTCCAGTTGGACGGGCCGCCGCGCACCGACGTCAACTGGTTCGACGTGATCGACCCGCCCACGCCCAAGGCGCTGGAGTACCGGTGGACCATCCGGCTCGGCGAGCCGGCGCACAGCGACGACGGGCTGGTCGGGTTCGTGCTCAACGGCGACTACGACCACCTGGAGACGGTGGTCGCGCCGGAGGGTCCGGACACCGGCTACCTGCGCCCCATCGGGGCCGGGGAGCGGCTCAGGCTCAGCTTCGACTCCGCCGACACCGCCGAGGTCACCCTGCTGGTGGACCCGCGCGCCGCCGTGCACGCCACCACCGACCTGCTGCCGGTCGGCTCATTGCACATCCCGGCCCGGTTCGTGGAGCCGGCGCTCGCCGCGATGGCCGTCTGCTTCAGGTCCGGACCGCTGCTCGCCGCCACCCGGGAGACCGAGGTCGACGGCCGGACGGTGGAGGTGGCGATCCTGCCGGAGCCGGCCACGCCCGTGGGCACCTGGTCGTGGAGCGAGCAGGTCGGCGAGGAGTGGCGGGACCGGCCGATCTCACCGCTCGCGCCCGACGAACTGCCGCGCACGATGCCGGAGATCCGGTCCGGCTACCTGGTGCTCGGCGACGCCACGTCGGCCGGCCGCGCCGCCACCTGACCACCACCACTCGCCGCCCGCCCCTGCTGCGGGGCGGGCGGTCTCCGACTCATGTAGAGAGGCCGCCGATGACACTCATCAACACGGTCCGGACCGACCCGGCGAACGCCACCGGCTTGGAGTACCGGTTGTACACCAACCCGCACCCGCTGCGGGTGTCGCCGCAGGGCGCCGAGGAGGGCGACGATCCGGCGATCGACCCGGCGCGCGGTCAGCTGACCATCGTGGCGTCCCGAGCCGCGCGCTACCCGCTGCTGCTGCGCAAGCTGTCGGTGAAGGTCCCGACCGGAACCAACTCGCCGGACCTGGCGCTGTCGCTCGACCGGGTCGAGTCGACCATCAGCCTGGGCTGGGGGTCGCGGGTCAACAACGGGTGGATCGAGTTCACCCCCACGGACCCCCACGTGGAGATCGGCGCGGACGAGGGCGTCACCGTCATCATCGGCAACATCCCGATCAACCACGAGGTCGGCGCGGTCGAGCTGGTGGTAGAGGAGGAGTCGGCGGAGAAACCACCGAGTGGCGACCCCGACTGGGACACCCGCCGGGCGAGTCTGTTCACGGGGAAGTTCCCGCTGGACTTCTACCTCGACCAGTTCATGGCGGACCGGCAGGAGATCAACAACGGCGGTGACGTCAAGCTGACGTGGAAGCGGTCCGAGGGCGCGAACACCACACTGCTGTACGGCGGTAACGATCCCATCGACGTACGCGACCGCGAGCAGTACGAGGTGAAGAACGTCAAGCAGACCACGACGTTCTACCTGATCGGCAGTGTGGGGAACGTGGAGATCATCCGGTCCGTCATGGTGACCGTGCTCAACCCGGACCTGGTGGTCAACAAGCTCACGGTGAACGACTCGCTGGAGGCGAAGGGCGACGTCACCGTCGCGGCCGGAAAGGCGTTGGCGGTCAACACCATCCGGTCCACGGGGGACGGCGCGATCACCGTGGCGAACAATCTCAATGCCGACGGTTCGCTCACCGTCACGGGCGTGCTTCAGGCGAACAACAACATCACTGTTGCCCAGGGGCAGCAGCTCGCCGTGCCCAAGATCGTCGGTAACGGTGGCGGGGTGACGGTGGACAGCGCGCTGACCACGAACGCCGCACTCACAGCGAACGAGAACGTGACCGTCGCCTCCGACAAGACGCTCAAGGTGGCGCGCGTGGAGGCGACGGCGAACAACTCGGTGTGGGTGAGCGCCGATCTGGCCGTCACCCCGGGGCGGGCGCTCACCACCAACAACATCCGGGGCACGGACGATCGGACACTGACGATCAGTCACAGCAACCTGACCGTGATCGGTCCGATCTCCCTGGCCAAGGGCCGCCACAAACGCGTCTGGAGCCAGAATCAGGCTCCTACGTCGAGCAGGCCCTTCAAGGCGACGGCGCCCACGGACGGCATCCTGTACGTCCAGACCGACATGTTCGACAACACCAGCCATAACGAGAACCAGGGCTACAAGGCCACGTTCTGGGTGACCGTCGGCGGTCAGACCTACCGGTGCCAGGAGGCGATGCTCCGCCAGACCGGCGCGGACGGTCGGCGCAACTCGCTGGCCATCCAGGTGAGCAAGGGGGAGAGTATCCAGGCGTACCTGACAGTGGACGGCTCGACCTGGTATAGCAGGGTCGGCACGGTTCTGATCTGGTTCCCGTTCGGCACCAACACCGACCTCAGCGTCACCCAGGCCGCCGGTGAGGTCACCGAGGAACACGAGGAGGCCGTGGCCGAGCCCGTCCAGGTGCCCGAGCAGGCCGCGTCGGGGGAGGTCCGCGAGACCACCTGATCCGATCACCGAATATTCGGCACTGCGGACCGTGGAGGCGTGTCCCGCTCGTCCTGCCCGCCCTGATCGTCGAACTCGGCCGGCACCGGGAGCCCGCGGCCCCGTGACGTGACGAAACCCCAGGCCGAATCCCGAAAACAGATTCCGGCCTGGGGTTTTACTCGTCCATCAGTGGTGCGCCATCAGGGACTCGAACCCCAAACCCGCTGATTAAGAGTCAGCTGCTCTGCCAATTGAGCTAATGGCGCCCGCCGTGCGGCTGGTCGGACCGGGTGCTCGGCACCGGACCGGACCGACGTGCACAACTGTAGCAGTCCCGGAAACCGGTCGCGAACGAGTTCCTCCGGACCGGCTGAGCACCCATCCCGGCCGGGGCGGGTGCTCAGCGACGCCCGGGAACCGGTGCGGCTACGACCACGTCATGACCACCGTGACGATGATGCCGATCGCGACGACGACGCCGACCGCGGCCAGGATGTAGGGGGTCAGGGGACGGCGCGGCGCCGTCTCGGCTTCCTTGTTCTCCGACACGAACCGGCGGAACATCATCGTGGAGCCCGCGGGGTCGGCCGCCTTCTCTTCGTTCTGTGACATGAGCCCGACCCTAGCGACTCGCGACCGGGTTTGCGGCATTTCCCGACACACCCGGCACCGGGCGCGCGCGGGCGCCGCCGGGCGAGGCGGCCGAGGCGGGCCGCGGACCTGGGCGGATACGTCGCCAACACCGGCGCCCGCCGCTCGGCGTCGTGACGAAATTCCCGAATCCCCGCAACTTGCCGGGACGGGCTCCACGGGTCACGAGGCGACGAGGCCGGTCGTCCCGTCCGCGCGCGGATCGGCGGATTGCGGCGCCGCCTGGGCGAGCAACGCCGCGTGCGCGGCGGGCGGTGCGCCGGTCTGGCGCAGCGCCAGGCCGGCGGCGCCGAGCGCCCCGTCGATCGCCAGGATCGGTGCGACGCCGAACCTGCGGCGCACCCCGGCCCGGACCGCCTCCGCCACCGGGCCGGCCGCGAGAACCGCCCCGGCGAGGACGACCGGCTCCCGGTCGGGTTCCGCCCCTTGTGCCGCGGCGGAACCGGCGGCGGTCTCCGGTACCGGCGCCACGGCGGCGAGGTTGGTGAGCAGCCGCCGGGCCGCGTCCTCGGCGATGCCGGAGGCGACGGGGTCGCCGTCCCCCGCCGCTCCCATGACCTCCGGGGCCAGCCGTCCCAGTTCGGCGGGCGGCCGGTCGTGCACGGCGCGGATGATCGCCTGGGGATCGCCCGGCGGCACGCCCAGCGCGTCCGCCAGCCGGCCGCGCAGCACCGTCGGACGGCCGCGGCCGTCGATGGCGGCCAGCACGGCGCGCAGCCCCGCGAGGCCGATCCACACGGCCGACCCCTCGTCCCCGAGCAGCCACCCGTAGCCATCGCACCGGCACAGCACCCGGCCGTCGCGCACCCGCGCCGCGACCGCGCCGGTCCCCGCGATCAGCACCAGGCCCACCGGCGCGGCGCTGCCCGCGGCGAACGCCACCGCGACGTCGTCGTTCACCTCCGGGTCGCCGGGCAGCCCGAGTTCGGCCCAGACGCCGCGCACCGTCGCCAGCGCCCGGGCGTGCCCGGACTCCCCGGCGCCCGCCACCCCGAAGACCGCCCGCACGACCGTGACGTCGCCCGCGGCACCGAGGGCCTCGCGCAGCGCGGCGCGGAACGCCCCGCCCGGATCGGTGCTGGAGTTCTGGTTGGCGCCTCCGGCCCGGCCCCGGCCGGCCACCCGCCCGTCGAGCGTGACCGCGGCGCACCGCGTGCTCGTTCCGCCGGCGTCCACGCCGATCACGATGTCGACACTCATGAAGGAACTCTAGGAGACGGCGCGGCCAGGGGCATCTGCCGTCGCGGCGGCGCTCCGGTGGCGCACGTTTCCGGGTTCGTCCGGCTCGCTCCCCGGCCACTCACAGTGAACTGAATTCACTTTGCAATACCGGCTCCCAGCGATTTTCGGCGCGCCGGCGGGACGGCCCCGATCGCCTTCGGCGCCGGGGAAAGCCGATCACCGACTCCGCGACTGACGGGTTTTTCCGGATCGCCGAAAATCAGGCCGCACTCAGGGATGATCGCGATGATCTGCACGTCATCCCCCCAACAGTGTCATGAAACGCCGCACCACCCCCTTCCCTCTCATGAGGCGCATTACCCGGACATTCCGGCATGCTGCGGTTTCTGGCATTGTCCAGGAACGCCGGCCGGCGTTTCCGGCCGCCGTTCTTCTCCGCACCCACTTCTCGTACGGCACCCGCCCGGCGAAGGGAACGGAATCGGCGGGGCCGGTCCGGCCGGCACCGAATTCCCCTTCCAGCGAAAGCGAAATGCCAGCGCACCGTAAGGCCGATGCTGCAGACTGGTGCACGCGACCGCAGCACTGGTCGCAACCCCTGTGCGCGAGCGAGAGCGGAACGGGGGAACTCCCGGAGGCAGGAGGACGGCCTGCACCCCGGGGAGACGTGTCTGGCGGAGCGGATCGGGGGGCGCGCAGCGCCCGCGCGGGGGAATCCGGGCGAGTCCGCCTGGAAGGCAGCGGGTCCGTGTGCGCATGTCCGCCTCCGCCAGACACCATAGGCGCCGGGTTCTCCGGGCGGCACCGGTTGGGGAGCCGGCCGCCCGGACCCGGAGCCGCACGATCGGCGCCGATCGTGGGACGGCGCCGCCGCCGCATCGGCGCGAAGCCGCTCACTGACCGAGCGGCACTCCCTCACCCGCACCGCCGCCGCCGATCAGGAACCGGGGATCACCCCCCAGCGCGGCGGCCACCCGCGCGACCGGGTCCCGCGCGCGGCGGGCCGCGATGTCAGAGACCAGGGCGCTGATACCGACCCCCGGATGCGTCACCAGCCAGGCCGCCGCCAGCCGGAGCGGCAGCGGCAGCCGGCCGGTCAGGTCGAGCAGCCGGTCGACGGCGGCGGGCTCGGCCGCCACCCGCTCGGGTCCCACCAGCCGCCGCAGCAGGGCCCGCGCCTCCCCCGGGGCCAGCTTGTCCACCGCGATCGCGAGCACGCCCTCGCGCACGATCAGGTCGGCCAGCCAGTAGCGGCTGGTCACCACCACGGCGCAGGTCGAGGTGCCGGGGAGCAGCGGCCGGACCTGTTCGGCGGAGTAGGCGTTGTCCAGCACCATGAGCAGCCGGCGCCGCGCCAGGACGGAGCGCAGCAGGGCCGCCCGTTCGTCCGTCTCGACCGGCAGCCCGTCCAGCACCCCGAACGGGCGGAGGAACCGGCGCAGCACGTCGGCCGGGTCCCGCGGCGCGCCCGTGTCGCCGCGCAGGTCGACGTAGAGCTGCCCGTCGGGGAACCGCTCGGCGGCCCGGTGCGCCCAGCGCACGGCGAGCGCGGTGCACCCCGCGCCGGCCGGTCCGCTGATCAGGGCGCGGCGGGGCTGCCGGGCGTCGGTGCGCAGCCGGTCCAGGGCGGCGAGCTGACCGCGGCGCCCGACGAAGAACGGGATGTCGGCGGGGAGCTGGGCGGGAGGCAGCGACCGCGGCCGCCCGGCCGGGTCCGGCGGCGCAACGGTCCCCGATTCCGCCGGCACCGTCCGCTGGGGCGGGTCGCAGAGGTCTCCGCGCAGCACCGAGTGGAACGTGGCCTGCAGCTCACGGCCGGGGTCGATCCCCAGCCGTTCGGCGAGGGTCTGGCGGGTGCGTTCGTACACCTCCAGGGCCTCACTCTGCCGCCCGGACCGGTACAGCGCCACCATCAGCAGCCGGATCAGCGGTTCGCGGTGCGGGTACCGCCCGGCCAGGTCGGTGAGCCCGGGCAGCGCGGGTTCGTGCCGCCCGAGCGCCAGCATCGCGCCGTAGCGCAGCTCCGCCGTGCGCAGCAACTCCTCGGTGACGGAGCGCACCTCGTGCTCGTGCAGGCGGGGCGAGACGACATCGGCCAGCACCGGGCCGCGCCACAGCGCCAGCGCCTGGCCGAGGGCGTCGCATTTGCGCGGGAGGTCGCCGTGGTGGTCGGCTTCCAGGGCCGCCACGGAGAGGGCGCGCAGCCGGAGCAGGTCCAGCTGATGGTCGGCGAGCTCCATGCGGTACCCGTGCGTGCCGCTCACGAGCGGCTCGCCGGCGTGCACCAGGGCCAGCGCGGCGCGCAGCCGGGTCACGTGCACCTGAAGGGCCGCGCGGTACGCCTCGGAGGGGGGCACCCCCCACATCCGGTCGACCAGTTCGTCCACGGGAACGGTGCGGTTGGCCCGCAGCAGCAGCGCGGCCAGCAGCACCCGGCGTTTGTTGCCCTGGATCTTGACGACGCGGTCGCCGACGCGCACGCTGAGCTGGCCGAGTACTCCGAACGAGACGTCTGCCACTGTGACTCCCGTGAGGCGGCCCTGCTTTCCCATCCGGTGGCGCGGCGTGCGATCCGCGCCTTCAGGGTGCCCCGTGACCGGAGGCCGCGCAATCGGGTTCACCGGGATCGCAGACTTGTGTATCGGCCCGAATTGCCGAATCTTCCCCACCGCGCATTGACTCACCGCGCCGAACAGAAGGAAACTTTCCAACATGGCGAAAACGGCGAAAGCGTCGGCCTCTCCGTCGCCCGACCCGGCCGGGGATCCGGCGCCGGGCGCGCCCACGACGGTGCTCCGCATCCGCGCGCTGCTGCCGTCCCTCGCACCGGCCGAGCAACGGGTGGCCCAGCGCATCGTCGACGACCCGGAACGGGTGGCCGCCTCCTCCATCACTCAGCTCGCCAAGGACTGCGACACCTCCGAGGCGACCGTCATCCGGTTCTGCCGCACGATCGACTTCAGCGGTTACCGGGAACTCCGCCTCACCCTGGCCACCGAGGCGGGCCGCGCGCGGGGCGCCCGGGAGGGCGCGCGCGAGGCACCCGGGGACATCAGCCCCGACGACACGCTCGTCACCGTGGTGGAGAAGATCGCCTACGCCGACGCCCGCGCCGTCGAGGACACCGGCGCCCAGCTCGACGTCGACGCGCTGCACGACGTCATCGAGGCGCTGGCCACGGCGCGGCGCATCGAGATCTACGGGGTGGGCGCGAGCGCGTTCGTGGCCGCCGACTTCCAGCAGAAGCTGCACCGGATCGGCCTGGCGTCCTACGCCTGGTCCGACACCCACGTGATGCTGACCAGCGCCGCGCTGCTCGACGAGCGCGACGTCGCCATCGGCGTGTCGCACAGCGGCGCGACCATCGACACGATCGACGCCCTGGCCGAGGCGCGGCGGCACGGGGCGCGCACGGTGGCGATCACCAACTTCCTGCGCTCCCCCATCACCGAGACCGCCGACCTGGTGCTGACCACGGCGGCCCGCGAGACGACCTTCCGGTCCGGCGCGACGGCGAGCCGGCTCGCCCAGCTCACCGTTATCGACTGCGTCTTCGTCGGACTCGCGCAGCTCCGCTACGCCGACAGCCAGCGGGCCCTGGAGACCACCCGCCGGGCCGTGCGCGGGCTGCGGGTCGAGCGGGACGACCGCCGCAGATCCCGCGACCGCGACGGCTAGCGAGCCGCGAGTCCCCAGTGGAAGGAAAGGCATGGACCCCGATCTGGACACCCACCCCGCCGCACCCGGAGTCGGCGGCACCGCTCCGGGAGGACCGGAGCCGCGGGTGGAGGTGGTGCGCTCGCCGACCGAGGAGCGGAACCCGCGCACCCTGGACATCGACGTGCTGCCGACACTGGAGGTGCTGCGCCTGATCAACGCCGAGGACGCGACCGTCGCCGGCGCGGTGGCCGCGGTCCTGCCGGAGCTGGCCCGCGCCGTGGACCTCGGGGTCGCGGCGCTGGACGGCGGCGGGCGGATCCACTACTTCGGGGCCGGCACGTCCGGGCGGCTGGCGACGATGGACGCGGCCGAACTGCCGCCCACCTACGGAGTCGCCGCCGACCTCGTCGTGGCGCACCACGCCGGCGGTGAGAGCACGCTGCGGGAGGCGGCCGAGGGTGTGGAGGACGACGCCTCGCTCGGCGCCGCCGACGCCGCCGGCATGCGGGCCGGCGACCTCGCCGTGGGGCTGGCCGCCAGCGGCCGCACCCCCTACGTCGGCGGGGCGCTGCGCCGCGCTCGCGAACGGGGGGCGCACACCGTGCTGGTCAGCGCCAATCCCGCGGCCGTGCTCGCCGCAGAGGTGGACGTGCACATCGGGGTGGCCACCGGGCCGGAGGTGATCGCCGGGTCGACCCGGATGAAGGCGGGAACCGCACAGAAGCTGGTCCTCAACGCCTTTTCGACCGCGGTCATGGTGCGGCTCGGCGGCACCTACTCCAACCTCATGGTGGGGGTGAACGCCAGTAACGCCAAGTTGCGCGGCCGGGTCGTCACCATCCTGACCGAGGCCAGCGGGCAGCCCGCCGACGTGTGCGCGGATGCGCTCGCCGCGGCCGGCGGCGACACCCGGGTGGCGCTGGTCTGCCTGCTCACCGGCGCCGAGCCGGACCGCGCCGCCGAGGAGGTGCGGGCCGCCGGCGGATCGGTGCGCGACGCGCTGCGCCGGCTGACCACGGTCTGAGGAGCTTCGTCCGAGCGGAACCGAGTCCCAGGAGTCGCCCATGCCCGTCCTCCGGTCCCTGAGAGCACGAGTGACCCGCGCCGCCGCGGTGGGCGCCGCACTGGCCCTGGCGGCCTCGGCGTGCGCGCCGAGCACCGACGGCGGCGGCGAGGGCGGCGACGGGGACGTCACCCTCACGGTGTGGTCGTGGCGTCCCGAGGACGCCGACGGATACGAGCGGATCTTCGCCGCGTTCGAGGAGCGCAACCCGGGCGTCACGGTGGAGTTCCGCGGCTACCAGAACAGCGAGTACCCCGCGATTCTGCAGACGGGGATGACCCAGTCCTCGGGCGGACCCGACGTGGTGCAGCTGAAGCCGTTCGGCCCGATCCAGTCGTTCATCGCGGCCGGGCAACTCGTCCCGCTCGACGAGGAGGTCGACCTGTCGGACTGGCCCGAGGAGGTCGTCGCGGCGGCGCGGGGACGCGAGGACGGCCGGCTGTACGGGGTGCCTTTCGCCTTCCAGACCCTGGGCGTCCTGTACAACGAGGGGCTGTTCGCCGAGCACGGCCTGCGGCCGCCGGCGACCTGGGCGGAGATGACGGAGGCGGCGGAGACACTGCGCGACGCCGGCGTCATCCCGTTCGCGACCGCCGGAAGCGACCCGTGGGTGCTCGCGATCCTGCGCGAGACCATGGGGGCGACGCGCGCCGGAGGCGCGGAGTTCGCCGAGGACGTGCTGGCCGGGCGCACCGACTTCACCGACCCCGACTACACCGCGTCGCTGCGGACGGTCGCGGACCTGGCGCCATACCTGCCCGAGGACGTCACTGCGGTCGGCTACACCGACGCCCAGACGCTCTTCACGAGCGGTCGCGCGGCGATGTACCCGGGCGGCAGCTACGAGCTCGCGCCGTTCGCGACGGCCGCCCCCGACCTGGAGATCGGGTACTTCGACGCACCGCCCGCGCCCGGCGCCGTGGTGGACACTCCGCTCACCCCGGGCTTCGCCGACGGCTCCTACGGTGTGAACGCCGCGTCGCCGCACCGCGCCGAGGCGATCGCGCTGGTGGAGTGGATGGCCACCGAGGAGTTCGGGCAGGCGTTCGCCGAGGAGCTGCGCCAGATCCCCGCCGTGCCGGGGGTGCCGCCCGCCGACCCGCTGCTGGCCGAGATGCAGGCCAACTACGAGGAGCACGGCACGCCGTACATGATGAGCGTGCACTTCGGCTACGGCGATCCGCTCGGGCGCGACGCCGAGGGGCAGGCGCTTGCCGACATGCTTCTTGGCCGCAGCACCGAGGAGGAGGCGGGCGAGCGGATCCAGAGGGAGATATCGGCGTGGTTCGAGCCGACCGGCTGAGGCCGGTCGAACCGGGTACCGGCGGTGTCGCCGCGCCCGCGCGGGCGCGGCGACACCGGACCCGCCGTACGGGGACGGGCTACCGGCCGCCGTGGTGGGTGCTGGCGCTGTTCGTGCTGCCGGCCCTGGCACTGTACACGGTGTTCATCGTGTACCCGCTGTTCAGCGCGCTGCAGTACAGCCTGTTCGACTGGCAGGGCACCCGGCGGGGCGGGCCGGCGGGGCTGACGAACTTTCAGCACCTGTTCAGCGGGGTCTACGGCGAGCGGCTGTGGCGCGCGTTCGGGCACAACCTGGTGTTCTTCGCCGGAACGCTGCTGGTGCAGACCACGCTCGGGCTGGCGTTCGCCGTGCTGCTGCGGCGGTCGCGGGCCGGCCGGCGGTTCCTGCAGACCGCGTACGTGCTGCCGCACCTGGTCAGCCCGATCGTCGTCGGCTACCTGTGGAGCCTCATGCTCAGCCCGCAGTTCGGCGCGGTGAACGCGGCGCTGCGCGCGGTGGGCCTGGACGCGCTGGCGCTGCCGTGGCTGGGCGACCCCGCCCTGGCGTTGCCCACGCTGGTGCTGGTGAACGTCTGGCAGTGGGTGGGCTTCCCGATGCTGCTGTTCACCGCCGCGCTCGCCGGGCTGCCGCCGGAGTACGAGGAGGCGGCCCGGGTGGACGGCGCGTCGGCGTGGCGGGCGTTCTGGCACGTCACGTTGCCGCTGCTGGTGCCGGCGATCGGCATCGTGAGCGTGCTGACCTTCGTGGGCAGCATGAACGTCCTGGACCTGGTGTACGCGATGCGGGGGTCGCAGGGGGCTCCGGGCGGCGCCACCGACGTGCTCGGGCTGCTGTTCTACCGGACGGCGTTCAGCAACCCCGATCCGGGGGCGATCGGGCAGGCGTCGGCGCTGGCCGTGGTGATGTTCGTCTTCATCTTCGGCATCTCGATCGCGGCGACCCGCGTGCTGCGCCGCTGGGAGGCGAGGCTGCGATGACCGCCGGAGTGGTGTCCGCCGCGCGGCCTGGCCGCGCCCGCCGCGACCCGGCGGCGGTGCTGGGCGCGGTCGCGGTGCGCGTGCTGCTGTGGGGCTACGCCGTGGTGGCGCTGGCTCCGCTGGTGCTGATGGCGGTCAACTCGCTGCGCCCGGAGACCGAGCTGCGCGCCCGGCCGCTGGGGTTGCCGACGGTCCCGGAGTTCGGCAACTACGCCCGGGCCTGGACCGAGGCGGACTTCGGCGGCTACTTCGCGAACTCGGTGTTCGTGACGGTCACCGCGGTGCTGCTGGGCACCGCGGTCTCGGTGCTGGCCGGGTACGCGCTCGGCCGGTACACCTTCCCGGGCAGCGGGCTGCTGCTCGCCTACCTGCTGGCCGGGCTGATGATCCCGATCCGGCTGGGGATCGTGCCGGTGTTCTATCTGTTCGACGTGCTCGGGCTGCTCGACTCGCTGTGGGGCCTGGTGCTGGTGTACGCGGCGAGCGGGGTGCCGTTCTCGGTATTCGTCCTCACGGCGTTCTTCCGGCAGCTGCCGGACGGTCTGGCCGAGGCGGCACGGATCGACGGGGCGGGTGAGTTCCGGCTGTTCGGCCGGATCATGCTGCCGCTGGTGCGGCCGGCGCTGGCCACCGTGATGCTGTTCCAGTTCATCCAGTTGTGGAATGACTTCTTCTTTCCGCTGGTGCTGATCCGCGACCAGGACCGGTACACGCTGCCGGTGGGGCTGACCGCGTTCTTCACCGAGTACGGGCTGAACGAGTCGCTGCTGTACGCCGGACTGGTGATCACCACGCTCCCGCTCGTGCTGCTGTTCCTGCTGGCGACCCGCCAGGTGGTGGACGGGCTGACGGCCGGCGTGCACCGGTGACGCCCGGCGGGCCCGCGGCACGGGGCCGCGCGGGCCCGCCGGGGCGGCATCCGCGCGGGCGCGGCCCGTCACTCGTCGGCAGGTTCGGCGGCCTCGGCCAGCCATCTGCTGAGGGCGGCGGGCGGGTTCAGCCGCGTCGCGCGCGCGGTGTTGCCGCTGTCGCCGGGCACCACCTCGACGTTGACGAGGACGGCCGCCCGCTGCGCTCCGGAACCGAACAGGCCGTCGCGGTCCAGGCGCGCCACCGCCGTCTCCATCGCGCGCAGCCGGAGCTCGTACTCGGAGTCGCCGTCCTCCTCCGGTAGCTCGAAGACCTGGGGCCGCGCGTCGAACAGCTCCCGGACCGGCGCGAGGTACCGCTCGCCGTAGCAGCAGAACGGGGAGTCGGCGTAGGACCAGCGCAGTGCATCGGGATCGGCGCCCGTACGGTGCGCGGCCTCCGCGAGTGCCTCGGTGGACCACGCCGACAGCGCGGGACCGTACGCCTCGCCCGGAGTGACCAGCACGCAGTAGTAGAAGGTGTGGCCGGGGTACTCCCGGAACAGATCCGCGACAGCGGCGCGGGCCGCCCGGTACACGGCGTGGGCGAGATCCGCCTCGGTGGGCACGGACGCGGCCGCGCCGTGCGGCGGCCGGGCCTCGGCTGCGCTCTCCGGCACGCTCAGCCCCGTTCCAGCGCGGTGCCGAGCAGTCCGAGCGGCGGCGAGCCGAGGTCGAGCATCGCGGTGTGGAAGCGCTTCAGGCTGAAGTCGGCTCCCCAGCGGGCACGCGCCTGGTCGCGCAGCCCGAGAATCACCAGCTTGCCCCACGTGTAGCGACCATAGGTGGGGTCGTGCGCGGCGCGTTCGGCCTCGGCGCGGGCGGCCGGCCCTGTCAGGTGGGTGTCGGCGGCGAACCGGCGCGTTGCCTCCTCGACCGTCAGGGCGCCGGTGTGCACGCCGATCGCGGACGCCAGCCGGGTGACGCGGATCAGCGCCTCCAGCCACACCCCGATCTCCAGATGCGCCGCGGTGAGCCCGCCGTCCGGGAACCGGCGCGCGGCTGCCGCGGCGAACCCCTCTTCCAGGCACATCTCCTCGGCGTAGTGCGCCCAGCCCTCGGCGAAGGACATGGAGAACAGCGTCCGCCGCACCTGCCCGGGCGCGCGGCGCAGCGCTCTGCCGTGGGAGAAGTGACCGGGGGCGACCTCGTGCACCGTGATGCCGGGCAGCGTGGTGGCGCTGAACATCTCCAGCCACTCCGCGGCCTCGCGGGGCTCCCACGCGGGATCGGGAGGGGTGACGTAGTAGTAGGTGGGGCCGTCGGGTTCCGCGGGCCCGGACCAGCTGAGCATCGCCGTGGCCCACCGGCGGGAGGCCGGCGACGTCGTCACGAGGCACTCGCCGTCGTGATAGGGCACGAGGTCGCGTTCCCGGGTGAACTCGATGGAGTAGTCCGTCCACGCCCGGGCGGCGTCCAGCACGCCAAAGGAGTCTGGGTGGTCGCGCACCAGGGTGCGGGCGACGTCGAGCGCCGGGCGGTCGGGGTCGATCCGCGCGGCGGACTCGGCGAGCAGCGCGGTGAGGCGGTCGCGCTCGGCGTCGGCCTGCTCGGCCAGCCGGCCGAGATCGACCTCGGCGGCCTCGGAGGTGCCCATGAGGCGGGCCAGCGCGGCGCCGCCCAGCGCTGCGCTGGGGTCGCCTTCGGCGGCGGCGTACTCCAGGTGGGCGATCAGCCGCCCGTGCGCGGCCAGCGCGCCCGCGCGCAGCTTCTCGGGGACGCCGGCCGGAACGCCGTCGGCCAGGCCGCGCGCGCCGGGCAGCAGCGCGGTGGCGACGGGCGCGCTCACGCGGTCCAGGGAGGCGATGGCTGCGTCGACGGCGTCGGGCCAGGCCGCGAGGTGCCGCTCGACGGCGGACCGCCGCTCGGCCTCGGGCGCGTACGCCTTGTCGTAGCAGCAGAGGTCGAGCTCCTCCAGGTGGTAGCCGGGGTTGGACCGGTGCAATTCGAGCTCGCCGAGCTCGTACCGCAGGCCCTGCTCCACGGCCGCCAGGTGCGCCTCGTCGTGCGGGTCGTCCTGTGGCTCGCCCGCCCCGAGACGGGCGAGCCCGGCGCGCACGCCCTCGGGTGACAGATCGGCGATCCGGCCGTCGTACTCGTGCCGACCGCCCTCCTCCCGGATGGTCGCGACGGTGAGATCGGCAATGGCCCGAAGCCGGGGAGCGAGATCGTCCATGCCCAGACCATAGAGGACGGGTGACCGGCGACGCCGACCGATTTTCCCGCCTGTGGAGAACGGAACGGTGAGCCGACGAGCGAACGTAACCGGCGCCGCCCCGCGCCGCAGGCCCCTCCCGCGGGGCCGGTGAAGCAGAACGAGAAGGCGAACGTGACCGGGAGTACCGGACGGCGAGCCGACGAGCGAGCGGAGCCGGTGCCGCCACTCTGGCCCGCCACCGGGCCGGGAAGCGCCGCCGGACCGGAACCGGGCGGAAACGCGCTGGCCGGTTCCGGTCGGCCGTCCTCGCGCGCCGCGTTCGGGAACCCGGCGGCGGCGCCCTACGTCGACTGTCCGTGAGCGGACTGCGCGCAGTAGTGGACAAGATGCGGAAGTGGTGGCTGCCGGCGGCGGCCGGGCTGGGGGCGGTGGCGCTGTTCGCGCCCGTCACGTGGCTGCACGTGAGCACGGCGCAGCAACGGTATCCGGCCGACGACGTGCCGGCCCGCGCCGTCGCCGTCGTGCTGGGGGCCGGGCTCAGGTCGGACGGGCGGCCGACCCGGTTCCTGGCGGAACGGCTCGACGTCGCCGCGGAGCTGTACGGCCAAGGCCGGGTCGAGGCGGTGCTGGTCACCGGAGACAACAGCCGCCGGTCCTACAACGAGACCGACGCGATGCGCGACTACCTGGTCGCCGCCGGGCTCCCCGCAGCCAGAGTGGTGGGCGACTACGCGGGCTTCTCCACCTGGGAGTCGTGCACCCGCGCCCGGCGGATCTTCGGCGTCCGCGAGGCCACCGTCATCACCCAGGCGTTCCACCTGCCCCGGGCGGTGGCGCTGTGCCGCGCGGCGGGCATCGACACGGTGGGGGTCGCGGCGGTCAGCAGCGACGGATACCGGCTCGGCGCGATGGGCTACGGCTACGTACGCGAGGTCCCGGCCGCGTTCAAGGCCGTCCTCGACGCCACCGTACGGCCGGACCCCACCTTCCTGGGCGACCCTGAACCGGGAGTGCGGGAGGCGCTCTCGTCCCCGCGCGGCTGACGGCGGCGGGACCACGCGGGAGGCCATGGTCACGAGGCGGGCCGCTCGCTGCGCCCCACGGCCGGAGGCCACTCGTGCTCCGGTATCCCCGCGCGGCCGGCCGCCGCCGGATCCGGTTCGAGGGGACTACGCCCGGCGAGCGCTCTCCGGCACACCCGTGCTGCGCCCCGCCCTCCCGCCCGCCCCGGGCGGAGACGCGGCGCGATCCGTCGCCACCGGTGCTGCCCGCCGCAGGGTCCGTACCCGGCCGAGGTTCCGGCGGCACGGCACCGGGAAGACGTTCATTGACCTTGACAAGAAGTCAAGGTCTAGCGGCACCGCCATGACGGCCGGTCCGAACACCGACGAACCGAGCACCACGCACCCGGTCGACCGCGCCGTCATCGAGGAGTTCCGGCGCAACGTGGGCCGGGTGAGCGGGGACTTCGCCGGGACCGGCCTGCCGCCGCTCACCACGCGCGGCGCCCGGAGCGGCCTGCCGCGCACCACTCCACTGGTGTACCTGCCCGACGGTGACCGGCTGATCGTCGTCGCGTCCAACGGCGGCGCTCCGGCGGCGCCCGGCTGCTTCCACAACACCGTCCGCTCGCCGGACGTCTTCGTGGAGGTGGGGGCGGAGCGGCTCCCGGCACGGGCCGTCATCGTGGACGAGCGCGAGCACGACCGGTCGTGGCGGCGGCGGGTCGAGCGGGACCCCGCTTTCGCCGGATTCCGGGCCCGTGCGGGCCGCACGATCCCTGGTGGCACTGGAACGGGCCGCTGCCACGGACGCCGGATAGCGGCGCCGGCCGGCCTCACTCGGCGTCGGACAGCCGGGCCAGGTGAGCGGGGTCGGCGGGGTCGGTCACGGCCGGTGCGGGGCGCAGCACGGCGTCGCGCAGGGCCTTGGCGTTGGCCCCGATCTCGCGGGCGTAACCGTGGAGGGTGGAGCGCGACCGCCCGCTCAGGCTGGCGTCGCCGACCCCGACGGCGTCGATGCCGACCGTACGGCACAGCGCCACCGCCCGGGGCAGGTGGAACGCCTGGGTGACCACGGTGGCGGCGGTGATCCCGTACACGTCGCGGGCCCGCACGCAGGTGTCCCAGGTGCGGTAGCCCGCCGGGTCGGCCGCGATGGCGGACTCGGGGATGCCGCGCGCCACGAGGTAGCTCGTCATGCTGTCGGTCTCGAACCGCGACCTCGCCTCGTTGTCCCCCGACACCAGAATGGCCCGCACCCGCCCGGCGCGGTACAGCTCCGCGGCGATGTCCAGCCGGCGGGCCAGCAGGGGGCACGGGCCGCTCTCCCAGACGGCGGCTCCGAGCACAATCGCGACCGGCCGGACCGGCACACCGTCCAGCCGGTGCCGGCGCCCCGCGCTCACCGCGTACGTCCAGGCGGTCGGCAGCAGCGCCAGCATGACGCACCCGCCCACCGCGCCCAGTACCGCCCACGTCATCCGCCGCACCCCGCCGATCTCCGCTGCCGTCCCGCGTGCACGGCACCAACGTAGAGGATCCCGGGCGCTCCGTTGCGCGTTTCCACCGCACCGGACGCCCTGCGGCGCAGGGGATGCGGGCGCCCGCACCACCCCGCGCCGAACGCGGAGCAGGGCGGACGGCGAGCTCCCGCGCCCCCTGCCGGGCCGCACGTCCCGGGGACGGTCAGCCGATCTCGATGGCGATCTTGCCGCGGGTGTGCCCTTCAGCGCTGCGCCGCTGCGCGTCCGCGGCCTTCTCCAGCGGGAAGACCTCGCTGACCTGCACCCTGACCTTGTTCGCCTCGACCAGCTCCACCAGGGCGGTCAGGTCCGCGGAACTCGGCCGGACGAACACATACGTTCCGCCCCGCTCCTTGATGGAGACGTCCACGATGGACGCCTCGCGAACCCCCGGCGCCCCGACCTCGCCCGTGACCGCGAGCGCAGGACCGCCCACGAGATCCAGCACCGCGGTCACCCCGCCGGGCGCGATCTCCCGCACGCGCTCCGCCAGCCCGTCGCCGTAACTCACCGGCTCCGCACCGAGCGAGCGGACGAACTCGTGATTGCGCTCTGACGCGGTCCCGATGACCCGCGCCCCGAACACCCGCGCGATCTGCACGGCGAACGTCCCCACCCCGCCGGCCGCCGCGTGCACCAGCACCGTGTCGGCGTCGGTCACCTTCAGCGCGTGCACCAGCGCCTGGTAAGCGGTGAGCCCCGCAAGCGGCAGACTCGCCGCCTGCGCCCAGTCGAGGTTCCCCGGCTTCCGCGCCAGCGCCCGCACCGGCGCCGCCACCTTGTCCGCGTACGTCCCACGCCGGACCACGTCCTCGCGCACGTACCCGATGACCTCGTCCCCGACCCCGAACTCCGGCGCCGCCGCCCCGGACGCCTCCACCACGCCGGCCACGTCCCACCCGGGGATGACGGGGAAGAACGCGTCCATGATCCCGTCGAGGTACCCTTCGCGAAGCTTCCAGTCGACCGGATTGACGGAGGCCGCCTTCACCCGCACCAGCACCGAGTCCGGCCCGACCTTGGGATCGGGCACCTCGGCCATCCGCAACACCTCGGGGCCGCCGTACTCGTCGTAGACGATGGCTCGCATGGTCGTCTCCTGTCGCTCGCTCCACGATTACGGTCTCGGACAACATGCGGGGCACGCCCGCCATTCCCAGTGCCCGGGCGCGGCCGCGTCCACCGCCATGGAACGGAGCCGCCCCCGTGCGGTGCACCGCGCTGCGGAAGCCTCCTCTCACCGGGAAGACCGGCCGTCAGCCCGGTACGGCCGACTCCGCTCCCGCCCTCCCGGGCAGGTGCGGAACGAGGTCCGGGCGGTCGCAGGCGGTGAAGACGTGCGCGAGGAAGTCGATGGACTGCCGGACCAGGAGCTTCCTGGAGTCGTCCTCCAACCCGGCGACCAACGCGAAGCACAACTCCACCACCCGGGCCACGTCGGACTCCGCCGTGGTAGTCGGCTGCCCACCGCTGATCCCATCCAGCGCCTGCCCGACCTGCGGAAGCCGTTCCACGTGTTCGGGGTACTTCATCAGCCACCACAGGCGCGCGAGGTTCCCGTCCCGAAAGACGCCGTCACGCAAATGCCGGATCTGGCGGACCATGTCCTCCTGCTTCCGGAGCTCGATCACCGCTCGGTGGTTCGCCGCCTCGATCTCGCGGGCACGCTCCATGTCCGCCTCATGCGCTGAGATTTCGGCCGTCGCCCATGAAGCAGCCGGACCCGCAGGGCTGCGAAGAGACAGCAGCCGCTCATTGACGGCGAGTTGGGCGTTACCGGAATCCACGATCGAGTACCCGACGCTGACCTGATCGGCCGCTGCCCGGGCTTCCTGCTGAGCATCATTGATGAGCTTCGCCCGCGACCGGCCGTTCTCGCCCGCGGGCAGCAGCCGCAGCTTGAAGCAGGCGGTGAAGTACAGTCCTTCGGTCCCGCTTCGCAGGCGGGCCGTGAACGGAGCCTTGATCTCCTTCTCACGCTCGAACCCGAACAGCCTGCCGAAGAACAGTTCGCTGCGACCGTTTGTCCCCGTCATCACTGGCTCCCCGCCTGTGCGTGCACTGACGTCGTGAAGGAGCCGGAACGCAACGGATCCTGCTCCAGCACATGCCGCAGAACCGCTGCGACACGAGGGTCAGCGGTGCCTGTGGCCACCTCCCAGGAGACGATCGATCGCGCCACCATGTGCACACGAGGGAAGCTCCCGCGCACGGCCTCGGTGAAGACGCCGACCACGACCTCGGGTGGCACGGTTTCTCGGACGAGGGCAGCCATCCACACGTCCACGGTCTGATCGACGGTTTCACGGTCAGCGTGCGTCAGGACGAGTTCCCATGCCTTCGTCACCGCCGGCACGTCGACCTCCGCCTGCGACGCGCCGTCCCCGACCACGAGCAGCGCCCCACTGTCCGTCGATTCGCTCACCAGCCGGACAAGCGCCTGAAGGGCGACGCCCACGCGTTCCCGACGCTGCGCGTCCGACACCCATTCGAACAGTTCGGCCAGAACCAGCGGACGCACGGCCGCCTCCGCCCAGAGCGTTCGCAGTGCGTCGTGAACGGCCCCCTGTACTTCTGCGTCGCCGTGATCCGCGAGCCACTTCAACCGGGTAAGTGCCGAGTTGGGGAAGCTCATCCCGTACCCGGCGCACACCTCAGCCACCACCACTGCCGTGCGTGTGGAGACCGGCCGCTTCGCCTGCTCGTAGAGACGCCGCCGGAGGTTTCGACCGGCCCTTGGCTGCTCGGCGACCCTGCGGCCGATACTCACGGCCAAGCTGCGGGTCTGGGAGGTTTGGGCCCAGCTTTCGAAGAGTTGCCCCACCCACTGCCAGTCGTTGTGGCGTTCCGCCAATTCCAACCAGCGTTCCGCGATCTTGGACCGCCAAAGGGCTGGGAATCTGCCCGTGGCCACCTTGCCGCTCCAGTTCAGCAGGGCCGGCCGAACGCGCGGGTGCTGTTCCCAGAGGTAGTCCAGAACAGCCGACGCGTAGGCGACTCTCTGGAAGCGGACTCGGCGCCCTGGTGTCACCTCTGCCGCCACGGCGGCCATCGCAGAGTCCAGTCCAGGGCCTGAGATGCCCGTCGGGTCCGAGGGGGGAACGGCGAGTTCCTCGGCGAGCAAGTCGGCCGCCGCGAGAACGTGGTCCGCGGCCTCGTTCTCAAGGATCGCGACAGATGCCAGCAGCACCCGCTCGTAGGTCCGCTCAGCCGCCAGGCGCTCGGCGAACCAAGGTCGCAACTGGTCCTTCCAATTACCGAACGCCTGAATGGCGGTGTTGATCCAGTCCTGGTCAGTGTCACCATGCGATGCGGCACCCCGCGCTTTACCCGCGAGGCGAGCCAGTCGAGCCGCGTCCCCCGGCTGAGCTCCTCGCAGGGCGCCGAGGATACGCGAATCCGAACGCCAGACCTGCGGGTCGATCGGCGCGAGCGCCATCAGGTGCCGCTCGAAGACTTCGACGGCCGGAGGAGCGGAGATCCGAAGCACAGAGACGGCGTCGGCTGCGGTTTCGAGCCACTGCTCGGGGCGGAGCACGATGACCACGGCAGAACCACGCTGCTTCGCCTTCGTCGCGTAACCGAGAAGCACACGGAATCGGCCTTCGCTGAGCGGGCTGTTCTCGGAGAGGTCCAGCACGTAGCCTTGGCCGGACTCGCACGGTAGCTTCGGCAGACTCCAGTCCTCGTCGTCCTCCAGGGTGATCGGGCGCGGCGGCACGTCGAGGAGGTCCGCAGTGCGCATCGCCGTCGTCCAGCGCCCGTTCCCCGGTTCCCCGATGACAACACCGAAGCGGCTCTTCGTGACTTCGGCGATGAAGGCATCGAACCCGTCAGGAGCGACGAACCTCCGCCTCAACTCCCTGAGATCGTCTTCGTCGATCTGGCTGGCCTCGATCAACTCCCCCGTGAATTGGTAGCTGTAGGTCTGATGCACGCCACCGTCGATCCGTCCCGCCTGAACGATCAGGTCGGCGTCTCCGCCGTTCCAGTTCGTGGCCGGCGCCATCGTGCCCACCATGCCCCGCGGCCCTTCCAGGGCCTCAGCCGATCGCTGGCTCACTTCTGTCCCCCGTTCCACGTGATCCCACCCTGGAAGGTCTGTCCCTGGATGATCTGCTGGGCGTTACCGCTGTTGTGGTTTCCGCCCGCCGCCCCAGAATCCGGCGCGACGCCCGTTTCGGTGGCCGGGGCCGGTTCGCTCTCGTCCGAAGCCGCCCGCCTACTGCCTTTGGCGTCGGCGCGCCATGTCGGGAACGGGATGTACAGATACCCCTCGGCGTCGAACTCCTTCGCTGGCATGTCCACATGCACGGCACGGAACCTGCTCGGGGGCACGCCCACGAACCCGCCCAGCACGGCGTCCTCATACACCCGACGCGACACGATGGCAGCGAGCAGCGTGGCGTCCGGGTCGGCGTTGTCCAGCTCATCACGGACGGGGTCGGAGTCGAGCAGGCGGTGAGTGTGGTTCATCGCTCCGCCGATCCCGTCGGCCGCCCCACCCTCGCACGCGTCCGGCAGCGGGCCGACGTCGATGCTCGCCCGCAGTCGCAGCCGCAGGTTTCGGTCGTGGGCGGCCAGCTGGGACCGTGCGTCTTCGAGGGTCTCCTGGAGGCACCCGAGCAGCGGGTGGATGAGGAAGGGGAGGTTCCGCGGTTCAGCGCCGATGACGTAGCCGTCACCGGCCGCCTGCGGGAACCGGCGGTTCGCCCAGACTTCGGCCAGGTTGCTCCTCTGGAACGCCACTTCGAGGATTCGGGGCACCGCCTGACTGAGGATCTGCTGGTCCAGGTCCGGGTTCCGGGTGTACCTGACGATGTCGACAGCGAGCACTGCCTGGTACGGAGGAAGCGGCACACTGACACGTGGCGCTCGGCGCTCGAAGCGCAGGATGTCGTTCATGGCACCTCATTCGGGATCGCGGGGCGCAGCCGGTCGGCCGCGCCCCTTGACGATCCGCCGAGTACCGTCGGAGCAGTATTCAGAACTGAACACAACTCCCATGTGTGTCACGCGTCACTGCCCCCATGCGCGATGGCGCGGAGCCGGTCGAGATCGTGGACGGCGACGAATTGCCGGCCGGTGCGCACGATTCCCAGTTCCCGGAACCGGATGAACGCCTGCGCAACGGACGAGCGGGAGGCCCCGATGTGGTCGGCGATGTCTTGCTGCGACAACCCGAAAAGCACACCTTGGCGCGACGTCCGCCCGTTCGCGGTGACGTCGGGGGCGATGTTCTCCCCGCCGAAGGCCGCCAACTGCACCAGAATCTTGGCCAGGCGGCGCTCAGCCGGCAGAGCGGCCTGATCGGCGCGCGTTGCGTCGCTTTCGATCTGGCGAACGACGAAGTGCTCAAGCAGGGCCGCGTCCAGGCCCATTTGGTTGACCAGTTGCCGAAAGCGCTCTCTGAGCACCACATGTGTGTAGCAGGTACCGATCGCGGTGACCGTTGCCGAGCGTGGTCGGCCTGTGATGACCGCCATTTCCCCCAGAGCCTCGCCATAAGAGCGGACCACAAGGAGCACCTCCTGACCGTCCGGGCGGACCATGCTGACCTTGACTCTCCCTGCGACCAGCAGGTGGACGCTGTCCCCCGGCTCTCCCTGGCGCATGATCTGGGAGCCCGCCTCGTGGCGGCGCCGGGTGCCCGCCTTTATGAGTCGGGTCCACTGGTCGTCGGTGAGGACGCCGCCGAATCCCTGTCGTGTCACGCGTTCCCTGTTCCGGTTTTTCGCACTGGCTTTTGCCGGTGAGTGGTGGATTCCGAGAAGAGGTTTCCCACCCCGGGATCCGAGCTGGCCGTCACGCAAGCGATTGGCCGCATCCGGCCCTTTTGTCAGCACCATCCGTTACAAGATCATGGGAAGGCATTCCGGAGACGGCGTACCCGAACGTACGGGCCGGGGCCGGTCGAAGAGGTGCCCGTAGCTAAGGAGGCTCATGCCCCAGCTGGCCATCGACGCGACGTGTCTCCCGCAGTACGACAAGCTCGACCGGCCCACGCGGGAGCGGCTCATCGCGGCCACGCGGAAGTTTCGGGAGCTGCCGTTGGAGGCGCTGCTCGCCCATCCCGACCTGCGCATTCGGCGGCTGCCGGCGGGGCAGGATCCGCGGATCCGTACGTTCCGTATCAGCGACGGCTGGACCGGGGTGATGCTCGCGCCCGAGTCCGGGGAGACGTTTCTGCTCGTGCATCTGCTGCCCCGGGACTCCGCCGAGGACTGGGCCGGGGAGCAGCGTCATGACGTCAACACGGTCATGGGGACGCTGGAACGGCGCAACGCCGCGGCGCTCGGGCGGGTGGTGGGGCGCGGTGACGTCGCTGCTCCCGTGCAGGCCGGCGGCGCGGGCCCGCCGGGTGAGGCGGTGCCGGCCCCGGCGTCCGATCCGGAGCCGAGCGGGGGGCCGGTGGTGGCCCGGCCCGACGAGGCGGCGCTGTTCGACCACGTCAGCAACCATGACCTGCGGCGGCTCGGCGTGGACGCCGAGATCCGCCGGTTCTGCCGCACCCTGACTACCGAGGAGGAGCTGGAGGGCTGGCGGGCGGCGCTGCCCCAGGACCAGTACGAGGTACTGAGTCACCTCGCCGAAGGGCTCCCCGTGGAGCGGGTGCTGCGCGAGGTCGTCGAGCCGCGCCGGCCCAGGGTGGGCGCGGTGGCCGCCGACGACTACGACACGGCGATCCGCAACACGCGCGAGCGCGTCATCGTCGTCAACGACGACCAGGAGATCGAGGACGTCCTCGCCGGTGAATTCAACGCCTGGCGGATCTACCTGCACCCCAAGCAGCGCGATCTCGCCTACCGTCCGCGCTTCAACGGGCCGGCCAAGGTCTCGGGCGGGCCGGGGACCGGCAAGACCGTGGTCGCGCTGCACCGGGTGAAGTTCCTCGCCGAGCACCTTCCGCTCGGCGGGCGGGTACTGCTGACCAGCTTCACCAACGCTCTCGTGGAGTCCCTGAAGCGCAATCTGGCGCTGCTGCTCCCGGCGGAGCTGATCGAGGACGTGGACGTCATCACCGCCGACAAGCTGGCGATGAACGTGGTGAAAGAGGAGCAACCGGACGTCAGCTTCTGGTCGGACAACGACGTGCGGGGCCTGCTCGCCAACGTGGCCCAGCGGCACGGCCTGCGCTGGTCCGCCGACTTCCTCTTCCAGGAGTACCGGCACGTGATCATGGCGCACGGCATCACCACCGTGGACGGATACCTGGACCCTGACGCGCGGCGCGGGCGTTCGCTCGCGCTGGACACGGCGCAGCGCCGCGACGTGTGGCACGCGATCGCCGACGCCCGGGTCCGCATGCGCCGCAATCGCCGTCTGCCGTCGCTGGAGCTGCACGCCGAGGCCGCCCGCATCCTGGACGGGCGGGCCGAGAAGCCCTACACCAACGTGGTGATCGACGAGGCGCAGGACCTCCATCCGACCCAGTGGCGTACGCTGCGCGCCGCGGCCGCTCCCGGCGCCAACGACCTGTTCATCGCCGGCGACAACCGGCAGCGGATCTACGACAACACCGTGTCGTTCAAGCAGCTGGGCATCCGGATCGTCGGCCGGTCCTACCCGCTGCGGGTCAATTACCGCACCACCGGCGAGATCCTGGCGTGGGCGGGTGAGATCCTGCGCGGTCAGCAGGTCAGCGAGCTGGGCGAGCCGGTACCGGAACCGGCGGGCACCACCCGGTCGGTGCTGCGCGGCCGCCCGCCGGAGGTGCGGGCGGCCCGCGATCTCGCCGACGAGCTCGACGCCCTCGCGGAGCGGGTGCGCGGCTGGCTGGCCGACGGCATCGCCCCTGGAGACGTGTGCGTGACGACCCGTACCCACCGCCTGCGCAACGCGGTCGTCCGAGAGCTGACCGAGCGGGGCGTCCCGGCCGCGGCGTTCCAGGCCAGCAAGGACACGGTGACCGACGCCTCGCCCGCGGTGCGGGTCACCACGATGCACAGCGTCAAGGGCCTGGAGTTCCGGGCCATCGCCGTGTTCGGCGTCACCGCGGACGCACTTCCGAACATGGAGCACGTCACCGACGCCGAGGTGGACGAGCAGCAGCACGAGGCCGACCTCGCCGCGCAGCGCTCCCTGCTGTACGTGGCGTGCACCCGCGCGCGCGAGTCGCTCTACGTCTCCTGGCACGGTGAGCCCAGCCCGTTCCTGCCGCGGGCGGCGGTGAACGGCGCGGTCCGGCGGGGACCCGCCCGAAGGTAGAGTTCGTCTTCGGCGTCCGTGGGCGGGCGCGTTCCGGTCCGGCCCTGGTGCACGGGGATGTCCGTACCGGCCGTCGTCGGCATGGCCGCGGCGCCGCTCGTGCTCACCGGCCGCCGGCCGTCGTTCCCCTCTACCCTCAGGTTGGTCGCCGCCATGCGTTTGGTGTTCACGAACGCCGATCAGGAAACGTTCGACGAGTACCGGTCGCTGTTCATCACGCGAACGCTCGCCCACTGCCGCGCCGAGAACATCCCTGTGTCGCGGACCGCGCTGGAGATCCTGCTCGATTTCAAGTTCGGCGAGCCGGACGAGGGCGGTGACGGGCTGCTCGCGCGGTGGAACGAGGACGATGTGGCGGCGCTGCTGCTCGGCTGGCTGCCCGAGGAGGCGGAGCGCACCCCGCCGCCGGTCGGGGACCTGCGCGCCGCGCTGGACGCCTGGTACCGCTTCCTGGAGGCGCGCGGCTGGCTGGACCCGCGCTCCGACGGCCGCGACGGGCTGCTCGCGACCATGGACGAGCTCGCCGACGCCTACCAGAACGCGGTCGAGAACCCGGAGCAGCACCGGATCGCCAAGTACCTGCAGCGGGCGCTGCTGGACTCCGACGTGGACGTCGACGACCCGGAGCAGCTCGCGGACTTCGAGTCCCGGCTCGACGAGGGCGACCTGCCGGTGGACCAGGAGACGCTGGCCGCCATCGCCGAGGGCACCGCGGCGGCGCCCAAGTCCCCGGTGGACGGCATCGGGCGCGTCGGTTACGTGTGGCGCGCGCCGCGGCTGCTGGAGGGCGCCGAACTCGCGGCCGCGATGGAGGCCGCCCCCACGCTGGCGCGGCTGCGCCGGGAGTCGCCGGAGGGGCTGCCGAAGGACTCCGAGGAGGCGTGGCTCAGCGCCTACGACGCTCTCGGGCCGGCGATCGCCGAGGGGCGCGGCCTGGACGCCGGCTCGTTCGAGGACGCCTTCGGTCTGGACCCCGAGGAGTTCGTGGTGGCCGTGGTCACCGTGCTGTTCGCCGAACGCCCGCCGCTGCCGGTCCCGGTGGTGCTCGAACTGGTGGCCGAGGCGTCCGGTGCGTTCGATGAGGAACCGCCGCCCGGGGACAGCGGGGACGTCGCCGACGCGGCGGCCCGGTTCGCCCCGGTGGTCGAGACGGCGCTCACCGAACTGGAGAAACTCGGCGTACTCGTCCGGGACGCCACGTGCGAGGAGGCCCGGGAGGCCGGCGAGCCCGTGGTGCGCCTGACGCCGCTCGGCGAGTGGATCGGCTTCGAGGAACTGTCGGCCGACGACTACGTCATCCGCACGTTCGACGAGCTGATGGCCGAGAACGCCGAGGTCCTCGTGGAGCGCGCCGCCTCCGGCCAGCCCACCGCCGACGTCGACCTCGACGACTGGATCGGCGCCCGTGACACCGCCACCGCCATGCACGACCTGGTCGAGGTCGCGCGGCGCACGGACGACTCCACCCACCGGTTCGTGATCGCCTGCGCCACCCGCGAACACGCCGAAGCGGCCCGCCCGGTGTACGACGCCCTGCGCGACGACCCCGCCTTCGGCGCCCAGGCCCGCGCGTGGCTGTTCGACGCCGGTTTCCTGAAGGAGTCGGACCTGCGGCCCGACGACCGCACGTGGGTCACACTCGACACCGAGGCGGCGCTCGCCCGGCTGGGCCTGCTGGACGAGCAGCGGCTCCTGGACAGCCCGCTGCTGGGCGCCGAGCCGCTGCTGTTCGAGATCGCGCTGGACATCGACCACCCCGAGAGCGCCTTCCTGCTGAGCTACGTCGGCGAGCACCATCCGGACCCGAAGGTCTGCAAGCAGGCGCGCGCGACGCTGTACCGCCTGCGGAGCCGGGGGACATCCGGCCGCGGCTGACCGCCACGCCCCCGGGGCCTGCGGGCCGGCCTCTCGGGTGGGTTATCCACAGACCACGAACCGCGGTGGAGCCGGCAGGGTGCGCGCGCCGAGCATGGACGCTGGGTGCCCGGAGGGGCATCCGGACGTTCGTCTGGAGGTTTTGCCATGCTGGTTCAGTCGTTGGCGGCGGTCATGGTGGCGGCCGGGGCGGTCGTCGCCTCGCCGGGGGAAGTGGAGGTTCGGGAGCCGTTGGACGGATTCGTGATCGAGCACGTGCCGGCGGGGGCCGGCACGCTGGAGTCGGACTTCAGGTTCGAGTGGGGCGATGTCGCCTTCACCGAGCGGGTGTGGGAGCGGCAGCTGGAGAGCGGCGGGTACCGGGTCGACCTCACCGTTGCGGTGCTGCGCGGCGAGCGGCTGTCCGACGTCGCCGCGACCCAGGACTTCCTGGCCGAGTACCACGAGCGCGAGCCCGGTGCGTGGCGGGTGCAGCCGTTCCGGCACGGAGCGCACGATGGCGGTATCGCCGATGATCTGGCGTTCTGGCAGGTGCGGCCGGGAGTCGCGGTGTCGGTGCGGGTGGATCCCGAGCGTTTCGGGGTGGAGGACGTCCGGGAGACCGCTCTGGGGGTCCGACCGGCGGAGTGAGCCGGGGCGGCCGGGAGGGGCGGGCGTCCGCGCGCCTTCCGGCCGCCGTCCCGTGGCCCGGCCGCACCGTGGGCCGGGGTGGCGAGCGCTCCCGCCGCACTGACGTGGTGTGATGTTGGCATGAACCGCGCCGTCGAGGAGTCCAATCGCCGGATGCTCCGGGCCCGCGACGCCATGGACCGCGACTACGCGGCTCCCCTCGACGTCCGGGCCCTCGCCCGGATCGCGCACGTGTCCGAGGCGCACTTCATCCGGACCTTCCGTGCGACGTTCGGGGAGACGCCGCACCGCTACCTGCAGCGCCGGCGTGTCGAACGCGCCATGGCCCTGCTGCGCGAGACCGGTCTGAGCGTCACCGACATCTGCCTCGCGGTCGGCTTCACGAGCCTGGGCACCTTCAGCCGGACGTTTCGCGACATCGTCGGCCGGTCGCCCTCGGCCTACCGCGCCGCAGCGCGCGGCACCGCGGCGGGGGTGCCGACTTGCTTTGCCAAGGCGTGGCTGAGACCGAGCAGTTTCGGAGAAGCGGGCCAGACCGGACGCGACTAGCGTTGCCGCCATGTTGCGATCGATCACTCACTCCCAGATCTACGTCCTCGACCAGGACCAGGCACTCGACTTCTACGTCGGCAAACTCGGCATGGAGGTCGCCACCGACGCGGACCTCGGCTTCATGCGCTGGCTGACCGTGCGGGTGCCGGGCGACACCGGGCGCGAACTACTGCTGGAACGGCCGGGCCCGCCGGCGCTGGACGAGGCCACCGCGGAACAGGTTCGCGAACTGGTGACCAAGGGCGTCATGGGCGGCTGGCTCATCCTCGGCACCGCGGACTGCCAGAAGACCTACGAGACGCTGCTGGAGCGTGGCGTCGAGTTCACCGAGACCCCGACGACGCGCCCCTACGGGATCGACTGTGCGCTCCGTGATCCGTTCGGCAACAACATCCGGATCACCCAGCCCGCGCCGCGGCCCCCGGCGGGGTGAGCGGCCGCACGTCCGGCCGGGCGGGTCCTCAGTCCCAGTCGTTCCAGCCCATCCATTCGTCGAGCCTGGTCTTGTACCGGACGCGCAGCGCACCGCCCTTCACGGCGCCGCTGATCCGGAAGTGCGGCGCGGGCGGGGCCGGCCGATCGGGGACCCGGCTGTCCACGTCACCGAACCACGACGTGTCCACGTCGATGGCGGCTGTGGCGCCGTCGGGCAGCACGATCTTGGCGTCTCCCCAGGAGGCGGTGATCTCCAGGTCGATCACGTCGGCCAGCAGCCTGGCCTCGCGGAAATTGAGCCGGGTCTCGCCGTAGGGGTTGCTCACGACGACCCGGGCCGGCACCTCCCACTCCCCCCGCCGGGCGATGCTGCCGGCCTTGGCGCGAAGCTCCAGGGTGCGCTCGGCGGCGCCGGCCTGGTGAGGGACGGCCGGCGTGCCGTGGCCGGTGGGCAGATCGGCGGTGAGCGGACGCAGTTCGCCGTAGGTGCGGGCACGGTAGGCGAGGTCGAGCCGCTCGTCGAGTTCGTCGAGGGTGATCCGGCCCTCTCCGGCGGCCTGCCGCAGGATCTCGGCCACCTGGTCCCGGTCGAGATCGGACGCCCGCATCGCGTCCCGGCCAACCGCCCCGTCTCCGGTCATGGTTCTCCCCGTCGATCCGCTCAACGCTCGCGTTTCATCGTAATTGCGCACCACCACGGCTCCCAGTTCCCCCGGCGTCCTTTCGCCGCACGGGCCGGTTGTCCACAGTCCCGGAACCGGACTCGCCGGCGCGACCCGCCGCCTCCGACCCTGGAAGCATGCCGGAACTGTCCAGCGCACACACGCTCGCCGCCACCCAGCACGGGGTCATCGCCCGCCACCAGGCCCTGGCGTGCGGTCTCCTCCCTCAGCAGATTGCCCGGCTGCTCCGCCGTGGCGAGTGGCGGCGGCTGCGGGCCGGTGTGTACTTCGTCGGTGGCGACCCGCCCCGGCTCGCCGCGCGGGTCATGGCGGCGCAACTGGTCTACGGGCCACGCGCCGTGGCGGTCGGCCCCACGGCGGCGCGGCTGTGGCGGCTGCAGGGGCTGCTCCCCGGCCCGGGACACGAGCACGTCCATCTCAGCGTCAGCGGATCGGCCGCGGCCCGGCACGACGGTCTGCGCCTGCACGGCTGGAACGTCGCCCCGGGCGAGGTGACGCTCTGCAACGGCCTGCGGGTCACCACCCCGGCCCGCACCCTGCGCGACACCGTCCTGCTCGCGGACCGGTACTCGGCGGTGAGCATCCTCGACTCGGCGCTGCAGAACGGGCTCGTCGACGCCGCCGACCTGCCCACCCTGGAAGCCGCCAACGCGGGCCGGCGCGGCGCCCGGCGGACCCGGGACTGGTGGCGGCTGGCCGACGGCCGGGCACAGAGCACCTTCGAGACGCGCCTGCGGCTCGTCTGCCATGACGCGGGCATCCCGCCGGAGACGCTGCAGTACCCCGTGTACAACGGCGACGGCCGGCTCGCCGGGCATGCCGACCTCGCCTGGCCCAGCTGGGGCGTCGTGGTGGAGGCCGACGGTTCGGAGCCCCACTCGCTCCCCGGCCCGCTCTTCGTCGACCGCCGCCGGCAGAACGACATCGTCAGCTCTCCGGAACGGCTGGTGCTCCTCCGCTTCACTTGGCGGGACCTCCATCACCCGCGCGAGATCGTCGCCATGATCCGCGAGGCGCGCGACCGCGCCACGGCCGGCGCCGAACGGCCCGGCGATGGTCCACCGCCGGACGGCGGCGGGGCGGCGCCATGCGAGTGACCGCGGGCCCTTCCGCCGGCGCGGTGTGCCCGCACCGCGCCGGCGGAAGGCCGGCTCAGTCAGCGGACTCCGCGGAGTCGGCGTGATCGGGGAGCAGCCGGCTCGGCGCCCCCACGTGGGAGACGTAGAGGGCGTCGCGGGCCCGGGTGCAGGCCACGAACAGCAGGTTGCGCTCCTGCTGGCGGATCTGCTCCAGCGCCACCGGGTCCCCCTCGGCCGCGTCGACCGCCGCCCTGGGCGGCAACTGCGCCTCGCCCGCTCCCACCACGGCGACGCACCGGTACTCCTGCCCCTTCAGCTTGTGCATGGTGCCGACCCGCACGGCGTCCACGTCGTCCGTCGCGTCCACCGGCGCGGTGCGGATCCCCTGGGCCAGCAGCTCCTTGCTGATGTCCCGGACGACCCAGCGGTTCCGCCCGGCCACCGCGATCGACGGCGCGGCCACCCCGGCCGCCAGCCAGGCCCGGACCCACTCGCCGAGCGCCGCGAGCTCCTCGTGGCGGCTGGCGCAGCCGCGCACCACCGGCCGCGGCCCGTGCAGCAGCGAGCGGTACCCGGCGAGGGTGTCGACACTGTCGTCCAGGCCCACGGCCGGCGTCCGCCCGAGGATCGGCACCGCCCAGTCCAGGGTCTCCTGGGTGACGCGGTAGCTCACCCGCAGCCGGTGGCCGCGCCCCCGCACGTGGATGCCGACCGAGGCGAGCGACACCCGGCTGTCGTAGATGCGCTGGTGCGGGTCGCCGACGATGAAGAGATCGTCGGGTCCCTCGGCGACGGCGGCGCGCAGCAGTCGCCACTGGGCCGGGTGCAGATCCTGTGCCTCGTCCACGACGACGTGCGCGTACCGGGGTCCCGAACGCCGCAGAGCGCGGGCGGCCTCGTCGGCCACCTGCGGGTAGGACCACTCCCCTGCGACCCGCATGGCGTCGGTGTAGCGGCGCACGGTGTCCCAGACGAGCCGCCGGTGCTCGGGGGCGAGGTGCAGCACACGGCCGCTGCGCTCGCACCGGATGTAGGCGGCGGGGTCGGTGAACCCGCGGGCGAGGATCACCTGCTCCCACTCGTCCACCAGGAAACGGCCGGAGTAGGGGATGCCGTCCGCCCGGGCGGCGTCCCGCCAGCGCTGCGCGATCACCTCCTTGGCCAGCGCCTCCGGGGCGAATCCCGCGTGTCCCTGCACGACGGCGCGGGCCAGGCCGTCGATGGTGACCACCTCGATGCGGGCGCGCACGTCGGGATCCGGCACGATCCGGTCGAGGTGCGCGCTGAGCGTCTGGGCGAGCAGCCGGTTGTACGTGGTGAGCAGCACCGGCCGCGTGTCGCGGTCCGGCCGGGCGGTGAGAGCGGCGGCCAGGTGGGCGGCGCGGTGCAGCGCGAGCACCGTCTTGCCGGTGCCCGGGCCGCCGGTCACCTGCACGGATCCGCGGAACCGCCCTTCGGCGAGGCGCTTCTGGTCCGGGTGCAGCGTGACCTGCCAGCGGTCGAAGGGGCCGCGGAGATGGCGCGCGATCTCGACCGGCCCGACCACCGTGGGCGCCGCCGGAACAGGGGCGGGGTGGTGCGGAATTTCGATGATGTCGATGGCCGGTACCGGGCCGGGCCGGAACCGCCGGGCGAAGGCCAGCGCCTCCTCGTGCGGCCGGATGGTGATCAGGCAGTAGCCGTCATCCGGCGTGGGGGCGACCACACCGGACCATTCCGGGCCGATCTGCAGCATCCGCACCCGGGAGTCGGCGGCGTCCTCGACGCTGCCCAGGTCAGGCCGGTCGCCGGTGAGGTACGCCTGCACGGCGGTGAGGGCGGCGGCTTGGACACGCGTGTCGAGCCGGGAGAAATCGTTGAGGAAGGTGGGGGCGATGGCGAGCTGCGGCACGTCGGGCATTCCTCCAGGTCTGGGCCGGTCGTCGGGCGGCGCGTGGGGAAGTCGGTTGCGGGACGACCACCGCGTCCACCGGTAGAAATGCTCATCGAGAAATTCCGGCAAACCGCCCCAGAAACCCCTGTTCCCGTCGCGGATCAACCACGAAAAGGACGAACGTTTCCGCAGGTCAGATACGAGAAAACGAACGCCTTTCCGACTACCTCCCCGAAAGGTAAGGTAACTGTCACCTTGATTGCCGGACGAGGCTCGTCCGGCACGCTCGCCACGGTGTCCGGATCCCGGATTTTCCACCGACCGAAACCGCGAGAACCGGTGCGGCGGACCGGCTTCCGGGAACGCGGTCCCGCCGTCGGCGGTCGGCCCGATCTCCCTGGACACCGCGGGCCCGCCCCGGCGCCCGCTCTCGGATCCCAGGGTGCGGAGACGGGGTCTACCCACCGCCCGATTTCGGATGCCGGTTACTCCCGGGATCCCGTCGCCGGAGTAACCGGCGTCACGTCCGATCCACTCCCGCGCGCCGCGCAGACTGGTACGGACGTCCGGCCGCGCATCAACCGGCCCCTGCCGTTGCCGCTACCGCCCCGAGGAGCCCCCGTGTCCAAGCCGCTACTGCTGACCGCCTTCCGGGTGATCGCCGCCGTCGAGGCCGTCACCTGGGCCGGGCTCCTGGCCGGCATGGTCGTCAAGTACCTCGTCGTCCACAACGAGATCGGGGTCAAGGTGTTCGGCCCACTGCACGGAGCGGCTTTCCTCGGTTATGTCGCCGTCGCCGTCCTGGCCTGGATCGTGCTGCGCTGGTCCCCGCTGACGGGCGTCCTCGCCCTTGTCGCCAGCGTCCCGCCGCTGGGCACGGTGATCTTCGAGCGCTGGGCCTCCCGCACCGGACGCATCGACCGCACCGCCGAGCGGGAGCCGGAGCCGGTGGGGTCCGCCGCGCGTTGAGCACCGCACGCGGCAGGATCGGTCGCCGGCCGAAAGCGTCCCGGCCTGGAGGGGCCGGACGCACACGCTGAAGGAGTCCCCCCATGGACGGTGTCGTCCATCGAAGTCGCCGCCTGATCCTCCAGGAGGGATTCGGCCTGCGCGTCGTGTCCGCCTCCGTCGCCACGTTCCCGCCGGAGCTCGGCTGGTCGGGCCCCTCCTCCACACGGGAAGAGGACCGCGAATCCTGGCTGCCGGCTCGCGTCGTCTGGGGTACGGACCCCGCACTCCACTACGAAGAGGACCTGCTGTCCGACTTCGCGTACGTGACCTCGGTGGGCAGTGACCCGGAGCAGGTGGCGGCGGTGGCGCGGCTGGCGGAGCAGCGACTTCCCGTCCGCTCCGTCGGCCAGCTACTGGAGGACGTGGACTGGCAGTTCGGAGATGAAGACCGGGCGCACGCCGTCGTTCGGGCCGGTGCCGGGGCCCCTTTGGAGGTCCACGAGGGCGTCCTCGATTGCGTCCGCGCGGCGCTCGCGCACGCGTCGCCGCAGGTGCGCATGGCAGCGGTCTGGGCCGTCACCTACCAGCCCTGGCCTGAATTCCGCACGCTGCTGCGCGAGCGCGCGGAAACGGAGACGGACGAGCACGTCACGGCCGTGATCCGGCACCTGCTCGATGGGTGGGACCCGGTCGGCGAGAAGTGAATCCGGCGCCGCCTCAGCACCTCGCCGAATCGGCTCGCCCCTGCCGTACCGGCAGTGCAGCCGCCGTGAGTCACATGTGTCCGGCCACCATGCCGATGAGGATGAGACCCACGCAAGTGATCGCGAGCCCGATCCCGAACGAGTTCCAGGAATACCCGACGAACTTCTCCCGCTGGTGGGGGTCGTCCATCGACATCGCGATGACCGCGAACACGATCGCCAGGATGCCGCAGACGACATTGCAGCAGACCGTCATCAATATGCCGCCGGCAAGGGCGGAGCCGGCGTCACGCCTCGGATACTTGCGGGATGGCATATTCGCCCTTTTCTGATGTGGAACACGTTCAGAGAAACCGTGAATTCAGACGCCCGACCTTGCCGGTCCGTTTGCGCTCGCTTCTCCGTACCTCCGTCCGTTCTACCGTCCGCCCATCCGCTCACCAGCGCACCGATTCCGCACCGACATCGGCGGCGAACGTCCCCGACGGGCAGCGCTCCACAAAGGAGCCGCAGCGGGGAACGCCGCGCAACCCGGAAAACCGGTTGCCGCCATTGACGCCCAGCACCGACCATGGCGCGGTGCCATGACGGCGGCCGGCGGACCCGCGACCGGACATCAGGGCCGGACGCAAGGGCGCCGCCTGCGCTCGGCGCCATCCGCCGGTCCCCGTCCGATCCGGCCGGCCCGCCCTTGACTCGACCGCGCACCTCCATCACCACCGGGAGCCCGCCATGTCTTCGACACCGTCCGCCGCGATCACCGAACACCGCCTCCCGGGCGCGGGCTCCGGACCGTACGGCATCACCGCAGGGCCCGACGGCGCCCTCTGGTTCACCATGAACGGGGACGGCCGGATCGGCCGGATGACCGTGCGCGGTGAGCACGCCTCCCATCAGCTCGAACCCGCGACGTGCGGGCCGACGGTCATCACGGCCGGGCCGGACGGCGCGCTCTGGTTCGCGCAGACGCAGGCGCACCGGATCGGCCGTATCAGCACCGACGGCCACGCGTCCTCGTATCCGCTGCCCACTCCGGAGGCCGGGCCGTTCGGCGTCGCCGCCGGGCCGGACGGCGCGGTGTGGTGCACGGAGATGAACGCCAACGCCGTCGCGCGGATCACGCCGGACGGCGAGGTGACCGAGTTCCCGCTCCCCGTGACCGGAGCGTTTCCGTCGATGATCGCGGCGGGGCCGGACGGAGCACTGTGGTGCACCCTGAACCAGGCGAACGCCATCGGCCGGATCACCACCGGCGGCGAGGCCGTCCTGTTCCCGCTGCCCACGCCCGCCGCCGGACCGGTGGGGATCGCCGCCGGGCCGGACGGTGCGCTGTGGTTCGTGGAGATCGGCGCCGGGCAGGTCGGCCGCGTGACGACCGACGGGCACATCACCGAATTCCCGCTGCCGGACCGGGCGGCACGTCCGCACGCCATCACCACCGGACCGGACGGCGCACTCTGGTTCACCGAGTGGGGGGCGAACCGCGTCGGCCGGATCTCCGTCGACGGAGACGTCGACGGCTACCCGCTGCCATCCCCCGGCTCCGAGCCGCACGGGATCGCCCCCGGGCCGGACGGCGCGCTGTGGGTCGCCCTCGAATCGGGCGCCCTCGCCCGGGTGGCACCGGGCGCGGGAGACCCGGGGCCGGCGCCGCGCTGACCGGTGCGGGCCCGGCTGGACGGGGTTCCGCATGCGGCGAGGCCCGCCCTTGAGATGAAGAGGGCCGGCGCATCGGGCCGACCGGGTGCTTCCGCACGGACGGCATCAAGTGCCGCAGCCCGGGACACCGGGGCAGGCGCATTGGCGAGCCGCGCTTCGCACCGGGCGCTCGTCCGCATGATTCCGGAAGCATGCGCCGCCGGGCACACGCACGGCGGCCCGCGCTCCGGCCCGCAGGCGGCGCTCGGTGAAAGAGCCCGGCCGGGCGCGCCCGTGCCTGCGGCGCCCCGGACAGGGCTCCGCCCTCGGGCGTGTTCGCGCGGCGAGCGGCGGCCCCTGACCTGCGGAGGGGCGGCACCCTGTCCGGATGCCGCCCCCGATCTTGTTCCCGCGTCGGTCAGCCCGCCGAGCCGCGGCGGATCTGCCGCGTGATGCTCGGGTCGGTGATGGCGGTGTCGTCGGCGAGCAGGAACGCCTTCGAGAGGATCACCGAGAGACGGCCGCCGTCGGCCTCGAACGGCAGGAAGACGGCGGAGTCGCCGCCGCGCGCCGTGACGATGCACAGGTAGGAGTCGTCCGGCTCCATGAGGATGTTGGCGCTGCCCAGGTGGATACGGTAGCCGCGCAGGTCGCCGCGGACCTTGAGGAACCGGTCGGTCAGCTCCAGCCGGTCGGCGATCTTCAGCCGCGGGATCAGGCGTTCGAGCGCGGTCCGGCGCATCTCGGCGGACTCGGTCAGCTTTCCGAATCCGGCCTCCCGCCAGTAGGCGAGGTACCGGTCCTCGCCGCGGTCGACCCACTCCGGGTCGGCGGCGATCGAGGCGACCCCGACCGCGAGGTCCATGTCCCGCATGACCTCGGAGAACACCAGCGCCGGGACGTCGCGCAGGTCGCCCTCGTCGTCCACCGCCCCGGCCCGCCCGATGCGGACCTGGTCGGAGGAACAGAAGGAGACGCGCATGTAGTCGTCGTCCGAGTGCTCGGCCAGCTCCAGGTAGCAGACCGCCGCCCAGTCGGTGCCGGAGGCGGCGTCGTGGTACACGCGCTCGGCGGAGCCGTCGAAGCCACCGTCCCAGTAGCCGAGGGTGAGGCCGGACCAGCCACGCCCGGCGAGCAGCGCCTTGGCCTGGGGGTAGCGCAGGATGTGCCCGGCGTACCGGTTGGAGTAGGTGGAGGTGGCCTCCTCGGCCGGGGTGAGCAGGTAGATCTCGCGGTACGCCTGCTTCACCGGCTGGCGGAGCTCGGCCGCCATCAGGTGGTCGCGCCACGCGCGCACCCGGTCGGGCACGGCGCGGATGGGGTGCCACAGCCGGACCTGCGGCGGCGCCACGGATTCGCCGTCGGTGCGGAAGACCTCGGTGCCCTCGGGGCCGACGAGCCGCCAGTGGTCGCCATCGGGCTCCGGGAGACCGTCCCGCCAGGTCGCGCCGGCGTCGGTGGAAACCTCCCAGACGAGCACGCGGGCGAACCACCCGGTGAGGGGATGGTCGAGGTAGTAGCGGCGCCAGTCGGCGAGGTCCCACACCCGGCCCTCGGCGAGCGCGGTCTCGATGCGGAACCGTTCGGCGGCCAGCGTGGACTGCAGCTCCTTGAGTTCGGCGCGCAGCGCGGTCAGCCGATCGGCGTGCGCCTCGCGGACGGCCTTGGGGACCGACTTGAGCTCCCGGCCGTTGCCGCCGCGGAACTTTAGTGCCGCGCCGCCGTCGCCGTCGACACGCAGGATCGCGGTGTGCTCCCCGAGGGACTCCTCGCGGCGGGCGCCGGGGCCGAGCTCGAAGTCGGGGACGGTGCGCTCCACGAGCTGCCACCGGGTCAGGCCGAGCCGTTCGGCGCAGCCGTCCAGGGCCCGATCGACGGCACCGGCCACGGTCTTCTTGACCACCTTGGCCTGCACCCGGGCGAGGCCGGCCACGGCCGCTTCGTCACCGCGCGCCCCGAGGACCGCGATGGCGGCGGTCGCCAGCCGCTCGCCGCGCAGCACCTTGCTGCCGCCGCGGCCGGTGCCGGTGAACCGCGCGACGTCGGCGAGCAGTGCCGGTGCCCACGGCGTTTCGGCGTGCGGCGCCACGTCCAGGCTCCACAGCAGCCCCCGCAGCATGAGCTGGGTGTTCTCCGAACCGATGTGCGGGGTGATGTCGGAGACGTACTCGTGTTCCACATAGATGGCGCTGTCCGGCAGCTTCGGAATCTGCGCCAGCACGGCGCGCGCGCCGGCCAGCACGTCGGGATGGTCGCGCAGCACCGCCTGCACCTGCGTCCGCCACGCCTTGGTCGGCCGGGTGCCGCTGAGCGTGCCGCACCGCTGCAGCAGCGCCCCGAGTCCCGGGGTGCGCAGCGCCTCGGGCGCCTCGCGACGGAGCAGCGCGCCGAACGCGTCGTCCTCGCCGAACAGGCGCTCGGCTGTCTCCGCACCCCCGGCGAGCCGTCCGATCAGCGCCTCGACCCTGGCGTGGACCTTGCGGACGTCGGCGTACTCGGATCTGCCGAGCACCGCGTGCAGGGCGCGGAGGCCGGTGGCGCACTCCGTCAGCAGCGCGTCGTCGGCGCGCTCGCAGGCGGCGACCGGCAGCTTCGCCAGTTCTGCGGCGTGGTAGTCGTATTTCCCCTGGCCCTCCGCCATGCGCAGCATCGCCGTGAGCTGGGCCCCGCTCCAAGAGAGGCCGCGCCGGGCCAGCGCGGCGAGCACCGCCCGGTGCCCGTTGGTCTTGTACGGGTCGCCGTTGCGCGCGAGGCGTACCAGCGCCCACATGCCAGCGGCGCGCAGCCCCGCGTCGTCGCAGGAACGGAGGACCTCGTCCACCTCGGTGCCTTTGAGCTTCGCCACCCGCTGCCACCAGTTGTCGGGCGGGATGATCTTCGCGATGGCGAGTTCCAGGCGGACGGCGACCGGGCCGCCGAGTTCCGCCAGCATCACCAGGTAGGGGCGGTGCTCGTCCGCCAGCTTGAACCGCCGCAGCAGGAATTCCGCGATGTCGCCGGGCCGCGCTCCGGTGAGTTCGGGGGAGTCGAGGTCGGCTTCGGTGACCGGCGGATTCGAGTCGTTCTCGGCGTTCATCCCGGCGTTCACCCTCCCACCAGCGGAACGAGCTTGATGAAGACGATCTCCGGATCGCCGGTCAGCGCCACGGACTCGTCCAGGTCCTCGACCTGGCGGTCTCCGACCAGCACCACGAACCCGTTGCGGGTGAACGCCCGCTCGGCGATGTCGGCCTGGCGTTCCCAGCTGATGGACCGACGCTTGCGCATGTGGTAGCCGTTCAGTTCGGCCTCGGTGTCGTCCGGCCGCACCAGCCCCCGGAAGCTCGGCCCGGGATCGGCGTTGTAACGCGCGACCTCCTCCCGCACTCGCAGGCGGATGAGCTCGCGGACGGTGACGGAGTCCGGGAGGTCGGGCAGTTCGAAGGCGTCGAGCCGATCGCCGAGCGGCGACTCGTCGCGGAAGATGGCGCGGGCCATGGTGCTCCCTTGCTGGGGGAAGGTCAGCAGGTTCACGGAGATCGGGAAGGGCGGCGGCCGTCGCCGGCACCGTGACGGGCACGGTAGTGGATCGCGGTGACAGTTCCGTGCCGCCGGGACGGGTGGCCCGCGGCTTCCGTGAATCCCACGGGCTCATGGCCGTGCCCCGCGTTCGGCCACCCGCCAGCCCGCGAGCGCCGCGTGCTCGCCCACCAGCTGGACGAGCGCGAGCCGCAGCCCGGTCTCGGCGAGGTCGGCGGAGGGGGCGTCGGCCGCCACCCGAACCGCCACGCCACCGTCGTGGGCGACGCACCGGGCCGCCCGTGGCCGGACGACCACCCCGCCCGGGCCCTCGATCCTGCTGACGGTGGCCAGCGCCGCCATGAGCAACTGTGCGGCGCCCCGCGCCCGAAGTTCGTCCCCGGCGGCGGGACCGCCGGGGCTCTCGATGTCGATCTGGACCATGACGTGCACTGCGGCCTCCCGTCGAAGGACCCGGTCGGGATTTCGACGGTAGGCGACCGTGACGAAGCGTGATCGGTTATCCACAGACGGCCACGGCGAATGCCGGGACGCGGATCGGGCCGGGTGCCTCGGCACCCTCCTGCCGTGGCGGGTCCGCCGCCCCCTGCCTGGAGACCCCGCACGGCGGCCGTCGGGTCGCGGGTGGCCGGCACCCATCCGGCTCAGTGCACGATGGCGAGCAGGCCGGTCACCGCGTCCACGAGCTCCGGGTCGCCGTGGACGTCCGCACGGCCACGCGCCTCGGTGGCCGGGATGCCGCGGGTGGCCAGCCGCCAGAAGGCGTCCTGTGGCAGGGTCACCCGCGCCGCGGCCGGCCTCGCGCCGGGCGGGGCGCCGAGCAGCCAGCGGCCGGTCCCCCTGACCGCGGCCCAGCGTCCGCCAGCGGGGCCGGTGACCTCCAGCACCACCGAGGATCCGGGGGGCCGGGTGAGTCCGTGCAGCGCGCTCGGCAGGGCGCGCGCGAAGGTGTCCAGCACGGGTGCCATGAGGGCGGGATCATCGGCCCCCGGGCGGCCCACCGCGTCGCGGATCTGCTGCTGGTGGACCCAGTACTCGGTGTACTCGCGGGCCATGTCCAGCCACACCGGTGTGGAGTCGGCCGGCTCGGCCTGGGCCCACGACACGGGGAGATCCGCCTGGCCGTCGAGCGGGCGCCCGGCCCACAGCTCGTCGAGCTGCGGGCCGAGGAAGCCCAGCAGCTCGGCCATGACGCGCGGACTGGCGCACCGTGCCGCCCGGACGAATTCGCCGTTGACCCGGTGAATGTAGGCGGGCAGGGTCTCCCCGGCTCCGAACGGCGGCCCCGCGTGGCCGTCGCGGCTGCCGGAGAGCCGCCGGAGTTGATCGTTGAGCAGGTGCGCCACCAGGTCGTGGACGTCCCACCCCGGGCAGACCGTTGGCGCCCTCCAGTCGTCCGGACCGAGGGACCCGAGCAGGTCCAGCAGCGCGGCGCGCTCTCGGGGGAAGAGCGGGCGAACGTCGATGGCCGGGCCGAGGTTGTCCACGGCGGTATCCAAGCACGGCCGCCCGGGCACGTCGAACGGCATTTCCGCGACAGCGCCGCGGCGGCCGGCCGTCAGGCTCGGGCCGCCGTCCCGTCGGCCGGCACGGCGACCGACCCGGCGACGTCGGTGAGCACGGCGGCGACGTCGTGCCGGCCGAACTCCACGAGTCCGGCGGAGAGCGTGTCCGGACGAGAGGCCGACCGGCGGACGATCTCGCGCGCCTCGTTCTTCGTCGGCACGGGGCGGCCCGGGTGCCCCTGGCTCCCGCGGACCAGCGCGTCCCGCCACACGTTTCCCACCTTGCCGTGTGCGCGGTGCAGCATCCGGTTCCGGACCCGCTCAACGTCGTCAAGGCTGCCGGGGTCGACGGCCGACGCCTCGACCACGGCGTGCCGCGAGTCCGGCGTGCTGCGCCGGAACCGCAGCCGGTACTTGGCGGCGACCAGCTCCTGGAGCGCGGCCTGCGACGCCTGGTCGGCGAGGTCCGGATGCCGGTTGGGCACCAGGGCCACCACCCGCGCGGCGTTCGCCGCCAGCAGCGCGCGCAGCAGCCGACCGCCGGGATCGTCGGAGAGGTTGACCACGACGGTGAGGCGCTCGCGCCGGGCGTGGGCGGCCGGCAGGCCGTCGGACAGCAGCCGGGCCAGCCCGACCCGGCCCAGCGCTCCGGTGCCGGCGTCCGGCCAACCGGCGCCGACGAGGACGGTCTCCCCCGCGTCGGCGATCTCCAGCACCCGGCGCGCGACCTCGTCATGGAGTTCGCCGCCGGCCGCCTCCACGGACCGGGCGCCATGGGTGTAGATGTGCGCCGCCTCATGGCCGGCGCGCTCCAGGGACCGCCAGGTCCGGGCCGTCGGCCGGCAGACGTACCAGTCAGCGGCGCTGCCCACGGCCTGGGCGCCCAGGTAGCGGTTGAAGTGCGGCAGGATCGCCTCGTACGCCATGTGCAGGCCCTGGACGGCCTGCTGGACGTGCAGGCCCAGCGCGGGCTGGCGGTGGCTGAATCCGTACGCCATGACCAGCCGGCCGTTCTCCCGATCCCGCAGCCCCTCCGCCCCGCGGGCCAGGAACAGTCGGCCACCCCACCGCCAAGCTGGAGGCGATCTCGACGCTGTCCCGGTTCGCCGGCCGCCGGCGCCGCGCGATGGTCTACCTGGCCTGCTCATGGCCGGACCTGTGCCGACGGCCGCCGCACGACTTTCTCGCCGAACCGTACCGCGGCCTGGCGGAGGACTGGACGGCTTCGTGGGTACGGACCCTGGTGCGGCTGCACGGGCGGCGCCACCGCTCCCTGGCGGTCATGGACGCGTGGAGCGCCCTGTACCCGCACCAGCGGCTGCGCACGCCGGGACTGCTGCGGACCGAGGACCCGTTCCTGGACCCGGAGTTCGTCGAGCAGGCGAAGCGGCTGCCACTGCACCGGCGGTACGACTCCCGCCAACCGCACCCGTACTGGCGGTGCAAGTCCCAGGTGGTCAGGCTCATGCCGTGTAGCGCCCTGCCGTACCTGCCCACCACCAGGCAGATCTTCGGACGGGCCATCGTCAGCCGGGTGAATCTCCCCGAGCTGAACGCGCCCCATCTCTTGACCGCCGGAATTCTCAGCGACCAGGCACTGTCCGAAGACCTGGACCCGATGGTGGCCACCCGCATCCTGGAAGTCGAGCTGTGGCTCGCCGAAGCTCTGCGTCTGGGGCACCGACTAGATGACTGACGGAAACCATGAACGAGACAACGACGACCGGCCGTGTCACCCTCCGCGACCTGCTGGTCTGGACGAGGGGCAGCCGGTTGCGGCTGCTGGGCGCCCTGATCTGCGCACTGGCCGCGGCCGGGCTCGGCCTGGCGCAACCGATGATCGTCAGCCGCACCATCGACACGGCGACGGCCGGGCAGCCGGTCATGCCCCTGTTGCTGCTGCTCACCGTGGTCTTCGTGGCCCAGGCCACGACTCAGGCCCTCTCGACCTACCGGCTGGACCAGGCCGGCGAGACCATCGTGATGCGGCTACGCGTGGCGTTGACCGACCAGTTGCTGCGCCTTCGCATGGCGGTGTTCGACCGGCAGCGGCTCGGGGACCTGATCTCCCGCGCCACCACTGACACCACACTGCTGCGCGACGTGCTGGCCCAGGACGTGGTGAACGGCGTCGTCAGCGCCCTCGTCGTGGTCGGCGGCTTGGCGATGATGCTGTGGCTGGACCCGGTGCTCGCGGCGGTGGTCCTGGCGGTCGTCGTGGTCTCCGGAGCCGTGGTGGGGGTGGTCCTCAAAGGGATCCGGCGCGAGACCGTGGCGGCGCAGGAGGCCACCGGCGCGCTCGCCGCCGAGATGGAACGCGTGCTCAGCGCCATCCGCACCGTGCGCGTCAGCCGGGCCGAGGCGCGGGAGTCCCGAGCACTGGGCGACCGAGCCGACGTGATCCGCCGGCACAACGTGCGGGCGGCCCGGCTGACCGCGGTGGTCTCCCCCGCCATCGAGTTCGGGGTCCAGGGGTCGCTGGTCCTGGTGATCGTGGTCGGCTTGTACCGGGTCGCCGCCGGGGACATCGCCATCGGCGACCTGGTGGCGTTCCTGCTGTACGTCAACTACCTGGCGGTGCCGATGTCCAGCCTGTTCGACATCGGCCCGGCGATCCAGACCGGTATCGCGGCCATGCAGCGCCTCCAGGAGGTGGTGGACCTGCCGACCGAGGAGGACTCGGCACGGCCGCGCCCCGACGCCCAGGCTTTTGTCAGCGTAGGCTCCGGCCTCGCGCTGCGCGACGTCCGGTTCCGCTACACCGACCGCGAGATCCTCACCGGGGTGTCCTTCCAGGTCCCCCGGCACGGTTTCACGGCGGTCGCCGGCCCGTCCGGCGCGGGCAAGACCACGATCTTCAACCTGCTCGCCCGGTTCTACGATCCGGCGGACGGCGTGATCGCCTTCGACGGCAAAGACGCCCACTCCGACCACACCCTTGAGGAGTGGCGGACCCGGATCGGGCTGGTGGAACAGAGTTCGCCGCTGATGTACGGCACCCTGCGCGACAACATCAGCTATGCGGCGCCGGACGCCGACGAGGAGCGGCTGCACGCGGTGATCGAGATGACGGGCCTGACGGACCTGGTACGCCGGCTGCCCGACGGCCTCGACACGATGGTCGGCGAGCACGGATCGACCCTGTCGGGCGGCGAACAGCAGCGGGTGGCCATCGCCCGGTCCCTGGTCGCCCGCCCGGAGATCCTGCTGCTGGACGAGCCGACCTCGCATCTGGACGCCGTCAACGAACAGCTCCTCACCAGGACCCTGCGCCGGATCTCCACCGAGCACACCCTGCTGGTCATCGCGCACCGGTTCTCCACCCTGCGCGCGGCGGACCGGATCATCGTGCTCGCTGACGGGAAAGTGGCGGCCTGCGGGAGTTACGAGGAGGTGCGGGACCACCTTCCGCCGGTGCCCGCCGACCTGGGTCAGGGGTGTGCGTAGACCTCGACGCCGCACTTGGCCGTGCCGCTGCGCCGGATATGTGCGTCGCCGGTGATGAGCGGGACGCCGAGTGCCTCGGCCAGGGCGATGTACCGGGCGTCGTGGGCGCTGAGGTTGGCGTGCAGTCGCCTGACGCGGCCCCAGAAGGGCAGTGTCTCCTGCTTGGTGATCGGCGGCGGGACCAACAGTAACTGCGTCGAGTACGCCCGACTCCCAGCCACGGTCGCCCTCCGGGATTCCAAGAACCCCACCCACGGCCACCTGACTCTCCCCTCCGCAGAGTGGGCGGCCTTCCTCGGGGCCATTCGACGCGAAGAGCTGTAGCCCCCAGAGCAAGAACAGAGGACCGCCCCGGGGCGTGGGGGCGGTCCTCCACCTTCGTCGGGTCAGCTCCCGCTTCCGTACGCGTCCCGGATCCGGTCCGCGAAGCGGGCGAAATCCGCACCGTGCAGGAACGCCGAGCGCATCGTGCCCGGGTCGGCGATCCCCTGCCCGGCGATGTCGAAGGCGGTGCCGTGGTCGACCGAGGTGCGCAGGATCGGCAGCCCCACGGTCACCGAGATGGTGCCGTCGAAGTCGAAGGTCTTCGCCGCGATGTGCCCCTGGTCGTGGTACTGCGACAGCACGCCGTCGTAGCGTCCGGTCAGCAGCTGGTGGAACACCGAGTCGGCCGGCACCGGACCCGTGACGTCGGCGCCGGTCCTGCGCACGCGCTCGACGGCCGGGCGCAGGTGGAGGATCTCCTCGTCACCGAACGCGCCGTTCTCGCCGCCGTGCGGGTTGATCGCCGCGACCGCGAGCCGGGGTTCGTCGTCGCCGAAGACCCGCAGCGCGGTGAGCGCCTCTTCGATGGCGGCGACCTGCTGCTCCACGCTGATCTGGTCCAGCGCCTTGCGCAGCGACAGGTGCCGGGTGGCGAAGAAGATCTTCTTGCCGCGCACCACGAACATCGTGGTCTGCCGGGTGGCGCCGGTCAGTTCGCCCAGCATCTCGGTGTGGCCGAGGTGCTTGCTGCCGGCCGCCCAGATGGCCTCCTTGTTGATGGGGCCGGTGACGATACCGGCGACGTCACGGGCCATGGCGGCGGCGGTGGCCACCTCGATGGCGCGCACCGACGCGGCTCCGGCCCGCGCGTCGACCGTCCCCCACTCCAGTTCGGTGTCGCCGAGCGCGTCGATGTCGAAGCAGTCGATGACGCCGTCCCGCTCCGGCGGCAGCCGCCAGGACCCGACCCCTCGCACCTCCAGGTCGAGCCCGCACACCGCGATCGCCCGGCGCAGCACGGCCGGGTCGGCGACGACCACGCCGCGGGCCGCCGCCCCGGCGCCGACGTCGGCGAGCGTGCGCACGGTGATCTCGGGGCCGATGCCGACCGGGTCACCGACGGTGACGGCCAGGATCGGGCGTTCAGTCATGGAATTTCCTCCAGATCGGGTGGCGTGGAGCCGGCCGGCCGGGGGCCGGCCTGCGGGCGTGGGGAGGGCCGGTCAGCCACCGGCTCCTCCGCCGACGAGCAGCACGTGCTCGGAGACCTCCGACCGCACCTGGCGGAGCCGGGCCTGCCCGGCGCGGCGGAGTTTGCCGAAGCACTCGATGAGGGCGGTGTCGTCCCCGATCAGCCCGCCCTTGGTGACGATCGGGACCCCGTCCAGCGGACCGCCGACGAGCGTGCCGTGCACCGCCAGCGGCAGCACCTCACCGCCGACCTCGAAGGCGTGCACGTCCAGCTCGTCCAGGACCGCCGAGGTGATGTCGCCCCCGCTGGTGAACAGCCCGCTGGGCAGCGCGTGCGCGCCGGACCGGTGCGCGACGTCGTCCAGCACCTCGCGGACCAGTGCGGCCAGCAGCCCGGGCAGCGCGCGCCGGGTCCGGGCCGGCAGTTCGACCACGTCGCCGGGGGCCGAGGCGGTGCGCATCACCACGAGCTCGGGGAAGACGGCGGTGTCGAGGTGGCGGGTCAGCCGCTCGGCGACCTCGTCCCGGTGGTCGTCGTCGTGGGCGAAGCGGGTGACGTCCACGTCCACGAACCGCACCGGGCCGCCGCGGCCGACCGCCTCCAGCTGGCGGCGGGTCAGATCGGTGGCGCTGCCGATGACCGCGAGCACCGGTCCGGCGGCGCCGCCCTGCCCGCGCAGCCGCAGGGCCGCGGCGAGCAGCGCCCCGGCCGGGCCGGGGTCGACCGACACCCACGCCGTGCCGTCCTGGCGGTGCACCTCGGCGGCGGCCTCGGCGATATCGGCCAGGTGCTGCTCGGTGAACGCGTCGCACAGCACCACCGGCTCGTCCCCGGCGGACAGGTCCGCGGCGAGCAGGGTCTGGGTGACCTGCCGGATCGGCACGTGCCGGAGGGGCAGCTCGCTCTGCCGGGCGACGATGTCGGCGACGACGCTGGTGTCCATCGGGGTGAGCGGGTCGACGGCCAGCTCGGTGCGCTCCAGCGGGACGCCGTCGAGCAACTGCACGCCGTCGACGGTGACCCGCCCCGAGGCCGGGAAGGCCGGCGCCATGAGCGCCCGGACGCGCGTGGCGGCCGGAACCCGGTCGCGCACCGCCCGCCAGGCCGCCTCCAGCTCGGCCCCCACGTTGCCGCGCAGCGTGGTGTCGGTGCGCTTGACCACCAGCGCCACCGGCCACACCGCCTCCACGACGTCGGTGACGAGGTCGGCGGCCTGTTCGGCCGGCAGGTGCCGGCTGTCCAGGTTGGCGACGACAACGTCGTACTCCTCCGCCGCACGGGTGACGTGCTCGGGCGCGACCGTGGCCACCCGCATGCCGGCGCGCGCGAACCGCGCCCCGGTGGCGTTCGCCCCGGTGAGATCGTCGGCGACGACGAGAACCTGTGCCATGTCCGCCCCTAACGCAGGATCAGCGCGGCGACGCCCAGGAGCGGGAGGCTGGCCAGCCACAGCGTGGTGGTCATCCCGCTCCACATCTTCATCGCCGCCACACCGGACAGCCCGGTGAACCGGGTGACGACCCAGAAGTAGGAGTCGTTGAAGTAACTGAACACCATCGATCCCGCGCACGCCGAGAGCACCGCGAGCGTGGGATCCACCCCGGCCGCCTCCATGACGGGCCCGCTCAGCGTCGCCGAGGTGATGATGGCGACGGTACCCGAGCCCTGGGCGACCCGCACGAAGCTGGCGATGAGGAACGGCATCAGGAACATCGGCACCGGCCAGCCCGACACCGCCTCGGCGAGCGCGTCGCCCACCCCGGACTGACGCAGCACCTCACCGAAGGCGCCGCCGGCTCCGGTGATGAAGACGATCATTCCGGCGGAGGCGGCCGCGGCGGTGAGCCAGCCGACGACGGTGGCGCGGCTGGTGCCGCGTGGCGGGAGCAGGTACACCGCGATGGCCAGGCCCAGGAGCAGCGCCACGGTGGGGTTGCCGGCGAAGGCGAACGCGTTCGCGAGCGCGGTGCCCTCGGCGACGGCACCGGTCACGGTGTTGCCGATGATGAGAACGAGTGGCAGCAGCAGCGGAAGGGCGGCCCTCCCGGCGCCGATCGGCGGGTCGGGCGGCTCCTCGCCGACCGGGACACCGGTCCGGCCCACGACGTGCCCGCTCGCGCCACGGGAGGTCCCGGCCTGCGCGGCACCGGGGCCCTCGGCGGCGGCCGGCGCATCGCTGTCGGGGACGAGGGTGGGGTCGAGCTGCGACTCCAGGCGCGGCCCGACGATGCGGGCGTAGGCGACGACGACCGGGATCAGCGGGATGACGAACAGCAGGCCGGCCGCGATGACGGCGCCGAGGTCGGCGCCGAGCAGCCCGGCGGCGGCGAGCGGTCCGGGCGTGGGCGGCACCATGTGGTGGGTGATGGCGAGGCCGCCCGCGAGCGCCAGGGACATCGTCACGACGGGGCGCCCGTACCGGCGGGCGAGCGACCGGGCGAGCGGGTGCAGGATCACGAATCCGGAGTCGCAGAACACCGGGACCGACACCACGGCGCCGGTGGCGGTCATCGCGACGTCCTCGCGGCCGCGCCCGGCCAGCCGGACGAACAGCTTGGCGAGCGCGTCGGCGCCGCCGCTCTCCTCCAGAACCTTGCCGATCATCACGCCGAGCGCGATGACGACCCCGATCCCGCCGAGCGTGCTGCCGAAGCCGGTGGAGACGTGGCCGATCAGATCGACCGGGGATACTCCGGCGACGAGTCCGGTGACCAGGGCGCCGGCGAGCAGGCCGACGAACGCGTCGAGGCGGGACCACAGGATGAGGGCGACGACCGCGGCGACGCCGAGCCCGAGTGCGGCCAGTAACTGCAGATCCATACCGTTGTCCTCGCAGGTCAGTCCGGCAGCGACACCGGATCGGAGGGGATTCGGCCGATCGGCACGATGACCGGGGTGCATCGTGGGTCCTCGGCCAGGAGGCGCCGGGCGTCCTCGGGGAGCGCGCCGTCGGTGACGACGGTGTGGTCGCCGGGGATGAGCGCCCAGTGGGGGTGCGGGCCGGCGCCGATCTTGGTGGAGTCCGCGACGATGACCGCCTGACGGGCGCGGCTCAGCATGAGTTCCTTGACGGCCGCGAGTTCGGGGCCGGGGCAGTTGATGCCGCGGCCGGGCACCAGGCCGTCGGCGCCCACGAACGCGATGTCGGCGGTGAAGCGGTCGAGCACGGCGCGGGCGTGCTCGCCCACGATCGACCCGCGCCGCTGACGGAGCCGGCCGCCGGTGAGGTAGACGTCGACCCCCTCGGCCTCGCGCAGCGCCCACAGCGGGCCGACCCCGTTGGTGACGACCGTGATCCCGGTCCGCTCCGCCAGCCGTTCGGCGATGAACGACGTGGTGCTGCCCGCGTCCAGCAGGACCACGTGGCCCTCGCGGACGAGGCCGGCGGCGTACTCGGCGATCCGCCGCTTGGCGGCGGCGTTGCGCTGGCTCTTCTGCGTCCAGGAGAGTTCGCCGGTGGCACTGACGGGGACGGCGCCGCCGTGCGTGCGCACCACCTTGCCAGCGCGTTCGAGGTCGGTGAGCCCGCGGCGGACGGTCGACGGGCTGACGTCGAGGGCCTCGGCGAGGTCCTCCACGCGCTGGATGCCGTCGGTGACGGCGTCGAGCAGCCGCTGGTGGCGCACGGATGGACTCCCTTGTTTGCTCATGTCGAGCGGACAGGTGCCGACAGCATGACCAATTTACGCATAATTTGCAAGAAGGTAACGTAAAGCTGCTCATTATGAGCACGCTGCGTGACCGTCGCCACAGCCCGATGTGACGCCCTCGATGCCGTGCCCGGGTGACGGTGCGGACCTGACCCATGAGCGGCGGGATCGGTCAGGGCCCGGTCGGCCGGGGACCGGTGGGCGGCCGTGCGCGCCGTTCTCCGCTCGAAATCCGCCGTGGAAGCCGGCCACGCACGAGAGACGTGGGAATGGCGGTACGCCGGCGCCGGTGCGCCGCTGTCCCCCGGCTACGGCTCGCGGCGGAACCGCAGGCCCAGGCCGGACAGTGCCGCCGCCGCGCACAGGGCGAGGACGTAGCCGACCACACCGCACCAGCCGAACCGGTCGTAGCACACGCCGCCGAGCCAGCCGAACAGGCTGGAGCCCACGTAGTAGCCGAGCGTGTACAGCGCCGACGCCTGCGCGCGCACGGCCGGAGCGGCGCGGTGGCCGACCCACGCCGACGCGGTGGTGTGCGCCGCGAAGAACCCGAAGGTCAGCACGACCAGCCCCGGCACGACCGCCGCCAGAGTCCCGGGCAGCAGGGCGAGCACTCCGGCGACCATGACCGCGACACTGGCCAGCAGCACCGGGTAGCGCCCCACCCGCTCGATCACCCGGCCGGCGACCGCCGAACTCACCGTGCCCGCCAGGTAGGCCACGAAGAGCAGCGCCACCACGGCCTGCGGCAGCCCGAACGGGGCACCGAGCAGCCGGAAGCCGAGGAAGTTGTACACGGTGACGAACGCGCCCATCAGGAAGAGCCCCTGACAGTACAGCGCGACCAGGCCGGGATCGGTCACGCTCGCCGCCACCCGCCGGGCGAGCCCCGGGCCGCCCCGCTCGCGCCTGCGCGGCCGGAATCCGCGCGGCCGGGGGATCGCGGCCAGGAACACCACCAGCGTGAGCGCGCCCAGCGCGGCGTCGGCCGCCACGCCCCAGCGCCATCCGCCCAGATCCGCGACGGCGCCCGCGAGCAGCCGCCCGGCCATCCCGCCGACCGTGTTGCCCGCGATGTACACGCCGGCCGCCCGCCCGAGGTGGCCGGGGTGGATCTCCTCGGCGAGATAGGCCATGGCCACGGCGGGCAGCCCGCCGAGCGCGGCGCCCTGCACGGCGCGCAGCGCGACCAGCGTGGCCAGGTCGGGCGCGAACGGTGCGAGCACCCCGAGCACGGTGGAGAGAGCCAGTGCCACCGCCATGACGCGCACCCGGCCGAACCGGTCGGCGATCCCGCTCCAGAACAGCACGAAGGCGGCCAGGCCGCCGGTGGCCATGGAGACGGTGAGCGCCACCCGCGCGGCCGAGGCGTCGAAGGTGGCGGCCAGGCCGGGCAGCACCGCCTGCACGCTGTAGAGCTGGGCGAAGGTGGCGATGCCGGCGGCGGTCATGGCCACCACGATGCGGCGGTGCCCGCCGGTGCCGGCGCGATGGCCGGACCACGGCCGGAGTCCGGTGGCGTCGGACGAACGGGTCTCGGTCACCCCATCGACGCTAGGCAGAACGGTTCGATACGTCTAATACATGCGTATTCGATGATTCATACTGTGTTGTATGGAACGCGGGGAACTTGAGCGTTTGGTGCACGTACTCGCGCCGCGGCTGCGCACGTTCCGCGCGGTCGCGCAGGGCGAGCACGTGACGCAGGCCGCCGACGAGCTCGGTGTCCCGCAGCCCACGGTGAGCCGGTCGCTGGCCCGGCTGCAGGAGGAGCTGGGCGTCGAACTGCTGGAACGCACCGGCCGCGGCGTGCGGCTGACGCGGGCGGGGCGGGTGCTGCTGCCGCATGTGCGGCGCGCCCTGGACGTCCTCGGCGAGGGCGTGGCCGAGCTGATGGACGCCTCCTCCGGGCAGGTGGGGCTCACCTTCCTGCCCTCGCTGGGGGCGGAGGTGGTGCCATCGCTGATCCGGGAGTTCCGCGGTGCGCACCCCGGCATCCGGTTCACGCTGATCCAGGACGTGTGGGCCACCGCCGTCCGCCACCTGCGCGACGGTTCGGTGGACCTCGCGCTGACCTCCCCGCTGCCGGGCGAGCCGGGTCTGGAGGCGCGGGTGCTGCACACCCAGCCGCTGCGGCTCGTGGTCCCCGACGGCCACCGGCTGGCCGGCCGCCGCCGGGTGCGGTTCGACGTCGTGGCCGAGGAGGATCTCATCGTGCTCAAGCCCGGGCGCGGCATCCGGCACCTGACCGAGGACCTGTGCCACCGGGCCGGTTTCGTCCCGCGGGTGGCCTTCGAGGGCGACGACACCGCGACCGCCCGCGGCCTGGTCGCCGCCGGGCTCGGGGTCTCCGTGCTCCCGGCCCAGCCGCACGGCCCGTTGCCGGGCACGGCCGAGCTGGTCATCGCCGATCCGGGGGCGCACCGGTCCGTCGGGGTGGTCTGGCGTCCCGCACAGTACGAGCCGCCGGCGGTGGCGTCCTTCCGGGCCTTCGTGCTCGCGGAGGGCCCCCGCCTGGTGGCCGAAGGGCTCGGCCGCGCCTGACGGGGTGCGCCGCCGTCACCGCGGCTGTGCCGGCTCCAGCCGTACCGCGCGCCGGGTCCGGGCGCTCTCGGCGGCCGCCTCGATGACCTCCAGGCCGTGGATCACCTCGTGCGGCTCGACCGGGACGGGCTCGCCCTCGGCGACGGCGTCGCGCACGGCCGCGTAGAACGCCGGGTAGTCGCCGCGTTCGCTGCGCACCGGGGCGAGACCGCCGTCCGCGCCCAGCAGCCCCCAGCGTTCCGCCGGCTCCTCGCCCCAGCCCGGCCGCGCCGGGTCGTCGCCGCGGGCCAGCCGCTCCTCCTGGCCGTCGAGGCCCCGCACGGTGTAGGCGGCGCGGTCGCCGAGCACCCGCAGGCGCGGGCCGAGCTGCGCGACGAGCGCACCCGCCCACAGGTGGGACCGCACGCCCGAGGCGTGCGTCAAGGCGAGGAAGACGTCGTCCTCGGCGCGCACGCCCTCGCGCCGGGCATCGAGCTCGGCGTAGACCTCGGCGACCGGGCCGAACAGGATGATCGCCTGGTCCACCAGGTGCGAGCCGAGGTCGTAGAGCAGCCCCGCGCCGCGGCTCCGCTCGCCGCGGTCCCGCCAGGTGTGCTTGGCCTCGGGGCGCCAGCGGTCGAACCGGGACTCGAACCGGTGCACCCGGCCGAGGGCCCCCTCGTCGACCAGCCGCAGCGCGGTGAGGAAGTCGCTGTCCCACCGCCGGTTGTGGAACGCGGTGAGCACGAGTCCACGCCGCTCGGCGTCCGCCACCAGCCCGCGGGCGTCCGCCGCGGTGAGCGCCAACGGCTTGTCGACCACCACCGACAGACCGGCGTCGAGCGCGGCCCGCGCGAGCGGAACGTGACTGTCGTTCGGGCTGGCCACGACGACGAGATCGAAGTCGGCGGCCCGCCGCCACAGCTCCTCCGGCGCGCCGATCACCTCGGCACCGGGATATCTCCGCCGCGCCTGCGCCGCCCGCTCGGCGTTGCCGGTGACCACGGCGGACAGCTCCAGCCCGGGAGTCGCCGCGATCAGGGGGGCGTGAAACACCGCGCCGCCCTTGCCGTAGCCGATGAGGGCGACCCGCAGGGCCGGTCCCGCCGAGTGCGATGAGGTCATGGCAGGGATTATCCCGGCGGTCCGGCGCCGTCCGTCCGCTGCCCCTGCGTTGCGGAACGCCGGATGGCATTCCGGTCACACCCTCAATGACCTGGGCTTGTCACTTATTGAAGTCGTTTTACAACGTTGCGCACATGCCGGTAAGGTCTCGCTGACCCAAGAGACGGAGCGATGGAGGGCACAGCCGTATGTCCGTACTGACCGAGAGACCGCTCCCCGGTTACCGTGGTGACATGGACAAGCACCTGGGCTTCAGCAGTGTTTCCGCCGATGATGGAACGATCGTTGTCCCCCCCGAGGTACGTCGGCAGCTTGGGCTGGATCGCCCCGACACGGTGGTGGAGTTCGTCGTTCGCGATGGCGCGCTTCTGTTGCTGCCTCGCGTAGCTGTTCATCCCAACGACGTCTGGTTCTGGGAAGAGGGGCAACAGAGCGCCGAGCGCGAAGCCGAGGAGGAACTCGCCGCCGGTGACATCAGTCCCGCCATGACAGGCGAGGAATTCCTCGCCTATCTGAAGGGCATGATCGACGAGAAGCCGGGTGAAGGTTAGTGAAGTTCAAGGCTCTCGGGGGCTTCGGCCGTGCTTTTCGGCGGCTACCCAAAGAGCATCAAAAGATGTTCTGGGATGTTGTCCACGAGATGTTCCTCCCAGCAGTCGCGGCCGGCGCCTTCTCCGGCGATCCCCCATGGCCGCAGACTCTCCGGATCCACAAGGTCAGGGGACATGACGTCTACTCGTTGACTTGGAGCTTCAGCAGACCCGATGGGCGTGCGACCTTCCACATCCAGAAGGACGAGGCCGGCGAGTTGCTCCTGGTATGGCGGCGGATCGGAGATCACTCGATCTACAAGAATCCCTAAGCTGCACCAGGTAAGGAAGCCGCCGTGGTTCGGGGCCGCCCCCTCGCGGCGGCGACCCCGGCTCAGTGGGCCTGTTACGCCGCCACGGCCGTCGCGCTGTGCGCCGGTTCCAGCGCCAGGTCCAGCACCTCACGGACGTCGCTGACCGTGTGCACCGTCAGCTTCTGCAGCACCTCCTCGGGCACGTCGTCGAGGTCGGGCTCGTTGCGGGCCGGGATCAGGACCGTGCTGATCCCCGCCCGGTGCGCCGCGAGCAGCTTCTGCTTCACGCCCCCGATCGGCAGCACCCGGCCGGTCAGCGACACCTCGCCGGTCATCGCCACGTCCGAGCGGGCCGCGCGGCCCGAGAGCAGGGAGGCCAGGGCGGTGGTCATGGTGACACCGGCGCTCGGGCCGTCCTTCGGGACCGCTCCGGCCGGGACGTGCAGGTGCACGCCGCGTTCCTTGAGGTCGCCGACCGGCAGCTCCAGCTCCGCGCCGCGGGAACGCAGGTAGGAGAGCGCGATCTGCGCCGACTCCTTCATGACGTCACCGAGCTGGCCGGTCAGGGTCAGCCCGCCGGCACCGGACTCGGGGTCGGCGAGCGACGCCTCCACGAACAACACGTCGCCGCCGGCGCCCGTGACCGCCAGGCCGGTGGCCACACCCGGCACCGCGGTGCGCTCCGCCGACTCCGGGGTGTGCCGGGGACGGCCGAGGTAGTCGGCCAGGTCGGCGTCGGTGACCCGGACCGGGAGTTCGCGCTCGCCGACGGCGACCGTGGCCGCGATCTTGCGGAGCACCCGGGCGATGGACCGCTCCAGTCCGCGCACGCCCGCCTCGCGGGTGTACTCGGCGGCGATCCGGCGCAGCGCGTCGGTGTCGACCTGCGCCTCGGTGCCGTCCAGGCCGGCCTTCTCCAACTGGCGGGGAAGCAGGTGGTCCCGGGCGATGGTGACCTTCTCGTCCTCGGTGTAGCCGTCGAGCTCGACCAGTTCCATGCGGTCCAGCAGCGGCCCGGGGATGCTCTCCAGCGTGTTGGCCGTGGCCAGGAACACCACGTCGGAGAGGTCGAGGTCGACCTCCAGGTAGTGGTCCCGGAAGGTGTGGTTCTGCGCGGGGTCGAGCACCTCCAGCAGCGCCGCGGTCGGGTCGCCGCGGAAGTCGCTGCCGACCTTGTCGACCTCGTCGAGCAGCACGACCGGGTTCATCGTGCCGGCCTCCTTGATGGCCCGCACGATCCGGCCGGGCAGCGCGCCCACGTAGGTGCGCCGGTGGCCGCGGATCTCGGCCTCGTCGCGGACGCCGCCGAGCGCCACCCGGGTGAACCTGCGCCCCATGGCCCGCGCGACGGACTCGCCGAGCGAGGTCTTACCGACGCCGGGCGGGCCGACCAGCGCGAGCACGGCACCGCTGCGGCGGCCGCCCACGACCCCCAGGCCGCGGTCGGCGCGGCGGCGGCGGACCGCCAGGTACTCGATGATGCGGTCCTTGACGTCCTCCAGCCCGGTGTGGTCGGCATCGAGTACCCGCCGGGCACCGGCGATGTCGTAGGAGTCCTCGGACCGCTCGTTCCAGGGCATGTCCAGGACGGTGTCCAGCCACGTGCGGATCCAGCCGGACTCCGGTGAGGAGTCGCCGGCCCGTTCCAGCTTGTCGACCTCGGCCAGCGCGGCGGTGCGCACGTGCTCGGGAAGGTCGGCGGCCTGGACCCGCTCGCGGTAGTCGTCCTCCTCGCTGCCCGGCTTGCCGGACAGCTCGTTGAGCTCCTTGCGGATGGCCTCCATCTGCCGGCGGAGCAGGAACTCGCGCTGCTGCTGCTCGACGCCTTCCTGGACGTCCTTGGCGATGGTCTCGGTGACGTCGAGCTCGGTGAGGTACTCCCGCGTCCACTCGATGAGGCGGGCCAGCCGCTCGGCGACGTCGTAGGTCTCCAGGAGTTCCAGCTTCTGGGAGGTCTTCAGGAACGGGGAGTACCCGCCGCGGTCGGCGAGCCGCCCCGGATCGTCCAGTTGCTGGATGCTGTCCAGGATCTGCCAGGCGCCGCGCTTCTGCAGGTAGGTGGCGAGCAGCGTCTTGTACTCGCGCGCGAGTTCCTGCACGCGGCCGGGGTGGCCGCCCTCCGGGGGCTCCTCGTCGTGCGGGGTCGCCGAGACCCACAGGGCGGCGCCTCCCCCGGGAGGCGCCGAGGTCCCGGTGCCCACGCGCGCCCGCGCGACGCCCCGCAGCACCGCGGCCGGCTCGCCGTCGGGGGTGCGGCCGACCTGCTCGATGACGGCGACCGTGCCGACCCCGACGAGGGATCCGTCGACGCGCGGCACGATCAGCACCCGCGGCTTCGCGGCCGAACGGATGCCGGGTGCCTTGGCGGCGGCCTCCTCGGCCGTGCGGGCGGCCTCGACCGCGGTCCGGATCTCGGCCTCGGAGATCTCCACGGGGACGACGGTGCCGGGGAGCACGACGTCGTCGTCGAGCGGCAGGACGGGCAGCGTCACGACGGACTGCGTGTCAGTCATCAGACCCTCCTTCTTGAGTCACTAAGGCTCAATAAACGAGAGTCCGGTTTTGTTCCCCGGCCGCTGTTCGCCCTCAGCGATGCGCCGCGTCGCCCGGGATGCGAGCCCGGCGCGTCGCCACGCACCCACCAGCACAACAACGGACACCTGGCCGCAAAGTGACACGTATGTAACAGATGCCCGCATTCTGTAACGCAACCGTTATGGCCAATATCACTGCAAAAAGTAGACAAAATTTCTAGAAACGGCTTTCATCAGGGCTCACCAACCCCGGCCCGGACCGGCGGCCGGGCGGTCCAGGAGGTAAGTACATGCCCCTACTACCACCACGCCGCATCGCCACCGCGGCCGCGGCGCTGCCCCTCGTCCTCATCGCCGGAGGCTGCTCCTACCTGGAAGGCGGCTCCACGGCGGCCGACCCCGACTCGGCGGAATGTGAACCGTTCCGCGAATGGCAGGACACCGACGGCGGGACCGTCCACGTGTACGCCTCCATTCGGGACGTGGAGGCCGACCGCCTCGAAACCTCGTGGGCCGACTTCGTCTCCTGTACCGGGATCGACGTCCAGTACGAGGGCACCGGCGAGTTCGAGGCCCAGATCCAGGTGATGGTCGACGGCGGCAACGCCCCCGACCTCGCCTTCTTCCCGCAGCCGGGGCTGGTGGAGCGCTTCGCGAGCGCCGGTGACCTCCTGCCGCTGCCGGACGCGGTGCGCGAGCGCGCCGAGGCCGGGTTCAGCGAGGACTGGCTGAACTACACCACCGTGGACGGCGAGATGTACGGCGTCCCGCTCGGGGCCAACGTCAAGTCGTTCGTCTGGTACTCGCCCGGCTACTTCGCCGAGAACGGCTACGAGGTCCCGGAGACGTGGGACGACATGATCGAGCTCAGCGACGCCATCGTCGAGGCCGGCGACAAGCCGTGGTGCGCTGGCATCGAGTCCGGTGACGCGACCGGGTGGCCGGCCACCGACTGGGTGGAGAACGTCATGCTCCGGGAGAACGGGCCCGAGGTGTACGACCAGTGGGTCAGCCACGAGATCCCGTTCAACGACGAGGCCGTGGCCGACGCCATGAACCGGGTGGACGGCATCCTGCGCAACCCCGACTACGTCAACGGCGGCTACGGCGACGTGCAGAGCATCGCCACCACCGCCTTCCAGGAGGCCGGGCTGCCCATCCTGGAGGACCAGTGCGCGATGCACATGATGGGCTCCTTCTACGCCGCCAACTGGCCGGAGGGCACCGAGGTCGGCGAGGACGGTGACGTGTTCGCCTTCAACATGCCGCCGATCGACCCCGAGATCGGCACCCCGGTGCTGGGCGGCGGCGAGTTCGTCGGCGCCTTCGCCGACCGGCCCGAGGTCGTCGCGTTCCAGGAGTACCTGGCCACCGCCGAGTGGGCCGACAGCCGCGCCGCCGAGGGCGCCTGGATCTCCGCCCACCAGGATCTCGACCTCGACACCCTCCAGTCCCCCACCGACCGCCTGGGCGCCGAGGTGCTGCGCGACCCCGACGCCGTGTTCCGGTTCGACGGTGCCGACATCATGCCGGCGGCCGTGGGCGCCGGAACGTTCTGGCGCGGAATGGTGAACTGGATCAACGGCGACGACACGGAAGAGACGCTGACCTACATCGAGGACTCCTGGCCCTCCTCCTGACTCCCTTCAGTCTCCTCCCCAGCAGTTCACAGCGCGGCCTGGGCACCGGTGCCCGGGCCGCGCCCCTGAAAGGGATCCCATGGGCTTCTCCATCCTCGACGAACTCCCCAAACTCCTCTGGCTGGTGATCGGCCTCGCCGCCTTCGCCGGCGTGATCGGCCTGCTCCTGCTCCTCGTCGACCGCGGACCGCGGACGCGACGCGACTGGTGGCAGGCGTTCTTCTTCCTCGGCCCGGCCGTGCTGCTGCTCCTGCTCGGCCTGGTCTACCCGGCGCTGCGGACCGCCTGGCTGTCCTTCTTCGACGGCTCGGGAGACACCTGGGTCGGGCTGGACAACTACGTGTGGCTCTTCACCCAGCCCGAGATCCTCATCGTGCTGCGCAACACCCTGCTGTGGGTGGTGTTCGCGCCGGTGCTCGCCACCGCGACCGGGCTGATCTACGCGATCCTCGTGGACCGCTCCCGCTTCGAGTCGGTGGCCAAGTCGCTGCTCTTCATGCCGATGGCGATCTCGTTCGTCGGCGCCGGCATCATCTGGCGGTTCGTCTACGCCTACCGGCCGGCCGAGGCGGACCAGATCGGCCTGCTCAACCGGTTCGTGGTCGCGCTCGGCGGCGAGCCGCAGCAGTGGCTGCTCAACCAGCCGCTCAACACGCTGCTGCTCATCGTGGTGCTGATCTGGGTGCAGGCCGGATTCGCCATGGTCGTGCTGTCGGCCGCCATCAAGGCCATCCCGGCCGAGATCATCGAGGCCGCCCGGATCGACGGCGCCAACGCCTGGCAGTTGTTCCGCAACATCACGCTGCCGTCGGTGTGGCCGACGCTGACGGTCGTCCTCATCACCATCTCGGTGCAGACCCTGAAGGTGTTCGACATCGTGCGCACCATGACCGGCGGCCAGTTCGACACGAGTGTGATCGCCAACGAGATGTACAACCAGGCGTTCCGCTACGGCGAGCTGGGCCAGGGATCGGCACTCGCCATCTTCCTGTTCGCCCTGGTCATCCCGCTCGTCATCGTGCAGATGCGGACCAACCGACGCGTGAGGGAGCAGCAGGCATGACCGATCCGACCCCCCGTCCGGGCGCTTCGGCCGCCCGGGTCCGCCGGCGGCTGTCCGGCCGCGCCGGCAGCGCGGTGGCGATCGTCATCGCGGTGCTGTGGACCACGCCGACCTTCGGGCTGCTCATCTCCTCCTTCCGGCCGGAAGAGCAGATCAAGACGACCGGCTGGTGGACGTTCTTCACGGACCCGCAGGTCACCCTGCAGAACTACACCGACGTGCTGTTCGGGACGTCGAGCCAGGGCCAGCTGGCGAGCTACTTCATCAACTCGTTCGTCATCTCACTGCCCTCCACGGTCTTCGTGGTGGGCATCGCGGCGCTCGCCGCGTACGCGCTGGCGTGGATGAACTTCCCCGGACGCGACTGGCTGTTCCTCGGCATCTTCGCGCTGCAGATCGTGCCGCTGCAGATGGCGCTGGTACCGCTGCTCAGTTTCTTCTCCGAAGGACTGGTCGTGGGCGGCGTGCAGATCCTGCCGGCCTGGGAACTTCAGGGCGCCCTTGAGTTCACCAACGTGTGGGTGGCGCACACGATCTTCGGACTGCCGCTCGGCATCTTCCTGCTGCACAACTTCATCTCGGCCCTGCCGCGCAGCCTCTTCGAGGCCGCTCGCGTGGACGGCGCCGGGCACGGGGTGATCTTCCGCCGGGTGGTCACGCCGCTGATCGTGCCCGCGCTGGTGTCGCTGGGGATCTTCCAGTTCCTCTGGGTCTGGAACGACCTGCTGGTGGCGCTGATCTTCGCGGGCGGGAACGCGGACGTCGCGCCCCTCACCGTGCGCCTCGCCGAGATGGCCGGCACCCGCGGCAACGAGTGGCAGCGCCTCACCGCGGGCGCGTTCGTGTCCATCGTGGTCCCGCTGGTGGTGTTCTTCTCCCTGCAGCGCTACTTCGTCCGCGGGCTCCTCGCGGGCAGCGTCAAGGGCTGAGGCCCGCGGCTCCCGGTCCCGGCCGTCGATCCAGCGCCGCGTGCGGGGCGGCGGCCGGGGCCCGGCGCCGGACGGCTCGGAGCGGTCCTCCACCGAGAGACCGCCCTGAGCCGTCGGCGCGGTCAGCGCACCATCCCCGCCTGGTAGGCGATCACCACGAGCTGGGCCCGGTCCCGGGCCCGCAGCTTCACCATCGACCGGCTCACGTGGGTGCGGGCGGTCGCCGGGCTCACCACGAGCCGTTGGGCGATCTCCTCGTTGCTCAGCCCCTCCCCCACCAGGGCGAGCACCTCGCGCTCGCGCTCCGTGAGCAGCGCCAGCTCGGGGAACGTCCGTGGTGCCGCCGGGATCCGGGACGTGAACGCCGCGATGACCCGCCGGGTCACCGACGGCGACAGCAGCGACTCGCCGGCGGCCGCCAGCCGGACCGCCCGCAGCAGCTCCGGCGGTTCGGAGTCCTTGATGAGGAACCCGGCGGCGCCCGCCCGCAGCGCGTCGAACACGTACTCGTCCAGCTCGAACGTCGTCAGCATCACCACGCGGGTGTCCGCGAGCGCGTCGTCGGCGGCGATCTCCCGCAGCGCGCCGATCCCGTCGAGCACCGGCATGCGCACGTCCATGAGCACGACGTCCGGCCGCGCCCGGCGGACCAGCCGCACCGCCTCCGCGCCGTCCGCCGCCTCCCCCGCGAGTTCGAGGTCGTCCTCCGCCTCGATCAGCACCCGCAGCCCCATGCGGACCAGTGCCTGATCGTCGGCGACCGCCACCCGGATGGTCACGGCGCCTCCTCTCCGTCCCGGACGCGGCCGGCCGCGTCCGCCTCGTCGCTCGCCGTGCCTCGCCGTGCCGCGGCTCCCCCGTGCCCGCGCAGCGGAAGCTCGGCCCGCACGGCGAAACCTCCGCCGGGACGCGGGCCGGCCTGGAGCCGGCCGCCCACGGCGCGGGCGCGCTCACGCATCCCCGCGATCCCGCTGCCCTCGGCCGGAGGGGCGTCCGGGCGCGCCGGGCCGTCGTCGGTCACCTCGACCAGCACGTCGGCGTCGCGGTACGCCAGGCGCACCTCGGCCCCCGCCCCGCCCGCGTGCCGGACCACGTTGGTCAGCGCCTCCTGCACGATCCGGTAGGCCGCGTGGTCCACCGCCGACGGGAGCCGTGCAGGGCCGCCCTCGGTGCGCACGGTCGCGGTCCGGCCGGCCGCCGTCACCGCCGCGACGAGGTCGTCCAGCCGCCGCAGCCCGGGAAGCGGCGCCCGATCGGCGGGCGGCTCGGCGCCGTCCGGCGCACGGAACACCGCGAGCGTGCCGCGCAGCTCCTCCAGCGCGTCCTTGCTGGTCTGGCGGATCGCCTCCAGCGACGGCGCCGCCTGCTCGGGGCGCCTGGGCAGCACGTGCAGCGCCACCCCCGCCTGCATGTGGATCACCGACAGGCTGTGGCCGACCAGGTCGTGCACCTCGCGGGCGATGCGCAGCCGCTCTTCGTAGGCCGAGCGGCGCAGCTCCTGTTCCCGCTCGCGGCGGACGCTCTCACGGCGCAGGCGCGCGAGCACCCCGAGCGCGGCCGGGGCGGCGAGCACGAGCAGGGCCGCGAAGGCGGCGACGAGCACGTCGCCGCTCGGCATCCGTTCCCCCGCGCGCAGCAGCGCGGCCGCGAACAGCGGCACCAGCAGCGCGGCCCATGGCGCCCACCTGCGTACCGGCATGGCCGCCGCGAGGGAGAACAGCGTGATGAGCACGGTGACCAGAATCGGGCCGAACCGGTAGCCCAGCGTCAGGTAGCCGGTGACGGCGAGGACCGACACCGCGAACGCCACGTGCGGCCACACCCGGCGCACGGCCAGTGCGCCGGCCGCCGCGACGACGCAGCCGACGGCGGCCGGGGCGAGTTCGAGCGGCCCCGGGCCGCCCGGCGGGTGCGGTCCGCACGGCCCGCAGGGCGGCCGCCACGGTCCGCCGCCGAACGCCTGGCCGTGGGTGGCCGCGAGCAGCATGGCGCCGAGGAGCACCGCCAGCGGCACGTCCACGGCCAGCCGCCGTGCCAGTCCGGTCGCCATGCACCGCCCTCCGCTCATAGGCCCGCCGCGATCGGGCACGCGGTGACCAGGTTCGACGATAGTTCCCGTGCGCGCTCGCCGCGTCGGCCGGCGGGCGTACCCGGGCTACGCCAGGGCGCGTACCGCACGAGCCGCGCGGCGGGCGACGACAGTGGACACCGCCCGCGGCGACCGTGGAGGGCATGAACACCATCGCCACGACCGCGTCGGCGACGCTGGGCGGGCTCGCGGGCCCGCCCTGGGGCGCCGGACCGCCACCGCACGCCCCCTTCGCCGGAGTCGCCATGCTGCTGCTGACCGTTCTCGTGATCGCCATTGCCGTCCTCGTCGTGTCCCGCCGGACGGGCGGACGTCCGCCGTGGGCGCGTCCCACCCCGGAGGAGACGGCGCGGACCGTCCTCGCCGAGCGCTTCGCCAGGGGCGACATCGACGCCGCGGAGTTCCTGGAGCGTGCCGGAGCGCTCAACTGGACGCCGGGCGCCGACAGGTGAGCACCGGGGCACCGGGCCGGCCGGTGGCGGCGGTGCGCGCCGCCGCCACCGGCCGGCCCGCACCCCGGCGGGACGGGCCCCGGTTGCCGCGCGGCGCCCGCCGCACGCTGAACTGCGTGCACGCCGTCATCTCGACCGCCTGGCTCGGCGCGCACGCCGCCGTGGTCGTGCTGCTCGCCATCGGGCTGGCGGCGGACACCCCGGAGCGCGCCGGGACCGGCTACGGCGCCGCCGAGATGCTGATGACCGGCTTCACCCGCCCGGCCGGATTCGCGGCGCTGGCCACCGGCCTGCTGCTCGCGGTGACCACGCCGTGGGGGCTCTTCCGGCACTACTGGGTGTTCGGCAAGCTGCTGCTCACCGCGGCGCTGGTCGTCGGCGGGAACCTCTCCCTCACCCCGGCCGTGCGCGCCATGGCGGCGGCCACGGAGGGCGGGACGGTGCTCCCGCCCTCCGACGAGCGCCTGGCGCTGCTCGTCCCGCTGTGCGTGTCGCTGGGGTTCCTGGTGGCCGCGACGGTGCTGTCGCTGCTCAAGCCGTTCGGCCGGGTCCGGTGGCGGCAGCCGGGATGATATCGGGGGGACAAAAGCCCGCCCGCGCCCGGCGACGGTCGCGGCCCTCGGCACCGTCATCGGTCGAGTGGGGCCTCGGCGGTCACGACGCTCCGTCCCGCGAAATCCGGTTGTGCGCCACGGCTCCGAGGCCGAGAATCGCGGAATGCGCGAAGTGGAGCTCTCCGACGGGATCGTCACGCTGTCCCCACTGCGCATGGACGACGTGGAGGCGCATCTCGCGGGGGAGGACGAGCTGCTCGTCCGCTGGCTCAACGGTGGTCCCGGCACCCGCGAAGGCGTCGCGGCGTACATCCGGGACTGTCAGGAGCAGTGGACGGTCGGGGGGCCGCTCCGCGCGTTCGGCATCCGGGCGGGCGCCGGCAAGGTGCTCGCGGGGACGATCGACCTGAGGTTCGAGGGTGAAGGGCTGACGTCCGGCCAGGTCAATGTCGCCTACGGCCTCTACCCATCCTGGCGAGGACGCGGCCTGGCCACGCGCGCGGTCCTGCTGGTGTCCCGGTACGCCGCGAGTGCGGGCGGGCGGGAGGCGGTGATCCAGGTGGAGCCGGAGAATCCCGCGTCCGCCGCGGTCGCGCGGCGCGCGGGGTTCGTCCTCGGCGCGCGTACCCGCGGCGACGACGGCACGCGGCTGCACTGGTACATCCGGGACCTGCGCGCCGGGCCACGGTGACACCGCGCCGCTTCGGGCCGGGCGGTGCTCCGCGCCGCGTGACCGGCCCGCACCGGACCACACCCCGAGCTGCGCCGGAGTAGGGAGACCGGACGTCCGCCCGCGCTTCGGCTCTCCCGCCACGGGCGCGGTCGCTCAGCCGTCCTCGGGCCGGTATCCGACATCGCGCAGCGACGCGACGATGCCGTCCACGGTGCCGGACTCGGCCGCGCCGTCGATCCCGGTGTCGGCGACGATCACGAACACCCGCACGCCGCCCTCGCCGTGCGGAACGGCCACCGCGTGCACCACGCCGCTCGGCGGCTGGCAGTCGGTGTCCTCCCGCTGGATCTCGGCGTCGACGACGGCGTGGTGCCCCTCCAGGCCGTTGCGCTCGAACTCCTCGACCGAGCGTACGGAGGTCTCGGGCTCGCCCTCGTCGGTCTCGAAGGCGGTGCGCGCCCAGTTGAGCGCGACGGCCTCGGCCATGCCCGCGGTGTCGTCGCTGTCCGAGACGCCCTGCGCGCCCAGGTCGGCGCGGGACCCCCAGGTGGCGCACGGTTCCGGCAGGTACACCGAGGTGCCGCTCATGGCGATCCGCGGAGTGCCGTCCTCGTCCTCGTACCCGCGCATGTGCTCGGGGCCGTCGAACTCCCAGCCGTCGCCGTCCGGGATGTCGTACACCAGCCCCCACTTGGCGGCGGTCGCCACCTGCCAGCCGTCGTGCAGCGGCGGCTGGTCGGGGGCGGCCGTCGGAGAGGGGGCCGACGGGTCCGGCGCCGCCGCCGTCTCCTGCGGCACCGTCGTCTCGGAGGTCTGCGGCGGAGCCGCCTGCGAGGAGTCCCGGCGCAGCGTGATGACGACGACCGCGACGGCGACGATGAGAACGGCGGCGAGCACGAAGGCCAGGACGGCGATCATGATCGGGCTCAGTCCGCCGTTGCCGGGTTCGCGCGGCGCGGGCGCACCGCCGCCCTGGTGCGGGTACTCCCAGCCGTGGTGTGGGGGCTGCTGATTCGGGGGCCACGTCACGGACCCGACTTTAGAGGAAAGTCACGACAAGCCGGTGGCGTGCCCCGATGGTTCGCCGCCGGAACCGCCCGGTCTCAGCCCGCGGCGCGCAGCGCCGCGCGGGCCGCCTCCAGCGTGGTGGTGCGGTAGGCGGCGCCGAACAGGCACACGTGCACCAGCAGCGGGTGGAGCTGGTGCAGCGGGATCCGCCGCCGCCAGCCGTCGGCGAGCGGCGCCGCCTCGTTGTAGGCGTCCCGGACGATGTCCAGGTGCGGCAGGCCGAACAGCGCGAGCATGGCGAGGTCGGTCTCACGATGGCCGCCGTGCGCGGCGGGATCGACGACCACCGCCCCATCCTCCTGCCACAGCACGTTGCCGCTCCATAGGTCGCCGTGGATCCGGGCCGGCGGCTCGGGGTCGCCCGCCAGGTCCTCGACCGCATCGATGACGCGCTCGACCGTGCGCACGTCGCCCGGGGTGAGCGCGCCCCGGTCCGCGGCCAGCCGGAGGTAGGGGGCGAGCCGCTGCTCGGCGTAGAACCGCGGCCAGGACGCGGCCGGCGTGTTGTCCAGCGGCAGCGGCCCGACGAAGCCCTGCCAGGAGGCGCCGAACTCCTCGGCCCCGGACAGGTGCATGGCGGCGAGCTGGTGCCCGAACCGCCGCGCCGCGCGCGGGGACGGCGGCCGCTCCTCGACCCAGGACAGCACGAGCGTGCGCGCGTCCCAGCCCAGTACCTCGGGGACCGGGGAGCCGAAGGAGCGTCCCAGCCAGTCCAGGCCGAGCGCCTCGGCGCGGAACAGACCGTCCAGGTGCCCGTCCGCCGAGGGGTCCACCACCGCCTTCACGAACACCGAGGAGCCATCGCCGAGCCGGACCCGGTGCAGCTCCCACTCGTGCCGGGCGCCCAGGGCGACGGCGGCATCGGCCTCGCGGCCGGTGAGCTCGGTGACGCGCGCGGCGACGGACGGCACGGCGCCTCCCTACCCGCGGCGGTCGCGCTCGTCGAGCAGCGCGGCCAGTTCGCCGGTGAGCCCCTTGGCGGCCGTCTCGATCATGTTGAGCACGGCGCCGAAGCCGTCGTCGCCGCCGTAGTAGGGGTCGGGGACCTCCGGGTTCGGGCCCGCGCCGGGGGCGAAGGAACGGAACAGCCGGATCCGCTCACCGGCGGTCACCGGGTCCGGCGCGAGGGCGCGCAGGTCGGCCAGGTTGTCGGTGTCCATGGCGAGGACGAGGTCACGGGTGCCGAACCAGGCGGGGTCGAACCGCCGTGCCACGTGGTCGACGGTGTAGCCGTGCACCCGCAGCGTGGTGGCGGCCCGGGGATCCATGTCCGCCCCGATGTGCCAGCTGCCGGTGCCGGCGCTGTCCACGCGCACGGCGCCGTCCAGTCCGGCGCGCTCCAGATCGGCCAGCAGTACCTTCTCCGCCATGGGCGAGCGGCAGATGTTGCCGAGGCAGACCAGGCAGACGCGGTACGGTCCGGCGGGGTCGAGAGGTTCCGGCAGGCTCATGACGATTACGGTAACCCAGATACCGGCGCCGCAGCCGGTGAAAACCGCGCCGAATCAGGAGGCGGCCGTGACGGGGATGATCGTGCCGCCGTAGGTGTCCTCGATGAAGCCGGCGACCTCGTCGGAGGCCAGCAGGCCGGCCAGCTCGCGGATGCGCGGGTCGTCCTGGTCGTCGGCGCGGGCGGCCAGCACGTTGACGTACGGGCTGCCTTTGGGCTCCTCCAGCAGGATGGCGTCCTCGTCCGCGCTGAGGCCGGCCTCCAGCGCGTAGTTGGCGTTGACGATGGCGGCGTCGACGTCCTCCAGCGAACGGGGCAGCTGCGCGGCGTCGACCTCCTGGAACTTCAGGTCGCGGGGGTTGTCGTCGATGTCGGACAGCGAGAACGAGCTCTCCTCGGTCCCTTCGGCCAGCGTGAGCAGCCCGCCCTCCTGCAGGAGCAGCAGCGCCCGGTACTCGTTCGTCGGGTCGTTCGGCAGTGCCACGGTCGCACCGTCCGCCAGGTCGTCCAGCGAGTCGGCCTCGAACGAGTACAGCCCGAGCGGCGGCAGGTACACGGGGGCGACCGCGACGAGGTCGGTGCCGCTGTTGGCGTTGTAGTCGTCCAGGAACGGCTCGTGCTGGTAGAGGTTGGCGTCCAGCTCCCCCTCGGCGAGGGCGGCGTTGGGGGCGTTGTAGTCGGAGTACTCCTGGATCCGCAGGTCCAGCCCGGCGTCGGCGGCCAGCTCGTCGCGGACGAAGGTCAGGACCTCGCCGGCCGGGACGGCGGTGGCGCCCACGATGAGCGCCTCCTCTCCGCCGCTTCCGGCGTTCTCCGAGGGAGCGCCACAGGCGGCCAGCCCCAGAGCGGCGACGGCTCCGGCGGCGGTGACGGCGATGCGGCGCATGCGGGGGCTCCTCGGTCGGGATGGGCGGGTCGCGGATACGGGCGGGCCGGGTGGACGGCACGCCACTGTTCCGCGATGGTAGCCAAAGCGGACAATTTACACAGATCTCGGCCGGGTGAGATCGGTCATCGCGCACCCGGTTCGTCCGGCAGCCGGGCGACATCAGCGAAGAAGCCGTCGATCTGCCGGACCACCCTGATGAAGTCGTCGAAGTCCACCGGCTTGGCCACATAGGCGTTGGCGTGCAGCCGGTAACTGCGCACCACGTCCTCCTCGGCCTCGGACGTCGTCAGCACGACGACCGGGATGTGCGCGAGCTCGTCGTCCCGCTTGACCTCCGCCAGCACCTCGCGGCCGTCCTTGCGCGGCAGGTTCAGGTCGAGCAGCACCAGATGCGGGCGCGGGGCGCCGGCGTACTCGCCCTCGCGGCGCAGGAAGCGCAGCGCCTCCACGCCGTCGGTCACCACGTGCAGCCGGTCGCCCACCGCGTGCTCGGCGAAAGCCTCCCGGGTCATCAGGACGTCGCCCGGGTCGTCCTCGACCAGAAGCACCTCGATGGGCTGCGGCATCACACCTCGCTCACGCTCGTTCGATCGACGTCGGCCCGATCCTCGCCCGTCCCCTCGGGCGCGGTGCCGGTCTCCTCCGCGCTCCCGGCCCCGGCCGCGCCGTCCGTCGGCTCCTCCAACGACCGGTCGCGCGTGCCGGTTCCCACGTCGGGCTCCGTGGCCGCCGGGCCGGTGCCGCCCTGAGGGCGGCCCGCGGGCAGCGCCCAGCAGATGCGGGTCCCTGGCTCCTCCGACTCCGCGTCCAGCCAGATGCGGCCGCCGTGGAACTCCACGATCTTCTTGCACATCGCCAGGCCGATCCCGGTGCCCCCGTACTTGTCACGGGTGTGCAGCCGCTGGAAGATCACGAAGATGCGTTCAGCGTACTGCGGCTCGATCCCGATGCCGTTGTCCGCGCAGCAGAACACCCACTCGTCGCCCTCCCGGCGCACGCTGATGTGCACCCGCGCCGGCCGGTCGCCGCGGAACTTCACCGCGTTGCCGACCAGGTTGAAGAACACCTGGGTGAGCAGCGTCCGGTCCCCCGAGACCGTGGGGAGGTCGTCGCCGGTGACGACCGCCTCGGCCTCCTCCAGCGCCGCGTCCAGGCTGCGCAGCGCGTCGTCCAGCGCGGCGTTGAGATCCACCGCCGAGAAGTCGCGGGTGCGTCCGACCCGGGAGAACGCCAGCAGGTCGTTGATCAGCGTCTGCATCCGCTTGGCGCCCTCGACCGCGAAGTCGATGTAGGAGTCGGCCCGCTCGTCCAGCCGGCCGTGGTAGCGGCGCTGCAGCAACTGGCAGAAACTGGCCACCTTGCGCAGCGGCTCCTGCAGGTCGTGGGAGGCGACGTAGGCGAACTGCTCCAGCTCCAGGTTGGACCTGCGCAGCTCCTCGGTCTGGCGTTCCAGGAGCTCGGACTGCTCCTGCAGGGTGCGGCGGGCGGTCGCGACCTCGTGCAGGTCGTGCACGATGCGCTCACGCATGGCGTCGACGTCCCGGCCGACCTGCTGGATCTCCGGCGGGCCGTGCAGCACGATGCGGTGCGCGTAGTAACCGTCGGAGACCTGCTGGAGGTGGCGGCCGAGCTCGTCCATGGGGCGCAGCACCCAGTGCCGGAGCATCACCCACAGGAACGCGCACAGCACGAGCACCACCAGGCAGACCAGGGAGAGCAGCGCGACGAGCTGCTGGGTGGCCGTGCTCTGGCCCTCACGGGCGTCGCGCAGCTCGGCGTCGATGTGCGCCTCGGCGACGTTGGCCGCGCTGCGCATGTCGTTGAACCGCTCCCGGCCCAGCCGGTAGTCCTGCGCCGTGACCTCCTCACCGCGGTCGACCTTGTCGAGCGTGGGTTCGGCGAAGTCACGGTGCCACGCCTCACCGGCCGCGATCAGCGCGCGGATGTCGCTGTCGATGGCGGCGTTGGTCCCGGCGACCTCCTCCAGCTGCGGCTGCGCCTCCTCCAGCGCGTAGCGCCCCTGCTGATAGGGGGAGAGGAACTCCACGTCGTGGGTGAGGGCGTAACCGCGGACCCCGTTGTCCTGGTTGAGGTAGGCGGCCACGGTCCGCTGCACGGCGCTCTGCGCGGGGGTGAGTTCGTCGACCTGGCGCAGGACGGCGTCATGGGCCTGGATGGCGCTCAGCGTGATGGTGACCACCGAGGCGACCAGCACCACCGCGACCGCGGCCAGCAGGACGCTGACCCGGCGGCGCAGCGGCCAGCGGTCGCTCTCGGGGAGCCAGCGCCGCGGGCGCCGGCGGCCGGGGCCGAACCCCGGACCGTCCCCCGGCGCGCCGCCCGAGCGGGGGGTGCTCACGGGTCCGTCCCGTGCGTGATGAGCAGCATGGCGACGTCGTCCTGCAGCGGGCCGCCGTTGCGCCGTTCCGCCTCGTCGACCAGGCGCTCGGGCAGGTCGACGACCGAGGCGCCCTCGTCGCGGACCTGCCGCAGGATGCGGCACAGCCCGCCGACCTCCAGCCGCTCCGGAGGCGCGCCGTCGTAGGCGTCGACCAGGCCGTCGGTGTACAGCAGCAGCGTGGCGCCCCGCGGGAACGGCCACTCGTCCACCGAGCGGTCGGAGTCGGGGAAGACGCCCAGCGGCGGGCGCGGCGAGGCGGCCACCTCGTGGATGTCCTCGCCCGCGAGCACCAGCGGCGGCGGGTGCCCGAACAGCCGGATGCGCAGCGTCTCGGTCCCGGTGTCGAGGCTGGCCTGGCACAGCGTCGCGTACATCTCGTCCTGGGTGCGCTCGGTCAGCAGGATCTCCTCCAGCGCGGGCAGCAGCTCCTCCTCGGGGACCCCGCCCATGACCAGCGCCCGCCAGGCGATGCGCAGGTTCACGCCCAGCGCCGCCTCGTCCGGGCCGTGCCCGCTGACGTCGCCGATGATGACGTGGGTGGTGCCGTTCTTCTCGACGGCGTCGAAGAAGTCACCACCGACCAGGGCGCGTTTGCGGCCGGGGCGGTAGAAGGAGCGGTGGCTCAGCGGGGAGCGGTCCAGCAGCACCTGCGGCAGCAGCCCCCGCTCCAGGCGCATGTTCTCGCGGGCGTACAGTTCGGCCTCGCGGAGCTGGCGCGCGTTCTCGTCGGAGCGCTGCCGCTCGACCGAGTAGCGCAGGCTGCGCGCCAGCAGCGACCCGTCCACCTGTCCCTTGACCAGGTAGTCCTGCGCACCGGCCGCGACGGCGGCGGCGCCCTCGTGCTCGTCGTTGAGGCCGGTGAGCACGACGACGGCCGCGGACTCGGCCGTCGTGAGCACCTCGCGCAGCAGCTCCATGCCGGCGGCGTCGGGCAGGTTGAGATCGAGCAGCACGCAGCCGCGGAAGGCGGGCAGCAGGTCGCGGGCGGCGCGCAGCGTCTCGACCCACGTGATGCTGGCGTCGAGCGCGGTGTCGGCCAGCAGTTCCTCCACCAGGAACGCGTCCTGCGGATCGTCCTCGATCAGCAGGATCTCCACGCTCTCGGCGGCACCCGGGGAGTCGGCCGCCGCGGCGGCCTCGGGCGCGGGGCCCGCGTGTCCCGCCCTCGCGGCTGCGGAGTCTGTCACTGCCACGGACTGGTATCCCGTTTCCTTGGTATCCCTGGTATCCACATCGCCTCTACCCACGGCGTCCTCGTGTTCGTCGTCCCCCGACGCCTGTACAACGCGCTCGCGGGCGTCCTCGGCTCCCCCTGCCGGTCCGCGGCGCTCCGGAATCCCCCCACCGCCGGCCGCGGCGGCCGGCGGTGTGGCTTGAGTCAGCCCGCGAAATCGCGGTGCCGAGACGGCTCAGACGATAATCGCCGGTCTTCCACCACCGCCAGCGGGAGTACGGGCCCCGTCTCGCGACTCCGGGGGGCGGGAGAACGCGGCGGGATGATCCGGGGATCGTCTCACCGTCGCCAGGATACCCCCCGGCGCCCATGCGGAACGGGCACGTCGCGGCGGGTCCGTACCCGGTCACCCACGGTCCGGCGGCGGCTCGCCGGTGGCCACGGGACGCCGCACACCGCGAGCGTTCACGACATGGTGTCGTAATGACCTTGACAGTGCCACCCGGCTTGCTGACATGATGTCAGTAAAATTGCGGTCCGCCACGGAAGTGCCAGGCGTCCGGGCGGCGGCCGGCACTGCGGCGCGAGGGGATGGGTGGACGTGACTGCGGACCAGCACACGACGGTCGAGGACGAGGCCGCGCCCCCCTTCTCCGAGCGGCTCCGGACCGCGACGTGGGACCGGCACGAGGACGCCGAGGGGCAGGGCTTCACGCAGGCGCTGCTCGCCGGTCGGCTGTCCCGCGAGGGCTACGCCGCCATGGTCGCGCAGCACTACTTCGCCTACACGGCGCTGGAGGAGGTCGCCGAGGCGCTGGCCGGCGACCCGGTCGCCGGGCCCGTGGTGACCCGGGAGCTGGACCGCGTGCCGGCGCTGCGCCGCGACCTCGCCGCGCTGTACGGCCCGCATTGGGGCCACACCATCCGCCCGAGCCGCCCGACCGCCACCTACGTCGCCCGCATCCGGCAGATGCTCGACTGGCCCGCCGGGTTCGTCGCCCACCACTACACCCGCTACCTCGGCGACCTGTCCGGCGGGCAGTTCATCCGCCGGATCGCCGCCCGCAGCTACGGGCTGGACGCCGAAGCCGGCGTCGCCTTCTACGACTTCGGCGCCCTGGGCAGCCTGCCCGCGTTCAAGGCCGGCTACCGCGAGCGCCTGGACGCCCTGCCGATCGGCGAGAGCGAACGGCGGCGCGTCGTCGACGAGACCCGGCTGGCCTACCAGCTCAACGTCGAGGTGCTGGCCGATCTCGGCCGCCGGTACCCCGCCGACCTGGTGGCCTGACCGCCCCGCGCGGCAGGTGCGCGAGGCCGGCCGAGGTCGGCCGCGCGGCGGCGGGCCACCGGAGGACGGACCGGTGACCCCCGCCGCGTGCGACGATAGGTGCCATGCCCAAGATCTCGGCCCCGACCATCGCCGCGCACCGCGCCCAGACGCGGGAACGGATCATGACGGCGGTCGCGTCCCTCACCCGTACGCAGGGGATCGACGAGATCTCGATGACCGACGTCGCCGCGGCCGCCGGTATCACCCGCACCGCGCTGTACAACTACTTCCCGGACAAACCCGCGCTGCTGCTGGCCTTCACCGAGCAGGTCACCTCCGGCTTCGTCGCCCGGTACCGGGACGAGCTTCCCGCGGACGCCACCGCGGCGGAGCGGGTGTCGGTGTTCGTGCGGTTCCAGCTGGAGGGGATCATCCAGCACCCGCATCCCGCCGCGGCCGAGCTGGGCGCGAGCCTCGGCCCGGACGCCTACCAGGCGCTCGCCGACCACGTCGCCCCCATGCAGCAGCTGCTCGTGGAGATTCTGCGGGCCGGCGTGACGGCCGGGGAGTTCGACCCGGTGCCGGCCGAGGCGACCGCGAAGCTGGTGCTCGCGCTGGTCGGAGCGCAGCGGGTCCCGCTGTCCCGCGGTGAGACGTCCTTCGACGACGCGCACGCCCTGGTGACCACGTTCACGCTACGGGCCCTGGGCGTGGACGCCGGGACCGCCGGGCGGGCGGTCGGGCGGAGGGCGTAGCACACCTTCCGCTCCGCTGTCCCACGGAGTGGCCGTAACCGGCCCAGAACCGACATCGCACGACACCCCCGGCGGTTTCTCCGGCAGAATCGGGAGCCGTCCGATATCCCGTTCTCCGTTCGGAGGGACGCCGAAGGTGTCGCTCGCGCTGATCATCGTCGGTGCCGCCCTCGTCTCGGTCGCACTGTTCAACCGGGTGCCCCGGATCGCGGCGCGGCGCGGCGCTGAGCGTCCGCAGCCGCCGGGCGGAGCCCCCTTTCGCGTCGGCGGTGCAGGGGAGCGCGGCGGCGCGCGCGACCAGAGGCACCGAGCGGCGAGGCCGCAGCGGTACCGGGTGACCGCCGGGCCGGCCCCGGACCGCCGGGCATCCCGGATCCGCGCCGTGCCGGCGCGGCTGACCGAGACCGGGCGGGCGACGCTGACCGCCGTCGGCGGGAGCATGCTCATCGCCGCGGTCTTCCTCGCGCTCTCGGGGCTGTGACCGGCCCCGGAACAGCGCCGGGCGGCGGCTCAGCGCCCCCGGATCCGGCGCCGGAGCGCGGCCACGGCCGCGGCCGTCGCGGCGGCACCGGTCAGCGCCACCGCGGCCATGGCGGCCTCCCTCCGGCGGCGGCGCCGGGTGACCACGGCGACCGCGGCGGCCCGCTGGCCGGGATCGAAGCGCCCGCCGCACCGGGCCGGGTCGAGCTCGTCGGGCCGCCAGAACCCCGGCCACGGCCGCAGCGGATGCGCCGGGGCGGCGCGGAGCCCGCCGTCCGGCAGCCGTGGGGTGAATCCGTTGACCCCGTCGACCCGGCGGCGCGGCTTGAGCCGCGGCCGGTCCCCGGACGCCGGCCACGGAACGGGCGATGCGACGGTCAGCGGGTCCGGGCCCGTGTAACGGAGCTCGCCCGGGGCGTTGTGCAGCAGTTCGGCGAGCAGCTGGGCGCAGGCCCGCGCGTCGCCCAGGGCGGTGTGCTGGCCGGTGGGCCAGTGGCCGTTCAGCGCGTGGCTGGCCCACGGCAGCGAGTAGCGCGTCAGGTCGACCTGGGACCGCAGCGCGCGTAGCGTGCACAGGCCCGGCAGGCCGTCGGGAAGGCGGTCGGCGAACGCCGGCTCGGCCGCCAGAAAGCCCTCCTCGAAGTCGAGCTTGTGCCCCACGATGACCGCCCCGGCGCACAGCGCGGCGAGCTCGCCGGCGATGTCGGCGGCGGTGGGCGCCCCCACCACGTCGCTGTCGCCGATGCCGTGGAACTCCCGGCCGGTGACGGGGACTCCAGGGTCGAGCAGCGTGGTGAACTCGCGGAGCACCGTGCCGTCGCCGCGCATCCGCAGCACCGCGATCTCACAGACCCGCGCCCCGGCCGCCGGGTTCAGGCCGGTCGTCTCCATGTCGATGACCGCGTACTCCAGATCCCGCGCCGGGCGGCCGGCCCGGGTCCGGGTCAAGGCCCCCATCCGGAATCCCCACCGGCCGGCACGGCCGTCGTCCCGCACGTGTTCGCCCCTGTCTGCGTCGTTGCTCGTCGGCCAGGTGTCCCGCCGCGGCGGCTCCCGGGCCCGACGCTCGACCCTACCCGCTGCGGCCGACGCCGCCGGAGCGGGCGCGGGCACGGCGGCTCCGGGGCGGCCCGGGCCGGGCCGGGCACGGCGGTTATGCTCGGCCACGTCCGGAACGGCGCGATCGCCGGCCTCCGTACCTCCCCCGCTTCCCCCGCCCCGCCGACCGCCCCGACGCGTGTGAGGATCGCCATGCCCGAGACCCCGCTGCCCGCCCACGCTCCCCTCGTCGAGGTCGTCCGCTCGGGATTCCGGGAGGGGGTGCACTACGGGGCCGCCGTCGGTCTGACGGCCGCCGGAGAGGTCGGCTACGCGCGCGGGCCGGTGGCGGAGCCCATGTTCCCGCGGTCCGCGGCCAAGCCGTTCCAGGCCCTCGCCTGCCTGCGCGCCGGCGCCGAACTCACGGGCGAGCGGCTGGCGATCGCGGCCGGCAGCCACGCTGGCTCCGACGCCCACGTCGCGACGGTGCGCGGCATGCTCGCCGCGGCCGGGCTCACCCCCGAGGCGCTGCGCTGCCCGCCCGACTGGCCGCTCGACCGCGCGGCCCGCGACACCGTGCTGCGCGCCGGTGGCGGGCCGGACCGGCTGCGGATGAACTGCTCCGGCAAACACGCCGCGATGCTCACCGCCTGCGTTCGGCAGGGCTGGGACACCGCCGGCTACCTGAACCCCGGCCATCCGCTGCAGACACTGGTCCGCGCCGCCGTCGAGGAGAAGTGCGCGGAGCCCGTCGCGCACACCGCCGTCGATGGCTGCGGCGCGCCCCAGTTGGCGGTGTCCCTCACCGGCCTGGCCCGCGGCCTCCGCGCGATGGCGCGCGCCGATGCCGGCTCCCACGAGGCCGCCGTCCTGGACGCCATGCGCACGCACCCGGAGTTCGTGGCCGGGGAGGGCCTGGCGGACACGCTCGTGATGCGCCGGCTGCCCGGCGCAGTGTCCAAGCGCGGCGCCGAGGGAGTGGTGGTGATCGGCGTTCCGTCCGGCGAGACGGCCGCCGTGAAGATCAGCGACGGCGACGCCACCGGGCGCGCCGCCACCATGGTGGCGCTGACCGCGCTGGCCGCGCTCGGCGTCGACGTCGGCCCGGTGGCCGAGCTGCTGAGCCGCCCGGTGCTCGGCGGCGGTGAGCCGGTGGGCGTCGTGCGGCCCCTGGCCGGCTGACCGCCGTCCCTCCGGGGCGTTCCCGGCGGCGATTCCCGGAATCACCGGCGATCCGCCCATCGTTGGCATAGCCGGGGGCTCGGGCCGCCGCCCGGCGCGGCACCGGTATACCGGACCCGGAGCCGTCCGGTACGAGGAGTGGAGGTCGGATGCGCGACGTCGTGGTCGTCGGCGGCGGGATGGCGGGACTGGGCACCGCGGAGGCGCTGCGCGCCGCCGGGTTCGACGGCACCGTCACGCTGGTCGGCGAGGAGCATCACCGCCCCTACTCCCGTCCGCCGCTGTCCAAGGAACTGCTCACCGGCAAGGGCACGCCCAGAAGTCTCGTGCTGCGCGACGAACCGGAGTTCGACGCCCTCCACCTCGATCTTCGGCTCGGTCGCCGGGCCGAACGGCTGCTCCCCGGCGAGCGCGCGGTCGAACTCGACGACGGCACGCTCGTGCGCGGTGACGCCGTCGTCATCGCCACCGGCGCCGCCGCCCGCCGTCCCGGCACCGGCCTCGCCGGTGTGCACGTGCTGCGCACCCTCGACGACGCCGAAGCCGTGCGGGCCGGGCTGGAGGCCGTCGACCGCGTCGTGGTGGTCGGTGCCGGTTTCATCGGCGCCGAGGTCGCGGCGAGCGCGCGCACCCTCGGCCTGGACGTCACCCTCATCGAGGCCGCGCCGACCCCGATGACCCGGGTGGTCGACCCGCGGGTGGGCGCGGTGCTCACCGAACTGCACCGCGACAATGGCGTGGACGTCCGCCTCGGGGTCGGAGTGACCGGCTTCGAAGGCAGCGACGGCCGGGTGACGCGCGTCCGGCTCGCCGACGGCAGCGCGGTGGAGACCCCCATGGTGGTGGCGGGGCTGGGCGTGCGGCTGAACACCGACTGGCTCGCGGGATCCGGCGTCGAACTCGCCGGCGGCGCCGGTGGCGTGCTGCTCGACGCCCACTGTGAGACGACCGTGCCCGGCGTCTACGCGGCCGGCGACCTCGCCAACTGGCCGCACCCGCGCTACGGCGGCCGGCTGCGGCTGGAGCACTGGACGAACGCCGGGGAGCAGGCGTCGGTGGTCGCCCGCAACCTGCTCGCCGGCGACGGCCGCCGCGAGACCTACGCCCCCGTCCCGTACTTCTGGTCCGACCAGTACGGCATGAAGGTGCAGTTGATCGGCCAGGCCGCCCCGGCCGACACCGTGGAGTTCGTGCACGGCTCGCCGCAGGACCGCAAGTTCGTGGCGTTCTTCGGCCGCGCCGGGATGCTCGTCGGCGTACTGGGGCTGCGATCCACCGCCAAGGTCATGCGGTACCGTCCGTTGCTCGTGGAGTCCACCACGTGGGAGCAGGCCCTCGCCGCCGCCGGCCGGCAGCGCCCCGCGTGACCGCAGTGGCCGGAGGAACTTCCATGCCACGACGGACATCGGTGTCGGTCTCGCGCGTCATCCCGGCCGCCGCGCCGGTCGTGTTCGGCATCATCGCCACCCCGGCGGCGCACGCGGACCTCGACGGCTCGCGGCGGATGGCCCCGGCCATGAGCACCACACTGGCGCGGCTGGCCGCCGCGGCCGGCCGGCTCCCCCGGCGCGCCTAGTCGCACCCCCCACCGCCAGGGCGGAAGGGCGTGGCGGTCAGCCTTCGATCTCGATGGCCTGTTTGGGGCACATCCGGGCGGCCTCCTCCACCCGGTCCCGCCACTCCTCCGACGGTTCCTCCTGAAGTACGTAGAGGAAGTCGTCGTCACGCACCTCGAACACCTCGGGGACGATGCCCATGCAGACGGCGTTGCTCTCGCAGCGGTCGAAGTCGACGTTCACTCGCATCGCGTGTCCCATCTCACTCGTCGCGGTGTCACCGCGAGCCTATCCCCGTGCCGGGACGCCGGCGCGGTCCGCCGGCGTCCCCACCGGTCACTGAGAAGCGAACCGGTCCGTCGCCTCGATGAGGTGGTGCAGGATGCCGGGCTCGTTGTAGGCGTGCCCGGCGTCGTCGACCAGGTGGAACTCCGCCTCCGGCCACGCCCGGTGCAGGTCGAAGGCCGTCTTGGGCGGGGTGCACACGTCATAGCGCCCCTGGACGATGACGCCCGGGATGGAGCGCAGCTTCCCGGCGTTCTCGATGAGCTGCCCCGGGCTCAGGAACCCGCCGTGCACGAAGAAGTGGTTCTCGATGCGGGCGAACGCCAGCGCGTAGGCCGGCTCGGCGAAGTCCGAGCGCATCCGCTCGTTCGGCCGCAGCGAGATCGTGGACCCCTCCCACACGCTCCACGCCTGCGCCGCCGCCAGCCGCACCGCCGGGTCCGGGGAGTTCAGCCGCTCCGAGTAGGCGCCGATGAGGTCGTCGCGCTCCTCCTCCGGGATCGGCGCCAGGTAGGCCTCCCACTCGCCGGGGAACAGGAACGAGGCGCCGTTCTGGTAGAACCAGCGCAGCTCCTCGTTGCGCAGCGTGAAGATGCCCCGCAGGATCAGCTCGCTGACCCGCTCGGGGTGCTCCTCGGCGTAGGCGAGCGCCAGCGCGCTGCCCCACGACCCGCCGAAGACCTGCCAGCGTTCCACCCCCACCATCCGGCGCAGCCGCTCGATGTCGGCCACCAGGTTCCACGTGGTGTTCGTGTGCAGCTCGGTCTCCATGCGGCTGGCGTGCGGGGTGCTGCGCCCGCTGTTGCGCTGGTCGAACAGCAGGATGCGGTACCGCGCCGGATCGAACAGCCGGCGGTGGTCCGGGGTGCAGCCCGCCCCGGGCCCGCCGTGCAGGAACACCACCGGCTTACCGGTCGGGTTACCGCACAGTTCCCAGTAGACGCGGTTCCCGTCGCCGACATCGAGCATCCCGCTGTCATAGGGCTCGATGGGCGGATACAGCGTGCGCATGGAGAGCGCCCTTCTAGAACGAGGTGGTTGTCGTGCTGGGGCCACACGCGTCCGGAGACCGAAGCGGCGGGGGATCGGCCGGTCCAGCGGACCGGGAAGCCGGGGCGCCGGGCCCCGGGCGGAGCCGCGGCGACGTGGGAGGGGGTCACGTGCGCGACGGTGGACGTCTCGCCGCCGGCGGTGGAGGAGGACGGCGTCCGCCCCGGGAACGCGTGCGCGGGTTCCGGCCGCGCCCCGGATACCGTCCCGCCGAGAGGCGCGGAGTCGCGGGCGATGAGCCGGCGCCCCGCTGGGAGTGGCCTCGGGAACGGATGGGCAGCGCACCGAAGGACCGGGAGGCGTGACCGCCGCGCAACTCGTCCATCGGCCCAATCCTAGACGTGCGGCGCCCCGTGAACGGTCGGTCCGGCATACCCGCGACCGGCCCGGTCGGCGGGCCCGGCCGCGCCGCGCGCGCCCGAACCGGCGTCGCGGTCACCGCACCGCATAGTGACGGGCACACCGCGCTCCGCTACAGTGACTCCAGTCACAGCCTGCGCGCGGGGAGGGCACCATGTCCCAGCCGGCCACCGAAACGTTCCGGGCCGCCCGGGACCTGCTGCTCCGTCACCGGACCGATCCGGAGGCCGCCCGGCAGGCGTTCACCTGGCCGCGCCCCGACCCGTTCAACTGGGCGCAGGACCACTTCGACGTCGCCGCCGGCCAGCACCCCGACCGCTGCGCGCTGTGGGTGATCGACGACGACGGCACCGAGACGCGGCTGAGCTACGCCGAACTGTCCCGCCGCTCCCGCCAGGTCGCCAACTGGCTGCGCGCCCAGGGCGTGCACCGCGGCGACCGGGTGCTGGTGATGCTCGGCAACCGGGCCGAACTCTGGGAGACCACGCTGGCCGCGATCCGGCTGGGCGCGGTGCTCATCCCCGCGACGCCCCTGCTGGCCGAGACCGACCTCGCCGACCGGATCGAACGCGGCCGGGTCGCGCACGTGATCGCGGACGCCGCCGAGACCGGCAAGTTCGCGCGGATCGGCGGCCACTGGACCCGCATCTCGGTCGGCCAGGTCGCCGGGTGGCTGAGCTACGCCGACTCCGCGCACGCCGGGGCGGAGTTCGAGCCCGACGGCCCCACGCGCGCCGACGATGAGCTGCTGCTCTACTTCACGTCCGGCACCACCGCCACACCCAAGCTGGTGCGGCACACCCACGCGTCCTACCCGATCGGGCACCTGTCCACGATGTACTGGATCGGCGTCCAGCCCGGCGACGTGCACCTCAACATCTCCTCCCCCGGCTGGGCCAAGCACGCGTGGAGCAACGTGTTCGCGCCGTGGAACGCCCAGGCCACCGTGCTGGTGGTCGACCAGAGCCGGTTCGACGCCACCCGGCTGCTGGCGGCGATCGTGCGGTGCGGCGTCGACACCTTCTGCGCGCCGCCCACCGTGTGGCGGATGCTCATCCAGGCCGACCTGGGCGCGTGGCGGGTCCCGATCCGGGAGGCCCTGGCCGCCGGAGAGCCGCTGAACCCCGAGGTCATCGAGCAGGTCCGGCGGGCCTGGGGCCTCACGGTCCGCGACGGGTTCGGGCAGACCGAGACCACCGCGCTCGTCGGCAACCCGCCCGGGACGGAGGTGCGGCCCGGCTCGATGGGCCGGCCGCTGCCCGGCTACACCGTGGTGCTGGAGGATCCCGTCACCGGGGAGCCCGCCGAGCAGGGCGAGCTGTGCGTGGACCTCGCCGACCGGCCGGTGGGCGTGACGACCGGGTACGGCGACAGCGACGACCGCACCGCTCAGGCGGTGCGCAACGGGCGCTACCACACCGGCGACATCGCGGCCCGCGACGGCGACGGCCGCATCACCTACATCGGCCGGGCCGACGACGTCTTCAAGGCGTCGGATTACCGGATCTCCCCGTTCGAACTGGAGAGCGTCCTCATCCAGCACGAGGCGGTCGCCGAGGCCGCGGTGGTGCCCTCCCCCGACCCGGTCCGGCTCGCGGTGCCCAAGGCCTACGTCGCGCTCGCCGCGGGCGCGGCCCCCGGCCCCGACCTGGCCCGCTCCATCCTCGCGCACGCCCGCGAACGGCTCGCCCCCTACAAGCGCGTGCGGCGCCTGGAGTTCGCCGAGCTGCCCAAGACGGTCTCCGGCAAGATCCGCCGCGTCCAGCTGCGCGGGCTGGAGGACGCCCGCGGACCCGTCACCGACGGCGCGCGCAACCCGGGCGAGTACTGGGAGGAGGACTTCCCGGGGCTCAAGGAGCGCTAGCGGACCGGTTCCGCCGCCCCGGCCGCGGCCCCGGCCGCTGAGCGGGGACGTTAGGGTGTTGGGGGTGCCTGGGGAGGGAAAAGGAACACATGTCAAGTACCAATGACACCCGCGTCGTCAGCTACCAGCCGCTGGTCGCCCCCGCGGACGTCCTCGCCGAACTGCCCATGGGGCCGGAGCGCGCCGCCCTCGTCGAGGATGCCCGCAACGAGGTCAAGCGGGTCCTCGACGGCGACGACGACCGGCTGCTCGTGATCGTCGGGCCGTGCTCGGTGCACGACCCCGCCGCCGCGCTGGAGTACGCCGAGCGTCTCAAGGCGCTCACCCCGGCCGTCGAGGACGAACTCCGGGTGGTCATGCGGGTGTACTTCGAAAAGCCGCGCACCACCCTCGGGTGGAAGGGCCTCATCAACGACCCCGGCCTGGACGAGAGCTACGACGTGCACCGCGGCCTGCGCACCGCCCGCAAGCTGCTGCTGGACATCGGCTCGCTCGGCGTCCCGGCGGGCACCGAGTTCCTCGATCCCATCACACCGCAGTACATCGCCGACGCGGTCGCCTGGGGCGCCATCGGGGCCCGGACCACCGAGAGCCAGGTGCACCGCCAGCTCGGCAGCGGACTGAGCATGCCGGTCGGCTTCAAGAACGGCACCGACGGCGACGTGCAGGTCGCCGTCGACGCGTGCGGCGCGTCCGCCGCCGCGCACACCTTCTTCGGCGTCGACCCGGCCGGCGCCGGCGCGGTCGTGACCACCTCGGGCAACCCCGACTGCCACGTGATCCTGCGCGGCGGCCGGTCCGGCCCCAACTTCGACGCCGACAGCGTCCAGAGCGCGCTCGACGTCATCGAGGCCGCCGGGCTGCCCCGCCGGCTGATGATCGACGCCAGCCACGCCAACAGCGGCAAGGACCACCGCCGCCAGCCGGCCGTCGCCGAGGCCATCGCCGCGCAGGTGTCCGCGGGCGAGCACGGCATCATCGGCGTGATGCTGGAGAGCTTCCTGCTGGAGGGCGCCCAGCGGCTCGGTGACCCGGCCCGGCTCGCCTACGGCCAGAGCATCACCGACGCCTGCATGGGCTGGGAGACCACCGAGAGCGTCCTGGCCGGCCTCGCCGAGGCGGTCCGCCAGCGCCGCAAGACCGCCCGCTGACGGGCCCCGAACCACCGCACTCCACGGCCGCCGTCCCACCGGACGGCGGCCGTCGGCGTTCCCCGGCCGCCGGGCGCGGGACCGCGCCGGACGGGCGCGCCCCTGTGCCCGCGAGGCGGGCGCTGCTACGCTGATGCCGGTCGCCGACCCCGCACGGGAGAGCGTCCGCGCAGCCAGCGTGGGCCGCCGAAGGAGCAAGTCCTCCCCAGAGAACCTCTCAGGCGCACCGGACCGCGCGGGCGAGACCACTCTGGAAAGCAGGGGCCGCGCGCCCCTCGCCGAAGGTGCAAGCCACACCGTGGCGAAGCTCTCAGGCTCCGATGACAGAGGGGGAGGATGGCACCGCCAACGGCCGACATTGACGACCATCCTCTCAGGAGACTCCATGAGCGCGCCCGCAGCCGCGACCGAACCCCGTAGAACCCCGCTGTACGAGGTGCACGAACGGCTCGGCGCCACACTGGTCGACTTCGCCGGCTGGCTGATGCCGCTGCGCTACGGCAGCGAGACCGGCGAGCACCGCGCGGTCCGCGAGGCGGCCGGGCTGTTCGACCTGTCCCACATGGGAGAGATCCTGGTCCGCGGCCCCCAGGCGGACGCCTTCCTGGACTACGCCCTGGTCGGCCATCTCTCCGCGGTCACGCCCGGGCGGGCCCGCTACACGATGATCACCGCCGAAGACGGCGGCGTCCTCGACGACCTCATCGTCTACCGGCTCGCCGACGACGAATACCTCGTGGTCGCCAACGCCGCCAACACCGGCACCGTCGTCGCCGCTCTGCGCGAGCGCGCCGCCGGATTCGACACCGAGATCGCCGACGAATCCGCCGAGTACGCGCTGATCGCCGTCCAGGGCCCGCGCGCCGCCGACATCCTCGCGGCGCTCACCGACGCCGACCTCTCCGGCATCCGCTACTACGCCGGGTACCGGCACACCGTCGCCGGCCGGCCCGTGCTGCTCGCCCGCACCGGCTACACCGGCGAGGACGGCTTCGAGCTCTTCGTCCGCCCCGGCTCCGCCGCCACCGCCCTGTGGGACGCGCTGACCGCGGCCGGCCAGGCGCACGGCCTGGTGCCGGCCGGCCTGTCCGCCCGCGACACGCTACGGCTGGAGGCCGGCATGCCGCTGTACGGCAACGAGCTCACCGCCGACGTCACCCCGTACGAGGCCGGGCTGGGCCGGGTGGTCAAACTCGACAAGCCGGGTGACTTCGTCGGCCGGCGGGCCCTGGCCGAGCGCGCCGAGAGCGGCCCCGCCCGCACCCTGGTCGGGTTGGTCGCCCGCGGTCGGCGCGTCCCCCGGCAAGGGCACACCGTGCTGCGCGAGGATCAGCCGGTCGGCGTCGTCACCAGCGGCGCGCCCTCTCCGACACTGGGCCGCCCGATCGCGGTGGCCTATGTCGACGCCGGGGTCGACATCGCGGCCGGATCGTTCGCCGTGGACGTGCGCGGCCGCGCCGAACCCGTCGACGTGGTCGAGCTTCCGTTCTACCGGCGGGAGCGCTGAACCGCGGAGTCCGCCCCGGCCCACCGCTTCGGGCGCGGGCGTCGGAGCAGATCAGTGTCGTCAGCCCGGACACCGCGCTGACCGGCCGTGCTGGATAATGGAATACCTCCTGGAGAGTTGAATTGAGCGTTCCCGCGGAGCTGGGTTACACGAGCGAGCACGAGTGGGTGGCCATCAACGAGGGCGTCGCCACCATCGGCATCACGGCCTTCGCCGCCGAGGCGCTGGGCGACATCGTCTTCGTCGAGCCCCCCGAGGTCGGGTCGACCGTCACGGCGGGCGAACCCTGCGGCGAGGTCGAGTCCACCAAGTCGGTCAGCGAGATCTACGCACCCGTCAACGGCGAGGTGGTGGACGTCAACCGCACAGCGGTGGAGGAGCCCGAACTGGTCGGCACCGACCCGTACGGCCAGGGCTGGCTGTTCAAGGTGGAGCTCGCGGACGAACCAGCCGATTTGCTCACCCCGGAGCAGTACACGCAGCTGACCGAAGGTGAAGGTTAACGACATGGCCGCCGAGACCAATCCGCTCAACCAGACACTGGCCGAGCTCGACCCGGAGGTCGCTGTCGCCGTCGGCGCCGAACTGGCCCGGCAGCGCGACACCCTGGAGATGATCGCCTCGGAGAACTTCGCCCCGCAGGCGGTCCTGGAGGCCCAGGGGACGGTGCTCACCAACAAGTACGCCGAGGGCTACCCGGGCCGCCGCTACTACGGGGGCTGCGAGCACGTCGACGTCGTGGAACAGCTCGCCATCGACCGCGCCAAGGCGCTGTTCGGCGCCGAGCACGCCAACGTCCAGCCGCACTCCGGGGCGCAGGCCAATACGGCCGTGTACTTCGCCCTGCTCAAGCCCGGCGACACCATCCTCGGCCTCGACCTCGCGCACGGCGGGCACCTCACGCACGGCATGCGGATCAACTACTCCGGCAAGATCCTCAACGCCATCGCCTACCACGTGCGCGACTCCGACGGCACCATCGACTATGACGAGGTCGAGGCGCTCGCCAAGGAGCACCAGCCCAAGATGATCGTCGCCGGCTGGTCCGCCTACCCGCGTCAGCTCGACTTCGCCCGGTTCCGCGAGATCGCCGACCAGACGGGCGCGCTGCTCATGGTCGACATGGCGCACTTCGCCGGTCTGGTGGCCGCCGGCCTGCACCCCAACCCGGTGCCGTTCGCCGACGTCGTCACCACCACCACCCACAAGACCCTGGGCGGGCCGCGCGGCGGGCTGATCCTCGCCAAGGAGGAGCTGGGCAAGAAGATCAACTCGGCGGTGTTCCCCGGCATGCAGGGCGGCCCGCTGGAGCACGTCATCGCGGCCAAGGCGGTGGCGCTCAAGCTCGCCGCCGGCGAGGAGTTCGCCGACCGGCAGCGCCGCACGCTCGCGGGCGCCCGCATCCTCGCCGAGCGGCTGACCCGGCCGGACGCCGTCGCGGCCGGCGTGAACGTGCTCAGCGGCGGCACCGACGTGCACCTGGTGCTGGTCGACCTGCGCGAGTCCCGGCTGGACGGCCGGCAGGCCGAGGACCGGCTGCACGAGATCGGCATCACGGTCAACCGTAACGCCGTGCCGAACGACCCGCGGCCGCCCATGGTCACCTCGGGTCTGCGCATCGGCACCCCGGCCCTGGCCACGCGCGGCTTCGACGAGGACGACTTCACCGAGGTGGCCGACATCATCGCCGCCGCGCTGCAGCCCGACCACGACGCCTCCGCGCTGCGGAACCGCGTCACCGCCCTGACCCGCAAGCATCCGCTGTACCCCGGGCTGAGCTGACCCGGCGGGCGGCCGGACCTCCGGCCGCCCGTCCGCCCGGCCCCCGAACCGCAGGAGTTGGCAGGACCCATGGCCATCAGTGTGTTCGACCTGTTCAAGGTGGGGATCGGCCCCTCCAGTTCGCACACCGTCGGGCCGATGAAGGCCGCCCGGACGTTCACGGCCGGGCTCCGCGAGGCCGGACTGCTGCCGCGGGTCGCCGGAGTGCGCGCCGAGCTGTACGGCTCGCTCGCCCTCACCGGCAAGGGGCACGGCAGCGACACCGCCGTGATCCTCGGCCTGCTCGGCGAGACCCCCGAGGACGTCGACGTGGAGGCGGTCCCGAAACTGCTCGCGGATGTCACCGACCACGGCCGGCTAGCGCTGGGCGGTGAGCACGAGATCGCGTTCACGCCGCGGGAGAACGTCGACTTCCGCCGCCGCGAGACGCTGCCCGGCCACCCCAACGGGATGCGGTTCACCGCGCACGACGCCGACGGCACGGAACTGCGCTCCCGGGTGTACTACTCGGTGGGCGGCGGCTTCGTGGTGGACGAGCAGGCCGCGGGCGCCGACCGGATCAAGCCGGACGACACCGCGCTGCCCTACCCGTTCGGCACGGCCGCCGAACTGCTCGGCCTGTGCCGCGAGACCGGCATGTCGATCAGCGCCCTGATGCTCGCCAACGAGCGCGCGTTCGGCCGCTCCCCCGCACAGGTCCGCGCCGAGCTGCTGGAGATCTGGCGGGTGATGCGGCAGTGCGTCCGGCGCGGCGTCACCACCGAGGGGACACTGCCCGGCGGCCTGCGGGTCCCCCGGCGCGCGCACCGGCTGTACCGGCAGCTCGGCGGACGCTGCGACGACACCGGCCTGGCGGCCCCGCCGCCCGAGTCCGCGGGCGGCGACCCGATGCGCGGCGCCGACTGGGTGACGCTGTACGCCCTCGCCGTCAACGAGGAGAACGCGGCCGGCGGCCGGGTGGTGACCGCACCCACCAATGGCGCCGCCGGGATCGTGCCCGCCGTGCTGCACTACTACCGGCACTTCACCCCGGGCGCCGACGAGGACGGAGTCGTGCGGTTCCTGCTGACGGCGGGCGCCATCGGCATCCTGTTCAAGCAGAACGCGTCCATCTCGGGCGCCGAGGTGGGCTGCCAGGGGGAGGTCGGCTCGGCGTCCTCGATGGCCGCCGCCGGATTCGCCGAGGTCCTGGGCGGCACCCCGGCCCAGGTGGAGAACGCCGCCGAGATCGCGATGGAGCACAACCTCGGCCTGACCTGCGACCCGATCGGCGGCCTGGTGCAAGTGCCGTGCATCGAACGCAACGCCCTGGCGTCGGTCAAGGCGATCAGCGCGGCCCGCATCGCGCTGCGCGGGGACGGCAGCCACTTCGTGTCCCTGGACAAGGTCATCAAGACCATGCGGGACACCGGACGCGACATGCACGACAAGTACAAGGAGACCAGCCGGGGCGGGCTGGCGGTGAACGTCATCGAGTGCTGATCACCTCGCAGCAGTACATGTACTAGCATTGGTACATGACCATGAGGAGAACGAACGTCTACGCCGATCCGGACGACCTTGCCCTCATCAGGGAAGCCGCTCAACGCCGCGGCATTCCGGAAGCGGAGATCATCCGCGAGGGGATCCACTTGGCCGCCATGGCTAACCGGGTATGGGACGAGCCGCTCGACTGGCCCATGTTCAACGGCAGCGGTGAGATGGTGTCCAGCGAGACGGTTACGCGGGCGGTCGCCGAGGGAGCCGACGACAGGTGATCGTGATCGCCGATACCTCCGGAATCATCGCCGCTTCCGACCGGAACTCCGCCGAAGCCACCGACTGCCAAAGAGTTATGCGCGAGGCCGGGACCGTGGTCATTTCCCCTCTGGTCCTGGCGGAAATCGACCACATGGCCAAGGCAAGATTCGGTTCCGTCGCCCGGACCCGCCTGATCGCGTTCATCCTCGCGGAGGTCCGCCGGCTACGGTTCCAGGTTCCGGACGTCGACACCGGAATTCTCGACACGGCCCAGGCCGTTCAGCAGCGGTATGTTGACCTTGGCCTAGACCTGGCGGATGCGGTGAACGTGGCTCTGGCGGCCGAGTACCGAACCGATGCCGTGCTGACGCTGGATCGCCGTGATTTCCGAGCCGTGCGCCCTTTGACACCACACAAGGCATTCCGCGTGCTTCCCGACGACCTGTGAGGCCGCATGACCAGACGCGGCAACGGTGATGTCCCGCAGGTGGCAAATCCGAGGTTCCCGCAGAACACCCCGGGATCGTCCAGCCCCTTCGGCTACCGTGGGGGCACGACGATCAGGGAGGACCTGCGTGGGACAACGGCTGGTGCTGTGGGACATCGACAAGACGCTGCTGGACGTCGACGGATTCGGGTTCGAGGTGTTCTCGACCGCGTTCGCCCGGTTCAGCGGACTCAGCGACCACGTCGCCACCAGAGGCCCGGGCCGGACCGAGTGGCAGTGGTTCAGGGAGACCCTGGCGGCCAACGGCCTCTCCGAGCGTGACGGCGACTTCGCCCGGTTCCAGGAGATCAACGAGGCGGAGTTCGCCGCGCGCGGTGCCGAGATGCGGGAGCACGGCCGGGTGCTTCCCGGGGCCCGGGAGATCCTGGAGCGCTGTGCGGCCGCTCCCGACATCGTGTCCTCGCTGCTCACCGGCAACAGCCGGCACAACGCCGAGCACAAACTCCGGGTATTCGGGCTCGACCACCTCGTCGAGGCGGCGGTGGGCGGTTACGGCGACGACCATCCGGACCGTCCCGAGCTGGTAGGGGTGGCGCGGCGGCGGGTCTACGACGCCACCGGGGTGGCGTTCACGCCCGACACCACCGTGCTGGTGGGCGACAGCCCCAACGACGTGCGCGCGGCGGTCGAGGGCGGGGCCCGGATCGTCGCCGTGGCCACCGGCCTCAGCGACGCGGCCGCCCTGCGGGACGCCGGAGCGGCCACCGTGCTCACCGACCTCTCCGACACCGACGCCGTGCTGGAGCTGCTGCTCGGCTAGGCCGGATCGCCGCGCGGGGTCCGGTCAGTCGGCCCGGGCCGGGCGGCGGTGCCGCCGTGCCGCCGCCCACCGGCGGCGCAGGCCGGAGCCCAGCGCGAGCACGATCGGCGCCAGCCCCATCAGCGCGAGGATCCAGGAGGAGAGCCGCACCACGGGGTCCTGCCACCGGGCCTCGCCCGCGAAGTCCGCCGGGTCGGCGTCCGCCGCGGACCGCGGCGGCAGACCCATGAGAGCGGCGATCACCTCACCGGCGGCCAGCACCGCGACCAGCACGAGCAGCGCACCGCCGAGCAGCGACGGCCAGGAGGGACGCGACCGGACGGCGGCCTCGGCCGTGTCATCGGGTGCCGGCCGGCACACCGTGTTCTCCAGCGTCGTCATGCCCCTCCGATCCTCCCCACCGGTACCCGCTCGGCAGCGCGAACCGCTCCCGCGACGCTACTCACCGTAGTCGACCGTCGGCGCGCGGTGCGCGCCACGGCCGCACGGCGCGGCGCGCGCTAGCGGAACACCACCGTCTTCGCGCCGTTGAGCAGCACCCGGCGCTGCGCGTGCCAGTTCACGGCGCGCGACAGCGCCTGCGATTCCAGGTCGCGGCCGACCGCGGCCAGCTGCTCCGGGCTCTCGGTGTGGTCCACGCGCGCCACCTCCTGCTCGATGATGGGCCCCTCGTCGAGGTCGGCGGTGACGTAGTGCGCCGTCGCCCCGATGAGCTTCACCCCGCGCGCGTGCGCCTGGTGGTAGGGGCGGGCGCCCTTGAAGCTCGGCAGGAACGAGTGGTGGATGTTGATGATGCGGCCGGACATCTTGCCGCACAGGTCCTCGGAGAGCACCTGCATGTACCGGGCGAGGACCACGAGCTCCACGTCATAGGACTCCACCAGCTCCAGCAGGCGGGCCTCCTGGACCGGCTTGGTCTCGGGCGTGATCGGCAGGTGGTGGAAGTCCAGCTCGTAGGAGCGGGCGAGGAACTCCAGATCGGGGTGGTTGGACACCACCGCGACGATCTCCGCGTCGAGCAGCCCGCTGCGCCGCCGGTACAGCAGGTCGTTGAGGCAGTGCCCGAACCGGGAGACCATCACCAGGGTGCGCGGCCGGACGTCGCGCCGCCACAGCCCCCAGTCCATGCCGAAGTCGGCGGCCAGCCCCGCGAACGCGGCGCGCAGCTCGTCCTCGCCCGCCGACGCCGCCACGGCGAACTGGACGCGCATGAAGAAGCGCCCCGTGTAGGCGTCGCCGTACTGCTGGCTCTCGGTGATGTTGCAACCGTGCCCGGCGAGCAGGGTGGCGACCGCGGCGACGATCCCGCGGCCGTCGGGGCAGGACAGCGTCAGCACGTACTCGCGATCACTCATGGCGCAGGGCACTCCAGCGTTTCGGCACCGGGTCGGACTCCACCCCAGGTTAGCGGGGTCGGCGCCCTGGAACCGGCATCCGCGGAGCGCGCCGACTCCAGAGAATATGAATAATCTTCACGAAATGTGGGATGGTCCCCACATGACGACCGTTCGCGACCGCTACGACGCGGCGACCGCCGGGCTGCACCCTCCCTTCGCGATCGTCGACCTCCCCGCCTTCCACGCCAACGCCGCCGATCTCGTCCGCCGCGCCGCCGGCACCCCCGTCCGGGTCGCCAGCAAGTCCGTCCGCTGCCGGCACCTGCTCCGCGACGTCCTCGCCCGGCCCGGATTCGCCGGCATCCTCGCCCTCACCCTCCCCGAAGCCCTGTGGCTGGCCGGCCGCGACCCCGACGACGCCGCACCCGCGCCGGTCAGCGACGACATCCTCGTCGGCTACCCCACCGTCGACACCCGCGCCCTCGCCGCACTCGCCGCCGACCCCCGCGCCCTCGACGCCATCACCCTCATGGTCGACGACGTCGCCCACCTCGACCTCATCACCGCCGCCGCCCCCGACCCGGCCCGCCCCATCCGGGTGTGCCTCGACATCGACACCAGCTGGCAGCCCCTCGGCCCCCGGCTGCGGCTCGGCGCCCTGCGCTCCCCCATCCGCACCCCCGCCCAGGCCGCCGCGCTCGCCCGCGAGATCACCCGCCGCCCTCAACTGCGACTGGACGGCGTCATGGCGTACGAGGCGCAGATCGCCGGAATCGGCGACGCTCCCGCCGGCCGGCCGCTTTATGGCCGGGTGGTCCGCTGGACACAGCGGCGCTCCGCCACCGAACTCGCCCGCCGCCGCGCCGCCATCGTCGACGCCGTCCGCCAGGTCGCCGACCTCCGGTTCGTCAACGGCGGCGGCACCGGCAGCCTGCACCTGACCGCACGGGAACGCGCGATCACTGAAGTCGCCGCCGGCTCCGGGCTGTACCACCCACGGCTCTTCGACGACTACCGCGCGTTCACCGGACGGCCCGCCGCCCTCTTCGCGCTGCCGATCGTGCGCCGCCCCGGCCCGTCCGTCGCCACCGCGCTCGGCGGCGGCTACCCCGCCTCCGGCGCCCCCGGACCCGACCGGCTCCCCCAGCCCCACCTACCGCACGGACTCCGCTACAGCCCCACCGAGGGCGCCGGCGAGACCCAGACCCCACTGCGCGGGGCGGCGGCCGACACCCTCGCCGTCGGAGACCGGGTGTGGATGCGGCACGCCAAGGCCGGCGAGCTGTGCGAACGCTTCACCGAACTGCACCTCATCGACGGCGCACGGCTGGCGGCCACCGTGCCCACCTACCGCGGCGAGGGCCGCGCCTTCCTGTGACCCGTTCCCGCCCCGCCATCCGGCGCCCCGGCCCCGGACACGCCGGAGGGCATCGGGCGCGGCCTCCGCGCCTGATGCCCTCCGCGCACGTTCGGCGGACGTCCCGGTCAGCGCCGGCGACGCCGCCGCCAGAGCACCACCAAGCCGACCGCCACCACGACACCGACGCCCACACCGACCGCCACGGCCTCCGGCGGCAGCGACCGCCGCGCGCTGTACGTGGACACCACCTCGTCGTCGTGCTTCAACCGGACGCTGCCCTCCGGCGGCTCGACGACCTCGGAGTCCAGCCGCACGGCGCCGCCCGTCACCAGCGTGCGCGCCTCCTCCACGAGGTGGCCGCCGGCGTCGCGCAACTGCCGCAGCCCGCGGCGAGCCGCGTTCCTGGGATTCGTGCGGTCGGCGATCGCGTCCATACTCGACACCAGCCTGGCCTGAGTCCGCTCGATCTCGGCCTGCAAACTGGCCGGATCACGGCGCGCCCTGGCGGGGTCGCGTCCCTCCATAAAGCCGCTTCCTTCCGCTACTGCCGCAGAGTCGCCCGTGCGGAGCCGGCGGCCGATTCCGCGCCGGCCTCGTCGTCAGGCGAGCGCGTGAGCCTCAACGCGCCATCGATACCGTCCACAACCCGGAAGAAATCCCGCGTGGACAACCACAGTTTATAGACGATCGCGATTTCGAACGCGAGGAGCAGAGCCCCCACGATCACGGTGATCCAGACGATCGCGGTGCCCGACACCGCCGCTCCCGCCACCGGGGCCAGGATGAACACGGCCATCTGGAACTCGATGCCGCTCACCACGTGGGTGCGGATCCGCCGCGCACGCAGGAAGTCCCAGATGCGCTGGTACCACGGGAAGCGGGTCCGGAACTCCTGGTGCAGATCGATCCTGGGCAGCCGCACGTCCGGCTCCTTGCCGGCCTCGCGGTCGTACCGGTGCTCCCGCTCGGTCTGGGTCCGCAGGATCTGCTCCAGCACCGAGATGCCGTGCCGCAGCACCGCCTGCTCGCCCGTGTCGCTCATCGGCTGCCCGCCCGGCTCGGCCGGTTCCAGCATCGACAGCGTCGCCCGCGCGCGCTCCAGCGCTCCGGCGATGTGCGAACGCATCTCCCGGCGGGTCTTGTACACCTGCAGCGCGTTGAGGTAGCGCAGCATGTCGCAGAAGACCACCGCCAGCGCCAGCCACACGAACACCACCTCGCCGGTGAGCACGTACTGCCCGCCCATCAGCGCGATGGCGCACACCAGCACCCGGAACCGGTCGAAGACGTAGTCCATCCACGAGCCGAACAGCGTCTCGCGGTCGGTGAGCCGCGCCAGCTTGCCGTCCATGCAGTCCAGCAGGAAGCACAGGTAGTACAGCACCGCACCGCACAGCAGGAACGGCCACGACCCCATCGCGAAGCAGGCCGCCGCGCCCAGGCCGAACAGCAGCGCCGCGACGGTCAGCTGGTCGGGGGTGACCGAGGTGCGCGCGGCCGTGATCCGGACCAGTCGCAGCGCCAGCGGATCGACGGCCCACACCGTCCACCAGGAGTCACGCGCCTTGCAGGTGCGCTCTCTGACCTCTTCCAGGGTGAAACCGGCCATCGCTGCTGAACTCCCAAAGACGAAGCGAGGGTGTGCTCCGGCCCAGCGGGGCGGTCGTCCGGCAGGACGCGGGTCACGCTCCCGATCCGCCCGCATGAACTTGGTCAACAATAGGTGATGAACCGGTAAGCCGCGCGCCGCCCCGGCCAACGGCGCGTTCGGGCGACCGCCGTTTCCGCACGCCCAGCGGCGCGGCGGGCCCTCCCTCCGCGCCGGATCCGCCGATCACCCCCGCGAGGCGACGCCGTTTCGTTCCGCGATCGTGACCGGCTCCGACCCGGAGGCCGCACCCGCGGCCGGACGCGCCGCCGTGGCCGGCACCTCCCCGGCCTCCTCGGCCGCGTCCGCCGGCCGGCCCTCCGGCGCCGCCTGCGGCACCGCCGCCTGGATCCCGGCCAGCACCCGCGTGTACTCGCGGGTGGACAGCCACAGCTTGTAGATCAGCAGCAGCTCGAACGTGAGCATCAGCGCGCCGGACACCGCGATCGCCGCCAGCATCACCCAGGGAGAACCGGTCACCGCCCCGGCGAGCGGCGCCACGATGAACGTCCCCATCTGGAACTCGATCCCGCTGACCAGGTGCGGCCGGATCCGGCGCGCCCGCAGCGCGTCCCGGAACCGGATGTACCACGGGAAGTAGGTGTGGAACCGGCGCTGCAATTCGGTGGCCTGCACCTCGCGGGCCCGGCGGCCCGCGGTCGGGGCCTCCTTGCCCGTCTCCGCACCGTCGGCCTCGTCCCCGTCGGCCTCGTCCTCGGCCTCGGCGGCGGCGAGCGCCGCCTCGTCGACCACCGGCACCGTGGCCCGCGGTCCCGGAACCACGGCCGCCGGCGCGGAGTCCGCTTCCGGCCGAACCACGTCCTCGGCCGCACGCGGCCGCAGCTCCACCACCTCGTCCAGCTGCTGGTCGGCGGACAGGCTGCGGCTGAGCCGGTCGCCGGCCGCCATCGCCGACGCCGCCCGCTCACTGCGCCCGCCGCCCACGGCCGCCTCCACCGCGTCCGCCTCACGGATCGCCCGGGTCAGATTGCGGCGCATGCTGCGGCGCACCTTGGCCATCTGCGGCGAGTTCAGGTACCGGAACATGTCGGTGAACACGATCGCCATGGCGAACCAGACGAATATCTGGTCGCCGGTCGCCGCGAACTGGCCGCCCATCAGCGCGACCGCGCAGACCAGCACCCGCAGCCGGTCGAACACGTAGTCCAGCCAGCTGCCGAACACCGAGCCGTTGCCCTTCAGGCGGGCGATCTTGCCGTCCATGCAGTCCAGCACGAAGCTGAGATGGAACAGCAACGCACCGGCCACCAGCCACACCGGCTCCGCCATCGCGAAGCAGCCGGCGGCGCCACCGCCCAGCACCAGGGCGGCGATCGTCAGCTGATTCGGGGTGATGGACGTCCGGTTCGCCGTGAACCGCACCAGCCGCGCGGCCAGTGGATCCACCAACAGCACGGTCCACCAGGAGTCGCGAGGCTTGTACGTCTGTTCTCTGACGTCGTGCAGGGTGAAGCGTGACATGCCGGAGCCTCCAGGGATGAAAAGCCATCTCTGGCCTCGGAGACGAGGATGCGGGTCGCCTCACGCGCTCTCGGGGAGCGCCAGGCCGATTCGTGTCGGTTCGGCGAACACGGAGTGAACCGTGAGCGAACCCACGGCGACGTGCTCGTCTGGTGGCAGTTGGACGCCGCACCCGCGGATCAGGTTGTCCCGGCCACTCAGATTCCGGGCAGAACCCACAATAAGCTGGGACTTCGTGCGCAGGCGGGACGCCTCGCCGAAGCCCGCCGATACCGGAAAGGTAAAAGAACGTGAGCGAGTCCACCGCCCGGCTGCAGCCGGGCGACACCGCCCCCGAGTTCACCCTCGACGACGCCGACGGCAAGCCCGTCGCGCTGCGGCAGGTCCTCGCCGCCGCCGGTGACAGCGTCGTGCTGTACTTCTACCCGGCCGCCATGACCCCCGGGTGCACGACGCAGGCCTGCGACTTCCGCGACAACCTGCACGCGTTCCAGGGCGCGGGCATCACGGTGCTCGGCGTCTCCCCCGACCCCGTCGACAAGCTCGCCGCCTTCCGCGACAAGGAAGGACTCACCTTCCCGCTGCTCAGCGACCCCGACCGCAAGGTGCTCACCGCCTACGGCGCCTACGGGGAGAAGAAGAACTACGGCCGGATCGTGCAGGGCGTCATCCGGTCCACCATCGTGATCGGCGCCGACGGCACCGTACGCCGCGCCTTCTACAACGTGAAGGCCACCGGGCACGTCGACCGGATCAGGCGCGAACTCGGGCTGTGATCGCACCGGGCCGGGCACCCGCACTGCCCGGCCCGGCCGGCGCGTCCCGGCTTCGCGGAGACCCGACCCGCTAGGATGGGGCGCCGGCCGGCCCGGAACGGCGGAACTTGCGTTCCCCCGCCGGTGCTGCCACGCTCTGGAGACGTCCGGGCGGGACCGCCCAGGGGCCGTAGCCCAACGGCAGGAGGCACACGATTTAGGTTCGTGACAGTGCGAGTTCGAATCTCGCCGGCCCCACACGGACGAAGGCGCGGGGACACCCCCGCGCCTTCACGCCGTTCACCCGCCCTGGGGCGGCCACGCGGCCGCCTCCGTCACCGGAACAGCAGCGCCCACAGCACCACGGCGAGCAGCACGAGCACGCCCGCGGCCACGCCGATGATCGCGGCGGTCGGCCGCCGATTCCGGTGCTTCCCCGAACTCGTCAGCCCCAGGGTGTCGGTGGACTCCCGGATCGACGTCAGCAGCGCGCTCACCGACTCCGGCCGGTGCCGCTGGATCGCGTCGTGCAGCGAGGACATGGACTCCGACACCGACTCCTGCAGCGAGTTGCGCAGCACGTGCGCGCCCGCCCGGAAATGCTCCCGCGCCAGCTCCCGGGCCGCCGGACCCTCCGCGGCCGCCTCCCGGGACTCGGCCGCGCTGCGCGCCGCCGTCTCCGGGCTGGTCTCCGGAGCGTAGGGCGCCAGCGCCGCGATCCGCAGCATCTTCGTGGCGTTCTCGGCGGTGAGCCGCTCCTCCGGCCGGACGTGCAGCAGACCGGCCAGCACCGGCGCGAGCGGTCCCGCGCTCTCCGCCGGCGGCGGTTCCTCCAGGTCGTCGCCGCGCAGAATCGCGATGTAGCCCTTGCGGTTGTACGGCGGATGGCCCTCGACCGCGGAGTACAGCGTCGCGCCGAGCGACCACAGGTCCGAGGCCGGTCCCACCGGCCCCGCCTTCGCCCGCTCCGGCGGAATGTAGGAGGGCGAGCCGACGATCCGGCCGGACGTGGTCAGCGCGGACTCGCCGGTCCACGCGGCCAGGCCGAAGTCGGTGAGCACCACCCGGCCGTCCTCGCTGATCATCACGTTGTCGGGCTTGACGTCCCGGTGGATGATGCCCTCGTCATGGGCGGCCTTGAGCGCGCTGATCAGCTGCAGGCCGATCTCCGCCACCCGCTGGTAGGGCAGCGGCCCGGCGAGCTGGATGATCTCGGCCAGCGTGCGCGCGACCACCAGTTCCATGACGATCCACGGACGGCCGTCCTCGTTCGCGACGTCCAGGACGGTCACGACGTTCGGATGCGTGAGCCGGGCCGCGACCCGCGCCTCACGCGTGGTGCGGCGCAGCAGCGAGTTGCGCTCCGCCTCGCTCAGGTCGGCGGGCAGCCGAAGCTCCTTGACCGCCACCTCACGGTCGAGGACCAGGTCCCGGGCCCGCCACACGGTTCCGACACCGCCGCGCGCGATCGGCTCCTGGAGGTGGTACCGGCCGGCCAGGACGCGCTCGTCCGTACCGGCTTCGGGGGTCGAGGGGCTCGCGGCGTCGAGCGGCGACGAGGGGTCCCGCTCTGCGTGGGGCTTTTCGATGGAGGACACGGGCTTCTAAAGCGTCAGATCACGGGGCACGGTGGCCTCCTGCGGACTCTTACGGTGGCGGTCTCGTCGGAGATGGGACGGATCCCTCGTTATATCAGGTGCACAGGACATTAGAGCAGGTGGTCGCGCGGACACCGTCGGCCGGGTGCGGATTCGGTCATGTCCCCCCGGCGCGCCTAACACGCCGTGCCGCGCTTCGCTGCCCCTGTCCTACCCCGGGGGCCGGCGAACACGCGCCCGCCGGTCCCCGGTCCGGCCGTGGGTCAGGTCCAGAGCGTCTCCGGGTCCCGGACCTCGACGGGCCCGAACCCGGTCTCCTCCAGCGAGCCCCGCAGCTGCTCGGCGTCGCCGGCCACGATGACGACCGACTCCCGCGGGCGCAGGTACTCACGGGCGGCCTGGTGCAGGTCCTCCGCGGTCACCCGCTCGAAGCCGGCGCGCAGCCGGTCGACGTGGTCCTCCGGCAGGTCGTGCACGACCATCTCCACCAGCGCCGCCGCCAGGCTGCGCGCGGTGGAGTAGGTGACCGGCAGGCCGACCGTGTTCGACTCCCGCACCGCGTCGAGCTCGCCCTCGGTCACGCCGTCGGCCTGCAGCCGCTCGATCTCGGCGAGCGTGGCGGTGATCGAGTGCGCCGTCGTCGGCGCCTCCACCTGGGTGCTGATCAGGAAAACCCCGCTGTCCCGGCGCAGGTCGAACCGGCATCCCACGCCGTAGGTGTAGCCGAGCCGCTCGCGCAGCTCCATGTTGAGCCGCGACGTGAACATGCCGCCCAGCACGTCGCTCATCCCCTCGGCCCGCGGCAGGTCGATCTCCGCGCGCGAGGGCGCCCGGTGCGCGAACACCAGCGCCGACTGCACCGAACCCGGACGGTCCAGGACGAGGATCCGCGGCAGCTCCCCCGGGGCCGACTCCGGCGCGGTGACCGGCCGTTCCGGCCCCGCCGCGGCGTCGCCGAACACCGTCTTGCCGAGTTCCGTGACGTCGACATCGCTGAGGTCGCCCACCACGATGAGCGTCCCGGCGACGGACGCGATCGCCTCCCGGTGGAACTCCGAGACGAGCTCCGGGGTGACCTCCTGCAACCGGGCCGGCCCGCCGCTCAGCGGAGTGGCGTAGCGGCCGGTGAACAGCTGAGCGCCGATGCTGCGGGCGGCCAGCGTGGAGGCGACCGACGCCTCCAGCCAGAACCGCTCCACGAGCTGGTCGCGGCGGCGCAGCACGTCCTCCGGACGCAGCGCCGGAGTGCGCACGGCCTCGGCGAGCAACGCCGTGGCGTCCACAACGCGGTTCGCGGGCGCGTCCACGCCGGTCACGAAACTGTCCCAGGAAACGCGGGACACCCACTCCGCGCCGTGCCGCTCCAGCGCCGGGGCCAGCGAACTGTTCCCCCGGACGCCGTCCTCCAGCGCCTCGTTGGTGAGGCCGGCCACCCCCATGCGATCCAGCGGCTCGGCGGCGCCCCCGGCGGGCTGGACCAGCCGGACGGCCACGTAGGGCTGGCCGGGAACGTCGATGGCGACGACGGTGCCGTTGCCGACCCGCAGCCGGTTCGGCTTCGGGAACGTGTACGGCTTCGGGGCACCGAGCGTGGGTCGGAGCTGCAGCTTACTCAAAGCGACTCTTCCTCTGCGTCAGGATGCGCGGGCCGCGGCGGAGACACCGGTCCGCGCGGAACGACGGGGTGGGCGGTCGTCGGACCGTGGACGGGGCGCGGGGCGCCCGGGAGACCGCCGGCTCAGGACGCGCCCGTCGGGTCACCGGCGTCCGCAGCGTCGTGTTCGACACCGGTCTCGTCCCCGAGGCCGGTTCCGGCCTCCGGCACCGCCTCGGCCGACGGCCGCTCGCCGGGCTCGAACCGCACGACCAGCCGGTTCTCGGCGGTGAGCAGCCGCTTGGCGTGGGCCACGACGTCGTCGGCGGTGATGTCGGCCCACCGCTGCGGCCACGTGTAGGCCAGTTCCGGGTCGCCGAACAGCTGCGTGCAGCTGCTCAGCGTGTCGGCCAGCCCGGACGGGGTGGAGATGGACTGGAGGTGGTCCCGCTCCAGGACGGCGCGCGCCCGGTCCAGTTCCTCCTCGGTGATCCCATCGGCGAGCGCGGCGACCTCCGCCAGGATGGCCGCCTCCAGCTCGTCGCCGCTGACGTTCTCGCGCGCGATCATGCTGACGAGCACCAGGCTCGGCGTGTACCGGAACGCGAGCAGGTCGGCGGCCGATCCGCCGTCGTCGGCGGCGAGCCCGCGCTCCACCACGAGCCGCTGGTAGAGGCGGCTGCCCTGCCCCTGGCCGAGCACGGCCGAGGCGAGGTGCATGATGTCGAACTCCCGGCTCCCGTACGGGCCGACGCGGAAGCCCAGGAACACCGCGGGCGCCGGAACGTTCTCGACCACGGTCTCGGCGACCGGCCCCCCGATGGGACCGTCCAGCGCCGCGTCCGGGGCCTCTGCGACGGTCTCGCGCGGGTCGATGCCGCCGAAGTAGCGCCGCACCCGCTCGTGGACGTCCTCGGGAGCGAGGTCGCTCACGACGGTGAGCACGAGATTGTCCGGGCCGTAGTGCCGACGGTGGAACGACAGCACGAAGTCGAGGTCCGCGGCGTCGAGATCGGCCATGGAACCGATGGTCGGGTGGTGGTAGGGGTGCCCCTCCGGGTACCCCAGCCGCAGGATGCGCTCCAGCGCGGTGCCGTACGGGACGTTGTCGTACCGCTGGCGGCGCTCGTTCTTGACGACGTCCCGCTGGTTGTCGAGCACCTCTTGGCTCATCCCATCGCGCAACGTGGCGAGCCGGTCGGCCTCCAGCCACAGCGCCAGGTCCAGAGCGTGCTCCGGCACGGTCTCGAAGTAGTTGGTGCGGTCGGTGGACGTGGAGGCGTTGATGTCGCCGCCGAGCCGCTCCACCGCCTCGAAGTGCTCGCCCTTGGCGACGTTGCCGCTCCCCTGGAACATCAGGTGCTCGAACAGATGCGCGAACCCCGTCCGGCCCGGCACCTCGTGCCGCGAGCCGACCCCGTACCACAGGTTGACCGCCGCCACCTGCCCGGTGGCGGCCGGAGCGGTCACCAACCGGAGCCCGTTGTCCAACGTGAATTGGCCGATCTGCCGCGCCGCGCCAATGGTCGTCACCAGTTCATGCACCCCTTGCTGCCGGAACCCGTCCGTCGTCCTGCACCGAGCCTATGGCCTCAGCCGAGTGGGCGCGTACAGCACGAACTCACGGACTACGACGGTATGCGAGGATCCCGCCGAGCGTCGCGGCAACCGGGAATTCGGAGTGGCGTCGTGTGGGTGGTACCAGCGAAGGCGATACTTCCGGTTTTCCGCGCTTGCCGCTGTTTGCCGCTATCCGCCGACGGACCCGCGTATGCGCGCGACGTGGTCCTGGACACGGTCCAACGAGTGGGTGGCCAGCCCCCGGACAGGGCGGGGCACACCCACCCCCCAACACAACAAAAAAAGGGGCCGCCCCACAAGGGGCGACCCCAAAAAGATGTCCGGCGGCGACCTACTCTCCCACCCAACAGGGCAGTACCATCAGCGCTGAGAAGCTTAACGACCGGGTTCGAAATGGGACCGGGTATTTCCCTCTCGCCAAAACCGCCGTAACCCTAACCCCCCAACAAAAAACCCTCGGGGGAAAAACCAAGAAACGCGGAACAAACAGTGTGCGCGAACACCCAGCATCCATGGCGGACAAGCCCTCGGCCGATTAGTACCGGTCAGCTCCACACCTCACAGTGCTTCCACACCCAGCCTATCAACCCAGTCATCCACTGGAAACCTTACCCAC
>NZ_JBHTBH010000010.1:0-241626 GCF_042664915.1 Marinactinospora rubrisoli
AGTTCAGTTCGGACGCGTTGGACGCGATCGCGGAGCAGGCGATCATTCGGGGTACGGGTGCGCGGGGGTTGCGGGCGATCATTGAGGAGGTGTTGTTGTCGGTGATGTACGAGGTCCCCAGCCGCGAAGACGTCGGCCAGGTGATCATCACCCGCGAGGCCGTGCTGGAGCACGTCAACCCCACGATCGTCCCCCGCACCAACCCCGGCAGCGAGCGCCAGGAGAAGAGCGCCTGATCCCCTGCGGGCCGGCCGTCGGTCCGCCCCGTGGGTAGCGCCGTTCTGTGCTTTCGGTCGCGCTCGCTTTCCTCCGCCGCGACGCGGATCGGCCTACGGCAATCGGCGTCGACGGCTCCGAACGCTCGGCGCCTCGCCGCTCCGTAGTCAGGCGTCCACCGGTCCGCCGAGCAGTAGGGTGATCCGCGCCCCCGCTGGGGACTCCGCGGTGAGTGAGCCTCCCGTCGTCTCAGCGGCCCGGCGGGCGATGTCCAGGCCCAGTCCGCTGGAGCCCGCGCCGCTGGTGCCGCGTTCGGTCGCCGACTCCGGCAGCCCCGGCCCCTCGTCCTCGACGACCAGGATCGCGCCGCCGCCGTCCGCGTCCCGCCGCTCCCGCAGGCGCACAGCGAACCCGGTCCCGTCCGGAGTGTGCGCGAACACGTTCCCGAGCAGAGCGTCGACCGCCGGCTCCAGCTCGTCCTCCGGCAGTCCGACCAGCAGCGGATGCTCCGGGAGTTCCACCGTCATCGGGCGCTCCTGGTCCTCGGCCAGCACCGACCAGAACTCCACCCGCTCGCGCACGACCCGCGCCGCGTCGCAGCGGCCACCGTCCCGCGCCGGTCGCCGGGCGTCGTTGATGGTGCGGGTCACCGCGCGCTCCAGCGCGACCACCGAGTTCTCCAGCCGCTCACGCTCGGCGGGGTCACGCAGCGACTCCGCGTCCAGACGCAGCGCGGTCAGCGGTGTGCGCACCCGGTGCGACAGGTCGGCCACCCGCTCCCGTTCCCGCACCAGCAGGTCGGAGATCCTGGTTGCCAGGGTGTTCAGCGTCCCCGCCACCGCGCTGATCTCCGGCGGACCGCCCAGCCGGGCGCGCGCGGTGAGGTCGCCCTCGGCCAGCCGACGGGACGTGAGCGCGAGCTCGTCGATGGAGCGCACGAGGGACCGGGCCAGCCGGTTGGCCACCAGGAGGCTGAACCCGAGCAGCGCGACACCGAGCAGCGCCAGGATCAGCCAGGCACGGTAGACCCCGGCGCGCAACTGCTCCGGGCTGACGTACACCCGGATCACCGAGGTGCCCTCGGCGGCTCCGACGCTGAACAGCACCTCGATGCCGCCGTCGGGAAGCTCGGCGTTCAGGGTGCGGCCGGTGCGGGCCAGCCGCACCGCCGGCGTCTCCTCGGCGGGTTCGCCGATAACCGTGCCGTCCGGCCGGAACACCGTGACGGGGAACGGCTCGCCCGCGTTCGCGCGCTGCACGGCGGTGTTCAGGGCGGCCTTGTCCCCGGTGGCCACGGCGCTGAGCGCCCGCGCCTCGATGGCGGCGGAGCTGACGGCGCGGTCGTGCGCCACCGTGTGCACGAGCAGGGCGAGCGGAACCAGGAAGGCGACCAGCACCAGCGAGGTGGTGGCCCCGACCAGCAGGGTGAGCCGGCCTCTCACCGGCCGCTCTCCGGAGCCGTGTCGGCATCGTCGGCACGCGGGGCGGACAGCTTCACGCCGACGCCGCGGACCGTCTGCAGGTAGCGAGGCCGCTGCGCCGTCTCGCCGAGCTTGCGACGCAACCAGGACAGATGGACGTCCACCGACTTGTCGGCGCCGCCGTAGGGGACCTGCCACACCTCGGTGAGCAGTTCCTTCTTCGAGATGACCTGTCCGGCCCGCGCGGCGAGGTAGTGCAGCAGGTCGAACTCCTTGGGGGAGAGGTCGAGCATCCGGCCGTCCAGCACCGCCTCGCGCGCGCTCGGATCGACCCGCAGCCCGCCGACCCGGACGGCGGAGTCGCCATCGGCCTCCGACCCCAGGCGGCGCAGCACCGCCCGGACCCGGGCGTCCAGCTGTGCCGCGCTGAACGGCTTGACGACGTAGTCGTCGGCGCCCGCGTCGAGCACGCGCACGATCTCGCGTTCGTCGTCGCGGGCGGTGGCCACGATCACCGGCACCCGGGAGACGGCGCGCAGCATCCGCAGCATCTCCACGCCGTCGAGATCGGGGAGCCCGAGGTCGAGCACGACGAGGTCGGGCCGGTTCTCCACGGCTTCGCGCAGTCCGCCCATGGCGGTGCCCGCCGAGGCGACCGCGTGCCCGCGGTCGCCGAGGGCGCGGACCAGCCCGCTGCGGATGGTGGGGTCGTCTTCGATGAGGAGTAGCTGGGGCACTCTTGCACGTTAACCAATGGCCGGCCCCGGAACCCGGACGGTGATGGAGGGATAGTCGCGGGTTAAGGTCGTCTTAGTGTTGCGGTTGACAGAGTTGGGACCATGAAGCGGCAATCCCTCCTGGCCGTGGGCGGTTGGGTCGCGGCGGCGGCCCTCGCGGTGGGCGTGGGCGTCACGGCGGTCAGCCTGCTCGGTACCGGTATCACCTCCGGCGCGGTGCAGCCGGTGTCGCAGGACGACGCGCTGGAGCTGCTGTCCTCCGCGCACGAGAGCCCGTCACCGTCTCCCGGAGTCTCCGCGGGCGCCTCGGTGGAGCCGAGCCCGTCGGCCGGAACCGGCGGCTCCGGCCCGAGCCCCGATACGGCCGAGGCCGAGGTGCTGCAGAGCGTGGCGGGTTCGGTGGCGGCGCGCTGCGTCGGCGACGAGGCGGTGCTGGACTGGTGGGCGCCCGCGCAGGGCTACACCCTCGACGATGTGGACGCGGGACCGGACGACGACGCGTCGGTCGAGTTCGAGAGCGAGCAGGACGCGCCCGACGTGGAGATGAAGGTCGTCTGCGTGGCGGGACAGCCGCGGCTGGGACTGGACGGCGACGACTGAGCACGAACTGCGGGCCGCTGAGCGCGAGCCGCTGAGCGTCCGGAGGCGTCAATGCCCTCGCGCGTAGCGCCATCTGTGTTGGCGGTGGAGGGGAGCGAGGCGGTGAGCGCGAGCAGAGGTGCTGAGCGCGAGCCGCTGAGCGTCCGGAGGCGTCAATGCCCTCGCGCGTAGCGCCATTTGTGTTGGCGGTGGAGGGGAGCGAGGCGGTGAGCGTGACCAGAGGCACGGACGCGTTCGGGCGGTGCCGGCCGCCGCTCAGCCGTCCAGCGCGGTGCGCATCCGCTCGATCTCGACACGCTGCTCGGATAGGACGTCGCTCGCGAGCTGGTTCACCGTGACGTTCTCGCCTTCGGCGATGACCTCCTCGGCCATGGTGATCGCGCCCTCGTGGTGGGTGGTCATCAGCTCCACGAACAGTTCGTCGAACTCGGCGCCTTCCGCCGCCTCCAGCTCCGCCAGCTGCTCCTCCGTGGCCATGCCGGGCATGTCGGAGTGGTCGACCGGGACGCAGTCGCCGCCGTGGTGCGACTCCTCGTCCTGCAGCCCGCAGTAATTCTGGTGGTTGGGGTTCTCCCGGGCGGGGCCGAAGACGTTGGTCTCCAGCCAGCTCTCCATGACCTCGATCTCTGGGCCCTGGGCGGTGGTGATCCGTTCGGCGATCAGCTCTATGTCGCCGCTGTCCACTCGGTCGGGGACGAGTTCGGTCATCTCCAGTGCCTGGTTGTGGTGCTCGATCATCTTGAGCACGTACTCGACGTCTGCCTCGTTGTGCCGCATGCTCGCGGTGGCCGCCGCGAGCTGCTCCTCCGTCGCCGGTGACGCCGACTCTCCGGGGGCGCCGGGCGCCAGGACGGGCGGGCCGTCGGCGGACTCGGACTCGGACTGGGCGCAGCCGGCGGCGCCCGCCAGCAGCACGGCGACTCCCGCCGCGACGAGCCATCGACCCACAGGAGATCCTTCCAGCGCGTGTCCCGGTCCGGCGGCATGGAGAGCCGCCCCAAGGTGACTGTCTACTCAGTGCGGGCGGGCTTTGTCCAGCTCGGGAGGGTCACCTGGGCGTTCGCCGGACGGCTACCCAGCGTATTTCTCGATGTTGACCTGCGAAAATGTCGGCCACCTCGGTTCTTGTGGTTTCTGCCTCTAGGCAAGTTCTGGACGTCCTATGTATTTTCGTGGTGTTTTATGCGCTTTACGGAGTGCATCGGAATAGGAGTCCCCATGCCGATATCCCCCAAGCCGTCCGGAAGACGGACGGCCCTACAGCGTCTGCGGCGCTCTGGCGTCGCCGTGCTCGGAGCGGCCGCCGTGCTGCTGGGCACGGCGTTCACGTCAGCCGCGCAGGCCGACGAGATCCCCGGGGTGGACGAGGTCGTCACCAGCGACAACATCACCCACGTCGCCAACCTGCCGAAGCCGGCCGGTTTCGACACCAACTCCGACCTCGCGTTCACCGGTGACTACGCGATCGGCGGAAACTACAACGGCTTCGTCATCTACGACATCTCCGACCCCACCGAGCCGGAGATCGTCAGCCAGGTGCTGTGCCAGGGCGGCCAGGGCGACGTCTCCGTCAGCGGGGACCTGCTCTACTTCTCGGTCGACTACCCGCGGGCCAACTCCGACTGCGGCAGCCCGGCGAGCACCCCCGCCGACGCCAACGCCTTCGAGGGCATCCGGATCTTCGACATCTCGGACAAGGCCAACCCGCAGTACGTGTCGGCCGTCGACACCGACTGCGGTTCGCACACCAACACCCTGGTGCCGTCGAAGGACGGGGAGAGCGACTACATCTACGTCTCCTCCTACGCCCCCTCGGCCAACTTCCCGAACTGCCAGCCCCCGCACGACAAGATCTCCATCATCGAGGTGCCGCTCGACGACCCGGCCTCGGCCGCGATCGTCAACGAGCCGGTGCTCTTCCCCGACGGCGGCAACGAGGGTCAGGACGGCCTGCTCCGGCCGACCGAGGGCTGCCACGACATCACCGCCTACCCCGAGCGGGACATCGCCGCGGGCGCCTGCATGGGTGACGGCGTGCTGATGGACATCAGCGACCGGGAGAACCCGGTCGTCGTCGAGCAGGTCCAGGACGAGAACTTCGCGTTCTGGCACTCCGCGACGTTCACCGACAACGGCCGGACGGTGCTCTTCACCGACGAGCTCGGCGGCGGCGGCGCGGCCACCTGCAACGACGAGATCGGCCCGCACCGCGGTGCCGACGCGATCTACACCATCAGCGGCAAACTCGGCAAGGGCGACGGCCCCGAGCTGAACTTCGCCAGCTACTACAAGATCCCCCGCGATCAGGCCGACACCGAGAACTGCGTCGCCCACAACGGATCCCTGATCCCGGTCCAGGGTGGCAACTTCTTCGTCCAGTCGTGGTACCAGGGCGGAGTCTCCATCATCGACTTCCGCAACCCCCGCAAGCCGCAGGAGATCGGCTACTTCGAGCGTGGCCCCCTCTCCGACACCAACCTGGTGACGGGCGGTAGCTGGTCCGCGTACTACTACAACGGCTACATCTACTCGTCCGACATCGCGAAGGGCTTCGACGTCCTCAAGGTCGACGACCCCCGCCTGAACCGGGCGGAGAACGTGCGCTACGACGAGTTCAACCCGCAGAGCCAGCCCCGCTACGGACGCTGACGACGCCGGTGAACCGAGCCGGGGACGGCCCACCATGGACAGTGGTGGGCCGTCGCCGTGCCGGGCGCCGCGCGGCCCCCACGGCGGTACGGTCGCGGGGCCGGGCGATCAGACGGTGAACAGGCGCTCGGTGTCGGCGCCGACGAGCTCCAGGACGCGGCCGGTGAAGTAGACGGTGCCCAGGACGAGCACGCGCGTGCCGAGCGAGGCGATGCCCTCCGCGGTGAGCTCCGCCATGGTGATCCGCCGCCACGCCGGGGGCAGCGGACGCTCGAACTTCAGGTGCTCGTCCGGCAGCACCACGGTGGTGACCGGAAACGCGCCCAGTTCCAGGACCGCGCCGTCGACGTCCTTGTGGTCGGGCAGGCAGAGCAGCACGTGGTCGATGTCGGACCACTGCTGGCGGGCGTGGGCGACCGCCGCGCTGATCCCCGCGCGGTCGATCGCGGAGTCGATGACGACCTCCGTCTCCGTGCCCTCGACCCGGTGGTGCGACAGCCGGGCCGGCAGGGTCACGGTCTCCAGCACGGCGCGCAGCCGCAGCGGCGCGGGCGCGCCGCGGTGCAGCGCCGTGAGCAGCCGGGCCGCCGCCAGGCAGCCCAGCTCGGCGGAGAGCCGGGGCAGGCCGCGCGGGAACAGGCTGGCGGGCAGCCCGGTGGACTGCGGCCGGACGCGCTCCGGATCGACCCGGCCGGAGGTCCGCTCGCGCACGGCCCGGCGTGCGATAGCGCCGAGTTCCCCGCGCAGCGGCAGGTGGACGAAGATCTCGGTGGCCGGGCCGGCCACCGAAGCCTTCTCCCACGCGATCTCCTCGACCGTGTCGCCGAGGACGCCGATGTGTTCGGCGAACACGGTGGTCAGCGCGACCACCCGCGGCGCGAACAGCGAGAGCTCGTCGCCGCGGCCGCCCATTCCGGCCTCCAGGACGAGCACGTCGGCGCCCCTGGCGCGGGCCAGCAGCGCTCCGGCGGCGAGGAAGAGGCCGCTGGGCGAGAGGTAGCCGTCCTCCGGGGCGGGCAGGCGCGCGATGGCCGCGGCGAGTTCGTCGGCGAGCTTGGCCAGGGTCCCCTCGTCGACGGCCGCCCCATTGATCCGGAGCCGGTCGCGGTTGCCGCGCAGCCCGGGGCTGGTGACCGTCACGACGTCGAGGCCGGCGGCCGAGAGGTAGGCGGAGGCATAGGTGGCGGCGGTGCCCTTGCCCTTGGAGCCGACGACGCCCAGCACCGGGCGCTCGTCCGCGGCGATTCCGAGCTCCCGCAGCAGGGCGGCACACCGCCCGAGGTCCCGGCGCTGGCCTGGCGCTCGTTGGTTCCACTCGGTGAAGAAGACGTCGGTGTTCACAGTGGCAGCCTTCCCTTTGGGGGTCGGCGGACGCGTAGCGGAGCGACCAGCAACCCCAGGATGATGATGCAGGCGAACAGCAACTGCCAGGGGCTGAACCGGAGGTCGGCGGCCAGCGCCACGAACAGCGCCGTAACCGGCACGATCAGTTCGTTGAGGTGCACCATGAGCAGGGGCAGTACTCGTCGCCGTACCGTGACCACGGTAGCGCGCGGTATTCCCAGTGCGGCACGGGAGGCCGCCCCGATCTGGATGCGGGCGAAGTCCGGGGGCCGGGTGAGGTGGTCGAGGCGGTGGCCGACGATGGACGGCGGGGTGTAGGAGGGCTCCTGGTGGTCGGGGTCGGCGGCCAGCGCCGTGGCGACGGCCCGGTTTCCGGGCCCCCAGGAGAGGTACACCTCCTTGCCGGGTTCGGTGCCGAGGAGCGGGAAGACCTCCTCCGGTAGGCGGACGGTGCCGATCGTGTCCTCGCCGGGAGTGGCCTCCAGGGTCCGGAAGGTGATCGAGGGGGAGCGCAGCGCGGGCACGAGGGCGGCCTCCAGCAGCGCGGCGGGGCGCAGCAGGTTCCACCGCGAGGCGCCGTGGCCGGTGCCGCGCTGGTGCCAGTGGGGCTCCGGCACCAGGAGCGGCCGGCCGTCCCGGGTGCGCGGTAGCGGGCCGACGAGCACCTCGGGGTAGAGCCCGGCCGGGGCGCGCGGCAGGTCCAGCAGCAGGCGGGTCTGGAAGGAGAGCCGGGCGAAGCCGCGGTCGCGGTCGTCGCTGGAGAGCCGCACCCGCAGAGCCGCCGGGATCCCGTCGTTGTTCACGAACGCCCAGCCGCGCACGCCGAGGCGGCGGGCGTCGTCGGGGTGCAGTCCGATCTCGTCCCCCGCCAGGAGGTTGCCGATCACGGCCGGACGCACCGGGATCCGCTGGTGGGGGAACCGCAGCAGGAGGTCGTCGGGCGGCAGGCCGGGTCCGTCGGCGCGCAGGGCGCGGCGGCAGTCGTCGGAGAGGTGGACGGTGGACGCCCACGGCCGGTGGGAGGAGTCCCAGACGTCACGCTCGTCGCCGACCAGCCACGCGGCCACGGAGCGGCCGGTGGCGGCGTGCCGGACGGCGACCAGGGTGAAGTCGGGGAGCCCGAGCGCGGTCATGGCGGTGAAGTGCATCCGGACGGTCGGGATCTGGGCCTGGAACCGGATGGCGGGATCGGCGAGAACGCGGATTTCGCCCGGGTTCGGCGATGGGGGAACGAGTTCGGCCATATTCGCCGGATTTTACGGTGAATCCCTATAGGACCGGACGATTTCCGCCAGAGCCCGCACGATCCGGGCGGCCCTCCGGGGAGCGCCCACCGGATCACGCAACCGGCCGGCGATCTCGACCTGCAGACCGGCTCGGCCGGATGCGGCCACCTCGGTGAGCACGGTGTGCGGCGCCGCGCCCGGAAAGGGATCGTCGACCGTGACCGTGAAGCCGCGCAGCGCGCGCAGCGCGGCGTCGCGCAGCCGGGCGGTCGCCGGATCGCGGCGCAGCGCGGTGCCGAGGCAGACGTCCATGCCGTGGACGTCGCGCATGCCGTGCAGGTCCAGGACCACGGCGCCGTCGGCGAGTTCGGCGCGCAGCGCCGCAGCGAAGGGATCCCGGCGGTCCGCCCAGTCCCGGTCCGGTACCGGGCTCAGCGCGGCGAGCGCCCGCGCGCCGGTCAGCTCGGCCACGAGCAGGGCCAGCCCCCCGGTGCCGAGGTCGGCCAGTTTTGTCCGGCCCTCGCGTGGATGGTTGACCGCATGCGGGGCGGACAGCAGCACCGGCACCCGGCCGCGGACCCGGCGCAGCGCGGTGTGCGCCCCCTGTTCGGAGACGCCCTCGTAGGACGTGTCGGCGAAGGGGGCTTCGAGCGCGGCCCAGCGCTCGGCGAGGTGCCGCTCGTCGGTGGTGCTCATCCGGCTCTGCCTCAGACCTCGGTCCGGTGCCGACCGGACCGCGCGGAGGGGTGAGTAGGCTGGCGGTGTGTGCAGACCAACCCATCGTATGCCGTGAGTGACGTCGGCGCCCATGAGCGCTACTCGCAGGTGGTGGAGGAGATCCGGGCCCGGCGCGTCGAGACCGATATCGACCCGTCGCTCGACCGGATCCGCGCCGCCATGGACCTGCTCGGTGAGCCGCAGCGCAACTACCGGGTCGTCCACATCACCGGCACCAACGGCAAGACCTCGACCGCGCGCATGATCGACGCGCTGCTGCGGGAGCGGCGGCTGCGGGTCGGGCGGTACACCAGCCCGCACCTGGTGACCATGCGGGAGCGCATCGTCCTCGACGGCGAACCCATCTCCGAGGAGGCGTTCGTCGCGACCTACCGTGACGTGCTGCCCTACGTCGAGATGGTGGACGCCCGCGGTGGCGTGCCCATGTCGTTCTTCGAGGTGCTCACCGTCATGGCCTACGCGGCGTTCGCGGACGCGCCGGTGGACGTCGCCGTCGTCGAGGTCGGCATGGGGGGCGCCTGGGACGCCACCAACGTGGTGGACGCCGACGTGGCGGTCGTGACGCCGGTCGCGATCGACCACACCGACTTCCTGCCGGACACGGTCGAGGGGATCGCCGAGGAGAAGGCCGGCATCATCAAGCCGGGGTCGGTCGCCGTGCTCGCGCAACAGCAGGTGGCCGCGGCCGAGGTACTGCTGCGGCGGGCCGCCGAGGTCGGGGCCCGGGTGGCGCGGGAGGGGCTGGAGTTCGGCGTCGTGCACCGCGACGTCGCGGTCGGTGGGCAGCAGCTCACGCTCAAGGGGTTGCGCGGCGGGTACGACGGCGTGTTCCTGCCGCTGTTCGGCGCCCACCAGGCGGGCAACGCGGCGGTGGCGGTCGCCGCCGTCGAGGCGTTCGCCGCGCCGGGCGAGGGGGACGACCAGCTCGACCCCGAACTGGTGCGCGCGGCACTGGCCGGGGTCAGCTCACCGGGCCGTATGGAGGTCGTCCGGCGCAGCCCGACCGTTCTCGTGGACGCCGCGCACAACCCCGCGGGCATGGCCGCGACCGTGGCGGCCGTGCAGGACGCATTCACCTTCAGCCGGCTCGTCGGCGTGGTGTCCGTCATGGCGGACAAGGACGTCGAGGGCGTCCTGGAGCCGCTGGAGCCGCTGCTCACCGAGATCGTCGTGACCCGCAACTCCTCCCCGCGCGCCATGGCGGTGCCGGAGCTGGCGGAGATCGCCGAGGAGATCTTCGGACCCGACCGGGTCCACACGGCCCAACGGCTGGACGACGCCATCGACCAGGCCGTCACGCTCGCCGAGGAGACCGGCGAGTTCGGCGGCGCCGGGGTGCTCGTGACCGGGTCCGTGGTGACCGCCGGAGACGCGCGGCACCTGCTGAAGGGGGCATGAGACATGCGGACGATGTGCGCGGTGGTCCTGGCGTTCGAGGCCGTGGTGATCGCGCTGGCGGTGCCGGTGGCGATCCAGCTGGGCGGTTACTCCCCGGCGGTGGCCGGCGGCACCTGGGGCGGGCTCGCCGCCGTCGCGCTGGTGCTGGCCGCCCTGCAGCGGTTCGCCTGGGCGCGCTACGCCGGATGGGCGTTGCAGGCGGCGTTCGTCGCCAGTGGCGTGCTGGTCCCCGGGCTGTTCGTGCTCGGGGTGGTCTTCGCCGGTCTGTGGGTCGCCGGCTGGCTGCTGGGCCGCCGCACCGACGCGCTCCGGGCGGCGGGCGCGGCGCAGCAGCCAGCCGGCTCCGGCCCGGCCCCGGCCGGCGCCGACGCACGCGGCGACGGCTGACCCTCGCGCGCGGCGCGCGGGGCGGACCCGCACGGTCACGCGCGTGGCCGCCCCGGCGGCCGTTCCGGCCCAGGTGACCGGTGGGGAACCGGTAGGGTTGCGCTCGGCCGGGGTGGCGGTTCCCAGGGCCGGCCACGTTGAAACCACCCGGTTCCCCGATCAACATCCAGGTGTCGAGGAGACAACCACCGTGGAGCGCACTCTTGTCCTGATCAAGCCCGATGGCGTGCGGCGCAACATCATCGGCGAGGTCATCTCCCGCATCGAGCGCAAGGGCCTGAAGATCGTGGCTCTGGACCTGCGCACGCTCGACGCGGAGACCGCGAAGACGCACTACGAGGAGCACGCCGCCCGGCCGTTCTTCGAGTCGCTGGTGGAGTTCATCACCGGCGGGCCGCTCGTCGCCATGGTGGTCGAGGGCGAGCGCGCCGTCGAGGCGTTCCGCGCGCTGGCCGGCGCCACCGACCCGGTGCAGGCCGCCCCGGGCACCATCCGCGGCGACTTCGCGCTGGAGGTCCAGCAGAACATCGTGCACGGCTCGGACTCCACCTACTCGGCGGACCGCGAGATCAAGCTGTTCTTCCCGGACCTCGCCTGATCCGCGGCGGGCCCCGGCCCGCCGCCCGTGCCTCCGGCCGGGGGAGACCCATCGGGTTTCGCCCGGCCGTATTCGTTCTCGCAGCTGACAAAGATTCGGTGTGTTTGCGTAACGGCGTGACTGCCGAGCGTTACGATACGGGTAACTCGGTCCGCTTCCGTGTTGGATCGAGGCCGTAATGACCGCCCTGTGCAGTAAACCGCCCCGTGTACGCCGCACCCGATTGGTGTCGCCGAGGACGTTTCATGACCAACAATCTCGCATTTCTCGGCCGCGACATGGCGGTCGATCTCGGGACCGCCAACACGCTGGTGTACGTGCGGGGGCGTGGAATCGTCCTCAACGAGCCCTCGGTGGTGGCCCTCAACACGTCGACCGGGAAGATCGTGGCGGTCGGCATCGAAGCCAAGCAGATGATCGGCCGCACGCCGAGCAACATCACCGCCGTGCGCCCGCTCAAGGACGGCGTCATCGCCGACTTCGAGATCACCGAGCGCATGCTGCGGTACTTCATCCAGAAGATCCACCGGCGTCGGCACTTCGCCAAACCCCGCATCATCGTCGCGGTGCCGAGCGGCATCACGTCCGTGGAGCACCGCGCGGTCAAGGAGGCCGGCTACCAGGCCGGCGCGCGCCGCGTCTACATCATCGAGGAGCCCATGGCCGCCGCGATCGGCGCCGGGCTCCCGGTGCACGAACCCACCGGCAACATGGTCGTCGACATCGGCGGCGGCACCACCGAGGTCGCGGTCATCTCCATGGGAGGCATCGTCACCTCCCAGTCGATCCGGGTCGGCGGTGACGAGCTCGACCAGGCGATCATGACCTTCATCAAGAAGGAGTTCTCCCTGATGATCGGGGAGCGCACCGCCGAGGAGATCAAGGTCGCCGTCGGCTCCGCCTACCCCACCTCCGCCGAGGAGCCGCACGCCGAGGTGCGCGGCCGCGACCTCATCAGCGGACTTCCCAAGACCGTGGTCATGTCGGCCGCCGATGTCCGCCAGGCCATCGAGGAGCCGGTCACCGCCATCATCGACGCCGTACGCACCACCCTGGACAAGTGCCCGCCCGAGCTGTCGGGCGACATCATGGACCGCGGCATCGCCGTGACCGGCGGCGGGGGCCTGCTGCGCGGACTCGACGAACGGCTCCGGCACGAGACCGGCATGCCCATCCACGTCGCGGAGAACGCCCTCGACTCCGTCGCCATCGGATCGGGGACCTGCGTGGAGAACTACGAACGTCTCAGCCAGGTGCTGATCCCGGAGCGGCGCCGCTGATGTCGGCGGCATCCGGTCCCGCGGCGCAGGAGGGAGCCTGACCATGCTGCGCGACTCCGTCCGCTCGCGGTTCGTCCTGGGCGTCCTGCTGGCGCTCTCGCTGGTCCTGCTGGTGCTGGACGAGCGCGACGACGGCAACCCACTGTCCGGCGCCGTCCGCGCCGCCGGGACCGCGGTGTTCGAGCCGGTCTCCGCGGCCGTCACCGCCGCCGTCCGGCCGGTCGGCGACGGCTACCGCGCCCTGCTGGCGGCACCCGGAGCCCAGCGCCGCATCGAGGAACTGGAGGCGCGCAACGCCGAGCTGACCCGGGAGCTGGAGCGCGTCGACGCCGACGACGCCCGGTCGCGGGAGCTGGCCGACCTGCTGCACCTCGCCGGGCTCGGCAGGTACGAGGTCGTGGCGGCGCACGCCGTCACCCAGATGACCGCTCAGGGCTTCGTCGACACCGTCACCCTGGACGTCGGCCGCCGGGACGGCGTCACCGCCGACATGACGGTCGTCAGCGGCGAGGGCCTGGTGGGCCGCGTCGTGCGCGCCGGCGAGCGCACTTCCACGGTCCGGCTCATCACCGACGGCGCCTCCTCGGTCGGCGCGCGGCTGGAAGGGTCCAAGGAGATCGGGGTCATCAGCGGCGGCACGCACGGCGCCACCGAGACGGCGCCGCTGCGCTTCGAACTGCTCGACGGCACGGCGACCGTCCGCAAGGGCGAGCGCATCGTCACCCTCGGCTCGCACGGCGGCGCCCCGTACGTGCCCGGCGTGCCGATCGGCACCGTGCGGGAGGTCGAGGACACCCCCGGCGCGCTCACCCGTACCGCCAAGGTGGTGCCCGCCGTGGACCTCAGCCGGCTGGACGTGGTCGGCGTGGTCGTGGCGCCGCCCGCCACGGATCCGCGCGACTCCGTCCTGCCGCCCAAGCCCGACCCGCGGCAGCACGAGCAGCGGCACGACGGCCGGACCGACCGCGGCCGCAAGACCACGCCGGAGCGCGAAGGAGCGGATGAACCGGATCCGGCCGACCCCCGGCGCCCCGAGGGCGCGGTGGCGCGCGGCAAGGCGAGCACGAGCAACGGGCAGGTGGCTCCCGCCCCGCCGGACGATCCGGCGCCCGCCCCGGCCGGCGGAGGCGGCCAGGGCGGCGCGCACGCCGGTGGAGCGCCGAGCCGGCCGCCCGCACAGGCCGACCCGCCCGAGCCGCGGCAGCCGGCCGAACCGGCGGACACCGGCGGCGCCGCACCGGCCGCGGCCGGGCCCGCCGACCGGGCCGGACCGCCGTACCCGGAGCGCACATGATGGCGCCCGCCGACCGGCCACGCCCCGCCCGTTCGCGGCCCCGAGGGGCCCGGAACGCGCCGTCGCGCGGGGCCCGGCACGCAGTCCCCCGCCTCCCCGTGGCGGCGGGGGCGTCCACGGAGGAAGCCCGATGATGCGAAGGACGCTGGCCGCGCTGCTGGTGGTGGCGGCCGTGCTGATCCAGACGGTGCTGGTCAACCGGCTGCCCGTGCCGTGGGGCGCCGGGCCCGACCTCGTGGTGCTGACCGTGGTCGCGGTCGCGATGCGCACGACGGCGGTCACCGGCGCGGTCGCCGGGTTCCTGGGCGGCCTGGCCGTCGACACCCTGCCACCCGCCGACCACGAACTCGGCCGCTACGCCATGGTGCTGAGCCTGGCCGGCTACCTCGCCGGTGCGCTGCGCGACCCGCTCGCCCGGGTCGGCGGGCTCTGGCCGTTCGGGGTCGCCGCGCTGGCCGCGACCGGCGTCTCCCTCGGGTTCGCCGCCATCGGCGCCGTCCTCGGCGATCCGCGGGTGACCCTGACCGGCGTGCTCGGCGTGCTGCCGCCGCACCTGATCCTGACCATGGTGGCGAGCCCGTTCGTGCTGTACCCGGTCTTCTGGCTGCTGCGCCGGACCGACCGGGACGATTTCACGGCGGTCGGCGCCACCCTGTGGGCGAACGGGGGCCTCATCAGATGAGGAAGTACCGCCGGACCGCGCTCGCCGAGCCGCCCCGGCGCCCGGGCCGGCGCGGGCTGATCATGGCGCAGGTCCTGGTGCTCAGCCTGCTGGCGGTGCTCACCGGCCGGCTGTGGTACCTCCAGGTGCCGATGGGCGACCACTACCAGCGGCTCGCCGCGGCCAACCACAGTCAGGACCTGATCGTGCCCGCCACCCGGGGCCACATCCTGGACGGAGCGGGCCGTCCCCTCGTCCGCAACCGCACCGAGCTCGTGGTCTCCGCCGACTACCACGCGCTGGCGCGGCAGGAGGACGGCGGCGAGGCGGTGCTGCGCGGGGTCGCTGAGGTGCTCGGCGCGCCCTACGAGGAGCTGCGGCAGCGGACCCGGCTGTGCGGGCCCGGCGTCAGCCGGCCGTGCTGGCCGGGCTCGCCCTACCAGCCCGTCACGCTGGCCGAGGGCGTCGAACCGCGGCTGGCCCTGCAGATCATGGAGCGCCAGGAGGAGTTCCCCGGCATCTCCGCCCAGCAGACCGCGGTCCGTGAACACCCCGGCGGGGCGAGCGCGGTCCAGGTGCTCGGCTACCTGCAGCCCGCCACCGAGGAGGAGCTCGCCGAGCGCGAGGAACTGCGCGCGCAGTTCACCGGCGTCACCCAGGTCGGCCGCGACGGGCTGGAGGCGTCCTACGACGAGCGGCTGCGCGGAGTGGCCGGCGTCCGCACGCTCGCCGTCGACAGCCGGGGCAACGTCACCGGCCTGGTCACCGAGCGCGACGCCGAGCCCGGCCAGCACCTCGTCACCAGCCTCGACGCCCGGGTGCAGCGGGTGGTCGAGGAGGCGCTGAAGCGCGGGATCGAGCGTTCCCGGGGCGCCGGCTACCCCGCCGACTCCGCCGCCAGCGTCGTCATGGACGTGCGCACCGGCCGGGTGATCGCCATGGCCAGCGTGCCCACCTACGATCCGGAGGTCTGGGACGGCGGCATCGACCAGAAGACCTACGACCGGCTGCTCAGCAAGGACGCCGGCGAGCCGCTCATCTCGCGGGTGCTCCAGGGCCAGTACCCGCCGGCCTCGACCTTCAAGGTGTCCTCGCTCGCGGCCGCGGTGCAGAACGGCTCCCCGCTGCGCGGCAGCTACGCCTGCCCCAGCTCCATCAACGTGGGCGACCGCGCGTTCCACAACTACGAGAGCAGGCCGCACGGCAGCCTCAGCCTGCACCAGGCCATCGTCGTCTCCTGCAACACCGTCTTCTACCAGCTCGCCTACGACATGTGGCGGCAGGACGGCGGCATGCGGCCGGTCGAGAACCCGCGCGACGCCATGTCGGCCATGGCGAAGGGATTCGGCTTCGGCCGGCCCACCGGCATCGACCTGCCGAACGAGTCCGTCGGCCGCATCCCCGACCGCGACTGGAAGCGGGAGTACTGGGAGAGCACCCGCGAGGAGAACTGCCGGCGCGGCGAGTCGGGGTACCCCGAGGTCGCCCGCGAGGACCCGGGGCACGCCGCCTACCTGCAGGCGGTGGCCAAGGAACAGTGCGTCGACGGCTACGTGTGGCGGGCCGGTGACGCCGCCAACTTCGCCATCGGCCAGGGCGACGTGCTCGTCACCCCGCTCCAGCTCGCCCGCGCCTACGCGGCCATCGCCAACGGCGGCACGCTGTACGCCCCCCGCGTGGGCAAGGCGTTCATCTCGGCCGACGGCCAGCAGGTCGAGGAGATCCCGCCGCAGCCCACCGGTCGGCTGCCGGTCGACGAGGAGACGCTGGCCTACCTGCGCGACGCCCTGGCCGACGTGCCCAAGGAGGGCACCGCCGCCGGGGCCTTCCACGGGTTCCCGCAGGACCGGGTGTCCATTGCCGGCAAGACCGGTTCGGCCACGGTGACCGGCAAGCGGGAGTCCGCCTGGTTCGCCTCCTACGCGCCGGCCGACGACCCGCAGCTCGCCGTGGTGGTGTTCATCTCCCAGGGCGGCACCGGCGGTGCCGCCGCGGCGCCGGTCGCCCGCGAGATCTACGACGGCATCTACGGGTTCGAGCCGCCCGCCGACCTTCCCGAAGCACAGCAGGCCGCCGGCCAGCAGCAGCCGGCCCCACGCCCCGGCGAGGAACGCGAGGGCCGCCCACGCCGGGCGCCGCGTCCGGCGCTGCCGGGTGGGGTACCGCCGAGCGAGCTCCCGGTGGTCCGGCCGGACGGCACGGTGGCGCCCCCCGAGGGCTACGAGTAGCGGAGGAGCGAGAACCCCGCGTGTCCGTCCCCGCGGCGCCCCGGTCCGGCGCCGCCCAACCGGAACTGGTCGAACGCCATGTCGTTGCATCCGAGTACGCGCGTCCCGTCGCGATCGTGGCGGGGGCGCGCCGGCAGGCTGGTGGCCGCCGAGGTGCGCCGCCGGCTCGACCTGCCGCTGGTGTCCGCCGTCGCCGGCCTGTGCGTCATCGGCCTGCTGCTGGTCTGGGCCTCCACGGTCGACGACGGCGATCCCGTCGCCTCCCTGGGTTTCGTCCGGCGGCATCTCATGCACCTCGCGATCGGTGCCGTGGTCTGCGCCGCCGTGGCCGCCGTGGACTACCGCGTGCCGCGGGCGTACGCGCCGGTCATCTTCGTGCTGGCCGCGGTCGGGCTGGCGCTGGTGCTCACTCCGCTCGGTGCGGTGATCAACGGGTCACGGTCCTGGATCGTGATCGGCGGTTTCCAGGCCCAGCCCGGCGAGGTCGCCAAGATCGCGCTGATCCTGGGCGTGGCGATGCTGCTCGGCGAACCGCGCGACGGCGAGCACGCGCCCACCACTCGCGACGTGCTGGGCAGCCTGGCGGCGCTGGCGGTGCCGATGGGGCTCATCCTGCTGCAGCCGGACCTCGGAACCGCCATGGTGCTCGGCGCGATCTACCTGGGGATGCTGGCGCTGTCCGGAGCCCCGATCCGGTGGGTGCTGGGGCTGATCGGCTGCGGGCTGCTCGGTGTACTGGCGGTCTGGTGGTTCGGGCTGCTCAAGGACTATCAGCTCGCCCGTTTCGCGACCTTCGTCGATCCCACGGCCGACCCGCAGGGCGCCGGGTACAACGCCAACCAGGCGCTCATCGCCATCGGCTCCGGCGGACTCAGCGGCAGCGGCCTGTTCCGCGGCGAGCAGACCGCCGGCCGCTTCGTCCCCGAACAGCACACCGACTTCATTTTCACCGTCGCCGGTGAGGAACTCGGCTTCTTCGGCAGCGCGCTGATCATCGGGCTGATCGGCGTCGTCATCTGGCGCACCCTGCGGATCGCGGCCGGGTGCGACGAGCCCTACGGCCGCCTGGTGTGCGTCGGCGTCGCGTCCTGGCTGACCTTTCAGAGCTTCATCAACATCGGGATGACGCTCGGCATCATGCCCATCACCGGCCTGCCGCTGCCGTTCGTCTCCTACGGCGGTACCGCGAGCATCGCGCACCTGACCGCCATCGGCCTGGTGCTCGGCATCTACGGACGGTACCGGGCGTTCCGCTGACGCACCCCCGGGCGGGCGCCGGAACGCGGGCGCCCGCCCGGGCGCGGGTGGGACCGAACCTCCGCGCGGCCCCGTAGGCTGGGAAGCCGACCACGAGAACAACGACTGCGACGGCACCGACGCGGTGGTCCGGCACCGCGGTGACCGGGCAACGCAGTCGGCCGAGCCGTCATCTCCGCGGAGGCGTCCCACCATGCCGATCGAGTCCGTCTTCCCACGACTGGAGGCGCTGCTGCCGCAGGTGCAGAAGCCGATTCAGTACGTGGGCGGTGAGCTGAACTCCGTCGTCAAGGAGTGGGACGAGACGGAGGTGCGCTGGGCGCTGATGTACCCGGACGCCTACGAGGTCGGCGTGCCGAACCAGGGGATCCAGATCCTGTACGAGGTGCTGAACGAGCGCGACGGCGTGCTCGCCGAGCGCTGCTACGCGGTGTGGCCCGACCTGGAACGGCTCATGCGCGAGCACGGAGTGCCGCACTTCACCGTGGACGCGCACCGGCCGCTCGGCGCGTTCGACGTCATGGGCGTCAGCTTCGCCAGCGAGATGGGCTACACCAACATGCTCACCGCGCTGGACCTCGCGGGCGTCCCGCTGCACGCGGCCGACCGCCGCGAGGAGGACCCCATCGTGCTGGCGGGCGGCCACTCCGCCTTCAACCCCGAGCCCATCGCCGACTTCCTCGACGCCGCGGTGCTCGGCGACGGCGAGGAGATCGCGCTGGCCATCACCGAGGTCATCCGCGAGTGGAAGCGTGAGGGCCGCCCCGGCGGGCGCGACGGGGTCCTGCTGCGGCTGGCGGCCACCGGCGGGGTGTACATCCCCCGGTTCTACGACGTCGAGTACCTGCCCGACGGCCGAATCGGACGGTACCGGCCCAACCGGCCGGGCGTGCCGTGGAGCGTGCACAAGCACACCGTCATGGACCTCGACAAGTGGCCCTACCCGAAGAACCCGATCGTGCCGCTCGCCGAGTCGGTGCACGAGCGCTTCAGCGTCGAGATCTTCCGCGGCTGCACGCGCGGCTGCCGCTTCTGCCAGGCCGGCATGATCACCCGGCCGGTGCGCGAGCGCAGCAAGGCCGTCGTCGCCGACATGGTAGAGCAGGGCGTGCGGTCGTCCGGCTTCCAGGAGGTCGGCCTGCTCTCGCTGTCCAGCGCCGACCACAGCGAGATCGGCGAGATCACCAAGGGGCTCGCCGACCGCTACGAGGGCACCAACACCGGGCTGTCGCTGCCCTCGACCCGCGTCGACGCGTTCAACATCGACCTGGCGAACGAACTCACCCGCAACGGGCGTCGCTCCGGGCTCACCTTCGCGCCCGAGGGCGGCAGCGAACGCATGCGCCGGGTCATCAACAAGATGGTGACCGAGGCCGACCTCATCCGCACCGTCACCGCCGCCTACGCGGCCGGGTGGCGCCAGGTCAAGCTGTACTTCATGTGCGGGCTGCCCACCGAGACCGACGAGGACGTGCTGGCCATCGCCGACCTCGCCCGCGAGGTGATCCGGGCCGGGCGCGAGGTCACCGGGCGCAAGGACATCCGGTGCACGGTCTCCATCGGCGGGTTCGTTCCCAAGCCGCAGACCCCCTTCCAGTGGGCCGGCCAGACCCCGCACGAGGTGGTCGACGCCCGGCTGCACACCCTGCGCGACGTGCTCCGCCGCGATCGCGCCTACGGCCGGTCGGTGGGGCTGCGCTACCACGAGGGGCGGCCCTCGATCATCGAAGGACTCCTCTCCCGCGGCGACCGCCGGGTCGGCCGGGTCATCGAGGAGGTCTGGCGGGCCGGCGGGCGGTTCGATGGCTGGAGCGAGCACTTCTCCTACGAACGCTGGACCGAGTCCGCCGCTCGGGCGCTCGCCGGCGAACCGGTGGACCTGGACTGGTACACGGTGCGCGAGCGGGAACGGGACGAAGTGCTGCCCTGGGATCACCTCGACGCCGGGCTGGACCGTGACTGGCTGTGGCAGGACTGGCAGGACGCGCTGCACGGCGAGGAGTCGGTGGAGGTCGACGACTGCCGCTGGAACCCGTGCTACGACTGCGGGGTCTGCCCCACCATGGGGACCGAGATCCAGATCGGGCCCACCGACCGGTCCAAGCTACTGCCGCTGACCGTCGTCTGACCGGATGGGGAGCGGGCGCCAGCCCGAGCGGCTGCGGAGCGAGAAAAGGGCCCGAACGGGCCCCGGAACGAATCGAGGTACGGCCCGGCGCCCCGCTCGCGCCGGGCCGTACGTGTACTAGACGAGCGACCCCGCACGGTGGTTGGCACGGAATTGCGATTTGCCCAGAAATTTTTTCGGGCCGTCCGTCCTTGCACTTCAATGAGGGGTCGACCTCGCCCGACGGCGGCCCGGCGGCCCGCCGGACCGGGGGCTGTGGCCGACACAACTGCACCGGGGCTTTTCAACCGTCACCGGGGTGGGAACAGCACAGTGGTGTGTGATGCGTCACGGAGCGCGGTGGGGTCCGCTCGACCGTCGACCCGCCGCCCGGCGTCCCGACCAGGCCAGCCGGCCCGGGGCGATGGCGCGAGGCAACCGGAGCGCACCGTACGCTAATGAGGACGTGCATCTCCCGGCCCGGCCCGCTCCGGACCACCGGACACGGCGGCCGGGAGACATCGACGAAAGGAGCAGCACTGCCCCCCGCACCAGAGGGCACCATCTCGCCCTCCACCGGAACCCAGGGCCACCGACTGCGCGTGCGTTACGCCAAGCGCGGCCGGATGCGGTTCGCGAGTCATCGCGACATCGCCCGCGCGCTGGAGCGCGCGCTGCGCCGGGCCCGGATACCGGTCGCCTTCTCGGCGGGGTTCACGCCTCACCCCAAGATCTCCTACACCGGAGCGGCCCCCACGGGGGTGGCCAGTGAGGCGGAGTACTTCGAACTCACGCTGACCGAGCCGTCCGAACCCGAACAGGTGCGTGTTCGGCTCGACGCCGCGATGCCCACCGGCATCGACGTCGTCGAGGTCGTGACGGCCGCGGCGGGCGGTCTCGCCGACCGCCTGGAGGCATCGGAGTGGCGGGTCGAGCTGCCGGGAGTCGCCCCCGACGACGCCCGGGCAGCGGTGGCCGCGTTCCTAGCGGCCGGCACCGTCGAGGTGGAGCGGCTCACCAAGAAGGGACGCCGCCGCTTCGACACCCGCGGGGCCGTGCTCCGTCTGTACGTGGACGGGACCGGCACAGCGGAGCAGGACGAGACATATGTCATACTTCGAATGGTCGTCCGGCACACGACACCTGCCGTTCGGCCAGACGACGTGGTGAGCGGCCTCCGTCAGGTGGCCGGCCTCGCGCCGCCGGCATCACCGTTGATGACCAGGCTGGCGCAGGGGCCGCTGGACGGGGCCTCCGGCGAGATCGCCGACCCGTTCGCGGCGGACGGCGCGTCCGCCCGCGACAGCGGACGGCACGACTCCGGCACCGGGGCGCCGCATACCGCCGCCCCCGCCGGGACGACGCAGGACCCACCACCGACGTCGTCAGCGCCCACGCGGAGCTCGGCACATGGCTGACCTCCGACGGGGAACGTGGGCGCGATCCAAGGACTTTGTCCCGGTACCGCCGACCGCGCTACCGGGGCCGACACAGTGACGACAGTTCTCGCGCGCCGCGGCCGCTGCGAACGCGCCGCGCCCGAGAACTCTGACGGGAGACCGCCCGGATGCTCGAAAACGAGCCCAACAGCGGTGCCGAGGGCACCGTGGGACGTACAACAGAAACGACTGACAGCGCCGAGACGACACGGTCCGGCGTGACCGCGGGCGCCGACGACGGCGCGCCCGGCACGGAAAAGCCGAAGACGGCGCGACGCCGCCGGAGCGTGGCGACCCGCCCGGCCGGGCCGCCGCCGGAGCCCGAGCCGATCGCCCCCGTGGCGGCGAGCCGCACCACGAGCGCGGCCGAGGCCACGGTGGAGGCGGTGCCGGCCGAGGACGCACCCGCCACCGAGCCGAGCGCCGCGAGCGGCGGCGCGGAGCCCGAGGAGACGACCGCGCCGCGGACCCGCACCCGCCGCCGGACACGGGCCACCCGGCCCGCGGGCGAACCGGAACCGGCCGCCGGGAAGGCCGAAGCGGCGGCGTCCGATACCGAGGAGACCGGCGATCCGGCCACCGGAGTGGCCTCCGTCGCCTTCCAGCCGCCCATGGTGGTCTTCCAGCCGCCGGTGCCGCAGGGCCCGGCCAACGGGGTGCACCCCGTCGGCCCCACCGACACGCCCGACACCGAGGAGACCGCCGAGGCGGCGGAGTCCGCGGACTACTTCCAGGACGACCACGCCGACGGCGACGACGGTGACGACGACGAGGGCCGCCCGTCCCGCCGGCGCCGCCGCAGGGGCGGCCGCGGGCGCGGCCGGTCGCGGACCGGAGAGGACGGCTCGGCCGACACCGCATCCGACACCGACGTCACCGCCACCGGCCGGCCGGTGGACACCGGGGCCGGGGAAGACACCGCGCGCACCCGTCGCGCCGAGCCGGCCGCGGACGAGGACGCCGCCGACTCCGCCGGTACCGAGCAGGAGCCCGCCGACGAGGACCGGCCGGACGAGGCCGGGGGCACCAGCCGCCGCCGTCGGCGCCGCCGCCGCAGGGGCGGCGGCGAGACGGCCGAGGAGACGCCGAGCCCCGACGACCCGCCCAACACGGTGGTCCGGGTGCGCGAGCCGCGCAGCGCCGCGCCGATCGAGGACGAGGTGCAGGCCGTCCGCGGTTCCACCCGCCTGGAGGCCAAGAAGCAGCGCCGCCGCGAGGGCCGCGAGCAGGGCCGCCGCCGCGCGCCGATCATCACCGAGTCGGAGTTTCTCGCCCGCCGCGAGTCGGTCAAGCGCGACCTCGTCATCCGGCGCACCGGGGAGCGCACCCAGATCGCGGTGCTCGAAGACGACGTGCTGGTCGAGCACTACGTCGACCGGGTCACCCACAAGTCCTACGTGGGCAACGTCTACCTGGGGCGGGTGCAGAACGTGCTGCCCTCCATGGAGGCGGCGTTCGTCGACATCGGCAAGGGCCGCAACGCCGTGCTCTACGCCGGAGAGGTCAACTGGGACGCCTCCGGCCTGGAGGGCCAGCCCAAGCGCATCGAGTCGGCGCTGAAGTCGGGGCAGTCGGTGCTGGTGCAGGTCACCAAGGACCCGCTCGGCCACAAGGGCGCCCGTCTCACCAGCCAGATCAGCCTGCCCGGCCGCTACCTGGTGTACGTCCCCGATGGCACCATGACCGGCATCAGCCGCAAGCTCCCGGACAAGGAGCGCGCCCGGCTCAAGCAGATCCTCAAGAAGGTCATGCCGGAGAACGCCGGTGTGATCGTGCGGACCGCCGCCGAAGGCGCCAGCGAGGAGGAGCTGGAGCGCGACATCTCGCGGCTGGCCGCGCAGTGGGAGTCCATCAAGCGCAAGTCGAAGTCGGCGACCGCCCCGGCGCTGCTGTACAGCGAGCCCGACCTCACCGTGCGCGTGGTGCGCGACGTCTTCAACGAGGACTTCTCCAGCCTGGTCGTCTCGGGCGACGAGGCGTGGCGCACGGTCGAGGAGTACGTGAACTACGTCGCCCCGCACCTGGCCGAGCGGCTGTCGCACTGGGCCAAGGAGCGCGACGTCTTCGACGCCTACCGGGTGGACGAGCAGATCGCCAAGGCGCTGGAGCGCAAGGTGTGGCTGCCCAGCGGCGGGTCGCTGATCATCGACCGCACCGAGGCCATGACCGTCGTGGACGTCAACACCGGCAAGTTCACCGGCCAGGGCGGCAACCTGGAGGAGACGGTCACCAAGAACAACCTGGAGGCGGCCGAGGAGATCGTCCGCCAGCTGCGGCTGCGCGACATCGGCGGCATCATCGTCATCGACTTCATCGACATGGTGCTGGAGAGCAACCGCGATCTCGTGCTGCGGCGCATGCTGGAGTGCCTGTCGCGTGACCGCACCAAGCACCAGGTCGCGGAGGTCACCTCGCTGGGGCTGGTGCAGATGACCCGTAAGCGGGTCGGGCAGGGGCTGCTGGAGGCGTTCTCCACCACCTGCGACTGCTGCAACGGCCGGGGCCTCATCCTGTCCACCGAACCGGTGGAGGCCAAGGCGGCGACCGGCGGAAACGGCTCCTCGGGCGGCCGCAAGAAGAAGGGCAAGGGCGGCACCGCCGAGAAGGCCGCCGCCGAGAAGCCGGTGGCCGAGGCCGCCGAAGAGCCGGCCGAGTCCGCCGCCGAGGCGGAGCCGACCACCGAGCAGCCGGCGGAGAAGGCGGAGAAGGCCGGGAAGCCGGAGAAGAAGACCGCGCGCCGGTCGTCCCGCCGGGTCAAGCGCGACAAGGCCGCCGAGACCCCGGCCGCCCCGGAGGAGGGCGCCCCTGAGGCGGCGCCCGCCGCGGTGCCGGAGCCGGCCGCCCAAGAGCCGGCCGAGCCCGCCGCCGAGGCCCCCGCGAACGCCGATTCCGACACCGCCGCCGAGCCCGCCGAGCGCCCACGGCGCCGGCGCACCCGGCGGACCAAGACGGCCACCGCGGCCGCGGAGACCGCGGTGGTCGAGGCGGGCAGCACCCCGTGACGTCGTCCGGTCGGGCCGGGCCGCCCGGTCCGACCGGTATGGACGGTGCTTGACGTGCTCGCCCCCAACGGGCGGATGGTAATCTAAAGGCTGGTGCGTCGGCGCGCCCCAATCGTTCGCGCGCCCGAGACCTACTTTCGATTCCCACGCCCCCGTTGCGGAGGCGAGTGGGTTGAGACCGCGGTCGATTTAGAGCGCATTTTTTCTGAAGCGAGCAGGAAGTGAGTTTCCCGGTGTACGCAGTCGTGCGGGCGGGCGGCCGACAGGAGAAGGTGTCTGTCGATGACGTCTTGAACATCGACAAGGTGGCCGACGAGGTCGGCGCCACGCTGACGTGGCAGCCGCTGCTGGTCGTCGATGAGGGCAAGGTCATCAGCGACGCCGCCGAGCTCGGCGGCTACCAGGTCACCGCCGAGGTCCTGGGCGAGGCCAAGGGCCCGAAGATCAACATCCTCAAGTACAAGAACAAGACCGGTTACAAGAAGCGCCTGGGGCACCGGCAGAAGTACACCCGCGTGCGCGTCACCGGCATCGCCGCGAAGTAGCAGGAGGAGCGCGAGATGGCACACAAGAAGGGCGCGTCGTCCAGCCGGAACGGCCGCGACTCCAACGCCAAGCGGCTCGGCGTCAAGCGCTTCGGCGGGCAGAGCGTCAAGGCCGGCGAGATCCTGGTCCGCCAGCGTGGCACGCACTTCCACCCGGGCGACAACGTGGGCCGCGGTGGCGACGACACCCTGTTCGCGCTCGTCGCGGGTCAGGTGCAGTTCGGTACCCGGCGCGGCCGCAAGGCCGTGAACATCGTCCCGACCCCGGCCCCCGCGGAATAGGGCCGGCGCGACGCGACGTCACCGACTGAAGAGCGCGTAGGGCGGGCCAGCACGACTGGCCCGCCCTACGCGCGTTCGCACTCCGGCCGCCCCGTGTCAGGGCACCCGGACACCACGCAACGGAAACGAACGACCGAACCGCGGGAACCGAGCGGATCGGAAGACCCCAGGGAGAGCCATGCCGGACTTCGTCGACGAAGCGGTCTTGCACATCAAGGCCGGTGACGGCGGGCACGGCTGTGCCTCCGTGCACCGGGAGAAGTTCAAGCCGCTGGGCGGACCCGACGGCGGCAACGGGGGCAGCGGCGGCGACGTCGTCCTGGAGGTCGACCCCAACACGTCCACCCTGCTGGAGTACCAGCGCCGGCCGCACCGCAAGGCGGGCAACGGCGCGCCGGGGCAGGGGCACCACCGCGCCGGTGCCAACGGCGACGAACTGGTGCTCCCGGTACCCGACGGCACCGTGGTCACCACGCCCGACGGTGAGCTCATCGCCGACCTGGTGGGGCCCGGCACGCGGCTGGTCGCGGCCAGGGGCGGCAGCGGCGGCCTGGGCAATGCCGCGCTCGCCTCGCCGCGGCGCAAGGCGCCCGGCTTCGCGCTCAAAGGCGAGCCGGGCGAGCAGCTCGACATCCGGCTGGAGATCAAGACGATCGCCGACGTCGGCCTGGTGGGCTTCCCCAGCGCCGGAAAGTCGTCGCTGGTCGCCGCGCTGTCGGCCGCCCGGCCCAAGATCGCCGACTACCCGTTCACCACCCTGGTGCCCAACCTCGGCGTGGTCGAGGCGGGGACGACCCAGTACGTGGTCGCCGACGTGCCGGGGCTCATCCCCGGCGCGAGCGAGGGCCGGGGGCTCGGCCTGGCGTTCCTCCGGCACGTCGAGCGGTGCTCCACACTGGTGCACGTGCTCGACTGCGCCACCTACGAGCAGGGCCGGGACCCGGTCACCGACCTGGAGGTCATCGAGGCCGAGCTGGCCGCCTACGGCGAGCTGACCGACGTCGACCTCAGCGACCGGCCCCGGCTGGTGGTGCTCAACAAGGCGGACGTCCCCGACGCCCGCGAACTCGCCGAGCTCGTCACGCCGATCCTGCGCGAGCGCGGGCTGCAGGTGCACACGATTTCGGCGGCGACCCGTGAGGGGCTCCGGGAGCTGTCCTTCGCCATGGCCGAGCAGGTGGCCGCGGCGCGCGCGGCCCGCCCGGTGCCCGAGCCCACCCGCATCGTGCTGCGGCCCCGCGAAATCGGAGAGGTGCCGTTCGAGGTCGTGCCGCTCGGCGACAACACGTTCCGGGTCCGCGGCGACCGCCCCGCACGCTGGGTGCGCCAGACCGACTTCGCCAACGACGAGGCGGTCGGCTACCTCGCCGACCGGCTCAACCGCCTCGGCATCGAGGAGGCGCTCGCCAAGGCGGGCGCGGTCACCGGTGCCGAGGTGTACATCGGGGACGAGGACGACTCCGTGGTCTTCGACTGGGACCCGACCATCGACGCCGAACGCGCCCCGATCGGCCCGCGCGGCACCGACTCCCGGCTGGGCTGACGTCGCGCGGGGACCTCGCACGGTGTGCCGGCCGGACGGCCGGCACACCGCAGGCTCGGCCGAGCAGAGGTGAACACGCAGATGGGAACGGAACGTGCGGACCACGCACACTGACCGGCAACGGTCTCACGACGGGACGGCGGCGGCCGCGCCGCGGCCCGCGGAGCGGCGCGCCGACATCACGGCGGCGCGCCGGGTGGTCGTCAAGGTCGGGTCGTCGTCGCTGACGACCCCCGACGGCCACATCGAGGGCGAACGCATCCGGCAACTCGCCGACGTCCTGGCCGAGCGCCGGGCCGGCGGGATCGAAGTCGTCCTGGTGTCCTCCGGGGCGGTCGCGGCGGGCATGACCCCGCTCGGCCTGAACCGGCGCCCGCGCGACCTCGCCACCCAGCAGGCGGCGGCGAGCGTCGGCCAGGGGCTGCTGGTGGCCCACTACAGCGCCGCGCTCGCGCGGCACGGCCTGACCGCGGCGCAGGTGCTGCTCACCGCCGACGACCTGATGCGCCGGACCCAGTACCGCAACGCCCAGCGCACCCTCGGCCGGTTGCTGGAGATCGGCGCGCTGCCGATCGTGAACGAGAACGACACGGTGGCCACGGACGAGATCCGGTTCGGCGACAACGACCGGCTGGCCGCCCTCGTGGCCCACCTGCTGCGCGCCGAGGCGCTGGTGCTGCTCTCCGACGTCGACGCGCTGTACGACGGCGACCCGAGCCGTCCCGAGGCGCGCCGCATCCCCGTGGTGCGCGGCCCGGCCGACCTGGACGGTGTCGACATCGGCACCGCCGGACGCCGTGGGGTCGGCACCGGCGGGATGGTGACCAAGGTGGACTCCGCCCGGATCGCCACCGAGGCGGGGGTCCCCACCGTGCTGACGTCGGCCGCGAACGTTCGGGCCGCTCTGGCCGGCGAGCCGGTCGGCACCTACTTCACCCCGAGCCGGCGGCGCCGCCCGTCGACCCGGCAGCTGTGGCTGGCGCACGCCACGGCCGGCCGCGGCAGCGTGGTGCTCGACCCGGGCGCGGTCCGCGCCGTGGTGCGCGAGCACGCCTCGCTGCTCCCCGCCGGCGTGGTGCAGGTGGAGGGCGAGTTCGCGGCGGGCGACCCGGTCGACCTGCGCGACGAGGACGGGGTGATCGTGGCGCGCGGGCTGGTCAACTACGACTCCGTGGAGATCCCCGACCTCATGGGCCGTTCGACCCGCTGGCTCGCCCGCGAGCTGGGGCCGGAGTACGAGCGTGAGATCGTGCACCGGGACGACCTGGTCCTGCTGCCCCGGCCGCACCGCTAGCCCAGGCGCGCCGCGCTCCCTCCCGGAACGAGGGCCCGATCGTGCGGCGCGCCGCACTTCCGGTCCGCCGCCCCGGCGCCGGGACCGGCCGGACGCGTAGGCTCAGGAAACGGCGGCGAAGGCACCGGCCGGCCGCTGACGCCGCCGACGAACGAGAGTGGAGAAGACACGATGAGTGACATCGAGCGGGAGGTCCGCGCCGTCGCGGAGCGCGCCAGGGAGGCCGCCGCGGGCCTCGCCCCGCTCAGCAGGGCGGCCAAGGACGAGGCGCTGCAGGCGATGGCCGACGCCCTGGTCAAGCACGCCGACCGGATCGTCGAGGCCAACGCCGAGGATGTCGAGCGCGCCCGGGCCGCCGGGCAGAGCGCGGCGATGATCGACCGCCTGACGCTCACCGCCCCCCGGATCGAGTCGATCGCCGACGCCGTGCGGGAGATCGTCGACCTTCCGGACCCGGTCGGCGAGGTGCTGCGCGGTTCCACCCTGCCCAACGGCCTGGAACTGCGGCAGCTCCGGGTCCCGCTGGGCGTGATCGGCATCATCTACGAGGGGCGGCCGAACGTGACCGTGGACGCGGCCGCGCTCTGCCTGAAGAGCGGGAACGCCGCGCTGCTGCGCGGCTCCTCCTCGGCCTACGCGTCCAATACCCGCATCGTGGAGGTGCTGCGCGGCGCGCTGGAGGGCACCGAGGTCCCGGTGGACGCGGTCCAGCTGGTGCCGGGCGTCGAACGCGACTCCGTCCACCACCTGATGCGGGCGCGCGGGCTGGTCGATGTGCTGATCCCGCGCGGTGGCGCGTCGCTGATCCAGACCGTCGTGCGGGAGTCCGCCGTGCCGGTCATCGAGACCGGGGTGGGCAACTGCCACGTCTACGTCGACGCGCACGCCGACCTGGACAAGGCGCTGGCGATCACCGTCAACAGCAAGGCGCAGCGGGTGTCGGTGTGCAACGCGGCCGAGACCCTTCTCGTGCACGCCCGGGTCGCCGAGCGCTTCCTGCCCCGGGTCCTCGGCGCCCTGCACGACGCCGGAGTGACGGTGCACGGCGACGACCGGGTCCGCGCCTTCGACGACGCGGTGGTGCCGGCCACCGAGGCCGACTGGACCACCGAGTACCTGTCCCACGACATCGCGGTACGGATCGTCGACTCCCTGGACGAGGCGGTGGCGCACATCCGGGAGTACTCCTCGGCGCACACCGAGGCCATCGTGACCGACTCCCAGGCGGCGGCGCGCCGCTTCGTGGCGCGGGTCGACTCGGCCGCGGTGATGGTGAACGCCTCGACCCGCTTCACCGACGGCGGCGAGTTCGGTTTCGGCGCCGAGATCGGCATCTCCACCCAGAAGCTGCACGCCCGCGGCCCGATGGGACTGCCCGAGATGACCTCGACCAAGTACGTGGTCACCGGCGACGGGCACGTCCGGGAGTAGCGGTCAGGGGAGTGCGTGCGCGGCGGGCCGGAACCGGCCCGCCGCGCACGTGTGTGGGGCGCCGGTTCCGCGGGCCGAGCGGCGGGTGCGGCGCGCGCATGGTCACCGTGGGTGCCGCGTTGGCCGCGATTCGGTGAACTCCTGGCACGGCCGGTGCCGCTTCCAGCAATCTGGGAAGCCCGGGCCAGAAGGAGAAGGCACGTGAAGCTGCGCATGCTCGGATCGACCTCGCAGGGCGGGGGCTGCCCCACGCTGTACGAGACCGACTCCGGTGAGATCGTCGTTCAGGGGCGCCGGCTCACCGACCCCGAGGCCCTGGCCCAGATCCGCGACGTCCTCGACGGCGAGGAGTTCGTCGTGGTGCCCAGGGAGCTGCTGGTCCGCTTCGCGCCGTGCCGCGCCGCCGGCCGCCGGATCTCGCGGACCGTGCGGTGGCGGGGGAGAACCACCGCGCTGCGCCGTGCGTTCAGCTGGGCCGCGCAGCACAGCGCCGGGACGCGCCCGGCTCGGTGGCCCGCCGGGCGGGGGACCGGGCCGGCGCGCGTGGCGTGCCCGGAGCCGGGCGGGGCGCGGGTGCTGCCGGCTCCGCCGCGACCGTTCCCCGTCCTGCGCGGCGACGCCGGGCAGCGGGCCCCGGGCGGCGCACCGTGACGGCATCCGTGGCGGGCCGATGAGCACCGACTACCAGACGGCACGGGAGACGCTCGGGGCCCGGCTGCGGGAGCTCCGGCTGGCGGCCGGGCTGAGCGGGCGTGGGCTCGCGGAGCTGCTGGGCTGGTCGCCCAGCAAGATCAGCAAGCTGGAGCACGGGCGGCAGACCGCCGTGGGCGGCGACGTCCAGGCGTGGACCCGCGCGTGCGGCGCGGCCGAGGTCGCCGACGAGCTGCTCGTGCAGTTGCGCACGCTGGAGACCCACTACACGAGCTGGCGGCGGCAGCTGGCCACCGGCACCCAGGCCCGGCAGCGAGCCTTTCACGAGCTGGAGAAGCGCAGCCGCGCGGTGCGCAACTTCGAGTCCGCGTGCGTGCCCGGCCTGCTGCAGACGCCGGACTACGCCCGGCACATCCTGCGGCGCACGGTGGAACTGCACGGCACGCCGAACGACGTCGAGGAGGGGGTCCGCGCCCGGCTGCGCCGCCAGCGGCTGCTCGCCGAACCGCACCGCAGGTTCGAGTTCCTGCTGTGGGAGCCGGCGCTGCGGCTGCTCATCTGCCCCGCCGAGACCATGGCCGGCCAGCTCGACCGGATCGCCGGCCTCATCGGTGCGGGGCATGTCCGGATCGGCATCGTGCCGACGAACATCGAGGTGACGGCGGTGCCCACGCACGGCTTCTGGCTCTTCGACGACGAGCTGGTCCTGGTCGAGACGATCGGCGCCGAGCTTCGGCTGGCCGACGCCGACGCCATCACGCCCTACCGGAGGGTCTTCACCGAGCTCGGACGGGTGGCCGCCCACGGCCACGCGGCGCGGCGGGTCCTGGCCCGGATCCGCCGGGAACTGCCGTGAGCGCGTTCCCGCCGGGACGCCGCCCGGGCGGTGGCGTGCGGCCTCGGGCGGCTCTCGGAGAAATTTCGAGAAATCCGGCTGAGCGCCGAAAACGCGGCTTCTAGCGTTGACCTGTGCGTTTCCGTGGCGAGGTGACGGTGATGGTGACGTTTCCCGAGGTCGGCGACGGCCGAGAACGACTGCTCCAGGAGATCCGGGAACGCTACCCCGACTGGCGGATCGTCCGCGCGGACGGCCGTCTCGTGGCCACCCACCGCACCGAGCGGCCGGACCCGGAGCGGGAGCGCGCGCTGGTGGTGACCCGAGTCATGGCCGACCACCCGGAGCAGCTGGCCGCCCGGCTGTACGTGCAGGAGGCGCTGCGGGCCGGGCTGCGCCGTGGCGGCCACCGGCCCTCCCGCGCGTGAGCGGGCGCCGCAGGGGCGGCGCCTCCGGCGTGACCGGGGAGTCGGGGGCTTACCGGCCGGCCCGGCCGACCGTCGCGTCGTGGCCGTCCGGGGCGGCCTGCGGGCTCCCGGCCCGGTGCGCGCGGCCGGTGTGCACCAGGATCAGGCCGATCCCCGCGATCAGGACGTTGCGCACGGCGGGGTCGGTGCCGTTCCACTCCGCGGACTGCCACATCTGGAACCACTCTCCACCGACGGCGAGGAAGCCGCCGCCGAAGAGCAGGATCTGCAACACCCAGCCGAGCGAGGCCAGCCGGCGCGCCGACTCCGGCCGGCGGAACCACACGGCCAGCGCCGCGGTCAGCACCAGCGCGATGGCCGCCTCCCAGGCGACGATCCCCACGAACACCACGGTGACCGCGGCGGGGTGCGTGATGGCCCGCCACGCGGCGGGGGGCTGGTCGAACGTGGTGTCCATGGCCAGGACATGCCGCACGTAGGCCGTGTTGGCGTCCGGATCGGTGATGTTGCCCAGCACCACCAGCGCCATGTACAGGGCGGTGACCGCGGTCAGCGCGGCGATCGCGGTGTCGGTGCCCCCGAGCCTGGCCAGTAGACGCATGGCCCGACCCTACGCCCCACCGCGCGGCGCCCACGAGGGGGGAGCGGCGGGCCGGAGCAGCGCCGCGGACCCACGGACGCCGGCCGCTCAGGTTCCGCTGCCGTCCTGGCCGCGGCCGGCGTTGCGCACCCGGTGCGCGACCGAGTCGAACAGCTTGCCGCCCGCGCTGGCCGCGCTGCCCGCGACGTCGCGCAGCGTGCCGAACAGCGGGTCGGAGGTGCGTTCCCAGGACTCGCGGTAGGAGTTGGCGGCGTTGCGCGCCTCCTCGGCGATCGAGGTGTTGCCGTCGGTGTCGCGCCGCGGGTAGTCGCCGTTCAGGATGCGCTGGTAGGAGCCGTCCTTGACCCAGCGGTCGAGTTCGGCGAGCCGGACCACCGCGAAGGGGTGGGTGTGGCCCATGAGGTTGAGCAGTTTGAGCAGGCTGTCCCGGGCGTCGCCGCCCCGGTCGTACTCCGCGGCCTGCTCCAGGAAGGCGTCGGAGTTCATCTCGGCGAGCCGCGACCCGCCGGCCAGCTTCATCAGCGCCCGCTTGGCCGCGTCGGGGTCCTGACCGGCGAGCAGACCGGCGCGGTCACAGGACAGCTCGGACTTGCGGTACCACTCCTCCAGCGCGGTGACGATCGCGCGCAGGCCGATGTAGCCGAGCGGGATCCAGGCCACCCGGGTGGCGAGCCGGATCAGCGCGAGCAGCATCGTCCGGTACACGGCGTGGCCGGACAGGATGTGCCCCACCTCGTGGCCGACGACGAAACGCTGCTCCTCGGCGGTGAGCAGGTCGAACAGGCCGGTGGTCATGACGATGAACGGCTTGTTGCTGCCGATGGCCATGGCGTTGGGCTGCGGGTTGAGCTGGATGTACAGCTCGGGAACCTCGTCGAGGTCGAGCACGTAGGCGGCGTCGCGCACGTAGTCGTACACATCGGGGAACTGCCGCTCACTCACCCGGACCGAGCTGGACAGGTACATCAGGCGCAGCGCCCGCTCGTTGAACAGGCCGGACAGGCGCTTGAACACCTCGTCGAAACCCCGCAGCGACCGCAGGGCGACCAGCGCGCCGCGGTCGGCCGGGTGCTCGTAGGCACGGGAACTGATGTCGGCGAGGCGGACGCGGGTGCGATCGGGCGTGTTGGACATGTCGGCATGCTATGCGTCGGGCATCCCGGCGCGCCACGGTTTCGGGCATCAAGATATGACGCGTTTCCCGGCGGAGTGGTGGGTAGGTCGGGGAATAACCGGTGCGATGGCCCGAGTTAGTCTCGGCGTTGGACAAGCAACCCGACATCGGGTCGGAAACCGAGCGAAAGCAAAGCCGTGCCGAACGAATCGACCAGTCCTCTCGACGCGCTCGTGCCGGGCCGGCCGCGGCCGCGGCGGGTGGGCATCATGGGGGGCACCTTCGACCCGATCCACCACGGACACCTGGTCGCGGGGAGCGAGGTGGCCCATCTCTTCCACCTGGACGAGGTGGTGTTCGTGCCGACGGGGCAGCCCTGGCAGAAGGACTGCTCCAAGGTCACTCCCGCCGAGCACCGGTACCTCATGACCGTCATCGCCACCGCGGAGAACCCCCAGTTCCGGGTCAGCCGGATCGAGGTGGACCGTGCCGGTCCCACCTACACGATCGACACCCTGCGCGAGATGCGGTCGATCTATGGTCCGGACGTCGAACTCTTCTTCATCACCGGAGCCGACGCGCTGGGCGCTATCCTGAGCTGGCGCAACGTGGATGAACTCTTCGAACTCGCGCATTTCGTAGGCTGTAACCGTCCAGGTCATCGGCTCACCGATACCGGGCTGCCCGACGGCAAGGTCAGTCTCGTGGAGATCCCGGCGTTGGCCATCTCCTCGACCGAGTGTCGGGAACGCGTCCGCAAGGGCGAGCCCATCTGGTACCTGGTGCCCGATGGCATCGTCCGTTACATCAACAAGACCGGGCTCTACCTCGACGACGGAATGGCCTTCGGCGCCGACTGAGCGCTGCCGGACCCATCCGCCGGCGGGGCAGGACCCCAGGGAGGCAGCTGCTACATCGTGACCGCCACGGACAGGGCCGTCGAGCTGGTGAACATCGCCGCTGAGGCGGCGGCCGACAAACTCGCGCAGGAGATCGTCGCCTACGACGTCAGTGAGCAACTCGTGATCACTGACGCCTTCGTGCTGTGCTCCGCGCCCAACGACCGCCAGGTGCGGTCGGTCGTCGACGAGATCGAGGAGCGGCTTCGCGCCGCCGGTGCCAAGCCGGTCCGCCGCGAGGGCGAACGCGACGGGCGCTGGGTGCTGCTCGACTACGTGGACCTCGTCGTGCACGTTCAGCACGAGGAGGAGCGTGGCTTCTACGGGCTGGAGCGGTTGTGGAAGGACTGCCCGGTGATCCCGCTCCCCGAAGACGCCAGGGGCCTCGCGCGCGCGGCGAGCTCCGGCGAACTCTGAGCCGTCCACCGGCCCCGCCCGGCCGTCCGCCCCGCCGGAACGACCCGTGCGGGCGGGCGATGCCGCCCTGCCCCCACGGGCGGCCGCGGCCGCGCGCCCGGGACGGCTCCCGACCGTCGATCCGCAGTGGTCAGGAGTGAACCTGTGACCCAACCCCGCCGCGTGGTCTGCTGGCGCCATGGGCAGACCGACTGGAACGCCGAGAAGCGGTTCCAGGGCCATACCGACATCCCCCTCAACGACACGGGCCGGGCCCAGGCCGAGCACGCCGCGCGGCTGCTCAGCGCCCTGCGCCCGGACGCCATCGTCGCCTCCGACCTGCGCCGCGCCGCCGACACCGCCGCCGCGCTGTCCCGCCGCACCGGCCTTCCCGTGGAGCACGACAAGGGCCTCCGGGAGCGCTCCGGCGGACTGTGGGAAGGTCTCACCGGCGCCGAGATCCGCGAACGCTGGCCCGAGGAGCACGCCCGCTGGGAGATCCCGGAGGGCGAGGACCTGGCCGCCGTGGCCGAGCGCGTCGCCGAGGCCGTCCTGCGCCACCTGGCCGCCGTCCCCGAGGGCGGCGTCCTGGTGGTCGCCAGCCACGGCGCGGCCCTGCGCGCCGGCATCGCCCACTTGCTGGGCCTGCCAGCCGAACACCGCGACGCCCTGGGCCCGCTGGACAACTGCGCCTGGTCCGTCCTGGGCCCCCGCCGCCACGACGGGGACGGCTGGCGGCTGCTGGAGCACAACGCCGGCACCCTGCCGGCCGAGCCCCAGCTCAGCGACGACCGCTGAGCGGCGGCGCGGCAACCGTTTCGACTAACCGCCGCGACTCCGCTATTGTTCTGGGAGTCGGCCGGGGAAACCCGGGCCGTCTCCCACCAGGGGCTATAGCTCAGTTGGTAGAGCGCTTGCATGGCATGCAAGAGGTCAGGGGTTCGAATCCCCTTAGCTCCACATAAGTTGAGCGCATCGAAACGCGCCCCGTCTGATGGCGGGGCACGTTTCGTTTTCGCGCGCGGGCCGGTCGGCGCGTCGGTGGCGACGTGGGCGAGGAGGCCGGCGACGGGCTCATCCGGGTGCGGGTGCGGTACGCGTACCGGTCGCCTCGCTTGTCGCCGACCAGGGCGCCGGACCTGATCGCCGTCGCCGCGGGTTCACGGTGCGGCCCCCTTCAGGAACTGGTTCACCGCCGTATCGGTCAGCTCGTCCAACCGGCCACCGTCGATCAGGCCGGTGTTGACCAAGGTGGCCAGGCCGTTGATCGCGTGACGGATGCTCTCACCGAGGCGCCTGAATCCCGCCTCCGCCAGAGCGTCCAGCAGGTCCCGGCGTTCAGGGAAGTGCCGGCGCGGGGCCGCGTGGCTGACGCCTACTTCTCTGGCGAGGTCGCGCAGCGAGAGCCGTCCCACGCCGCGCGTGCGCAGACTGTGCTCCCTGGGGATGAGAGGCGCCCCCGCGCCCGCTAGACGCTCGGCCAAGACCCGCGACGCGAAGGTCGCGCGGCGCTTGTGGGAGGAGTCGGAGAGGCTCACCGGCACGACCTTCCCTCTCGGGAGCGGCCAGTCCAGCGAAGCCGCGGGGTGGTGACCGGGATGCGAGAAGTACACCTCCGACCAGGCGGGCCGCCGGTCCGGTGGGAGGTTCAGCTTCCGAGGACATGCGCCGCGGGCCGGTGCGGGTCGTACGCGCTCCAGCCTGGATTTCCGGTGCCGGCGAACGTGACCCACGCGGTGTGCGTGCGGGTCGCGAGGCCGGCCGGGGCGGGGTCGGGCCCGAGCAGGCCCGTGTCACCGTGCAGCCACGGCTTATCGGCGATGTCGAAGACGAAGGGCAGCTCGACGGTGTGAGCGGCGCCCAGTTGTCCGTTCAGGGCCGTCGAGCGATACCCGAACGAGTAGACGTGTGTGCGGCCGCCGGAGATCTGTGCGTGGGCTTGCGCCATGCGGGCCGTCCCGGCCCCGAACAGGGCCTCCCCGAGTACGGCAGAGCGCAACCGGCCCGGTGTCGCGTTCGGTTCTGCCGCGCGGTGCGCGGTGATCGCGGCCGTTGGGTCCGCGTGCACCCGGGCGGCGATGGCGAGCACGTCTGCTTCTGTGGAGGACTCCAGGTCGCCCTGCGGCACGAGGTAGAGGTGTCCCTCTTCGGTGTTGGTGCCGATGAGCAGGTCGACGTCGCGGGCCGGGCCGGCTGCGAGACCGTCGGCGGGCTGGACCGGGAGGACCAGGCTGAACGGGCTGAGGCCGGCCAGCGGGTCCGTCGCGGTGCTGGTGCGCAGGTCGAGCCCGGCCAGTGCGGGCAGGATCTCCAGGAAGCGCTCGTCCGGGATCGCGGCGAACGCTTCGGCGGTCGGTTCGACGCCCAGCGCGGCGGCCACCGTGCTGGTGACCCGTTGCGCCTGTTCCGGGGTGAAGGCGCCGGTGCCGCTGCCACTCTGGATGATCGCCCGCCGGAACAGGCCGTTGGCCTCCGGCGTCGCGAGGAGCGCTCCGACGAGCGTGGCGCCTGCGGACTGGCCGAAGATCGTGACGTTGTCCGGGTCGCCGCCGAACGCCGCGATGGTGGCGCGTACCCAGCCGAGCGCGGCGAGCACGTCGAGCATCCCGCGGTTGGCCGGAGCGCCTTTCAGGTCGAGGAAACCGGGAACACCGAGGCGGTAGTTCACCGTCACGAGGACGATGCCGTCGCGGGCGAACGCGCTGCCGTCGTAGAGCGCGGCGCGGTTCGAGCCGGTGACGAATCCGCCGCCGTGCACGAAGACCATGACGGGGCGGCTGCCGCCGTCGGCTGCGGGCGTGCGGACGTCGACGGTCAGGTACTCCTCACCCCGGACCCAGCCCGGCCCGAAGTAGGGGGCCATGTCGAGCCGGCCGAAGTCGCGGACCGGTTGGGGCGCTGTGGGGGAGGGGCGCGTGCCGTCGCGGACGCCGGACCAGCCCGGGTGCGGCGCAGGCGAGGTGAAACGGCGGGCACCGATCGGTGCCGCCGCATAGGGGATGGCGCGGTAGAACTCGCCGAAGTCGTCGCGGACGCCGCGCACGGCGCCGGCCGAGGTTCGGACGATCGGGTCCGCGTACTGGCTCACGGGAAACGTTTCCTTTCCGGGGGGTTCAGGAGATGCGGGAGAAGGCCGCCCACTCCTTGATCGCGAACTTCGACCCGTTGCGCTCGACTTCGGCGGCGCCTCGGCCGGCGAAGTGCGCGGGGAAGACGAGCGCGTTGTTCTCGGCGGCGTGACCGAGCAGCTTGTGACGGGTGGTCCGGGACTCGGCCGGGTCCTCGCAGAAGCAGGAATTGGTCCCCGGCTCCACGATCTGCAGCGGGCTGTGCACCAGGTCCCCGACGAACAGGGCCCGGTCGCCGCCGGACTCCAGGGTGAGCACGGACGATCCGGGCGTGTGCCCGGGAGCGAGATCGAGCCGCAGGTTCCTGTCGATCCGGTAGGAGCCCTCCCACAGGTGCGTCAGCCCCGCCTGGTGAACCGGCGTGACGCTGTCCTCGAAGACGTTCTGGTTCCCGCGGCCCAGCACCGTCTCGTGCTCGTTGGCCGGGTCCCAGAATTCGAAGTCCCGCCGCGTCATCAGGTATGTGGCGTTCGGGAAGGTCGGCACCCAGGTACGGCCGTCGAGGCGGGTGTTCCAGCCGACGTGGTCGATGTGCAGGTGTGTGTTGATCACGATGTCGACGTCCTCGGGCGCCACCCCGGCAGCGGCGAGATTGTCGAGGTAGCCGGTGTCCCGGCGGCTCCACACCTGTGCGTAGGGCCGGTCCTTGTGGTTGCCCACGCCGGTGTCGACGAGGATCGTGCGGCCCTCGCTCCGCAGTAGCCAGGACTGGATCGCCGAGTGGCACTCGTCCGTCTCCGGGTTCCAGAAATCGGGCGCCAGCCAGCCGCGGTGCTCCTCCCACGAGCCGTCGGGACTGCCCGGGAAGAACCGGCCCGGGGTCATCTCGACCGAGCCGTAGTACTCCTTGATGCGGGTGACGGTGACTTCACCCAGGGTGATCTGGTCCATGTGGTCCGTCCTCGATTCGGGTGAGACCGAGCCTGGACACGTGGGCGCGCATGAACCACTCCCGCGTTGTCCTACCACTCGCAGGGTGTGGCGGGGGCCGGGCCGTGACCCGCATACTGGCGGCATGGACGGACCTGGCCCACTCGGCGACTTCCTGCAGGCCCGACGGGCGCGGCTACGACCGGAAGACGTCGGCCTGCGCGACTTCGGCCCCCGGAGGCGGGTCGCCGGGCTCCGGCGCGAGGAACTGGCCCAGCTGGCGGGCGTCAGCGTCTCCTACTACACGCGGCTGGAGCAGGGCCTGTCCCGCGGGGCCTCGGCCGAGGTGCTCGACGCGATCGCCCGCGCGCTGCTGCTCGACGACCACGAACGCGAGCACCTCACCCGGCTCGCCGACGCCGCCCGCCGCACTCCCCGCGCGCGCCGTCCTCGGCCCGAGAAGCTCGCCGACGAGACGCGAGACCTCCTGCGCGCCGTGGACGGCGTCCCGGCGCTGGTGCTCGGCCGGCGTACGGACGTGCTGGCGTGGAACACCCTCGGGCACGCGCTGCTGGCCGGGCACCTGGACTTCCACAGCCCGGACGACCTGACGGGGCGGCCGAACATGAGCCGGCTGCTGTTCCTCGATCCGCACTGCCGGGAGCTGTACACGGACTGGAAGCGCAAGGCCCGCGCGGTGGTCGGCAACCTGCGCATCGCCGTCGGCAGGCATCCGGAGGACCCGCTGCTCGCGGAGCTGATCGGCGAACTGACGATGAAATGCCCGGAGTTCGTCGCGCTCTGGGGCGACCACCGCGTGGCACCCTGCGACGCCGCGTCCTACGAACTGCACCATCCCGTCGTCGGCACGGTGACCGTGACTCAGCAGACCTTGTCGATCGCCCGCTCACCGGACCAGGTACTGGTCGTATGCACGACCCCCACCGGCTCCCCCTCCGAGGAAGCCCTTGCACTACTCCGACAGACGAGCAGCGGCCAGGCGCCGTACGCGGAGAACGTCGATGCGCTCGGGCGGACCCCGGCCGCGTCGTCACCGTCCCGGACTTCGCTGCCAGGTGCCCGCGGGCCGGTCCCGGGCGGCGACCCTCGGGTGGACGCGTGACGAAGGCCGGGTGGAGCGCCGTGGGCCGAGGCACCCCTCCAGGTCAGGTAAAGTTGAGGATGCCGCGAGGGGCTATAGCTCAGTTGGTAGAGCGCTTGCATGGCATGCAAGAGGTCAGGGGTTCGAATCCCCTTAGCTCCACAGACACTTTGGACACGTCACACCGGATCGAGCCGGTTTCGATACTCGGACCGTTCGATCGGTGCTTGACCAGGGTGAAAACGCCCAACAACGAATGTCCTTCCCTGCCGCTGGTCGCGTGCGGCGGACGTCCGCCTCTGCCGAGTCCAGTGCGTTGCTTGGTCCAATAACGACATTCCGTGTCGTACCAGGATTCTGGCGACCTCGGGCCGCGTCCTTGCGATGCGGGTGGCCAGCCGGGCCGATTGGGCGAACGCGGCGGCGGGGTCGGCCTCCTCGCGCAGCGATCAGGCGTCAAGACCGTGGTCCTGACGCGCAACCCGCTCAACGACGCCAATATCGCGACCGCGCGCGCCACCATCGCCTCGTACTTCAGCGGTCCCGTCGCCTTCGCCGACGACCTCGACAACTACTGATCCGGCGGGTCCGGCGGTCACATCAGCTTGTCCAGCGTCAGCGGCAGGTCACGGACGCGCCTGCCGGTGGCGTTGAAGATCGCGTTCGCCACGGCCGCGCCGGCTCCGGTGATGCCGAGTTCGCCGATACCGCGTGCGCCCACGGGCGCGTACGGGTCGGGGATGTCGGTCCAGATCACGTCGATCTCGGGTACGTCCAGGTGCACGGGCACGTGGTACTCGGCGAGTCCGGCGTTGAGGATGCGGCCGTAGCGCTCGTCGAACTGGGTCTCCTCCATCAGCGCGAGCCCGAGTCCCATGATGATCCCGCCGCGGATCTGGCTCGCGGCGGTCCGGGCGTTGAGGACGCGTCCACAGTCGATCGAACCGAGGAAGCGGCTGACGCGCGTCTCGCCGGTGATCGCGTTGACGCGAACCTCGCAGAACATCGCGCCGAACGAGTGCATCGACAGGTTCGTCATTTCGAGCGGCGGGGGAGCGGCGGCCTCGACGGAGATCTCGTCGCGCCCGGCACGGGAGAGGATGGCGGCGTAGCTCTCGTGCCGCCCGGGCTCGCCGAGCCGGGCCAGGCCGCCGTTCATGGCGCCGATCTCGTTCGCGTCGAGTCCGGCGAGCGGCGAGTCGTCGCCGACGAGCTTGAGCAACTCGGCCACGAGGGCGTGCTGGGCGGCGACCACGGCCGCGCCGATCGACGCGCTCTGCTGTGATCCGGCGGCCGGCACCAGCCCGGGCATCGCGGAGTCGCCGAACGCGAACGACACCCGGTCCGGCGGCAATCCCAGCCGCTCGGCGATGATCCGTGTCTGTGCGGTGCCGGTTCCCATGCCCATGTCGTGCGCGGCGACCTCCACGCGGGCACGGCCCGTGGCGGTGAGCGTGATCCGCGCCGCTCCGCCGGGCATCCGGAGGTAGGGGTGCGACGCGGTCGCGCAGCCCATGCCCACCAGCCATTCGCCGTCGCGGACCGCGCCGGGCGCAGGGTTCCGTCTCGCCCACCCGAACCGCTCGGCGCCCGCGCGCCAGGCTTCGACGATGTGGCGTGAGGAGAACGGCCGGCCGTCGGTCGGGCCGCTACGGGGTTCGTTGCGGACGCGCAGCTCGACGGGGTCCATGCCCAGTTTCACCGCGAGTTCGTCCACCGCGCATTCGAGGGCGTAGACGCCGACGGCGCCTCCCGGTGCGCGCATGCTGCCGTTGGCGAGCATGTCGAGGTAGGCCATCCGCAGGTCCAGCTTGAAGCTGCCCGCCGCGTAGTGGCTGTGCGTCGCCAGCATGAACGGTTCCGGCCACGCGTTGTTCCGGGTCGTCGCGTGCGTACCGGTGTGGATGAGCGCCGTGAACCGTCCGTCGGCGTCGGCGCCGATGGCCACGCGCTGTTCGGTGCGGGCGCGGCCGCCGATCAGGCGGTACACGCCTTCGCGGGAGAGCACGATCCGTACCGGACGGCCCGCGAGCCTCGCGGCCGCCGCCGCGAGCACCTGGTGCTGGCCCAGGAGTTTCCCGCCGAAGCCGCCGCCCACGTAGGGGGACGTGACATGCACCTGCGACTCTTCGATCCCGAGGATGTAGGCCAGTGACCACGCGGTGTGCGACACCACTTGGGACGCGTCGTGCACCACGAGTTCGTCCCCGTACCAAGCCACGGTCGCGGCGTGCGGCTCGATGGCGTTGTGGTTGTGCGGCGGCGTGCGGTACGTGGCGTCCACCGCGACGGCCGACGCCGTCAGCGCCTCCTCCGCGTCGCCGATCTCCAGATGCAGCGGACCGTGGAAATGACCCGGATCCGTGCCGGCGGCCTTCGCCTGCGCGAAGGCCGTGACGGCGCGCTCGGTCTCGTATGCGGCGGTGACCAGCGTGGCCGCGTGGTCGGCCTGTTCCTGTGTCCCGGCCAGGACGACGGCGATCGGCTGCCCGTTCCAGTGGACGCGCTCGTCCTGCATGATCGGCAGGGTGTCGGCGCCCGCCGCCTTCTCACTGGTTTCGAACAACGGCATCGGCCGCATGCGCGGCGCGTTCCGGTGGGTCATGACGAGGACCACGCCCGGTGCGGCCTCCGCGGCGGCCGTGTCGAGCGTGGTGATCCGCCCCTTGGCGATCGTGCTGAAGACGAGCGCGGCGTAGACCATGCCGTCGAGCGGGAACTCGGCGGCGAAGGGCGCAGCGCCCCGCACCTTCTGCGGGCCGTCGATGCGCGGCATCGGCGCACCGACCCGCTCGTGGCCGTCCCGGGCCAGCGGGTCGGGTATCGCGTGGGGCCCCCACTCCTCCGGCCCCAGCGCGAGGGGGCTCGGTACGGTCGGTTCGTTGGTCACGTTTCCGTCCCTCATGCTGCTCGTGTCCCGTTCCCCGCGAGCTCGCCGAGCACAGCGGTGATGGCGCGTTTCGCGAGTTCCACCTTGAACGCGTTGCCGTTCAGCGGTTTCGCGTCGGCGAGCTCGGCCTCGGCCGCGTCGCGGAACGCCTGCATCGTGGCGGGTCCGCCCGTGAGCGCGTGCTCCGCCGTTCGGGCGCGCCACGGCTTGTGGGCGACGCCGCCGAGTGCCAGCCGTACCTCCGAGACGCGCCCGTCCTCGATACCGAGCACCGCGGCGACCGAGACGAGAGCGAACGCGTAACTCGCCCGGTCACGGACCTTGCGGTACGTGGAGCGGATCCCCGGTGCCGGTGCGGGGACCTCGACCGCGGTGATCAGTTCGCCGTGTTCGAGAACCGTGTCGATGTCCGGACGGTCCCCCGGCAGCCGGTGGAGTTCGGTCAGCGGCACCGTCCGCGCGCCTGTGGCGCTCTGGAGGTGCACCCGGGCATCGAGGGCGGCGAGCGCCACGCACATGTCCGACGGATGGACGGCGACGCAGGCGGACGACGCTCCCAGGATCGCGTGCGAGCGGTTGAACCCGTGCACCGCGTCACAGCCCTGGCCGGGACTCCGCTTGTTGCAGCGGAATCCGGCGCCGTCATAGAAGTAGGGGCAGCGCGTCCGCTGGAGGATATTGCCTCCGACGGTCGCCATGTTGCGGATCTGCGCGGACGCACCGGCGAGGATCGCGCGGGAGAGCACCGGGTACCGGGTGCGGACGGCGCGATGCTCGGCGACCGCGGTGTTGCGCGCCGCCGCGCCGATCAGCAGACCGCCCGCGCGCTCCTCGATGGCCGCTGACAGGCCGGTCACGTCGACCAGTGTGTTCGGGCGCTCGACGGTCTCGCGCATCAGATCGACCAGGTTGGTGCCGCCGCCGAGGTACTTCGCGCCGGCCGCCGCGCCGAGCCGGACGGCGTCGGCCGCGTCGCCGGCGCGGGTGTAGGCGAAGGGATTCATCGGGGCGTCTCCTCGTAGGTCTCGGCGATCGCGGCGACGATGCCGTTGTGCGCGCCGCACCGGCACAGGTTGCCGCTCATCCGCTCGCGCAGCTCGTCGCGACTGAGCGCGATCTGCTCGGCCGTGAGCTCGGCGGTGATGTAGCTCGGCACCCCGCGTTCCAGCTCGGCCGCCATGCCCACCGCCGAGCAGATCTGGCCGGGCGTGCAGTAGCCGCACTGCAGGCCGTCGTGCTCGATGAACGCCCGCTGCAGCGGATGCGGGCCGTGCTCATCGGCCAGTCCCTCGATGGTCACGACGTCCCGCCCGGCGTACTGCGCGGCCAGCGCCAAGCAGGACACGATGCGTTCGCCGTCCACCAGCACCGTGCAGGCGCCGCACGCTCCCTGGTCGCAGCCCTTCTTCGTACCGTGCAGTTCGAGCCGCTCCCGCAATAGGTCGAGTAGGGAGACGCGCGGGTCGTCCGGGGGGTCGACCGCCGTTCCGTTGATCCGTATCGATTGGGCGCTGTCGGTCACGGGAACTCCTTCGAGGGGGATGGCGCGGTCGGCACGGGGCCGGGCAGTGGCTCGTCCGGGGGCGCGGGCGCGGCGCGGAGCCCAGCTAACTGGAACAGTGATCCGATTATATGGATCCGTGTTCCACTTCGCAATGGGGTGAGTACCGCCGCCGTAGCTCGCGGCGCCCGGTGGTCCCGCTGCGTGCCGTCCGTCCGCCCGGCGGGCCGACCGTGCCCTTCACCGTGCGCCCGGCCCCGGCCCGGTGGCCTATCATCGGTCGAACAGGACTTTCGGCCGTGTGCGCCGCATATGGTTCGGTGAGCCACCAGGGGAGCGCTGTGGGGCGAGAACGGATCGAGCCCGGTGGCCGGCCCGCCGCCGCGGCGGCGGGCGGCGCGGCAGGGGGGCGGGAGACGTCCGCCCGGCCGCTGCGGGCCGACGCGCGGCGCAACGTCGACGCGCTGCTCACAGCGGCGAAGGCGGTGTTCGCCACCTCGGGAGTGGACGCCCCGGTACGCGAGATCGCGGCGAAGGCCGGCGTCGGCCTCGGCACCCTGTACCGCCACTTCCCCCACCGCTCCGACCTCATCACCGCCGTCTTCCGCCACGAGGTGGACGCCTGCGCCGACGAGGCCCCCGTCCTCGCGGCCGAGTACGGACCGGGCGAGGCGCTGGAGCGGTGGCTCTACCGGTACGCCGACTTCATCGCCACCAAGCGCGGTCTCGCCGCCGCCCTGTACTCGGGCGACCCGGCCTTCGACGCCCTGCCCGCCTACTTCGACGCCCGTTTCCGGCCCGCCCTCGGATCGCTGCTCGCGTCCGCGGCGGCGGCCGGGGAGATCCGCGGCGACCTTGAGGCCATGGAACTTCTGCAGGCGGTCGCCAACCTGTGCCTGCCCACGGACGCCGACCGCCCCGGCCACCCGCGGCGCGTGATCGCCCTGCTCATCGACGGACTCCGCTACGGCGCGGGGGACCGGCGGCACAGCGGGCACCGGCGGTAACGCGGACCCGCCCGCGCGGGCGTCCCGGGCCGGGCACGCGAGACCGACGTTCCCGGCCGGGGGTGGGGACGGCACGCGCCGGATGGGTAGGGCACCAGCTACCAGGACCGGCCGTGACGCACCGCAGGAGGCACACCATGTCGCTGACGTTCGGGGGAGGCCCGCTGGCGGGCGACGCGCCCACCACCGTGAACTACCGGATCGACGGCCCGGCCCACGACCTGTTCATGCATCCGTTCCCGCGCCGGGTCCGCGCCGAGGTGGGCGGGCAGACCGTGCTCGACACGGAGCAGGGGCACCTGCTGCACGAGACCGGCCTGACGCCGGTGCTCTACGTGCCGTGGGAGGACATCAAACGGTCGACGCTCACCCGCACCGACCACACCACGCACTGCCCCTTCAAGGGCGACGCCGCCTACTGGACGCTGTCGGTGGGCAGCCACACCGCGGAGAACGCCGTGTGGGCCTACCCGGAACCGAAGCCCGCGGCGTCGTGGCTGCGTGGGCTGGCGGCCATGTACTGGGACGCCGCCGACGCCTGGTACGACGAAGAGGAGCGGGTGCACGGGCACCTGCGGGACCCTTTCCACCGGGTGGACACCCGGCAGTCCAGCCGGCTGGTGCGGGTGTCCCTCGGCGACGAGACGATCGCGGCCACCGGGAACACCAAGGTGCTGTCCGAGACCGGGCTGCCCAACCGTTACTACCTGCCGCCCGAGGACGTCCGGCGCGACCTGCTGGTCCCGAGCCGGACCCGGGCCTACTGCCCGTACAAGGGCCTGGCGACGTACTGGAACGTGCGGGTCGGCGATCGCGAGGTCGCCGACGCGGTGTGGAGTTACCAGCACCCCCTGAAGGACGCGCAGGACGTGCGCGGCTACTACTGCTTCCTGCACGACGACCTGACCACCAAGGTCGAGCACCAGCCGGAACCGGTGTCGCCGCACCACCCGCTCGGCTGAACTCCGGACGCGCGGGCGGCCGCCCGGCGGTGCGCGCGGCGCAGCCGCCTGTGCACGACGTGTCCCGGCGGTCGGTGCGGAGCGGTACTGTCACATGCGTGGCAGAGCTTCCCCAGGTCGATGTCCTGCTGGCCGCCGCCGTGCGCGCGCTCGGCGGTGCCCGCCGATCCGGGCAGGTCCAGATGGCCGAGGCCGTCTGCGCGGCCATCGACTCCCAGGAGCACCTCGTGGTGCAGGCCGGCACCGGGACCGGCAAGTCGCTGGCCTATCTGGTGCCCGCCGTCCGGTACGCGATGGCCAACGACACCACCGTGGTCGTCTCCACCGCCACCCTCGCGCTGCAGCGGCAGCTCATCGAGCGCGACCTGCCCCGCCTGGCCGCCGCCCTGGCACCGCTGCTGCCGCGCGAGCCCACCTTCGCCATCCTCAAGGGCCGCCGCAACTACCTGTGCCGGCACCGGCTCCAGACGGCCTCGGACTCCGACACCGAGGAGACCGAGCTGTTCGACCCGCGCGCGCTGTCGTCGCTGGGCCGCCAGGTCAAGCGCCTGCACGAGTGGGCCGAGGAGACCATCACCGGCGACCGCGACGAGCTCGTGCCGGGAGTCAGCGACCTCGCGTGGCGGCAGGTGTCGGTGGCGGCCAACGAGTGCATCGGCGCGGCGGCCTGCCCGTTCGGCGGAGAATGCTTCGCCGAGCAGGCCCGTACCGAGGCGGGGGCGGTCGACGTCGTCGTCACCAACCACGCCCTGCTGGCCATCGACGCCATGCAGGGCTACCACATCCTGCCGGAGCACCGGGTGCTCATGGTCGACGAGGCGCACGAACTCGTCGACCGCGTCACCTCGGTCGCCACCGGGGCACTGTCCGAGCGGTCGGTGAGCACCGCGGCCAAGCGCGCCGCGCGGGTCTGCGACACCGGACTCACCGAACGGCTCACCGAGGCGGCCGAGGGGCTGGGACTGCTGCTCACCGATGGCGAGCCGGGCCGCCTCGACCACCTGCCCGACGCTCTCGCCGCCGCGGTCGCGGCGGTCCGCGACGCCGCGCACGCCTGTGTGTCCGGCCTCGCGCCCGAGGACAAGAACGACCCCGAGGCGGCCGCCGCCCGCAAGCGCGCCCAGGCGGCGCTGGGAGAGGTGCACGACACCGCGGTGCGGCTGCTGGAGTCCTTCGAGCCGCCGCTGCGCGAGCGCCGTGACGTCGTGTGGGTGACCAAGACCCCGCAGCAGCCGCCCGGGTTGCACGTGGCGCCGCTCGCGGTGGGCGGACTGCTGCGGGAGAAGCTTTTCGGCGACCGCACCACGGTCCTGACGTCGGCCACGCTGGCGCTGGGCGGCTCGTTCGGCGCGCTCGCCGTGCAATGGGGGCTCGGCCGGGAGCGCGGCGACGACTCCGCGCCGCCGGCCGACGCCGCCTCCGGCACCCCTGCCGCCGGGGACGGGGCCGCCGATCCGGCCGCCGCGGACCGGCCCGCCGCACGCGACGACACCGGCGCGGACACGAGCGCGGCCGGTGAACCGCGCTGGCGCGCCCTCGACGTCGGTTCCCCGTTCGACCACGCCCGCAGCGGCATCCTCTACGTGGCCCGGCATCTGCCCCCGCCGGGGCGCGACGGTCTCGACCAGCGCTACCTCGACGAGATCGCCGGCCTGATCGAGGCGGCCGGCGGGCGGGCGCTCGGCCTGTTCTCCTCCATGCGCGCCGCCGGCCAGGCCGCCGAGGCGCTCCGGGACCGGCTCGACTTCCCCATCCTGTGCCAGGGCGACGACTCCACCGGCCGCCTGGTCGAGGAGTTCGCCGCCGACGAGCGGTGCTGCCTGTTCGGCACCCTCTCCCTGTGGCAGGGGGTCGACGTCCCCGGGCCGTCCCTGCAGCTCGTCATCGTGGACCGCATCCCGTTTCCCCGGCCCGACGACCCGCTGTCCTCGGCCCGGCAGCGCGCGGTCGGCGCCCAGGGCGGCAACGGGTTCATGGCCGTGGCCGCCACGCACGCGGCGCTGCTGCTCGCGCAGGGCACCGGCCGGCTCCTGCGGTCGATGTCGGACCGGGGCGTGGTGGCGGTGCTGGACCCGCGGCTGGCCACGGCGCGCTACGGGGCGTTCCTGCGCGCGTCGCTGCCACCGTACTGGGGGACCACCGACCCGGAGGTCGCCCGCGCCGCGCTGCGCCGCCTGGACGCCGCCGCGCGGGAGCCGGTGGAGAGCGGCGCGTGAGGCCGGCCGGTCAGCGGCGCAGCCGGTAGCCGAAGAGCCGGACCGCGTAGCCGGGGGATTCGTCGTCGGAGGGCTGGATGTACCACCGGTCGTCGTGATCGCCGATGGAGAGTTCGTTCCACATGAGGTCGATGAGCTTGAGGCGGGCGACGACGGAGGCGTTGGGGTCGAGCACGATGGCGTAGGCGTGATCGGTGAGCCGCTGAGTCACCATGCCCACCGGCTGGCTGTCCCAGATGGCGGGCACCGGGGCGTGCCCGATATCGACCCCGCACAGCCGCAGCTGCTCGATCTCCTCGTCGAGCGCCTCGGCGGCGAGGGCGTCGTCCAGCTTGAGCGCGTCCTCCAGTTCGTCGCGATCGGTGTCGTCGCGCAGATAAGCGTGGTAGGTGCGCTGCCCGCAGACGCCGCACATGCACCGCACCACACAACGGGCGACCCCGTAGGCGGACTGGGCCTCGCCGACCCCGCGCCGGGCGCTCACCTCGCGGATCGCGCCGCATTCGCAGCACAGGGCGGTCAGCTCCTGTTTCATCCCTGAGTTCCCCCTCCCACGCCGAGTATGCGATGCCGACCCCGCGTTAGGGAACCGGTTGGGTGAAGGAGTTCCTACAAACTGTCGTCATCAACGGCCAAAAAACGGCGTCCCCAGACCGGCGGGCGGCCGGGCCGCGGCGGGCGCTGCACCGGCCCCGGCGCGCCGCCCGGTGCGCCCGGGCCCGGCCACGCCGCGCGTCACGCCGAGCCGCCGGCGTCCGCGCCGCCGCCCGTCGGCCGGGGCTCCGCCTCCACGGTCACCGGGGCCGTGGACTCCTGGTACGCGCCGGTCCGCACCCCAACGGCCGGCCCGCCAGCGGATTTCGCGCTGTCCGGATCCTGGACCTTCAGCAGCGGATGCTCTTCGACCTGGTACCTGCGGATATAGAGGCTGATGAACGTCTGCAGGCTCGCCCCGACCGGCAGCGCGAGGAGCGCGCCCGGCACGTCCAGGATGGCGGCTCCGGCCAGCACCGAGCCGAACGCCACCGCCGGGTGCATGTCGAGCGTCCGCGCCGTGATGCGCGGCTGCAGCACGTAGTTCTCGAACTGCTGGTACACCGTGATGAACACCAGGATCCACAGCGCCTGCCACGGCCCTTCCAGGAGAGCGACCAGCACCGGCACCGCACCGCCGATGTAGGTGCCGACCGTGGGGATGAACTGCGAGAGCACCCCGATCCACAGCGCGAGCGCGAAAGCGAACGGGACGTCCAGCAGCGCCAGGACCAGGTAGTGCGCCGCGCCGCACACCAGCGCCAGCAGCGCCCGGGAGTAGAGGTACCCGCCGGTCTTGTCGATCGCGATCTCCCAGGCGCGCAGCACCTCGCGCTGGGTGCGCGGCGGCAGCACCGAGCAGATGGCACGGCGGAACCGCGGGCCGTCGGCGCACAGGTAGAAGGTGAACAGCAGGACCGCCAGCGAGTTGAAGAGCACCGCCAGGATGGTGCTGCCGGCGCCGAGCACGTTGCCGAAGACGCTCGACGCGTACTGCTCGACCAGTCCGCTGACGCTGGAGATCTCGCTGAGCAGGTTGGTGGGGGAGAAGTCGGTGTTGAAGGTGGCGTTGACCCACCGCAGCACCGCCCGGGTCATGGCGGGCAGTTCGTCGACGAACGCCAGGACCTGCCCGACCAGCATCGAGCCGAGCACGGTGAAGAACGCGCCGACGAGGGCCAGCACCGCCAGGATGACCGCCCCGGTCGCCAGCCCGCGCGGCCAGCGGTGCGCGTGCAGCCAGTTCACCGCCGGCTCCAGCGCCAGTGCCAGGAACAGCGAGACCAGGAGCAGCACCAGAAGGCTCTGCAACTGGACGAACAGCCACCACGCGATGCCGAAGGCGACGATGGTCCACAGGGCGAGTGCCATGGCCTTGGGCAGCCACGGGGGCATGCCGCTCTTGGGCGCGTTCGGCGGTCCGGCCGGTGCTGCGGCCTTGGGGGCGCTCATGGGCGCTGCGTCTTCCTTCTGCCTCGGAGTTCGGCGTCGGGGCCCGCGCACCCGGGGGAGCGCCGCGGCGCGCCGTCCGGACCGGCCACCGGAAGGTGGCCGGCACCGGGGCGGCCGCGGAGCGTACGCTCTCCCTAGTCGTCCAGTGAGAGGCCGCGCTTGTTGCGAGCCGTCCATTCGCGCATGCGTTTTGGGTATCCGACGATCTGCACATCGTAGGCCGGGAGTGCCAGATCACGGGCGACCTTGCGGATGACACCCGGTGAACCCACCCGGCGCCGGATCCACTCACCGTCGGTGGCCACCGCGACGGCGGTGGTGCCGGTGGCGAAGGTCTCGGGTTCGACGTAGAACTCGACCCCGACCCGGCTCTTGGCGAACTCGATGAGCGAGGCGATGTCGGAATCCTCTGCCGGCCGGTCGAAGCGGCTCTTACCGCCGCGCCGCGCTCTGCGAAGTCCGAACCGGTCCCACCATCCCATGCCCACAGCTCCCTGAGCGGATCGGAACGTCCCCATGAGTGGGAGACGCCTGTGACGCCCCCGGTCCGTCCCGAGTCTAACCGCCCCGCCGCACGGGACTTTTCGCGATCCCGGTCCGTTCCGGTAGCCGCGCTGCTACGTTCGGTGTCGCCGCAGGTGAAGGGGGACGTTCATGACGCTGTGGGCATGGGTCGGGGAGACCGCCGAAAGACTCCGGTCCGACGGCCACCTGGTGCTGGCCGACACGGTCGCCGGCATGCCACAGCTCGCCGCCGCGGGCGACGTGGCGCGGCTGAAGGCGGAGCTGCCGTCGGCCCTGCGCGCCGCGCGGGAGGTCACCGGTGCGCCCTGGCTGGCGAGCTACCTGCGGTACTGGCCGCTCGCCGCCCGGGTGCGCCACGGCCGCGAGGGCGCGGGCGCGCTCGCCGACGCCGAGGCACTGCTGCGCGCCGCGCACCCCGCCGGCGCCGGCCACACGGCGGAGCACTGCTGCGCCGCCGCCTGCGCCGCGGAGAACGTGCTCGGGTGCTACGCCAACATTGACGGCCCCGGCCACGTGGTGGACCGCGCCGCGCTGCTCACCGACCTGCGGACGCAGGTCCAGCCGGGGCAGCCCGCCTTCGAGTCGCTCGCCCTGGCGCACGCCGACATGCTCGTGGACGATGAGCGGCCCGACGAGGCCGTGCGCCACCTCGACGAGCAGGCGGCGCGGGTCCGGGCCGCCGGCGCCGAGGTCGGGCTGCACTACGGGTTCGGCTACGTGCGCGCGCTGCGGCACCAGGACCGGTACGGCGACGCGCTGGCGGTCCTGGACCACCTCGCGCGCAACGGGCTGCCGCGCTGGCCGCGCGGCGTGCCCCGGGCCGACGCCGACCGGCGGATCCGGTTCGAACGCGCCCGGCTGCTGGCCTGGCTGGCTCGTACGGGCGCGGGGGCCGCGCAGGACGCCGTCGCGGCGCTGCCCGACGTCCGCGAGGCCGACGCGCACCCGCACCTGCGCCTGGCCTGGACCGAGGCGGCCGAGCACCTGGTGGAGCACGGAGCCGTGCGCAACGACTGGCGGCTCGGCGTCACCCTCACCACCTGGGCCCGCCACCTGGAGCGGGTCGGCGCGCACCGGCCGTGCCTGGAGCTGTCCCTGAGCGCCACCCGCCTGGCCGCCGCCCGCGGCGCCCGCTGGGTGGCCCACGGCGCGCTGCGCCGGGCCCAGCGCGCGCTGGGCGCGATCCGCCGCGGCGACGACCTGCGTGAGGATCTGGCGGAGGCGCGGGGCTACGTCGAACGGATCCCCGCGGCCGAGCCGCCGGTACCCGCCGAGCACCTGCTCGGCCACCTCCGCGACGAGGAACCCGACCGCGTCGACCCGGAGCGGCAGGCCGACCTGGTGCTGGCCGCCCTGGCCCATCTCCCCGAGGACACCGCCCTCCTCAACGCTCTCGGCCAGGTGGGCCGGACGCTGATGCTCACCGACGTCGCCGTCGGCCCCCAGTGGGAACAGGTCCGCCGGGCCCCCGGCGACCAGACCGCCGCCCTCGCCCTGCTGGAGTCGCTGCTGCACGACGACGACACGGCGGGCGTGCGCACGCTGATCCGCACCCTCTCCGGCGCCGTGGCGGAGCAGCGCGCGCCGGTGTGACACCGGGCCGCCCGCGCCTTGCGCCGGGCGGGAACGGCGCGGCGCCGTCAGCCGGCAGCCGCGCAAGAACGGAGCGAGAACGGAGACGGCGGCGGACGATCGGCCGATGCGGCCGGTTTCAACCGGCGGCGGGCGCCGCGGCGAGCAGCGCGCCGGCCGGGTAACGGAGCGCGGCGGCCGGGAGCTCGCCGGGGCGCCCACTGGCCAGCACGCGCAGCGTCCCGGTGTGCGGCGCGTCCGGCCGGGCCGTGGTGCCGAGCCTGCGCAGCGTCTGCGCGGCGACCGCGGCGGCGGCGGTGAACATGACGGGACGGTGGCCGAGCGCCGCGGCGATCCGCCCGCCGACCAGGTCGTAGTGGGTGCAGCCCAGCACCACGCCGCGCACCTCCGCAGGCGTCAGCCGGGCGGCGCGGGCCACGGCCGCGTCGACGGCCGCCTCATCCGCCGCTTCGATCGCGTCGGCCAGGCCGTCGCACGGCACCGGAGTGACCGGCACGCCCCTGGCGAACCGGTCGATGAGGTCGCGCTGGTACGGGCTGCCGGTCGTGGCGGGGGTGGCCCAGATGGCGACCGGTCCGCCGCGGTCGGCGGCCGGTTTCACCGCCGGAACGGTGCCGATCACCGGGACGCCGGGTTCGAGCTCGGCGCGCAGCGCGGACAGCGCGTGCACCGAAGCGGTGTTGCAGGCGACCACGACGGCGTCCGGCCGCTCGGCCAGCGCCGCCCGCGCACCGGCGAGCGCGCGGTCGACGATCTCCTCGGCCGTGCGCGGACCCCACGGCATGTGGTCGGGGTCCATGGACAGGACGAGATCGGCGTCCGGCCGGGCCTGCCGAAGCGCGGCGGCGGTGGAGAGCAGCCCGATTCCGGAGTCGACGAGAACGATGCGCACGTCAGCCGATGATATGCCCGGCCCGGCCTCCGCCGGACGGCCGTCAGCCCCCGGGGCGGACGGTGCGTTCGGGGACGCCTCCCGCTCCCGGCGAGACGGTGGACCCCGGGACGGAGCCGACGAGGTAGGCGGGGCTCCCGGAACACGACCCGCACGGTGGGCGGACGTGTCCCCCAGGCGTCTTCGGGCCGGACGCGTCCGTGCGCGGGTTCCGAACGCCCTCGGCGACCGTCGCGGAGCACTCCCGGGGCTCGGCGTCGGGGAACCAGGGCGGTGGCGGGCCGCGACTCGGGCGTGCGGTTCAGCGCCGTTCCCCGAGGGCCGCGATCACAACGGTGGCCCCGAACCTCAGGACGGGCTTACCAAGGCGGGCGGCCACCGCCCGGTCGTGTTCGGGCCGGTCGGTCAGGCGTTCCGCCGCCGGGTGCCACGGCCGGCCCGGTCGCCGTGCGGCGCCACCCGGATCCGCTGCCTGCCGTCCCGGACACGGTGGGTCGCCGGGCGTCCGGTGCCCGGACCGGCAGAAGGGGATCAAGCGCAGCTCCCGCCCCGCACCCGTATTACGCCTCCCGGCAGGCGCATGCCGCCGGCGCGCAGCGGGGTCTTCTTGGCCGTCGGCTCCTCCGGTACCGGAGGCGTCATACAGGTCCGGGGCGGCACGCGTCGATTCCGTCGATTCCACACCGAGGCGAGGTTTTCGAACACGCCCCGGCCCGCCGGGTCGGCGAACCCCGAACCCGAGCATCCCGTGCGGGAGCGGTTCGCAGCCCGCCACGAATGCGCGCGGTTCCGCCCCGACGGCTCGGCCGGGGCGCCCCCCGGCGTGGAACGCGCTCACGGGGTACGGGCGAGACGTCGGCGTGCCGCCGATCGCCGCCAGCGGGGACCGGGGCGGCAGCGCGTGGCCGCCTCCAGCGCCGCGCCCGCCTCCGGCGCCGCCGCGATGGCCGACCCCGGCCGAACCGGGGCCTCGCCGGACGCCTACCAGTGAGTAGGAATAGGCTGCGCTGCATGCCGTGTCGGCTGTCCCGCAGCGCGGCCGGTTACGTACGATGTCGCCTTGTGGCCAAGCAGGTGAACATGACCCGTCCGACCGCCCAACGGGACCTTGCCGATCACGTCGAGGCCGTCCAGCGCCTGCGACGCGACTACGCCCGGCTGCCCGCCGACGCTCCCGTCCGGCTCGCCAAGCCGACCTCCAACCTGTTCCGGTTCGGCCGGTCCGCTCCGGCGGCCCGGCTGGACGTGCGCGCGTTCTCCTCCGTGCTGGCCGTGGACCCCGACGCCCGGGAGGCCGAGGTCGGCGGCATGACCACCTACGAGGACCTTGTCGCCGCAACGCTGCCGCACGGCCTCATGCCGCTCGTGGTCCCGCAGTTGCGCACCATCACCCTCGGCGGCGCCGTCACCGGTCTCGGTATCGAATCCTCCTCGTTCCGCAACGGCCTGCCGCACGAGTCCGTGACCGAGATCGAGATCCTCACCGGCTCCGGCGACGTCGTCACGGCCCGGCGCGACAACGAGCACCGCGACCTCTTCCACGGCTTCCCCAACTCCTACGGCACCCTGGGCTACAGCCTGCGGCTGCGGATCGAACTGGAGCCCGTCAAGCCCTACGTGCACCTGCGCCACCTGCGGTTCGACTCCGCCGAGGCGGCCATGGACGCGCTCGGCCGGATCTGCGCGGACGCCGCGCACGACGGACTGCCGGTGGACTTCGTCGACGGCGTGGCCTTCGCGCGCGACGAGCTGTACCTCACCCTCGCCCGCTTCACCGACCACGCACCCTGGCGGAGCGACTACACGGGCGCCGGCATCTACTACCGCTCCATCCCCCGCCACTCCGGCACCGGCCCCGGTGACTACCTGACCGTCCACGACTACCTGTGGCGGTGGGACACCGACTGGTTCTGGTGCTCCCGGGCCTTCGGTGTGCAGCACCCCGTGCTGCGCCGGATGTGGCCGCGCTCGCTGAAGCGCTCCGACGTCTACCGCCGTCTGGTCGCCCTGGACCGCCGCACCGACTTCAGCCGCCTGCTGGCGCACTACCGCGGGCGGCCGCAGTCCGAACCGGTGATCCAGGACATCGAGGTGCCCGTCGACCGCGGCGCGGACTTCCTCGACTTCTTCCACACCGAGATCGGGATGACCCCGGTGTGGATGTGCCCGCTGCGGCTGCGCGAGAAGCCGGCGCCCGGCGCGGAGGACCGGCACGTCTGGCCGCTCTACCCGCTGCAACAGGACCGGCTCTACGTCAACTTCGGCTTCTGGGGCATGGTCCCCATGCGGCCCGGGCAGCGCGGACCGCTGCACAACCGCCTGATCGAGGCCGAGGTCACCCGCCTCGGTGGGCACAAGTCGCTGTACTCCGACGCGTTCTACACCGAGGACGAGTTCTGGCGGCTGTACAACGGCGACGCCTACCGGAGCCTGAAGCGGACCTACGACCCCCAGGGGCGGCTGCTCGATCTCCACGCCAAGTGCGTGGGCAACAGGTGACACGCCGGCCCCCGCGAGGGGAGGGGGCGACGTGCGGCGAGAAGGGAAGGCTATGCGGCTTGCGGAGATCTTCGAACGTGTGGTCGGGCCGAACGCCCCCGTGCGGTTCCGGGCCTATGACGGCAGTGTCGCGGGGGATCCGGAGAGCGACGTCACGCTGATCGTGCGGACGCCGGTCGCCATCAACTACCTGGCGCAGGCGCCCGGCGCTCTCGGCCTGACCCGCGCCTACGTCTCCGGCCACATCGACCTCGAAGGCGACATGTACACGGCGCTGAAGCGCATGTCGGAGGTCGCCTTCGAAGAGGGGCGGCGCCTGACGCCGCTCCAGATGGCCGGTCTGGTCAAGGACGTCGGCTGGGTGAAGCTGGTCAACCGGGTGCCGCCGCCCCCGCAGGAGATGCGCCGCTCGACCCTGCTGGAACGCGGCGGCCTCCGGCACTCCAAGGGGCGCGACGCCGAAGCGATCCACCACCACTACGACGTCTCCAACGCGTTCTACGAACTGGTCCTTGGCCCGTCCATGACCTACACCTGCGCCGTCTACCCGACGGAACAGGCCACCCTGGAGCAGGCCCAGGCCCACAAGTACGAACTCGTCTCCCGCAAGCTCGGCCTGCGGGAGGGCATGCGGCTGCTCGACGTGGGGTGCGGCTGGGGCGGGATGGTCATGCACGCCGCCCGGGAGCACGGCGTGAAGGCGCTCGGAGTGACCCTGTCCAAGGAACAGGCGGAGTGGGCGCAGAAGCGCATCGCCCAGGAGGGGCTCGGCGGCCTCGCCGAGGTGCGGCACATGGACTACCGCGACGTGCCCGACGGGGTGTACGACCGGATCAGCTCGATCGGTCTCACCGAGCACATCGGCAAGAAGAACGTCCCCGGCTACTTCGCGTCGCTGTACGCCAAACTGCGCCCCGGCGGCCGGCTGCTGAACCACTGCATCACCCGCCCGCGCAACGACCTGCCGCCCATGAACCCGCGCGGGGTGATCAACCGCTACGTGTTCCCCGACGGAGAGCTGGAGGGGCCCGGCTGGCTGCAGAGCGCCATGAACGACGCGGGCTTCGAGATCCGGCACCAGGAGAACCTGCGGGAGCACTACGCCCGCACCCTGCGGCACTGGTGCGACAACCTCGACCGCAACTGGGACGCCGCCGTCCAGGAGGTCGGCGAGGGGACCGCCCGCGTGTGGCGGCTGTACATGGCGGGCTGCATCCTGGGGTTCGAGAAGAACGTCGTGCAGCTGCACCAGATCCTCGGCGTCAAGCTCGACGGCACCGAGGCGCACATGCCGCTGCGCCCGGATTTCGAGCCCGACGCCCCCTAGGCGGCGCGCCGCCGCGACGCGGCCCGGGCCGGCCGGCGCATCCGGCCGGCCCCAGCGGGCATCATGGGGACATGGCCCCGACTGACGACGCCCATGACCGCGCCAACGCGGTGAAGCACCTCGCGATCGCCCTCATCGACGCCTACGTGCGCCGGGAGCCCGCGGATCTCGCCGCGGCGGTCAAGGGCATCACCGACGCCGACGCCGTGGCGGCCGCCACGTCCGAGCTCAAGGTGTACGCCTCGTTCCTCACCCGCCGCGTGCAGGAGACCGGCGTGGTGTGGAAGCCCGCCGACGCGCGGGAGGCCGTGGCCCGGGCCGTCGCCGACCTGCTGGAGCCCGAACTGGAGTTCGCCGTCATCAACACGTGGGAGGCCTACTCCGTCGGCGAGGAGGAGATCGCCCAGCGCTTCACCCGCGGCGACCCGCTGGTCTTCCTGCACATGCTCGCGGCCTTCTCCGCCGCCATCGGGCGCGCCGTGTACAGCCCGGCCGAACTCGTCTCCACGCTGCGCATCGCCTCGGGCATCTCCGAATAACCGGCGGCGCTACCCGCCGCTCGTCGCGGTGGCGCTTGCCCGGAGCCCCGGCGGACACGCCGGGCTCGCGCTCCGTCACCCCGCCGCTGCGCACCGTCGTTGCACGTCACAGCCGGTTCGGCCACGATGACCGTGTGCCGTGACGTGTCGCTTACTGTTGTTTACTTCACAGCGGTCCTTATTTTGCGTAGGTTTCTTGCAAGTTCCCAGGGGCGTGCGGAGACGGCCGCAACGGGGGTGCCCCGCGGCAACACGGACGGGAGATCGTCAATGGGCCGAAAGCATGTCCTGCCGGTCGTCGCGCTGGGGGTGAGCGTGGCGCTCACCGCCACCGCCTGCGGCACCGGCGGCCCCTCGGGCCAGAGCCTGGACGTCTGGATCATGGAGGGCACCCACCCCGACGCGAGCGCCTTCTTCGACGAGGTCGCCGCCGACTTCCAGGCCGAGACCGGCGTCCAGGTCAACGTCGAGTTCGTGCCCTGGGGGGACGCCCACGACAAGTTCGTCACGGCGATGGCCGGCGGCACCCTGCCCGACGTCGCCGAGGTCGGCACCACCTGGACCCCCGAGTTCGCCGACGCCGGTGCGCTGGTCGACGTCACCGACCTCGCCGGCAGCACCGACGACTACGTCCCCGAACTGCTGGAGGCCGGCACCATCGACGGCCGGCTGTACGGGATCCCGTGGTTCGCCGGTGTGCGCACGGTGGTCTACCGCACCGACGTCTTCGAGGAACTGGGGCTGGAGGAGCCCACCAACTGGGACGAACTGCGCGAGGCCGCCGCCACCATCGAGGAGGAGCGCGACGACATCGCCGCCTTCCCCGTGCCCGGCGGCGCCATGTTCTCCCTGCTGCCGTTCGTCTGGGGCGCGGGGGGCGACATCGCCGTGCGGGGCGACGACGGCACCTGGCAGGCCGAGATCGACAGCCCCGAGTCGCGGGAGGGCATCGCGTTCTTCACCGACCTCGCCCTGGAGGACGGGTTCTCCACGAGCGGGGCCACCACCTGGCTGGAGACCGACATGCAGGACGCCTTCATCCGGGGCGACAGCGCCATGATGATCGCCGGGAGCTGGGCGCCCGAAGCCATCACGCAGACCGACCCGGAACTCGAAGGCCGTGTCGGCGCCTTCCCCATCCCCGGCCGCGACGGCGGGTACAGCCCGTCCTTCCTCGGCGGCTCGCACCTGTCGGTGTTCAGCGACACCGAGGACGAGGACCTCGCCTGGCAGTACGTCCAGTTGCTGACCAGCGACGACTACGCCCGGCGCTGGACCGAGGAGACCAGTTACTTCCCCGGCCGGCAGTCCCAGCTCGAACCGTTCTCCGAGTCCGAGGACCCGCTGGTGCGCCCGTTCGCCGTCCAGATGAGCGAGGCCGGCCACGGTGTCCCGGTCAGCCCCGCCTGGGGCCAGATCGAGGGGCAGCGGGTCCTGCAGACGATGGTCCAGGCGATCCTGTCCGGCGAGGCCTCCGTGGAGGACGCCTCGGCCACCGCCGCCGAGACCATCGAGGAGACCCTCAACGGCGGGGGCGCCTGACCCGTGAGCGAACCCGTTCTCGTCCGCCCGGCCGCCGGCACTGCGCCGGCGGCCGGGCCTCCGGCACCGGCCCGCCCGCGACGGCGCCGCCGGCCGCCGTTGCGCCCGTGGCTGCTGCTCGCGCCCGCTCTGGCGGTGATCGGTGTCCTGCTGCTCTACCCGCTCGGGCGGGTCGTCTGGCTGTCCTTCCAGGACTACGGCCTGCGGAACGTGGTCAGTGGCGAGCCCAACTACAACGGGATCGACAACTACGTCAGCCTGCTCACCGACCCCTACCTGTGGCGCGTCGTCCTGCCCAACACCGTCGTCTTCGCCGTGGTGGCCGTCGGCGGGACCGTGGTGCTGGGCACCCTGGTGGCGCTGCTGCTGCGCTCGCTCGGCCCCTGGTGGCGCACGATCGTCATCAGTTGCGTGATGCTCGCGTGGGCCATGCCCGCGGTGACGGGCACCTACGTCTGGATCTGGATCTTCGACGTGGACCGCGGGCTGGTCCGCCAACTGCTGCAGGCGGTCGGCCTCGTGGGGCCGGAAGGCGTCAACTGGTTCACGGAGCGGCTGAGCTTCTACGCCATCGTGACGCTCAACATCATCCACCACGGCTTCCCGTTCGTGGCCGTGACCGTGCTCGCCGGGCTGCTGACGATCCCGCGCGAGCTCACCGAGGCGGCGATGCTGGACGGCGCGAACGCCTGGCAGCGGTTCTGGCGGGTCACGGTGCCCACGATCCGGCCGGTCTTCGCCGTGGTCACCATCCTGTCCACCATCTGGGACTTCAAGGTGTTCGCGCAGGTGTACCTGATGCCCGGTGGGGGCGGCACCAACCCCGAGGTGCTCAACCTCGGCGTCTGGTCCTACGTGCGCTCCTTCGCCCAGCAGAGCTACGGCCTCGGCTCGGCCGTGGCCGTGCTGCTCACCTTCATGCTGCTCGCCATCACCATCGGCTACCTGCGGGTCGTGTTCCGCGACGAGGAGCTGCGTTGAGGACCATGACGATGACCACGACTTCGACGAGCGCCGCGCCCGCGGGCGCCGTCCGCCGTGGGCGGCGCCCGGTGCGGCGGATCGTCCGCCAGGCCGGCAAAGGGGCGGCGGTCGCCGTCCTTCTCGCCTTCACCCTGTTCCCGGCCTACACCATGCTGTCCACCGCCCTCGCGCCACGGGCCACCTCGGGCACCGACGCGCTGCTGCCCACCGAGCTGACGCTCCGGCACTTCGACAACGTGCTCACCCGCGCAGGCTTCCTTACCTACCTCGGCAACTCGGTGGTGGTCGCGCTCATCACCGTGCTGGGCAGCAGCCTGCTCGCGCTGTTCGCCGCGGTCGCGGTGGCCCGCTTCCGGTTCCGGCTGCGCACCACCGTGCTCGTCCTGATCCTGGTCGTGCAGATGGTGCCGCTGGAGGCGCTGGTCATCTCGCTGTTCCTGCTGGCGCGCGACCTGCAGATGCTCAACTCGCTGCTGGGCCTCGGCGTCGTCTATATCGCGCTGTCGCTGCCGTTCGCGGTGTGGATGCTGCGCGGGTTCGTGGCCGCGGTGCCCAGGGAGGTCGAGGAGGCCGCCTACATCGACGGCGCCTCCTGGAACCGGATGTTCTGGTCGGTGCTCTTCCCACTGGTGGCGCCCGGCCTGGTGGCCACCGGCATCTTCTCCTTCATCACCGCGTGGAACGAGTTCGTGCTCGCCCTCACCTTCATGAACAGCAGCGACAACTACACGGTCGCGGTGGGCCTGCGCCAGTTCTTCGGGCAGTACACCACCGACTGGGGCGCGGTCATGGCGGCCTCCACGATCATCACCCTGCCGGTGATGGTCTTCTTCCTGTTCGTCCAGCGGGGCCTCGTCTCCGGGCTGGTCGCCGGGGCGGTGAAGGGATGAGCCCGGCCGGCCCGCACCGCGACCCGGCGCTGCTGCGCATGGCGCACGCCGTGCTCATGCCGGGGTTCGAGTCCGTTCCCGGCTATGGAGGGGGCGCCCGCACGCCCGATTGGCTGGCCCGCGCCATCGACGCCGGGCTCGGCGCGGTCTGCTGCTTCGCCCCCAACCTCGCCGCCGACCCTGCCGCGCTCACCCGCGAGCTGCACGGGCGCCGCGCGGACCTGCTGGTGACCAGCGACGAGGAGGGCGGCCGGGTCACCCGGCTGCACGCCGCCGCCGGCTCGCCCTACCCCGGCCACGGCGAGCTCGGCACCGCGGACGACGTCGACCGCACCCGGTCCGTCGCCGAGGCGATGGGGCGGGAATTGCGCGACGTCGGCATCGACGCGGCGCTCGCCCCGGTCCTGGACGTCAACGTCGACCCGCGCAACCCGGTGATCGGCGACCGCGCCTTCGGGGCCGACGCCGCACTCGTGGCGCGGCACGGCGTGGCCTTCGCCCAGGGGCTGGCGGCGGCCGGGACGCTGGCCGCCGGCAAGCACTTCCCCGGGCACGGCGACACCGCGGTCGACTCCCACACGGCACTCCCGGTCATCGACGTCGACCTGCCCACCCTGCACCGCCGGGAACTGGTCCCGTTCGGCGCCGCGGTCGATGCGGGCGTCCCCATGGTGATGTCCGGCCACATCGTGATCCCGGCGCTCGACGACGCGCCGGCCAGCCTCTCCCCACGTTGCTACGCGCTGCTGCGCACCGAGCTGGGGTTCACCGGGGCCGCCGTCACCGACGCCCTCGACATGCGCGCGGTCACCGGGTTCCTGGCCGCACCCGGGACGGTCGCGGGGGTGGCGCGCGGCGCGGTGGCCGCCCTGCGGGCGGGGGCCGACCTGCTCTGCCTGGGGAACCCGTACAACGGGCCGGAGAAGGACGAGGAGATCTTCCGTGCCGCCCTGGAGGCGGTGCTGACCGCGGTCGCCGACGGCACCGTGCCACCGGGCCGCCTGGCGGAGGCGGCCGACCGGGTCGCGCGGCTGCCGGCGGCGGTTCCGCACCGCGGAGGCGGCCACTGACCGTCCACGCCCCGTCCAGCGCTTGACCACCGCACCGGTGTCGTGGATCGTTGCAGCGACAACCGGGTTCCGCCAGGTTCGCGGACCGGCAGGGGCTGCGCCGGGCAGGACGCCGCCGCGCCGCGTGCACCACCCGCACGGAGCCCGCCCGGCCGTGGGGAGGGCGCGAGCGTGGAATTGGACGGTCATCCCATCGAACCGGACTACCCCTGGCCGAAGAGCCCGACGAACGTCCTCATCCGGTGCAACGTCTGCATGAGCCTGCGCCACTTCGCGGACCGCCACGCCGGCCACCTCGACGACTACAGCCCCGGCCCGCACTGCAAGACCTGCGGCAAGCGGATCGAGTTCCGGTGCACCGCGTGCGACACCCCGTGGCAGCCGCTGTCCTGACCGGCGCCCGGGGCTACTCGGCCCGGGTCAGCGTGGTGGATCCGGGCATCGACGCGGACTCGCTGACCCCGATCTCCGACACCTGCCAGGTCTCCCCGGCGATGTCGATGGTGTCGCCGAGCTTGAGGGTGTGCGAGGTCGCCTCGCCCTCCCCCTCGCGGGAGCTGATCACCACGGACGGCTCGTCGCCGTCCTCGTATCCGGTGATCTGCAGCGAGGTGGTCCGGTCGTCCCCGGAATCGACGGTGAAGGGCACCCCTTCGGTGAGCTGGATGCGGTCGTTGTTCTGTCCCAGCACCGGTGCCGGGCTGCTCGTGGCCGCGTCGTCGCTCTGCCCGCCCCCGCCGCACGCCGCGGCGCCGAAGGTCATGCCCAGGCCGAGGGCGGTGATGGCGGCGAGGCGGCCGATCCGGCGGACGCGATCGAAGACGGTCATCTCTCCAGGTCTCCCAGTGCTTCGTACGCCGACGTCGAAGGACGCCGGCGGGGCCGCGCCGCCGGTGCGGCCCCGCCGGAGAGCGGGGCGCGAGGGGGCACGCGGCGGCACACGGTGGCCGGGCGCCGGCCACGCGCCGGTATTCTCCCACCGGCCGGAGCCCGGTCGGCGCCGTGTCCCCGCGAGCGCCGGGGGCCGACGCGTCGATGGGCGCGTGCCGGGCGCGCTAACCTTGAGGCTCAGACACCCGGCCGGGGGCGACGGCGCTGACCAGGTCGGCGGCAAGCTCGTCCGAGGGCCCCGCGGACGGACGGCGCGCCGGTGCGTGTTCTTCGAGACGCGGCCGTGATCCCGGACGCGAGGAACGCGGCACAGGCGGTCGGACCGGCCGCGACGTGCCCGCGCGTGAACCGTAGAGGATAGTAACCAGCGATGACAGCGGTAGGCGGAGACCAGGTCGCGGGCGACACGTACGACGCCCGCGCGCTCCAGGACAAGTGGCAGGCCCGGTGGGCGAAGGAGAACACCTTCGCGGCCAGCGAGGACCCGGCCGACGACCGTCCTCGCCGCTACGTGCTCGACATGTTCCCCTATCCGTCGGGTGACCTTCACATGGGGCACGCCGAGGCGTTCGCCATGGGCGACGTCGTGGCGCGCTACCGGTTCCAGCTCGGCGAGAACGTCCTGCACCCCATCGGGTGGGACTCCTTCGGCCTGCCGGCCGAGAACGCCGCCATCAAGCGCGACTCCCATCCGGCGGAGTGGACCTACGCCAACATCGAGACGCAGGCGGAGTCGTTCAAGCGTTACGGCACCGCGCTGGACTGGTCGCGGCGGCTGCACACCAGCGACCCCGAGTACTACCGCTGGAACCAGTGGCTCTTCCTGCGCTTCTACGAACGGGACCTGGCCTACCGCAAGGACGGGCTGGTCAACTGGTGCCCCAACGACCAGACGGTGCTCGCCAACGAGCAGGTCGTCCAGGGGCGCTGCGAGCGCTGCGGCACCGAGGTGGTGCGGCGCAGCCTCAACCAGTGGTACTTCCGCATCACCGAGTACGCCGACCGGCTGCTCGACGACATGGCCGGGCTCGAAGGCAAATGGCCCGAGCGGGTGCTGCTCATGCAGCGCAACTGGATCGGCCGGTCGCGGGGCGCCGACGTTCGGTTCCACATCGAGGGGCGCGACGAGCCAGTCACGGTCTTCACCACCCGGCCGGACACCCTGTACGGGGCCACCTTCTTCGTGGTCGCCGCCGACGCCGCACTGGCCGACGAGCTGTGCACGCCGGAGCACCGCGCCGAGTTCGAGGCCTACCGCGACAGCGTGGCCAAGCTCAGCGACATCGAGCGCCAGTCCACCGAGCGCACCAAGACCGGTGTCTTCCTCGGCCGGTACGCCACCAACCCGGTGAACGGGGAGCGGATCCCGGTCTGGGCCGCCGACTACGTCCTGGCCGACTACGGGCACGGCGCCATCATGGCGGTCCCCGCGCACGACCAGCGCGACCTCGACTTCGCCAAGGCGTTCGACCTGCCGGTGCGCGTGGTCGTCGAGACCGGCGAGGAGGACCCGAACATCACCGGGGTGGCCACGCCCGGCGAGGGGCGCCTGGTCAACTCCGGCCCGCTGGACGGGCTGACCAAGACCGAGGCCATCCCGCGGATCATCGAGATCCTGGCCGAGCGCGGCACCGGCGCCGCCGCCGTGAACTACCGGCTGCGCGACTGGCTGCTGTCGCGCCAGCGGTTCTGGGGCACCCCGATCCCGATCGTCCACTGCCCCGACTGCGGCGAGGTGCCGGTCCCCGACGACCAGCTGCCGGTGCGGCTGCCCGAGAACCTCCGGGGCGCCGACCTCGCGCCCAAGGGCGTCTCGCCGCTGGCGGCGGCCAGCGACTGGGTCAACGTCGACTGCCCGCGGTGCGGCGGCGCCGCCCGGCGCGACACCGACACCATGGACACCTTCGTCGACTCCTCCTGGTACTACCTGCGGTACTGCTCGCCGCACGCCGACACCGCGCCGTTCGACGCGGACAAGGTGCGGCGGTGGGGGCCGATCGACCAGTACGTGGGCGGGGTCGAGCACGCCATCCTGCACCTGCTGTACAGCCGGTTCTTCACCAAGGTGCTCTACGACATGGGCATGGTGGACTTCACCGAGCCCTTCACCCGGCTGCTCAACCAGGGCCAGGTCATCAACCAGGGCAAGGCCATGTCGAAGTCGCTGGGCAACGGCGTCGACCTGGGCGAGGAGATCGACCTCTACGGCGTCGACGCCGTGCGGCTGACCGTGGTGTTCGCCGGCCCGCCCGAGGACGACATCGACTGGGCCGACGTCTCGCCCGCGGCCTCGCTGCGGTTCCTGAACCGCGCCTACCGGCTGATGACGCAGGCCGGCGCCGCCTCGGCGCCCGGGACCGACCCCGCCACCGGTGACCTCGCGCTGCGCAAGGTCACCCACCAGACGCTGGACAAGGTCACCGCGGCCATCGAAGCGCAGCGCTTCAACGTCGCCATCGCCCGCGTCATGGAACTGGTCACCGCGGCCCGGCGCGCCATCGACTCCGGCCCGGGCGCCGCCGACCCGGCCGTACGCGAGGCCGCCGAGGTCGTGGCGATCACCCTGTCGCTGTTCGCGCCCTACGTGGCCGAGGAGGGCTGGGAACGGCTCGGGCACAGCGGGTCGGTGGCCATCGGCAACTGGCGGACCCCCGACCCCGCGCTGCTCGTCCAGGAATCGGTGACCTGCGTGGTGCAGGTGGCCAGCAAGGTCCGGGACAAGCTTCAGGTGCCGCCGGACATCAGCGCCGAGGAGCTGGAGCGCCTGGCGCTGGCCTCGGAGAAGGTTCAGGGGTTCATCGGCGACCGGACGATCCGCAAGGTCGTCGTCCGCGAGCCCAAGCTGGTCAACATCGTGGTGGCCTGAGCGCCGGTGCGCGGGGCCGGGACCGGTACGGTCCCGGCCCTTCGGCGCTCCGGTCCCGGAGAACGGCGAGGAACATATGACCCAGACGTTCGGGGAATGGCGGCTGGACCGGCGCGCGCGGATCGCGGTCGCGGCCGGCGGGGTCGTCGTGCTCTCCGCGGCCGCGATCACGGCCGGAGTCCTGTGGGGCGCCCGTGGTCCGGCCACCGGCGCCGGGCCGGACGACGCCTACGCCACCGCGCCCGCGTGTGAGGTGGTCGCGGACGAGCTGCTCGCGTCGGTGGCCCCGTCCGCCACCCTGGAGGCCGCGGAGCGGGGACCGCTCGTCGACGCCGGCGGCAACTCCTGCGTGTGGACGTCGGTGGACCACGCCGCGGCCGACGGCGTGCCGCCGCGTTCGGTCCAGATCGCCTTCCAGGCGCACTTCACCGACAAGGCCGGCGACATCACGGGAGCACAGGCGGCCGCCACCCGGCTGGCGGAGCTGGCGCCGGTGAACGAACTGGACGGGGCGGCCCCGGTGCCGGCCTTGGGCGAGGACGCGCTGGTGTGGCACTCCACGGCCGACGCCGACGCCGCCGAACTGGCCTTCCGCCGCGACAACCTGGTGGTGCGCGTCTGGTACGGCGGCGCGGACCTGGTCTTCGACGACGCCCGGGCCGGAGCCGTGGCGGTGGCGGAGGGCGTGGCCGCCGCCATCTGACCGCGCGGGGCGGCCCGGACCCCGGTCGCGTCGCGGTGCGCCCGTCACCGGTTCGTTACGGCCTCGTGGGAACGTACCGCACCCGGGGGACGTCCTACCGGGCGTGAACCTGTGACCGTCCGTGACAGCGCACCCGTGCGGAGCGGCGGTTCCGGCGGTCCGCCCGCACCCGTCCGGGCGGGCCGGCGGCCCTTCCCGGACGTGCGCCCGGCACGCCTGTGACCTCTGCTACGGGTGCGGCGGGCACGGTGTCAATCAGGTAACCGACGCCCGTTTTGGGGCGAGATGAGATGTGCGGACTAGTAACGTAGCTCTGCTGGTCAGCCTGAAGTTTGCTTGGCAGGAAAGGGGACTCGCTGATGGCCCAGCCACCTTACGGTGGTCCTCCTCCGGGGCCACCTGGGGGACCGTCCGGACCGTCGGGGCCGTACGGCGGACCGCCGACCGGGCCGCAGCCCGGTCAGCCGACCGGACCCCAGGGACCTTACGGTCCGCCACAGCCCGGCCCCTATGGTCCCCCTGGGTACGGTCCGCAGCCGGGTCCGGGCATGCCGGGCCCGGGTGCCCCCTACGGAGAGAACCCCTACCTCGGTCAGACCCCTCCGAAGAGCAACCGCGGCTGCGCGGTCGGCGCGATCGTCGGCGTCGTCGTGCTGGTGGTGCTGCTCATCGCCGGAGGCATCGGCGCCTACCTGTGGCTGGGCAGCGGTGAGGACTACACCGCGACCCCCGACTGCTCGGTCGCGGAGAACGAGGCGCTGAACGCCCTGCTGCCCGGGTACCAGACGCAGGCCGCGCAGGCCATCGACACCGGCGGCCAGGACTGGTGGGACGGCTACCAGTGCTCCTGGATCACCTCCAGCGACTCCTCCGGCATGCCGGCGACCGCCTCGATGCTGCTGATGCGCAACCAGAACCGGCCCGGCACCACGGGGGCGGAGGAGACCGCCTCCGACCTCGCCACCCAGTCCGAGGGGTACACCACCACCCCCGTCGAGAATCTCGGCGACGAGGCCGCCTCCTGGTACGACACCGAGTACGAGCTCGGCTGCGTCGGCGTCCGGCTGTCGAACATCTTCCTGTCGACCTGCTACGACGCCGCGACCGACTACTCCTACTCGTCGTCGATCTCGGAATCCGAGGCGATCGCGGGCGCCGAGCAGCTGGCGCGCGCCACCGTCGCGCAGATCGAGGGCACCCGGAGCTGACCCGGCGGCGGGCGGTCGTCGGACCACCCGCGCCCTGACGGCGAACCGGTGCGATGGCGCCCTCCCCCCTAGGGGGAGGGCGCCATCGCCGTTCCCGGGCACCGGCGCCGGGCCGCGTACGGCGGGCGCGGCCCGGTCACCACACGGTGCCGAGGAACTCTTCGAGGGCGGGCGCCGCGTCCGGCGCGAATGGGCGCTCGGCGTCGAGCGCGGTGGCGCCGGGGGAGTCGTCGTACCGGCGGAACACGTGGTCGGCTCCGGGCAGGTCCACGCGTTCGCCGTCGGGGAGCCCGGTCATCAGCCGGTCGACCTCCGCCGCGGTGACCTGGGCGTCGGCCGTGCCCCACAGCACGAGCGTGCGGGTGCCGTCGGGGAGGTCGCGCGCCAGGTCCACCGGGTCCATGGCGTCGATCCGGCGCAGGAACGCCGAGGTGGCCGGCCCGAACAGCGGAGCGAGTTCCGGCGCGAGATCGTCGGGCAGCGGCCGGCCGGCGCGCAGCCGGGCGATGGCGAGCCGGGTGTCGGACAGCACGGTGGTGGCCGCGGCGGCGTCGAGTGCGCCGGAACCCTCGCCGTCGCGTACCTGCTCGGTGACCTGCCGGTCCAGCAGGTCCAGGTAGCGGGCGCCCACGGGGGCGGCGAGAACGAGCGCGGCGGGAGGGGGACCGGAGACCACCTGTGGCGCGCGCAGGGCGAACAGGCTGCCCTCGCTGTGCCCGAGGACCAGGATCCGCTCGGGATCCACCTCCGGCTGGTCCAGGAGTTCGGCGTATGCGGCGGCCATCTGGTCCTCGAAGACGTCGTAGCCGACGGGCTCGGCCGCCTCACGGCCGCCGAGGCCGGTCTCGCCGGACCCGAGCTTGTCGTACCGCAGGGAGGCGACACCGGCCGCGGCGAGCACCCGGGCGAAGTTGGCGTTGGTGTCGGCGTCCGGCCGTGCGGGGCTGTTGCCGTCGCGGTCGGTGGGGCCGCTGCCCGAGATGATGAGTGCGCCCGGCACCGGTCCGCTCGTTCCCGGTGGCAGGGCGACGGTGCCGTGCACGGTGTCACCGGCGCCGTCGAAGGTGACGGAGCGTTCCACGGGGGTGGTGCCGGGGGAGGCGGAGGGAGCCGTGGCCGGCGGCTCGGGGGCGGCGGGCGGGCCGCAGGCGGTGGCCAGCACCAGGGCGCCGCCGGTCAGGAGGGCGCAGCCGCCGCGCACGGCGGCACGGAGGGGCGAGGAGGACATGCCCTTACCGTAGAGCCCGGCCGGTGCCGGTCCGTCCCGGTGTGACGGGTATGGCGGTGGCGGTCCGCTCGGTCACCGTTGGATCCCGATTCCATCGCGTGACGGTGACAGGGCCCGTGATCGGGGTAAAGATCACGGGCCCGTTTCGAACCGAGGCGAAGTCGTTACACCTTGCGCAGCACGGCGACGACCTTGCCGAGGATGGTGGCCTCGTCGCCGCTGATGGGCTCGTAGTCGGGGTTGCGCGGCAGCAGCCAGACGTGGTCGCCGTCCCGCCGGAAGGTCTTCACCGTGGCCTCGTCGCCGAGCAGCGCCGCGACGATGTCGCCGTTGTTGGCTTCGGGCTGCTGGCGGACCACGACCAGGTCACCGTCGGTGATGGCGGCCTCGATCATCGAGTCGCCGACGACGGTGAGCATGAACAGCCGCCCCTCGCCCACGAGCTGCTTGGGCAGCGTGAGGACGTCCTCGACGGCCTCCTCCGCGAGGATCGGGCCGCCCGCGGCGATCCGGCCGATGACCGGGACGTCGGTCGCGCGGCCGGGCTCGGCGGAGTGATCCTCGTCGAGTTCGTCCCAGGACCGCACCGGCGGCTGTCCCGGAATGCGAATTTCGACCGCTCGTGGGCGATTCTGGTCGCGGTGGAGATAGCCCTTGCGTTGCAACACCTTCAATTGGTGCGCGACACTGGAGGGGCTGGACAACCCCACCGCATCACCGATCTCGCGGATGGACGGTGGGTATCCGCGTTGCCGCACGTAGCGGTGGATGACGTTCAGGACGCTCTGCTGGCGGGCCGTGAGTTTCGGAGCCGAGTCCGACGGTGCCACAGGCTCCTGCGCGGCTCTGGTCCGCGTGGACGAGGATCGGAGCCCGGTGACGGCCTTCCCACTGGCGTGCGGTTCCTGCGCTCCGTGGTTTTCCTCCGGCACGGCCGGCCTCCTCGGCGGTCGGTGTTCTCGGTGTGGGTTGTCGGCGGCTGGCGTCGGTGACGGCGTAACGAGGGAGTCTCGAAGCGATGTCGCATCGACGGCAGTGTCGGCATACCGCGGTGAAACATGTCCAACATTAGTGTGCGGACAAGGCAATATCAAACAAACGTTCGAGATGGTGCTGAAAAAATCAGCGAGATGCGGTATTAGTCGAACGTCAGTTCTAGTCGAACGGGCGTTCGAAGGTGGGGAGCATGTCCGAACCCGCAATACCGCTCTCAATGGGCCGGCCCGGGAGGGGGCCGGTGGCGCGCGCCGTCCGGCCGGCGCCGGTGCCAGAATCGATCGCCACTGCGGATCCGCCGACCCGTATCGAGGTCGGCGACCGGTCCGCCGGGATCTTCGAAGGGCGAGGAGAAGACGTGAGTATTGAGAGCAGCGGCGGTACGGCCGTCGTGGTCCCCCAGGCTCTCGCTGGACTTCCCGACCTCCATTCCTCCGTCCCACCGGGACGCGGCACCCGTCTCACCCGGCGGGGCCGGGTGGTCCTGCTCTCGGCGCTCGGTCTCGTCGGCACAGCCGGATTCTCGCTCCTGGTACTGACAACCGTGGCGCTCGGCGCCTCCACGGCCGGCGCCTCCGACTCTCTGATGCTGCGGCCCGCGCCCGACACCGTGGTGGTCCACGACGGCGACACGCTGTGGGAGATCGCCGAGCGGACCCGCCCCGGCGACGATCCGCGCCGCACCGTGCTGGAGATCGTCGAGCTCAACCGGCTCTCCGACCTCGCGCTGGAGCCGGGGCAGGAGCTCGTGCTTCCCAAGCCCTGACCGGTGCCCGGCGCGGGCCGGTGCGGACATCCGGCGCGGCCGGTGTGTCCGCCCCGGTCCGCGCCGCCGCGTCTGGCAGCCTGTGCTCCGTTCCCCGTGGCGCGTCCCGTGCGATGAGTGGCGTTGCGCACTCCGGCCGCCTCCGATGGGTCCCGTGGCGTCCCGAACCGCCGGAAACACCGGCGGTTCCGGCGCTTTCGGGCTCCGGCGGCGCCGTCCCCCCGCCGGTGCGGCGACTTGCGGCCCGGGTGCGGCGCCCGTAAGTTGACCACAACATCTAGTGCCTGCTGAGGAACAAGTCGCCTAGAGATTGTGCTTTAGTAGGTATCAGACCTTTTCGGGGCGTCGCCCTGGAGAGCCGTGGAACACCAGACGCCGACACGGACACCGCCCCTCGGGAGCGCGTTCCGTGCGGGTGCGGGAGGCATCGGCGATGCGGATGTGGGGGGAGGCGTGCCGGCATGCACTGTCCGTTCTGCCGCCATCCTGACACCCGGGTGATCGACAGCCGGTCCACCGACGACGGCGCCGCGATCCGCCGCCGCCGGTCCTGCCCGGCCTGCGGCCGCCGCTTCACCACCCAGGAGACCGTGCTGCTCATGGTGGCCAAGCGGTCCGGGGTCACCGAGCCGTTCTCCCGGGGCAAGATCATCGCCGGGGTGCGGCGCGCCTGCCAGGGGCGGCCGGTCACCGAGGACGCGCTCGCCAAGCTCGGCCAGCAGGTCGAGGAGGAGATCCGCGGGCGCGGGCTCGCCGAGGTGCCGGCCCACGAGATCGGGCTCGCCATTCTGGGCCCGCTGCGCGAACTCGACGAGGTGACCTACCTCCACTTCGCGTCGGTGTACCGCGGGTTCGAGTCCCTGACGGACTTCGAGAACGAGATCGCGATGCTGCGGGCCGATCGGGCCAGAGCCGGTGCCACCCGGCAGGCCGGAAAACCGGCGGCGGAGTAACCGGACCACGCGGTCACGCGCCCCGCGCACGGGGACCGCGCCGGCCGCCGGAAGCCCGGGCCGGCCGGCGCGGCAATTGGGTATGTGCCATATATCAGGGGGAGTGGAGAATGACGGAGACCACGAGCGGCTCGTCGACGCGCAAGGGCAGGGGGCAGCCCCAGCGCAAGGGGCTGAAGATCCAGCGTGTCTTCACCACGCCGGGCACCCACCCCTATGACGAGGTCGAGTGGGAGCGCCGTGACGTCGTCATGACCAACTGGCGGGACGGGTCGGTCAACTTCGAGCAGCGCGGCGTGGAGTTCCCGGCCGCCTGGTCGATGAACGCCACCCAGATCGTCGCCAGCAAGTACTTCCGTGGCGCCCTCGGCACCCCCGAGCGCGAGTGGAGCCTCAAGCAGCTCGTCGACCGCGTGGCCGGCATGTACACCAGGACCGGGCGCGAGCACGGCTACTTCGCCGGTGACGAGGACGCCGAGATCTTCGACCACGAGCTGAAGTACGCGCTCGTGCATCAGCTGTTCAGCTTCAACTCGCCCGTGTGGTTCAACGTCGGCACCGCCTCCAGCCAGCAGGTGTCCGCCTGCTTCATCCTGTCCGTGGACGACACCATGGAGTCGATCCTGGACTGGTACAAGGAGGAGGGGATCATCTTCAAGGGCGGCTCCGGCGCCGGCGTGAACCTCTCCCGGCTGCGCTCCAGCAAGGAGCTGCTCTCCTCCGGCGGCACCGCCTCGGGCCCGGTCTCCTTCATGCGCGGCGCCGACGCCTCGGCCGGCACCATCAAGTCCGGCGGGGCCACCCGCCGTGCCGCCAAGATGGTCGTGCTCGACGTCGACCACCCCGACATCGAGGAGTTCATCGAGACCAAGGCCCGGGAGGAGCACAAGATCCGCGCGCTGCGCGACGCCGGGTTCGACGTCGACCTCGGCGGCGCCGACATCGTCAGCGTGCAGTACCAGAACGCCAACAACTCCGTCCGGGTGTCCGACGCCTTCATGCGCGCCGTCGACACCGGATCCGACTTCGGGCTCACCTCCCGCACCACCGGCGAGGTCATCGCCACCGTCGACGCCCGGAAGCTGTTCCACAGCATGGCCCGGGCCGCCTGGGAGTGCGCCGACCCCGGCCTGCAGTACGACGACACCATCAACGACTGGCACACCACTCCCGAGAGCGGCCGCATCTCGGCGAGCAACCCCTGCTCGGAGTACGTCCACCTGGACAATTCCTCCTGCAACCTGGCGTCCATCAACCTGCTGAAGTTCCTGCGGGACGACGACACCTTCGACATCGAGAAGTTCGTCCGGCTCACCGAGCTGATCATCACGGCGATGGACATCTCCATCACCTTCGCCGACTTCCCCACGGAGAAGATCGGCGAGACCTCCCGTGCCTTCCGCCAGCTCGGCATCGGCTACGCCAACCTCGGCGCGCTGCTGATGGCCACCGGACACGCCTACGACTCCGACGGCGGCCGGGCGCTCGCCGCGGCCATCACCTCCCTGATGACCGGGACCGCCTACCGGCGCAGCGCGGAGCTCGCCGGGGTCGTGGGCCCCTACGACGGTTACGCCAAGAACGCCGACGCCCACAAGCGCGTCATGCGCAAGCACGCCGCCGCCAACGACGACCTGCGCACCATCGGCCGGATGGACCGCGACATCGCCGCCGCGGCCACCCGCGCGTGGCAGGACTGCCTGAAGACCGGCGAGAAGAACGGCTGGCGCAACGCCCAGGCCAGCCTGCTCGCCCCCACCGGCACCATCGGCTTCATGATGGACTGCGACACCACCGGCATCGAGCCGGACTTCTCGCTGGTCAAGTACAAGAAGCTGGTCGGCGGCGGCTCCATGCAGATCGTCAACCAGGCGATCCCGCGGGCGCTGAAGAACCTCGGCTACCAGCAGGAGCGGATCGAGGCCATCGTCGAGTACATCGCGGAGAACGGCCATGTGGTGGACGCTCCCGGGCTGCGGCCGGAGCACTACGAGGTGTTCGACTGCGCCATGGGCAAGCGCTACATCAAGCCCATGGGGCACGTCGAGATGATGGCGGCGGTGCAGCCGTTCCTCTCGGGTGCCATCTCCAAGACGGTGAACGTCCCCGAAGAGGCGACCGTCGAGGACTTCGAGCACATCTACTTCCAGGGCTGGAAGCTCGGCCTGAAGGCGCTCGCCGTCTACCGGGACAACTGCAAGGTCGGCCAGCCGCTGTCCACCGCCAAGACCGAGGAGAAGACGGAGGAGAAGGCCGCCCCGGAGCCCAAGGTCGTCGAGGTCAACCGCCCGGTCCGCCGTCGGCTGCCGAAGAAGCGGCCCAGCCAGACCATCTCCTTCACGGTGGGCGGCGCCGAGGGCTACATCACCGCCGGCTCCTACCCCGACGACGGCCTCGGCGAGGTCTTCATGAAGCTCGGCAAGCAGGGCTCGACCCTGGCCGGCGTCATGGACGCGTTCTCGATCGCCATCTCCATCGCCCTGCAGTACGGGGTGCCGCTGGAGACCTACGTCGAGAAGTTCACCAACATGCGGTTCGACCCGGCCGGCATGACCGACGACCCGGACATCCGCATGGCCCAGTCGGTGGTCGACTACATCTTCCGCCGCCTGGCTCTGGACTACCTCCCCTACGAGGAGCGCGCCGCCCTGGGCGTCCTGTCCGCCGAGGAGCGCGCCGCCCAGGTCGCCGGCGAGGACCCGGCCCAGGTCGCCGCCCAGGTGGAGTCCTACGCCCAGTCCGCCCCGGTCGGCCAGGAGGACGCCGACTCCGAGCCCGCCTCCCGCGAGGAGACCCGCACGGCGCACACCACCACCGAGCTGCTGGAGCTGAAGCAGGGCTTCACCGCGGACGCGCCGCTCTGTGTCACCTGCGGCACCAAGATGCGGCCGTCGGGTAGCTGCTACGTGTGCGAGGGATGCGGATCCACGAGCGGGTGCAGCTGAGAACCCGTGGGCCCGTCGTTGACACGGCGGTCCTGACGGTCAGGTGAGCAGAACATGTGGGGAGTCGGCAGCGGCCGGCTTCCCACACGCCGTTTCCGGAGCCGCGTACGCGGCGTGCGCGGCGCACGTGCCGGCACCGTCCGAAGCCGGATCGCGAAGCCGCAAGGCGTGATCGCGCGGCTCACGCGGTACCGGACCGAGGGGGGACGCGGGGAACGCGCCGTCGCCGGTAATGGATGGTTATCTTCTCGCCACCTGCCGGACCGTAACCCTGTGGGACGATGCCAGGACTCCTGAGCAGGCACACCGGAACCCGGCCGCGCCTGCCCGCGTCGGAGTCATCGTCTTCCTCGTCCCAAGGAGTAGGTGCCCATGTCCTTCGCGCAGTCCGTGCGTGGGGCCGCCGGAGCGATCGCCCAGGGCGGCGATCCTCGGGAGGCGGTGTCCAACGCGATCAGCCAGACCACGGAGGGATTCGGGCTCGACCCGGGTGACTTCCTCGCCGCCCGTGAGCAGGGCGCCTCGGTGGGCACCCGGATCGAGCAGCAGACCACCTCGCTGAACAACGCCGGCGAGGTGCTCAACCGCAGCAAGGTGGAGGTCGGCTCCCACGGCCCGGTGCACGTCATCTCGCCGATGGTCATCCCGCGTGGCCGGACCCTCGCCGCCATGCTGCCGGTCATCGTGCTGGCCATCGCCGGGCTCGTCGGAGCGCTGTTCACCGCCCCGGTGCCCTACGCCACCCTGCTGTTCTTCGGGCCGCACTACTGGATCGTCGTGGCCGGGATGGCCGCCTTCATGTGGTGGCGGCAGGGCATGGTGATGGTCCCGGACGGCTGCCAGGCGCTGATCACCAAGTTCGGCAAGCTGGAGCAGATCGTCGGCCCGGGCCGGGTCACCCTGCTCAACCCCTGGAAGCGGGTCTCCTACATCGTCAACACGACCCGCGAGTACCCGTTCAACGCGCCCATCCGCGAGGCGCCCACGAAGAGCGGCGTCAAGGCGTCGGTCGACCTGTTCCTGCAGTTCCGCATCGAGAACCCCGAGGCGTTCATCTTCGTCCTCGGCGCCGTCCAGGGGTTCCAGGACAAGCTGAACAACGCGATCAGCGAGACCACCCGCAGCCTCATCTACGAGCAGCAGGCGTCCGACATCTATGACCTCGTCGGCGAGAACACCGCCCGGCTGCTCGAACAGCTCAACCAGCAGTTCCTGCCGGCCGTGCGGCTGACCAACGCCAACATCACGCACGCCGAGCCGTCCAGCCAGGAATACCGGATGGACCTCGCGGCGCCCGAGATGGTGCGGGTGGCCAAGGAGGCGTACACCTACGAGTACGAACTCCAGCTGCGCAAGGAGCAGAACGAGGGCGACCTCAACAAGGAGCTCGCCTCGCTGAACGAGACGCTCTCGGCGATCCAGGCCGACATCGCGCAGTACCAGGCCCAGATGGACACCGCTCTGGAGCGGGAGACCAACCGGGCCCGGGCGCTCGCCCGCCAGCGGTTCGTCGAGGCCGAGAGCACCGCGAATGCCAACGCCGCGCTGCTGCAGGCCCAGGCGCTGGACATCCGCGCCGTCAGCGCCGCCGAGGCACCGGAGATCCTCAACTACCGCTTCCAGCAGGACCTGCTGGACAAGCTGGAGTCCGTCGCCGGCAGCCTCCCGCAGGTGGTGCAGATCGGCGACGGCTCGACCTCCAGCGTCGACTTCCTCCAGGTGGCCCGCCAGATCATCGGCGGCGCCGACGAGGAGCTGTTCTCCGAATCGGACATGGCCGCCATCCGCACGCGCCTGGCCGAGATCTCCGACCGCATCGCCTCCCGCGAGGCGGAGATCGCGGAACTGCTCGCCGAGGAGCAGGCCACCGTGGAGGCGCCCGATCCCGAGCAGGCAACCGACGTGCCCGGCGCCGACCGGGTGGAGGAGATCCGCCAGTCGGTCTCCGACGGCGTCATCGGTGAGCGGCTGGGCGGCATCCCCGGCGCCGCGCCGGAGCAGGAAGGACAGTGATGACGAATTCGGCAGCGAACGCGCGCGGCTCCTCCAGCATCAAGGAGTCGCTGGCCTCGTGGGGCGACATCGCCCGCCTGCTGCGCGGCGGTGACCAGGGCCAGCTCGTCCCGGTCGTGATCCCGCGTGACGGCCGCGGGCTGAAGTGGCTGGTGCTCGTCTGGGTCGGGCTGTGGCTGCTCGGCGTGGCCCTGATCGGGGCGTCGATCGGACTCGCCGGCTTCATGGTCGTCGGTGCGCTGGTGCTCGCCCTGGTCGGCCTGCTGCTCGCCGGACTGTGGTGGTGGCGATCGGCCATCGTGGAGATCGAGCAGGGCACCACCGGCGTGCTCACCAAGTTCGGCGCCGTCGTCGGTGTCCTGGAACCGGGCCGGCACTACCTGTGGCACCCCTGGGCGCGGGTGGACTTCGTGGTGGACACCTCCACCGAGATCCCCTACACCGCTCCCGTGCAGGCGTGCCCGACCCGGGAGAACGTGCCGCTGAAGTCCATCGAGTTCTTCCTGAAGTTCCGCATCACCGACGCCGTCGCCTTCGTCCGGACCATCGGAGCGAGCAACTTCGACCTCGTGCTGTCCAACGCCGTGCAGGACGCCATCCGCCAGCGCAGCCGCCAGGTGCGGACCGAGGGCGCCTACGACCTGCGGGGCTCCGACGTCGCCGACATGCAGGACCTGCTCAACCGGCAGCTCAGCCGGTACGGCGTGCGGATCATGGGGTGCAACATCCCCGACGTCCAGCTGCCCAACCAGTACCAGCAGCACCTCGCCACCCGCGAGCGGGTGGCCAAGGAACTGGTCGCCTACGAGCAGGAGTGGGAGCTCACCCGCAAGCGGCGGATCGACACGCTGCTCATGGACATCGAGCGCTCCAAGAAGACGCGCGACGCCAAGATCGTCGAGGTCAACGCGGCCCTCAACAAGGCGCGCAAGGACGTCGCGCAGATGCTGGAGGAGCAGGAGACCGAGGCGCAGCGGGTGCGCTACGAGATCGAGACGCGCGGCCGGTCGGACCTCGTCGCCGCCCAGAACGAGGCGAAGGCGCAGCGCCGGCTCGCCACCTCCTACCGTGACAACCGCGCCGTGCTCCGGTACGAGCTGGCCCGGCGGCGGCTCGACGTCGGCGCCCGGCTGGCCGAGAACGCCCCCCAGCCGGTCGTGGTGCGCACCGAGGGCGGGGCGGGTGACTCCTCGGCGCTGTCCACGCTGGTGCTGGCCCAGCTGCTCCCCGAACTCGGCGGCCGGCGGTCCGGCCGGTCGGAGGTGACCCGGGGCGCCGACGTGTTCCAGCAGGTGCAGGCCACGGACGCGTTCCAGCAGGCCCAGGGCGCGGTCGCCGCGGCGGCCGAGCGCCAGCAGCAGATGCAGCAGCAGTACCAGCAGGAGCAGGGCGAGGCCATGCGCCAGCAGTTCGAGCAGGGCGAGGGGTACGGACGGCAGCGGTCGAAGAAGCGCCGCTGACCCGGCTCCACGCACACGATGAGGGGGCGCTCCCGTCCGGGAGCGCCCCCTCGCGGTGTCGTGGTGGCCCGGCCGGGCCGGGGATCAGGCGGCGTGCGCCAGCCTGCGGTACCCGCAGTCGATGTCGACGCCGTGCCGCGCCGCGATCTCCACGAGGTCCTCGATCTCACCGGCCTGGGCGGCCACGAGGTCCTGGTCGCCGACGTCCCGGGCGCGCCGCAGCGACTCCAGCGCGTCGTAGATGCGAAGGTGCAGCGTCGTCATGAATTCGTTCATAGCGTCCCTCGTCTGGCCGCGGGTGCGTCACTGGTCTCGCGTTCAGATCTATCCGGGGGAGGTTAAAGCAACGGTGAGACACGGTTGGACATCGGTGTGACGACCGGTGACATCAACCACCCCCGACGAGGGAACCGGATTACCCCGCGCGGCGCAAGGGCCGCCGGGGGCATGTCGCGGTGTCCGGCGGGGCCGCACGCGATCGCCGGGCGCGGCATCCAGGGGGAGCGGTCAGTACTCGCTCCAGGAGTACCAGTCGCCGGTGATGTGCTCGTACACCACGCCGCCGTGCCCGGGAACGAACACGTCGGTGGGCAGCGGCTCACCGCTGTGCGCCAGCCCGGACGTCCCGAGCAGCCCGGCCCCCTGCACGGTGAACCGCGCGACGCCGTCGTGCACCGAGACCGCCTGCAGCGGGTAGAGGCCGGCCCACGTCCCGTTCATCGGGATGGTCGTCGACCGGTTCGCGGTGTCGCGGACGTTCAGCAGCGCCCGCTCGGACAGATCGAGGCGGGTCTGCAGGGGGACGTCGGTCACCGACAGCACGATGGCCAGCGCCGCGATGAGCGGGGCGGTGATCCAGCGCAGCCAGTAGAAACGGATCATCGGCCGCGCGATCGTCAGGGCGATTCCGAGCCGTAGCGCCCCCATCGCGGCGAGCAGCGCGCCGCCGCCCACGCCGATGAGGAAACTCGGCAGGTGGCCGCCGGGCACGCTGTCCTCGTACAGCAGGACGAGACCGGCCAGCGCGCACACCGGCAGGTAGAGCCGGCCCGGCGGCCGGGACGCCCACGAGATGAGCCGCTGGCCCAGCGTGGGCTTGTGGGCGATCTCGATGAGCTTCGCGACCGAGTCCTCACCGGCGGGCGACGTCCCTGCGGACGAGGGATTTCCACCGGGTGGAGGAGTGGCGGACATGGCGGGCGGCCCCCAAGGGAATCGTGGTGAGCAGGTGTGGGCGGCGGCCGGGCACGTCACGGCCGGGCCCGGTGCGCGGTGACCGCCGTGAGCGACGGCCGGACCATCCTCAGGATAGAGGAGGGGGGAGGGCTGCTCGGGCCGCTTCGCCGAAGCCGCGGGCGTTTCCCGAAGGGTGATCGGGACCCGGCCCGCGCCGGCCCCGGGGAGGTCCGGATCGCTGATCGGGGTACGCCCTGTTCGGTCGTCGTGAGCGGTCAGTGACCGTTCGACCGGGGCACCTGATCGGCCGGTCGCGCCGGATCACCGCATGGCACGCGCGGTCCCGCCGGCAGCCGCCCGCCCGAGCCGCTGGGCGCATCAGGGACGGGACATGGTCGTCCAACGGCCGTGGAGTGCGGCGGGAAGGGGCGCGGGTTCGGCGCCCCCGGCCGTGGGGTGCCCTTCGCCATGCCGCAGCCGGTTCAGCCGACCCCATCAACGATCTAGGCTTGGGAAGGTGCCAGCGAAGTCCTCCGTCATCCCGCCCACCTACGCGCTCGAACGAGAACTCGCCGCCGCGGGCGCGACCCTCGTCGCCGGAGTCGACGAGGTGGGACGCGGCGCCTGGGCCGGCCCCGTCGTCTGCTGCGCGGCGGTCACCGACGGCTCAGAACCGCCGGAGGGCCTCACCGACTCCAAGAAGCTCACCCCGGCCCGCCGCGTGGCCATGGGCGACCTGGTCCGGCCGTGGGTGCGCGACCACGCGTTCGGCCACGCCACCCCGGCCGAGATCGACGAGTTCGGCATGACCGAGGCGCTGCGCCGTGCCGCCTCCCGGGCGCTGGCGGGCCTGGCGGTCCGGCCCGACCGCGTCATCCTCGACGGCAAGCACGACTATCTCGGCGCCCCCTGGGCGGTGCGCACCCAGATCCAGGCCGACCTCACCTGCGTGACGGTCGCCGCGGCGTCCGTGCTGGCGAAGGTGTACCGGGACACGCTCATGGCGGAGCTGGACGCCGAGTTCCCCGGTTACGGGTTCGCCGGGGCGGCCGGGTACCCGTCGCCGCTGCACCGCGCGACCCTCGCCGAGCACGGCCCGACCCCGCACCACCGGATGTCGTGGGCCTACCTCGACGACCTCCCCAAGTGGCGCCACCTGCGCCGCCCGCGGCCCGGCCCCGACGGGCAGCTCAGCCTGCTCTGAGGCGTGCCGGGCTTCCGCGCGGTGCGGTCGGGGCGCCGGCGGTGCCGGGAAGCCGATGTGGTCGCCGGCGATCGCGGCTCGGTGACGAGCCGAACCGCGCGACCGCGCCGCTGACCCGGTCCGGTTCCCCGGCGATGACGCGCTCCGCGTGGTCGCGGCGGGGACGTTGTGCGGGGCGCTCCGGTGGGCGGCCACCTGCCGGAGCCGGGGCCGGAAGCTCTCCGCGATGGCGGCGGCGAAGATCTCGCGGCCCGATGGGACGAGGTCCGGGTACGCCACGGGTCCGTCGGGCCCGTCGCCGGATTCCCGGGCCGTGTCGTCGCGGACCTTCGGCAGCGCGGGGAACGCACCGGCCGCCGCCCCTTTGGGCCGGGCGTGCACCCGGCTCGCGCTTTCGCGAGACGCGGGCCGGAGGCGGCCACGCCCGCAGCCGCTGCCGTGTCGCAGCTCGCCCTCGCGCGCCTTGCGTTACCCTCCGTGCTGGACACGGAGCGCACAGGGACCAGGTGCGCCGTTCGGCCGGTCCGGCCGGGTCGGCGCGGCGGCGAGGACCGTTCGCCCGCCCCCTGTCCACGACCGGCCGCGAACGGCAGTATGGGCGGCAGGGGCGGCGGGCGCCGCCGGGCAGCGTGCGCGGCCCGGCGACGCGCCACCCGAAGCGGGCGATCCGGCCGATCGGCGGGGGCCGCGCACGGGTGCGCTATACAAGGGTGGCGACGACCGACCGGCCGACACGGCCGGAGCATCCGCGGGTCGCGGGGTGAACAGGGGCGAAGGGGGCAGCGATGCCGCGTGAGGACCGACCCCGGGCCACGGGTCAGCCGGTGGCGGTGTCGCCGGTCCGGCGGCTGCGGTCCCTCTACGACCGGTACCCGCCGCGTTCCCGGCTGTTCGCCGGACTGGTGGCGGTCACGGTCGCCGCCGTGGCCGCGTTCATCGCCGGTCTGCCCGTGCTGCTCGCCGTCACCGTCACCGTGCTGGTGCTCGCGCTGTTCGCGGCGCTGATGCGCTCCGCCGAGGCGGTGGCCACCGCGCTGGTGTGCGTCGGCTGGCTCGTGGTCGCCTACCCGCTGTTCCAGATCCCGCTGGCCGGCGAGCCCGTCGTGCTGGTGCTGCCGCTCCTCCCACCGCTCGTCACGCTGGCCGCCGGGCGGATCCGGGGCTTCCCGGTCTGGCACACCACACTGCTGGCGCTCCTGGTCGGGCTGATCACCGGCATGGCCGTGGCGCTGGCCAGCATGCTCACCGACGCGGTGCCGCCCGCCCTCGGCATCGCCTGCACGGTCGCGGGCGCGGGCGCCGCGCTGCTGTGGCGGGCCGTCGCCGCGCGCCGGCTGCGCCGTGAACTTCGCGGGGTCGGTGCCGACGTGGCCGGACCGCACGCCGGGGGGCCGCCGGCCGCCCGACGGCGGGAACGCCAGGCCGCGGGCGCGGCCGGAGACCGGCGGCACGACGTCCGCGATGGCGAGCCGGTGCCGCCGATCCCGGTGGACGAGGCACTGGCCGAGCTGGAGGGCATGATCGGCCTGGACCCGGTCAAGCAGCAGGTCCGCGCCATCGCGGCGTCCATCGAGGCGGCGCGGCTGCGCGCCGACGCCGGTTACGCGGTGGACAAGCCGCTGCGCCACCTGGTGTTCTCCGGACCGCCCGGCACCGGCAAGACGAGCGTGGCGCGGACGCTCGCCACCATCTTCCATTCATTCGGCCTGCTGCCCTCCCCGCACGTGGTGGAGGCCCAGCGCGCGGACCTGGTCGGGGAGTACCTCGGCGCCACCGCCATCAAGACGAACGAACTCGTGGACCGGGCGCTGGGCGGCGTGCTCTTCATCGACGAGGCGTACTCGCTGGTCAACGATGGAGACGGCCAGCCGGACAGGTTCGGCAACGAGGCCGTGCAGACCCTGCTCAAGCGGGCCGAGGACGACCGCGACCGGCTGGTCATCATCCTGGCCGGCTACGAGGCCGAGATGGACCGGTTCCTCGCCTCCAACCCCGGCCTGGCCTCGCGCTTCGCCACCCGGATCACGTTCCCGAGCTACCGGCCGGATGAGCTGCAGCGCATCGCCGAGCACCTGTTCGGCCAGCGCGGCGACCTGCTGGACGCCGAGGCGCCACCGGTGCTGCGGGCCCGCTTCGAGGAGGCGGCGCGGCGCAACGTGGTGGACGAGCTGGGCAACGGCCGCTTCGTGCGCTCGCTGGTGGAGAAGGCGGCCGAGGCCCGCGATGTCCGGGTCGTGACCACGGGAGAGGCCGGACACCAGCCGGCCGCCGAGGACCTGGTCACCGTGCGGGCCGGCGACATCGCCACCGCCTATCACCAGCTCACCGAACGGCTGCCGGGCTTCGCCAAGACGCCCGACCTGGCCGAGGCGCTCGCCGAGCTTGACGGCATGATCGGCCTGGAGCCGGTCAAACGGCAGGTGCGCTCGATCGCCGCGCAGCTCCAGGTGTCCCGCCTCCGGGAGGGGCAGGGACTGCGCACCCAGCACCCGATGCGGCACTTCGTGTTCGTCGGCCCGCCCGGCACCGGCAAGACCACGGTCGCGCGGATCCTCGGCCGGGTGTTCGCCGCACTCGGCCTGCTCACGAGGGCCGAGGTGCAGGAGGCGTCCCGGGTCGATCTGGTGGGGGAGCACCTCGGCGCCACCGCGGTCAAGACGAACAAGCTGATCGACCGGGCGCTCGGCGGTGTGCTGTTCGTCGACGAGGCGTACTCGCTCGCCAACCCGGGCTACAGCGGGGGCGACGCGTTCGGCGCGGAGGCCATTCAGACCCTGCTGAAGCGCGCCGAGGACGACCGGTCCCGTCTGGTCGTCGTGCTCGCGGGCTACCCGGCCGAAATGGACCGGTTCCTGGCCAGCAACGCGGGACTGTCCTCGCGGTTCAACGTCCGCGTGGCCTTCCCCAGTTACTCTGCGGACGAGCTCACCCGGATCGCCGAGACCGTGGCCGCCCAGACCGGCGACACCTTCGACGAGGACGCCCGCGCCGACCTGGAGCAGATCTTCGGGTACGTGTGCGCCGCGGGCTGGATCGACGAGCTCGGCAACGGGCGGTTCGCGCGCTCGCTGTTCGAGAAGGCGTGCTCCTACCGCGACCTGCGGGTCGCGGAGGACCTCGGCGAGGCCGCCACCGCCGACGACCTCACCCGCGTCACGAGCGCGGATCTGCGGCAGGCGTACGCGGAGATCACCCAGGCGTGAGGGCGGGCGCCGCGGGACGCCCCTGGCGGGGAGCGCGGTGGGGTTCGGAGCGGCCGGGCCGGCCGTACCCCCTACGGGACAAGTCCGGGTGAATGGCCGGAAAACGCCGCCTGGTGCGCCGTTCCCTGGAACTCCGCCCTGCTAGGGTCCGCTGCATGAGTGGTTCCACCGCCCCCATCACCCAGGCGGTCATCCTGGCCGGCGGCCAGGCGACCCGCCTGCGTCCCTACACCGACACCCGCCCCAAGGCGATGGTCGAGGTCGCGGACCGGCCCATCATCGACTACCAGCTGGAGTGGCTGGCGCGGCACGGGGTCGAGCACGTCGTGGTGTCGTGCGGCTACAAGGCCGAGGTGCTGCGCGACCACCTGGCAGGCCGGACGGACGGACCGGAGATCACCCTTCTGGTCGAGGACGAGCCGCTCGGGCGCGGCGGAGCACTGCGGTTCGCCGCCTCGGGCCTGCGGGCCGCCGACCGGCCGTACTTCGCCCTCAACGGCGACGTGCTCACCTGGTTCCCCCTGGACGAGTTCACCGCCTACCACCGGGAGAAGGGCGGCCTGGTCACGCTGGCCCTGGCGCAGTACCGCACCACGTGGGGGATCGTCGACGTCACCGACGACGGGCTCATCGAGGGCTTCACGCAGAGCCCGCTGCTCCCGTTCTGGATCAACGCGGGGGTGTACCTCTTCGAGCCGGGCGTGACCCCGCTGCTGCCCGAGAAGGGCGACCACGAGTCGAGCACCTTCCCACGGCTCGCGCGGGAGGGACGGCTCTTCGGCTACCGCATCGACGGATTCTGGCGCGGCGTCGACACGGTGAAGGACGTCAAGGAGGCCGGCGAGCAGGTCTCCGCCCTGTTCGGCGGCGCCCCGGTCGCCTGAGCCGTCCGGTCCCGCCGAGCGCCCGGCCGGCGTCCGGACCTCGTCCGGCTCCTTCTCGTCATCCCGCGCGGGGCGGTGCGGACCCGGCCGCCCGGACCCGCCGCCCGCGCGGCCCGGGACACGGGCCGTTGCGCGCGGCACGGACGGCCGCCTCCGCCCGGGTCTCCGTCGGCTACACGTCGTCCAGCCGGTTCACCAGGTCGGTCTCGTCCTCGGCCTCGTCCAGGATGTCCAGGAGCGTCTCCAGGACCGCGGTCCGGGTGTGCCCCCGGTCCAGCAGGCGCTGCGCGGCCTCCCACAGGTTGGCCGGGTCGCCCTTCCACAGGCGTTCGGCCAGGCGCTCATGGGCGGCCAGCGCCTCCGCGGCCTCGGGGGCGTCGATCGCGCTGGCCGCGGACGGCCGGTCGTCGGCCGCGGAGTGCTTGCCGCGGTGGTCGTCGGGGATGTCGTAGTCCTCGAAGTGGTCGAGGCGCAGCAGCGCGCGCCGGCCCTCCGGGGTCGTGGGGTCGAAGCGGCCGCCGTCGTCGGCGAGCAGGTCGCTGGTGAGCAGCGGGAACGCGAACATGCGGCGGGGGAGCGCCGACAGGTCGCCGTCGGGAAGGAGCCGGCGGACGACCTCGCGGCGCAGACCGAAGGAGGTCGCCGGGTCGCGGTAGGCCGTGCCGAACGAGGTCGTCGACTCCCACACCGCGTCCAGCGTGGCGCGCACCGCCTCCTCCGGAAGGGCGTCGCGCGGTCCGGCCCACCGGATCCACGCGGCCAGCACGTGCGGCATCGCCTCCTGCTCGGCCGGCAGCAGCACCACCCGGCGCGGCAGCCAGCTCAGCAGGAACGTCTCCACCTTGCGCGGGCTGACCCGCAGCGGCCGGCCCGCGTCGATGTCGCAGCCGTAGTCGATGATGTGGTCGACGCAGCGGCTCGCGGCGTAGCTGTCGGAGAGCTCGGCCGCGGCGTCGGAGGCCAGGAACCGCGCGGCCAGCACGGCGCGGCGGTCCCGGCTCCACGCCGGTGCGGCGCTCTCGCTTCTCCCGGGAGGGGGCAGCGCGCGGACCCGGGCCCGCAGCAGCGCGTCGTAGGCGGCCAGTGAGCCGGCGGGCGCGTCCGCCCGGTCCGCCGGCTCCGCGCGGGACGTGCCGTCGCCGGTGGGCAGCGCGCGCTCGGTGCGCTCCAGCGCCGCCGACAGCAGCGCCCGCGCCCGTCCCGGGGACACCTCGGTCAGCGTGGCCATGGGGTCGTCGGCGGCCTTGCGGCGGCAGTGCTCCAGCAGCCGGGTCACCTTGCTGGTGACCCAGGCGTCCCGGACCATCCCGCCCGCGTTGTGGTCGACGACCGCGATCAGCGCGTGGCCGGCCGCGTCGTCGGGTCCCGGATCCGTCGCATAGCGGAAGGTGCAGATGACGTCGTCGGTGTCGCCGAATCGGGTGCCGGAGACGTAGCACTCGACCGGCCGCACCTCGCCGAGTTTCGTCGCCCACCCCGGATGCGCGACATCACGCCGCATGAGCCGGAGCAGCCCTGACTTGGCGAGCACGCGCTGCCGGCGGGATGGGCCGAGTGCGGCGACCCCGGCGAGCAGCGCCAGCGCGGCCGGGCTCGCGTCCGCCGTCGCGTAGCGGACCAGGCCCTCGCCGAGCAGCCGCCCGACGTCGATGCCCGGTACCCGCCGCCCCCACCACGCGCCGAGCAACTCGCTGACGACGAGTTCGGCGTCGAGTGGATGCCGCATGGCCAGCATGGCCCGGGCGGCTCGCAGCATCTCGGCGAAGACGTCGTCCGGCGGCGGCGTGGCGCCGGGTTTTCGGGTAAGCGGCGGAACGGACACCTGATGAGCCTATGGCACTCTTCCGCGCGCTCAACGCCGCTTCGGCGGGTGTTTCGGCGCCGGCGCGCGGCGGTGGTGCGGCGGATCGGCCGTCGCCCGGCCGGACGGTGGGCAAAGGCCGGTCACGGAGCCGGACGACTCAGCCGGTACGGCCGCCGCCGGCGGCCGGGCGGGGCGCCGGGGCCCGCCCGCAGGCGGCGGTGGGCCGGGAGTTCACCGCGGCGTGCAGCCGCTCCCGGGCGACCCGCTCGACCAGCCCCGGCGTGACGTCGTACCCGAGGTGCGCCGCGCATCGCCAGGTGTCGGCGACGCAGCGCCGCACGTGCGGGTGCGGCAGCGCGGCGAACTCCAGGTGCAGCCGGTCGGCGAGCTGTTCCAGATCTCCTTGGCGGGTGTGGACCATCGGCTCTCAGTGCCTCTCGATGGCGGCGGGCGTGACAGGACGCGGGTTCCCGTGCGGCACGGCGGGCCGGTGGCGGTCGCCGGTGCGGAACCGGCGGCGCGACACCGCGGCCACCCTCCATCCCATAACGCGGCGGAGCCCCGTCAATCCCCGAGCGCACCGCTCTTGCCCGGGCTTTGGCGGGCCGTTGACCCGGGCCGGGGGCGGCCATGCGGTCGCCGCGGGTCAGTCGCCCGATGGGGCCGCGGTGTAGAAGGCGGCCGTGCGCCGCGCCCGCGCGCGGGCGTCGGCGGGATCGGTGCCGCCCGCGATGTCCGCCTCGCCCCACCGCTCGCTGCTGAGCGCCATGAAGCGCACCCCCTCCTCGGTGGCCGCCCAGTCCTCTTCACGTGGGACCTCCAGCCCGCGCAGGTGGACGCCCAGGGCCCTGAGGCCGATGTCCCAGCCCACCCCGGCCGCTCCGGGGCCGTACTCGGTCCAGTGCTCGTTATCGGGAGCGATGTGGGTGAGTTCGAGCCGGGTCCGCTCGCCGGACACCGGGGTCAGCCGGACCTCGATCCGGCTCACGTCGCCGCCGAACTCCCAGGTGGCCTCGAAACCGTTCGGCGGATCGCAGCGCTCGATCGTGCCGCTCGCGTTGCCTTCGAGGTGGTAGCGGCCGCCGAGGCGCAGGTCGCCGGAGACGGGCAGGAACCAGCGCCGGAGCCGGCCGGGGTCGGTACAGGCCGTCCAGACGTCGTCGATATCGGCGTCGTAGGTCCGGGCGATGGCCACGGTGCGGCCGGGACCCGTCTCCAGGGCCCGGGTGCCGACCTGCCGGTGGGCGGCGGCGATCTGCTCGGTCTCATCGGTCATGTCGTCATTCCTCTCGGTGGTGCGCGTTCCCGGGGCCCTCGCCCGGCCGGCCGGTCTCCGCCCCGGATCCGGCGGCGCGGCGCTCCCGCCGTCCCCTCGCCAGCTCGGTGGCCAGGGCGTCCAGCCGCTGCGACCAGAACCGCCGGAACGGCTCCAGCCACTCGTCGACCTCGCGCAGCGGCGCGGAGTCCACGGCGTACAGGCGGCGGGTGCCGTCAGCGCGAACGGAGGCGAAGCCGTGCTCGCGCAGAACCCGCAGGTGCTGCGACACCGCGGGCTGGGAGATCCCGAACTCCCGCCGGATGACCGAGGCGATGGAGCCGGAGGTCTGCTCGCCTTCGGCGAGCAGTTCCAGGATCCGGCGCCGCGCCGGATCCGCGAGAACGTCGAATGCGTGCACGTTCCACTTGTACATTTGCCACTTATATAAGTCAAGTCGAATAAAGCGAGGTAGGACGGTCGGCCCGGGTCGCGGCCGGGTCCGGCGCGAACGGCGTGGGACCATGGCGTCATGACACCGACGTTGCACTTGACCGGTGACGCGGACGCCGACTCGCTGCTCAGCGAGGATCCGCTCGCCCTGCTCGCCGGCATGCTGCTGGACCAGCAGGTCCCGATGGAACGGGCGTTCGCGGGTCCGGCCGAGATCGCCCGCCGGCTGGGCCGCGACCGCCTCGACGCGCGGCAGATCGCGGAGTACGACCCCGACGGGTTCGCCGAACTGCTCTCCCGCACGCCGGCCGTGCACCGCTATCCCTCGGCCATGGCCGGGCGGCTGCAGGAACTGTGCCGGCACCTCGTCGCCCACTACGGCGGCGACGCCGCCGCGCTGTGGCGCGACGCCCCCACGGGGCGGGAGCTGCTGCGCCGTCTCCAGGCGCTGCCCGGGTACGGCAGGCAGAAGAGCCAGATCTTCGTGGCGTTGCTCGGCAAGCAGCTCGATGTCCGCCCCGAGGGCTGGCGGGCGGCGGCGGGCGACTACGGCGAGGAGGGCAGCCTGCGCTCGGTGGCCGACGTCCGCGACCCGGAGTCGCTGGCCGGTGTGCGGGCGTTCAAGCAGCGCCAGAAGGCGGCGGCGAAGGCGGCCCGGGCGGCCCGCGGCTGACCCGGCGGCTCCGCCCGGCCGGAGAATCGGGCGTCGTGCAACCCGTCCGGCCGGTGCCCGAATCCCAGGTGCGCGCCGGTCGAAGCGGCCCGCAGAGAGATAGCGGCCGACCGAAACCGGCTCTCCCAGCCCCGATCCCAGGCGCGGGACGTATCATTTACTGTCTGCTATGACCGCTGACTTTCCGCTGCGGAGCGGCCGGCGCGAGCCCGGCACGATCCCGACGGCGTGGCCTATGCTGGGCCACGGCGATCGCCGGGACGGCCGCTGCCCAGGACGGGTCTCGACACCGACCGCGTCGCACGGGAGTCTGAGTCAAGGGGAGTGAGTACCGCGGTCGCAGGTGCGGCCCCTCACAGCTGCGGGGCGCGGCCTGCTCCCGGGATGAGAAGCGATGTTCGTTATGCTGCTGGCGCTCGCGTGAGCGGGCCCCCGCGCACGGGGGAAAGGACCCCGGAGGTGTCAACGGTGAGCACCGAGACGTCCGTTCCGTTCCCGCGCGTGTCCGGACTCGGTCCCGCGGATTCGGCGTTGTTGGAGACCCTTCTCAAGGAAGCCCCCATCGGCTTCGCCTTCTTCGACACCGAGGCCCGCTTCCAGCGGGTCAACCGGACGCTGTCCACCATCTACGGCCGCGGCGAGGCCGACTGCGAGGGGCACACGCCGAGCGACGTCCTCGCGCCCGCCGAGGCGGCCGCCCACGAGGCCGCCATCGCCGCCGTCCTGTCCGGCGAGGCGGTCGTGACCGGCGACCACCAGTTCGTGGCCGCCTGCCAGAGCGACTCCACCACGCATCCGCGCTGGGCGATGTCGTGGTTTCCCACCCACGGCGTCGACGGGGCCGTCAACGGGGTCGCGCACATCGCGGTTGATCTCAGCGACAGACACAAGGTGGAGGTGGCGTTGCGGCGCAGCGAGGAACGCTACCGGTCACTGCTGCGGGCCAGTAACCAGATCATCTGGGCGGCGGGGCCCGACGGCCACATCAACGAGGACTGCGCCGAGTGGCGCTCGGTCACCGGCCAGAGCCGTGAGGAGTACCTCGGCCGTGGCTGGCTGGACGCCGTCCACCCCGACGACCGCGAACGCGTGGAGCGTGCCTGGGACGACGCGGTGGCCGACAGCACGGTCTTCGACGCCACCTTCCGGGTGCGGACCCGGTCCGGCGACTTCCGGCACTACCAGTCGCGCGCGGTCCCCATCATGCGCGACGGTGAGCTGGTCGAGTGGGTCGGCGCCAACACCGACGTCACCACCCAGCGCGAGGCCGACGAGATGCGGCACCGCCTCACCCAGCAGCTGGGCGAGGCCGCGCTGCGCACCGTCCGGCTGCAGAAGGCCACCTCCGACCTCGCCGAGGCGCTGACGGTCAACGAGGTCGTCCGGGCCATGGCCGAGATCGGTCAGTCGGCGGTCGGCGTGGACCGCACGGCCGTGGCGCTCCTGGACCGCGAGCGGCTGCGCCTGCGGGTGCTCAACCCCGAGGGCGTCCCCGACATCGCCGGGGTGCGGACCCGTGAGTCGGGCCTGGACTATCCCAACGCCATGACCATGGCGGTGCGCGAGCGCAAGCCGTTCATCGCCGGCAGCCCACTGGAGATGCGGGCGCTGCTGGACGACCACCCCGACGTCGTCACGTTCCTGGAGCACACCGACGAACGCGCCTGGGTGGCGCTGCCGCTGCTCAGCGCCGGCCTGCCCATCGGCGCGCTGCGGTTCGCCTTCAACCGGCCGCGCGACATCTCCGAGGAGGAGAAGGTCTTCCTGGAGGCGCTCGCGGGTCAGTGCGCGCTCGCCCTGGAGCGGGCCACCCTGTTCGAGCGCGAGCACCGCACCGCCGAGTCGCTGCAGAAGAGCCTGCTGCCCGAAGCCCTTCCCGACGTGCGCGGCATCCGCATGCGGGCCTTCTACCGCTCGGGCACCCAGCACGTCCAGGTGGGCGGCGACTGGTACGACGCCTTCCCGCTGCCGGACGGCCGGGTCGCCGGTGTGCTCGGCGACGTCATGGGCAAGGGCATCAAGGCCGCCACCGGCATGAGCCGGGTGCGCAACGCGCTGCGCGCCCTCGCCTTCAGCATGCCCGAACCCGCCGACGTGCTGACCGGCCTGGACCGCATGTTCGAGGCCACCGAGCGCGAAGAGCAGATCACCACCCTGGCCTACTTCGTCCTGGAGCCCGAAACCGGGCACGGCTATCTGGGCAACGCCGGTCACCTTCCGCCCCTGCTGGTGGCCCCCGACGCCGCCCCGCGGCTGGTGGAGACCGAGCCCGCGACCCCGCTCGGCATGACCTCACCGAGAGAACACCACAAGTTTTTCGTCCCGCCCGGTAACACCGTGGTGCTCTACTCCGATGGACTAGTTGAGAACCGTAAGCGGGCGGTCGCGTCGGGCCTCGAAGAACTCGTCAGTGTCGCGTCCCAGGCGCCAGCGGAGGTGGTGGGCGATCCACAGAAAATGCTGGAGTACCTTGTTGAGGGCATGCTCGCAGGGTATGAGCAGGACGACGACGTAACACTGCTCGCCGTCCACGTACCGGCGACTGAGGCCGAGCCGGACAACTAGACCGTACGAAGAACTCTCCCGTCTTGCCTATCGTGGAAGACGAGGACCCGACGGTGGGGTTGGAACCGTGTAGCCGCGGTGAGAATCCTACTGGGCGGACGTGCCAGAATGCTAGGGAGGGCGCGTGCGCTCAACGAAAAACAGTGCGCCCCGCCTACGCGGGGACGATCTCGGGCTTGAGTGGGGAATGCGTGACACTCCTCGTTCCGCCCCTTCCGACCGTCGAGTCCAGCAATCTCGCCACACGTCCGTTCGAGAGGTGTTTGTGTCACCTGCCAGTTCGACCCGCTCAAAGCAGCCGGAGTCGCTGCACGAGCCCGTCATCCAGCAGCTGATCGAGCGTGGGCGGTCCCAGGGGTACCTTGAGCCCGAGGACGTGCGCCGTGCCTTCGAAGAGGCCGACATCCCGATGTCGCAGGCCCAGGCCGTGCTCCGCAGCCTGACCAAGGAGGGCGTGACCCTCGTGGTCGGTGCGGCGGAGTCCGCGCCCGCGCGGCGGAAGTCGACGCGCCGCAAGGCGGCCGCCCCGAAGAAGACCGCCACGACCCGGGTGAAGCGGGCGGCGGCGGCACAGGAGCAGCCCGACACGGTCACCGCGGTGGTCGACGCCGGAGGCGCCACCAGGACCGCCGCTCCCAAGAAGCGCGCCGCGGCAGCGGACGAGAGCGGTGAGGGCGCCAAGCGCACCGCCAAGGCCGGGGCCAAGAACGCACCCGCCAAACGCGCCGCGGTGAAGAAGGCGGCGGCCAAGCCGGCCGAGAAGGCCAAGGACGAAGAGGTCAACCTCGACGCCGAGGACGTCGAGGAGGACATCGACCTGGAGGCCACCGACGACGACTTCGAGGACACCGGCGCCGAGCTGGAACTCGTCGAGGACACCGACGACGGTCCCGAGGTGGTCGAGGGCCCGGTCACGGGATCCGGCCTCAAGCCGGAGAAGGCCGGCATCCCCGAGAAGGCCGCGGCCAACACCTCCGAGGACGAGGCGTTCGTCCTCTACGACGATGACGACGACGCTCCCGCCGCCCAGGTGGTCGCCGCGGGCGCGACGGCCGACCCGGTCAAGGACTACCTCAAGCAGATCGGCAAGGTCCCGCTGCTCAACGCCGAGCAGGAGGTGGAGCTCGCCAAGCGCATCGAGGCCGGTCTGTTCGCCGAGGAGAAGCTCGCCGAGGAGGCCGGTTCGCTCTCCGTGGAGTTCCGCGAGGAGCTCGAATGGATCGCCGAGGACGGCAGCCGTGCCAAGAAGCACCTGCTGGAGGCGAACCTGCGGCTCGTGGTGTCGCTGGCCAAGCGCTACACCGGCCGCGGCATGCTCTTCCTCGACCTCATCCAGGAGGGCAACCTCGGCCTGATCCGCGCGGTCGAGAAGTTCGACTACACCAAGGGCTACAAGTTCTCCACCTACGCCACCTGGTGGATCCGTCAGGCCATCACCCGGGCGATGGCCGACCAGGCGCGCACCATCCGCATCCCGGTGCACATGGTCGAGGTCATCAACAAGCTCGCCCGCGTGCAGCGGCAGATGCTGCAGGATCTCGGCCGGGAGCCCACCCCGGAGGAGCTGGCCAAGGAACTCGACATGACCCCCGAGAAGGTCGTCGAGGTCCAGAAGTACGGCCGCGAGCCGATCTCGCTGCACACCCCGCTCGGCGAGGACGGCGACAGCGAGTTCGGTGACCTCATCGAGGACTCCGAGGCGATCCAGCCGGGCGAAGCCGTGAGCTTCACGCTGCTTCAGGAGCAACTGCACTCGGTCCTGGACACGCTCTCGGAGCGCGAGGCCGGCGTGGTGTCCATGCGGTTCGGCCTGACCGACGGCCAGCCCAAGACGCTGGACGAGATCGGCAAGGTCTACGGAGTCACCCGGGAGCGCATACGCCAGATAGAAAGCAAGACGATGTCCAAACTGCGGCATCCGTCACGCTCCCAGGTGCTCCGCGACTACCTGGACTGACCGGACCAACCGGCCACGGCACGGTCTGGTGGCCGGGTGATGCGGTACGGTGACGGGCCGGTCTCTCCGACAAGGGACCGGCCCGTCCGTGTGCGGCACCCGGGGGTGCGGGCCACGGGTGTGGCGATGCCCGCGGGGGTTCCGCATCTCCGGGAGTCGCGATGAATCCCCTTCATCCGACAGCAATGATGATGCCGCCGGGCATGTATGGCGGAGATAAAACGCCGAGACCTGTTCGTTACGCGGCGGCCACGACGTCCAGCACGTGCGGCCGGCCGGTCCGGGCCGGCGCGGTCAGCTCCACGTGGTGCCCCAGCTCCGTGAGGATGCCGGCGAGTTCCCGCGGAGTCGCCGGCGCGGCACCGGCGGCCAGCAGCGCGTGGGCGATCTCCCCGCGGGTGGCCTTGGCCATGTGACTCACCACGGAGCGGGTGCGCGTCCCGTCCGCATGCCGCGTCTCCCGCAGCACCCGGACGGTCACGGTACGCGCCGCCGTCGCCGCGTCCGGACGGAACGCCGCGGCGTAGGCGGCCGACCGGCAGTCCACGACGAGCCGCCCCTCGGCCCGTTTGGCGATCGCCTGCGACGCCTCCGCCCGCCAGAAGGCGCCCAGCGCGCCCAGCGGCGGCAGTTTCACACCCATGGACAGCCGGTACGGCGGCAGCGGGTCCGTCACCCGGACGGCGCCCCACAGACCGGAGAAGACCAGCACCGAGTCGCGCACCGCGTCGGCCGTCCGCCCCGCCAGCAGCTCCGGCAGCCGCAGCGCGTGGTAGAGCACCCCGGTGTACAGGTCAGCGGCCCGCATGGTCGGCGCGGTGCGCACCACCCGGTTCCGTTCGACGGCTTCCCCCTGCGTCGCCGACAGCCCGAGCACAGCGCGAGCCTCGGGAACCGGCCGCGCGACGACGTCGGCCAGCGCCGCGAGCACCCGCTCCCGTGCGGGATTGAGCTCGGCCAGGCTGAGCGCCCCGAGATCGAGCGGAGGGCCGTCTCCGGAACCGGACTTTCCCTCAGATGGCGGGAGCAGGATGAGCATGCGGTCCTTTCAGGGACTGGGCGGCGGCGGCAGCCACCTGGTGGGTTGCCCGGTAACCCCGGCGACGGTTTCGAAGTCCCGGTCCTGGTGGAGCAACACCAGTCCGTCGATTTGAGCGGTCACCGCGACTAGCAAGGTCGACCGGGCCAGCGCTACGGTGCTCGCCGCGGGCGGTCAGCAACCGCTGGACCTCCCATGCTCGCTCAAAATGACGGTCATCGATCGGGGCGGCAGGAAGCATGAGGTTGAGTTGCCCGACCAAGAGCTCGCTGGTCCGCTATGGAGCGCGCGCTGTGCAGAACTTCGAGTTCCGTGATCGGACTGACTGCGACGGTTCCCAGCTTGATGAGCTCCTCCCAACCTGAGTGATCGCCCGGCTTGAGCAAGATCCGGTGGAGAGCGCTCGTGTCGATGAGGTACTCGGCCGGGCTCACCGTCGGTACTTTCGTTTGTCCTGGAGGTAGTCCAGATCCATGCCTCCTCTCGCAGCCAACTCCTGCATCTCTACGAGCGCTTTAGCTCGTTCGAGGCGAAGCACGGCCTCACGGAGGGCGGTGTTCACCGTGTCCTTCTCAGTGGAGGTCCCTAGGGCCTCCGACGCTTTGGCCAGCGCCTCTTCATCGACGTCGATCAGGATCTTCGCCATTCGCTCGCCCCTTCTGGCGGCGCCGCTGGCTGTACGGATGTACGCGTTCCCTGCTCTCTATATACACGCACCCTGGGAGTCCGGCTGGAGAACTCGTGGAACAGACGTCGGCGGGGGCCTCCCACTTCGGAGGCCACCGCCGCAAGTCTTTGAGTTCGGGACCGCGTCTAGCGTTCCTCGGTCGAGCTCGACGCCGGCGTCGAGTGCAGCCGGTTGGTCTCGTCCTGGATCTCCGAGGCGATCTTGCGGAGCGAGTCGTCGTGCTTACGCATGTGGTGCGCGCAGAACAGCAGTTCGCCACCGGAGTTGAGAACCACTCGGACGTACGCCTGGGCACCGCAACGGTCGCAACGGTCTGCAGCCGTCAGCGGCTGGGTGGGGGCAAGAGTTCCAGTCACTTCGCCTTCCTCAGTACTCGGCGTCAGTCACTCAGAACAACATCTAACCTGACGGAGACCTTCCCAACCAGCTCCGCTGTACGCCGACAGCGGAATCGGCCGGGTTTGTGACCTACTTCATCGCCGCGGCGAGTTGTCCGGGTGGAGTCATACCCGGCGACACGCTCCGCTACGCGGATCCCGCTGAGTGCCGCTACCCTGCAATTCGAACTACTGTGCCTATAGCACACGGGATCCGGGCGCGCCGGGCCGACCTCGACCGATGGCGGGCGCGCTCGCGTCCCGCCCAGCCCCGTCCGTCCGCGCCGGCTCCCCGTCACGCCGGCGCGCCGCAGCCCTCGATTCGCAGGAGAGTCCACGTGACCGCCCTCACCGCAGCCGTCCACGATCCCGAGGATTATTCCGCACGGCACCTTTCGGTTCTGGAAGGACTTGAGGCGGTCCGCAAGCGGCCCGGTATGTACATCGGGTCCACCGACAGCCGCGGACTCACCCACTGCATGTGGGAGATCATCGACAACGCGGTGGACGAGGCCCTGGGCGGGTTCTGCACCCGGATCGACGTCGTCCTGCACGCCGACGGGTCGGTCGAGGTGCGCGACAACGGGCGCGGCATCCCGGTCGACGTCGAACCCAAGTCGGGCCTCTCCGGTGTCGAGCTGGTCATGACCAAGCTGCATGCCGGCGGCAAGTTCGGCAGCGGGTCCTATACCGCCTCCGGCGGGCTGCACGGGGTCGGCGCCTCGGTCGTCAACGCGCTCTCGGCGCGGCTCGACGTCGAAGTGGACCGTGAGGGGCACACCCACGAGATGAGCTTCCGCCGCGGTATCCCCGGCGTCTTCGACACCCCGGGACCCGACGCCGCGTTCACCCCCCGCTCTGGGCTCTCCCAGATCCGGCGGGTGGCGAAGAAGGTCACGGGTACGCGGGTGCGGTTCTGGGCCGACCGCCAGATCTTCCTCAAGGACGCCGACATCACCCGCGAGGCGCTTCTCGACCGCGCCCGCCAGACCGCGTTCCTCATTCCCGGCCTGACCATCGCCGTCCGCGACGAGCGGACCGAGGGCGAGCCGGCGTATGAGGAGGAGTTCCGGTTCGACGGCGGCATCAGCGAGTTCTGCGGCTACCTCGCCGCCGACAACCCGCTCAGCGACGTGCTGCGGATCCAGGGCACCGGCCAGTTCACCGAGACGGTTCCGGTGCTCGACGAGAACGGCCACATGACCCCGACCGACGTCGAGCGGCAGCTGGAGGTCGACGTCGCGCTGCGCTGGGGGAGCGGATACGACAGTACGGTCCGTTCGTTCGTCAACGTGATCGCCACCCCCAAGGGCGGCACCCACATCGCCGGCTTCGAACGCGCACTCGTGCGCGTGGTGAACGACCAGCTCCGCAGCACCAAGCTGCTGCGGGCCAGCGAGGACCCCGTCATCAAGGAGGACGTGCTGGAGGGCCTCACGGCGGTGGTCACCGTGCGGCTGCCCGAGCCGCAGTTCGAGGGCCAGACCAAGGAGATCCTCGGCACCTCCGCGGCCAGCCGGATCGTCTCCCAGGTGGTCGGCAAGGAGCTTCGGCACTTCCTCACCTCCACGAAGCGGGCCGAGAAGCAGCAGGCGCGCACCGTGCTGGAGAAGATCGTCAACGCGGCGCGGGCCCGGCTCGCCGCCCGCCAGCAGCGTGAGAACCAGCGGCGCAAGAACGCGCTGGAGAACTCCGCGCTGCCGGCCAAGCTGGTCGACTGCCGCAGCGAGGGCATGGACCGCAGCGAGCTGTTCATCGTCGAGGGCGACTCCGCGCTGGGCACCGCCAAGCTGGCGCGCGATTCGGAGTTCCAGGCGCTGCTGCCCATCCGCGGCAAGATCCTCAACGTGCAGAAGTCGTCGGTGGCCGACATGCTGAAGAACGCCGAGTGCGCGGCCATCCTGCAGGTCATCGGCGCCGGCTCCGGGCGCACCTTCGACCTGGAGGCCGCGCGCTACGGCCGGGTGATCCTCATGGCCGACGCCGATGTCGACGGCGCGCACATCCGCTGCCTGCTGCTGACGCTCTTCTACCGCTACATGCGCCCGATGCTGGAGGCCGGCCGGGTCTACGCTGCGGTGCCGCCGCTGCACCGCATCGAGCTGACCAACGTCCGCAAGAAGCGCGGCGCCCGCCCCGAGGACCGCTACATCTACACCTACTCCGACTCCGAACTGCACCGGAAGCTGACGGAACTGGAGCGCAAGGGGCTGAGCTGGAAGGAACCGGTGCAGCGGTACAAGGGGCTGGGCGAGATGGACGCCGACCAGCTCGCCGAGACCACCATGGACCCCCGTCACCGCATGCTGCGCCGGATCCGGGTCGAGCACGCCGAGGAGGCGGCCGCGGTGTTCGACCTGCTCATGGGGAACGAGGTCGCGCCGCGTCGCGAGTTCATCGCCAAGGGCGCGCGGGAACTCGACATGTCCCGCATCGACGCCTGAGCACGGTCCCGGTGCCCGGGGCGGGCGGCCGCGACGCGGTCACCCGCCCCGCACCGGCGGCGGTGCCCACTTCCCGGTGGCGAGGAAGTGCTCCAGCGCGGCCGTGTACGGCGCGAGGTCCATGCCCTGCGCGGCCACCCACGCGTCGTCGTAGTAGCTGTGCCGGTACCGCTCGCCGCCGTCGCAGATCAGCGTGACCACGCTGCCGCGCCGGCCGTCGCGCAGCATCCGGGCGATCAGCTGCCAGACGCCCCACAGGTTCGTGCCGGTGGAGCCGCCGGCGCACAACCCGGTGACCTCGTTGAGGTGCCGCATGGCGGCGACGCTGGCCGCATCGGGCACCGGGATCATCAGGTCGATGACGCCCGGCAGGAAGCTCGGCTCCATCCGGGGCCGCCCGATGCCCTCGATCCGGGACGGCATTCCGGTGCTGTAGTCGGCCGCTCCGGTGGCCCAGCCGGGGAAGAACGCGGAGTTCTCCGGGTCGACCACGGCCAGCCGGGTGGGGTGCCGGCGGTAGCGCAGGTAGCGCCCGATGGTGGCCGAGGTGCCGCCGGTCCCGGCGCCCATGACGATCCACTCCGGCACCGGGAAGCGCTCCTGCGCGAGCTGGCTGAAGATCGACTCGGCGATGTTGTTGTTGCCCCGCCAGTCCGTGGCGCGCTCCGCGTAGGTGAACTGGTCCATGTAGTGGCCGCCGGTCTCGGCGGCCAGCCGCTCGGCCTCGCCGTACATCTCGGCGGGGATGTCGACGAAATGGCACCGGCCGCCGTACCGCTCGATGAGCGCGATCTTCTCCGGGCTGGTCCGGCGCGGCACCACCGTGACGAAGTCCAGGCCGAGCAGCTGCGCGAAGTACGCCTCGGACACGGCGGTCGACCCTGAGCTGGCCTCCACGATGGTGGTGCCCTCGGTGACCCAGCCGTTGGCCAGCGCGTAGAGGAACAGCGACCTGGCGAGCCGGTGCTTGAGGCTGCCCGTGGGGTGCACCGACTCGTCCTTGAGGTAGAGGTCGATGCCCCAGTCGGCGGGGAGCGGGAACACGTGCAGGTGGGTGTCCGCCGAGCGGTTGGCGTCGGCGATGACGCGGCGGACCGCCTCGTCCACCCACGCGCGCGTCCGCGAGCAGGACCGGTCGAGCCAGTCGCGTTCGGGTGGCTCCTGTGCTGGCACTGCCATGGTCGACAAGATTACCCGGCCCGGTGCCGTCCGGGCCCGGGCTTACCGAGAAGTGCGCTGAGCGGGCGATTCCCCGTGCCGTGCGTGCCGCCCCGGCGTGCCGCCCAGGTGCCGGACACGTGGCCGCATGGCCGGAGGCGCGCCGGATCCGAACGCGCGCGGCCGTCCCGGACGGCGGCCGGGGTGCGGCCACCACGCAGCACGGCATCTCGGGGGCCCGGCCGGGCGCGGGGGAAGGTGAGGGAGCGGCGCGCTGCCCGTACGGCCAGGTGCCGGCGGGAACCATCGGCAGGCGCCCCGGTCTTCCGGCGGGGGAGCGGTGCAGCGGGCCGCTCGGACACGCGGCGGGCCGCCGACCCGAGATTCGGGGCGGCGGCCCGGGTGCCGTGCCGGCCGGACGGGGAGCCGGACGGTGGGTCAGTCGAGGGACCCGCCCGACATGACCGCGTGCATCCGGCGGTGCGGCGCGGCCTCCTGCTCGCGGTTCTGGCGTTCCAGCGACCGCGCCAGCGCGATGTGCGCCCACGCGTCGCAGGGGTCGAGCTCGATCAGCCGGCGGAAGGTCCGCTCCGCCTTGCCGAGCTGGGCGGAATGGAAGTAGGCGCGTCCGAGGAGCTCCAGGATCGAGCGGCTGTTGGGTTCGGTCTCGGCCAGCGGGGCGAGGATGCGGGCGGCGCCGATGGGGTCGCCCAGCTCGAAGTGCTGCTGGCCGCGGGCAAAGATCTCGTAGGTCGTCTCCGCCATGCGCGCTCCCTTCTTCGCGAAGGTCAACAGCCGGACGGCGCGCCGCATTCCCGTCTCCGTTTGGGCCCGCCCCGGGCGGCGCCGGGTTTCCCGGAGTTTCGGTCCCCGCAAGAACGGCGGGGAGCACGCCGCCCCGTACCGCCCCGCGCTCCTCATCCTCCGCGCCCCGTTACCCGCCCTCCGGGCACCGCGTCCCGGCCGTGCGGCACGCCCCGCGGATCACTCGTCGACCGGCGTCACCCGGCCGGTGTCCACGTCGTAGATCGCTCCACCGACCGCAAGGTCGGCCGGCAGCAGCGGGTGGTGCCGGATCCGCTCCAGGTCGTGCAGCAGAGTGGCCCGCTGGTCCTGCACCGTGTGGAACTCCAGGCTGCGGGTGTCCACGCCGTAGGTGTCGGCGATGGCACGGTGCACCTCGTCGTCGCTGGCGACCGAGGCCATCTTGCACCGGGTGTGCGGCAGCACCAGGACCCGCTGCACGCCGAGCAGGTAGACCGCCAGCACCAGGGTGCGCAGCGTGTCGTCGGTGACGCGGGCACCGGCGTTACGCAGGATCTTGGCGTCGCCCGGCCGCAGGCCGAGCATGTCCAGCGGCTCGATCCGCGAGTCCATGCACGTCACCAGAGCGAGCCCGCGCGCGGCGACGGCGGCCAGACCGCCCAGCCGGAACCGCTGTGCGTACTCCTCGTTCGCGGCGAACACGTCGTCGAATGCGCCATGCGCCATGGCCCCCACCACTCCTTTCATGTCATGTCGGATCGGACAGCGGGTGACATCGTAGGCGGCCGTGCGGATCGCCGGCCGCCCGGCCCCGCCCGGCCCGCCGCCCCGCGTCGCGCAGGCGGCGAGAGCCGGGCGGCCGGGTCACCCGCCGAAGGCGACGGGAGCGCCGCTCCCGGTCTCCGCGGTGCTCGTCTGGCCGGTGCCCACCGCCGTGATGGCCCGCGGCAGCGCCTCGCCCGAGCCGTCGCGGCGGCCGTCCGGGTCGGGCAGCCGCACGGGACCCCCGTCGGCGCGGGAGGCGCGGGCGGGCGCGCGGCCGACCCAGGCGAACAGCAGCACGTCCTCGCCCTTGAGGAACCGGTGACAGCGCACCCCGCCGGTCGCCCGGCCCTTGGCCGGATAGACCTCGAATGGGGTGAGCTTGGCCGCGCCGGTCTGCGTCTCGGGCAGCGCGGCGGAGCTGCCGGCCACGGTCAGGACCAGCGAGTCCTCAGGCGCGGTCACCGCACCGAACCACAGCGCCGAGGCGCCCTCGGACAGCCGGATGCCGGCGACCCCCCCGGCCGAGCGGCCCTGTGGCCGGACGCCGCCGGCCGGGAACCGGAGCAGCTGGGCGTCGGAGGTGACGAAGACGAGGTCCTCCTCGCCGGTGACGAGCTGGGTGGCGCCGACGAGGCGGTCGCCCTCGCGCAGGGCGATGATCTCGAACTCGTCCTTGTTCTGCGGGTAGTCCCCGCCCACCCGCTTGACGACGCCCTGCCGGGTGCCGACGACCAGCCCCGCTCCGTCACCGGTGGGCGAGGCCAGGGAGATGACCCGCTCGCCGTCGGCGAGCTCGACGAACTCCGACACGGGCAGCCCGGCCTGCAGCGGCGGCCCGTCCGGACTCTCGTCGGGGAGTTCGGGCAGCTCCAGCACCGGCAGCCGGATCAGCCGGCCGAGGTCGGTCACCAGCCCCACCTCGCCGCGCACGGTCGCCGGGACCGTGGCCGCGGTGGCGTCGTGCCGGGTGCGCGGGCCGTCGTACATACGGGGAGGACGCGCACCGGTGCTGCGGCCGAGCATCCCGGTGGAGCTGAGCAGCACGTGGCACGGGTCGTCGCCGACCTCCAGGGGCACCGACGCGGTCCGAGTGACGCCCGAGCTCTCCATGAGGACGGTGCGGCGCGGGGTCGCGTACTCCTTGGCGATCTCCGCCAGCTCGCGGGAGACGACCTTGCGGAGCTTGCTGTCGGACTCCAGGATCGCGGTCAGTTCGGCGATCTCCGCCGTGAGCTGGTCGCGCTCGGACTCCAGCTCCAGCCGGTCGTACTTGGTGAGGCGGCGCAGCGGCGTGTCGAGGATGTAGCGCGCCTGCGTGTCCGACAGTTCGAACGTGGTCATCAGCCGCTGGCGCGCCTGCGCGGTGTCCTCGGAGTCGCGGATGAGGGCGATGACCTCGTCGATGTTGAGCAGTGCCACGAGCAGGCCGGCCACCAGGTGCAGCCGCTCCTGACGCTTGGCGCGCCGGAACTCGCAGCGGCGCCGCACCACGTCCAGGCGGTGGGCGACGTACACCGAGAGCAGCTCGCGCAGCCCGAGGGTCTGCGGCTGGCCGTCGACCAGCGCGACGTTGTTGATGCCGAAGGACTCCTCCATCGGCGTGAGCCGGTACAGCTCCTCCAGCACGGCCTCGGGGTTGAAGCCGTTCTTGAGCTCGATCACCAACCGCAGGCCCTGGTTGCGGTCGGTGAGGTCCTTCAGATCGGCGATGCCCTGGAGCTTCTTCGCCTGCACGAGCTCCTTGATGCGGCTGACGACCTTCTCGGGGCCGACGTTGTAGGGCAGCTCCGTGACGACCAGCCCGGTGCGGCGCGGGGTCACCTTGTCGATGGTGACGGTGGCCCGGGTGCGGAAGGTCCCGCGCCCCTTGACGTAGGCGTCACGGATTCCGTCGAGGCCGACGATCGTGCCGCCGGTCGGCAGGTCCGGGCCCGGGACGAACTCCATGAGGTCGTCCAGGGTGGCGTCGGGGTGCGCGATGAGGTGCCGCGCGGCGGCGATGACCTCGCCGAGGTTGTGCGGGGCCATGTTGGTGGCCATGCCGACCGCGATGCCCGAGGTGCCGTTGACCAGCAGGTTCGGGAACGCCGCCGGCAGGACCTCCGGTTCGGTCTCCTGGCCGTCGTAGTTGGGCCGGAAGTCCACGACGTTCTCGTCGATGGAGGCGACCATGAGCTGGGCGGCGGCGTTCAGCCGGGCCTCGGTGTACCGCATGGCGGCCGGGGCGTCGTCGCCACCGAGGGAGCCGAAGTTGCCGTGTCCGTCCACCAGGGGGACGCGCATGGCGAAGGGCTGGCTGAGCCGCACCAGGGCGTCGTAGATGGGGCTGTCGCCGTGGGGGTGCAGCTTACCCATGACCTCGCCGACCACGCGGGCGCACTTGACGTGCGCGCGGTCGGGCCGCAGGCCCATCTCGCTCATCTGGTAGAGGATGCGGCGCTGGACGGGCTTCAAGCCGTCACGCGCGTCCGGCAGCGCACGCTGATAGATCACCGAGTAGGCGTACTCCAGGAAGCTGCCGCGCATTTCCTCGGAGACGTCGATGTCGATGATGTTCTCAGTGAGTTCCTCGGGTGGTTGGGACGTTGTACGGGCCATGCCCGTCATTCTGGCCTGAGCACGGTGCCACCGCGAACCAGCGCGGGCCCGACGCGCCGTCGCGCGGGGCCGTCCCGGAGGGGACCGCGGCTGGTGCGCGCGGCCCGGGCCGGCCCGCCGCCGGGGCTCCGTCCGGTGGCCGGGAGTGAGGCGTCTCATGTGGTCGGCGGGGCCGCCCGGTCCCGCCGGGTGTCCACGCTCCGTGACCGGTGGGCGGGTGGTTCCGGGTGCGTCATGACCGACGGTAAGTGGGACCTGGTGTCCCGCCTTTGGCGTTTGGTGAGATCAAACACGGTGAAACCAGGAATTAATAGTGGCGATTCGTGCCAGCCCCGGCACGGATTCCCCGTCGACCAGTGGAAATACGCAGCGTAACCAGAGGTGCGGGTCGGATATGGGGCGGCAAATGGTACACCTCGTCGCCCCATCGTCAAGGTGAGATCGAGGACGCCCGCTAACCTTTGGGGTGTTCCGTCCAACCGATCAGGCTTCACCCCGCCCATGCCCACTCCGGTGGTGAGAAAGGTGCGCCCCCGGTCCGACCGCCGATAACGTCGCTTATGCTGCTGCCCTTCATCGTCGCGATCCACGCCATCGTCGCGGTCCTCGTGCCGCCGCTGATCCGAGCCACGGGCTCCCGCGCGTTCCTCGTGGCGAGCCTGCCGCTGGCACTGGCCGCGGTCTGGGCGCTGGTCCAGGCCCCCTCCGTACTCGCCGGGCGCCCGGTCACGGCCTCCGTGTCCTGGGTGCCGGCCCTCGACATCACCCTCGACTTCCGGCTGGACGCGCTCGCGCTCGCCATGGTGCTGCTCGTCAGCGGGGTCGGGTCGGTCATCTTCTGCTACAGCGCCGCCTACTTCCGGTCCGACGAGCGCGCCCTGGGACGGCTGGCCGCCGTCCTGGTGATCTTCGCCGGCTCCATGCTCGGCGTCGTCACCACCGACAACCTGTTCGCGCTCTACGTCTTCTGGGAACTGACCTCCGTCTCCTCGTTCCTGCTCGTCGGCCACGACGACCGCAAGGAGAACGCCCGCCGGGCGGCCACCCAGGCCCTCGTCACCACGGCCGGATTCGGCCTGCTCATGCTGATCGGGTTCGTCATCCTCGGCCAGATCGGCGGCAGTTACCGGATCTCCGAACTCGTGGCCCATCCGCCGACCGACAGCCCGTGGCTGCCGCTCGCCCTGGTGCTCATCCTCGCCGGCGCGTTCGCCAAATCCGCCCAGGTGCCGCTGCACCACTGGCTGCCCGGAGCCATGGTGGCGCCCACACCGGTGAGCGGCTACCTGCACGCCGCGGCCATGGTCAAAGGCGGCGTCTACCTGGTCGCGCGGCTCGCGCCCGGGTTCGCCGACGTCGACCCATGGCGGGCGCTGGTGCTCGGCTTCGGGCTGGCCACCATGGTGGTCGGCGGCTGGCGCGCCCTCCGTCAGGACGATCTCAAGCTGCTGCTCGCCTACGGCACCGTCAGCCAGCTCGGCTTCCTGACGCTGCTCGCCGGTGCCGGCACCCCGACGGCGGCCACCGCCCTGATCGGAGTGCTGCTGGCGCACGGGCTCTTCAAGTCCACGCTCTTCCTCACCGTCGGCGTGATCGACCACCAGACCGGCACCCGGCTCATCAGCCAGCTCAGCGGGCTCGGGCGGCGCATGCCGGTGCTCGCCGTGGCCGCCGCCACGGCGGCCGCGTCCATGGCCGGCCTGCCGCCGCTGCTCGGTTTCGTCGGCAAGGAGGCGGCGTTCGAGGCGTTCCTTCCGGGCCACGACCCGGCGCTCGGGCCGGTCACCTCGGCCGCGGTGCTCGCCGGCCTGGTGGCGGCCTCGGCGCTCACCTTCGCCTACAGCGCACGCTTCATCTGGGGCGCCTTCGCCGACAAGTACACGGTGTCCGAGCGCCGGTTCCGCCCGCCGAGCCGGGCCTTCGTCGCCGCGCCGGTACTGCTGTCCGCTGCCGGGCTCGTCCTGGGCGTGCTCCCCGCCCTGGTCGACCCCGTCGCGCAGGCCTACGCCGCGCCGTTCCTGGCCGGCGGGCACGGCGGCGAGGGCTACCACCTGGCGCTATGGCATGGCTTCAGCGTGCCGCTCGCGCTGTCCGCGCTGGTGGCCGTCGCCGGGTCGCTGCTGTTCTGGCGGCGCCGGTGGGTGGCCAGGGTGCAGAACGCCATGCCGCGCTGGCCGGACGCCGAGCTCGGCTACCACCTGTTCGTGCACTCCGTGTACTCCACGGCGCTCAGCGTCACCCGGCGCACCCAGAGCGGTTCGCTGCCGGTCTACCTCGGCATCATCCTGGCGACGCTGCTCGCCCTGCCTGGTGTGCGGCTCGTCGTGGCGCTGGCCGAGGGCGAGGTCGCGGTGCCCGCGGGCGGCCCCACGTTCCGCTGGTGGGACAACCCGCTGGAGATCGTGGTGGCCCTCATCATCGTGGTGACCGCGATCGCCACGGTGCGCGAGCACCGGCGCTTCCCGGCGCTCATCCTCATCAGCGCCCTCGGCTTCGGGATCGCGGGGCTGTTCGTGCTGCACGGCGCCCCCGACCTCGCGCTCACGCTGGTGCTCGTCGAGACCCTCACCACCATCATCCTCGTCTTCGTGCTGCGGCGGCTGCCCGCCACCTTCAACGTGCGCCCCAACGGCTGGGGCAAGCGGGGCACCCTCGCGCTGTGCGTGGCGGCGGGGAGCTTCGTCGCGACGTCGCTGTGGCTGATGACCGCGGCGCGCACCTCCGCCCCCATCTCCCGCCAGTTCGCCGAGCACGCCGAGGAGGCGGGCGGGCACAACCTGGTCAACGTGATCCTCGCCGACTTCCGCGCGCTGGACACCTTCGGCGAGATCGTCGTCCTGGCGACGTCGGCCGTCGCGGTCGCCTCGCTGGTGCTGCTCAACCGCCGCGACCGCGCCGCCGACACCGGCATGGCCGATGAACTCACCGCCGGACGGCCCGGCCCGGCGCGCGAGCCGGCCGGCGCCTCCACCGCCGGTCCCCGCGCCGAAGCGGGCGGTGCGCACGATCCGTCCCGTCCCGAGGAAGGAGGATGACCATGGCCGTCAACGGTTCCCCGTCCGGACGCACCGGACCGCCCGAGGGGTGGGAGGCGCCGCGGGAGCGCTGGCTCAGCACGGTCGTGCGGCCGGCGTTCGGCCCGCGTTCGGTGCTGCTGGAGGTCGTCGCGCGGCTGCTCATCCCGGCGATCCTGACGTTCTCGGTGTTCCTGCTGGTCTCGGGGCACGACCGCCCGGGCGGCGGCTTCGCCGGCGGGCTCGTCGCGAGCATGGCCTACGTGCTGCGCTACGTGGCCGGCGGCCGGCACGAGCTCGCCGCCGGGCTGCCGCTGCGGCCCAACAGCCTGCTGGCGATCGGGATGCTGCTCGCCTGCGGCACGGCGGTCGCGCCGCTGCTCGTGGGCGGGCCCGTCATGGACACCGCCCAGTTCACGTTCACCCTCCCCGTCTTCGGGGAGGTCAAGCTGCTCAGCGCGCTCATCTTCGAAACGGGGGTCTTCCTCATCGTCGTCGGTCTCGTGCTGTCCGTCGTGGCCGCCCTCGGCGCGCGGATGGAGGCGGAGGAACAGGAGGCCCGCGAGGAGCGGGCCGGGCGGCGCCCCAGAGGCGGCGCCACCGCGGACGGAGGAGGCGCGTGAGCACTCCCAGCTTCATCCTCGTGATCGCCGTCGCCGTGCTGTACTCCGGCGGCTTCTACCTGCTGCTGCAGCGGTCGCTCATGCGGGTCGTCTTCGGCATCCTCATGCTCGGCCACGCCGCCAACATGTCGCTGCTGCTCACCGACGAGGCCATCACCCTGCCGCCGCTGCTCGGCGGCGCGTCGGGGGAGATGTCCGACCCGTTGCCGCACGCCATGGCGCTGACCGCCATCGTCATCACCTTCGGGGTCACCACGTTCCTGCTGGCGCTCGCCTACCGGGTGTGGCTGGGCGACGAGAACGACGAGGTGCCCGACGACCTTGAGGACCGCCGCATCCGCCGCCTGACGGAGCCGGAGGACTCCTCGTGAACGTGCTGCTCGCCATCCCGCTGGTGGTGCCGCTGCTCGGCGCGGCGGTCACGCTGCTGCTGCGTGCCGCACCACGCGCCCAGCGCATCACCAGCACCCTCACCCTGGCCGGTGTGGTGGCCGGCGCCGCACTGCTGGTGGCGCGGACCGCCGACGGCGATGTGGTGGCCAGCCAGGCCGGTGGCTGGGCCGCGCCGCTCGGGATCACCCTGGTGGCCGATCCGCTGGCCGCACTGCTGCTCCTGGTCTCCTCGGTGGTGCTGCTGATCGTGCTGCTGTACGCGATCGGCCAGGACATCGGCGGGCTGAGCCGCGCGACGCCGCAGGTGTTCCACCCCGTCTACCTGGTGCTCACCGCGGGCGTCTGCCTGAGCTTCATCGCCGGGGACCTGTTCAACCTGTTCGTCGGCTTCGAGATCATGCTGACCGCGAGCTACACGCTCATCACCCAGGCGCCGACCCGCGCGCGCGTGCGGGCCAGCATGATCTACACGGTGGTCAGCCTGACCTCCTCGATCCTGTTCCTGACCGGGATCGCGCTGGTGTACGCGCTCACCGGCACCGTGAACATGGCCGACATCGCCGAGAAGCTGGGGGCGGCGCCGCCAGCGCTGCGGATGGTGCTGGCGCTGCTGTTCTTCGTGGTGTTCGGGATCAAGGCCGCGATCGTGCCCATGCACTTCTGGCTCCCGGACAGCTACCCGGTGGCGCTCACCCGCATCTCGGCGATCTTCGCCGCGCTGCTCACCAAGGTCGCGGTGTACGCCATCATCCGCACCCAGACCCTGCTGTTCGTACGGGACGACATCTCGGCGGTCATGCTCTGGGTGGCGATCGCCACCATGGTCGTGGGCATCCTCGGCGCACTCGTGCAGGACGACATCAACCGGGTGATGTCCTTCGCGCTGGTCAGTCACATCGGGTTCATGATCTTCGGGCTGGCACTGAACACCGTCGCCGGTATCGCCGGGGTGGTCATCTACCTGGTGCACCACATCGTGGTGCAGGCGACGCTGTTCCTGGTCAACGGGCTGGTGCGCCAGTACGTCGGCCACACCTCGTTGCGCGCGATCCGCGGGCTCACCACGGTCTCGCCCGCGCTGGCGCTGTTCTTCTTCCTTCCGGCGCTCAGCCTGGCCGGACTGCCCCCGATGTCGGGGTTCGTGGCCAAGGTCGCGCTCTTCGAGGCGGGGGTGGCGGCCGGCGGATGGCTGGTGTACCTCGGTATCGCCGCCGGTGTGCTCACCAGCCTGCTCACCCTGATGGCGATCTTCCGCATCTGGACGCGGGCGTTCTGGGGGACACCGCTGCCCGACATGGTCGAGGCGAAGGCGCAGTTGCGGCGCGGCGGCAACCTCGGCGGCCTGCGGTTCATGACCGCCATGACCGGGGTCATGGTCGCCGTCGGGCTGGTGGTGGCGGCCGCGGCCGGTCCGCTCGCCGATCTCAGCTTCGTGGCGGCCCACGACCTTCTCGACGGCCGCGCCTACGTCCAGGCGGTACTGGGAGGAGGTGCCCGATGACCACTGTCACCCCGTCCGCGGGCGCCGGGGCCGGCAGTTCCAGCGCGGTCCCGGCGGAACGCACCTGGCCGCGGCGGCTGCTCGGGCGGCTGCCCACCGTGCTCTGGCTGACGGCCATGTGGGTGATCCTGTGGGGCGACCCCAGTCCCGGGACCATCATCGCCGGTGCGGTGGTGGGCTCGGCCTGTTACTCGGTCGCGAAGCTCCCGCACATCCCGGTGCGGCTCGGCTTCCGCCCGCTGGCCGTGCTGCGCCTGGCGGCCGCCATCGGCTACGACCTGTTCTCCTCCAGCGCCCAGGTGGCCGTCCACGTGCTGTGGCGGCCGCGCCGCACCCGCGGCGCGATCGTCGCGGTGCCGATGCGCACCGACTCCGACTTCCTGCTCGCCATGGTCAGCGGCGGGCTCTCCCTCGTCACCGGCAGCATGGTCATCGAGCTCAACCGTGACCAGGGTGTCATCTACGTGCACGGCATCCCCATCGACTCGCCCGAGGCGGTCGAGCGGCTGCGCCGCCAGGTGCGCCGGACCGAGGAACTGTTCGTGCGGGCGTTCGGCACCGCCGAAGACCTCGCCGAGTTCGGGCGGTCCGCCGAGCCGGCCGCGCCGGCGAACGCCGTCCCCGCCCGGGAAGGAGACTCATGACCCTGATGTCCGGCGTCTACGTCGCGACCTTCACCATGCTGGGGTTCAGCGTGCTCTTCACGCTGTACCGGCTGGTGCGGGGCCCCTCGGTCCTGGACCGGATCGTGTGCCTGAACGCCCTGTCGGTGCTCCTGGTCAGCGCCATCGCGGTCGAGGCGGCCGTGCGCGGCGACACCACCTACGTGGGACTGATGGTCACCATCGCCCTGCTGGGGTTCGTCGGCACGCTGACCGGCGCCCGGTTCGCGGAGAGGCGGGCGCATGACCGCGGCTGACGTCCTGACCGCCGTGCTGCTCCCGCTCGGCGCGCTGTTCACGCTCGTCGGCACCATCGGGCTGGTGCGATTCCCCACCCTGCTGGGACGCATGCACGCGGCCGCCAAGCCGGACACCGTCGGGCTGGTCCTGCTGCTCGCGGGCGCGGCCTGCCAGCTCCCCGACCTCCGATCGGCCGCGCCGCTGGGGCTGGTGGCGCTCTTCCAGTTCGTCACCGTCCCGGTGCTGACCCAGACCCTCGGGCGGGTGGCCTACAGCCGCGGCGAGACGGACGGCGAGCGCCTGGTGGTCGACGAACTCGCCGAGGCCCTGGACCGTTCCGGCGAGCCCGACCGGTAGCCGGTGGAGTCGAGCGAGGCCTGTGGACGGCCCGCGCGGCGTCGCCCGGCTCTGGTAGCAAGGAGGGCATGGTTACCTCCGCTCCACCCGGGGCCGCCGGTCCCGAGATCGATTCCGCACTGCGCGAGCAGGCCGAACGCCATCTCCGCGCCCTCGCCGGGGACGGCGCGCGGCTGCGCGCCGACCAGTGGCGCGCCATCCACGCCCTGGTGGCCGAGCGCCGGCGCGCGCTCGTGGTGCAGCGCACCGGGTGGGGCAAGTCGGCGGTCTACTTCGTGGCCACCGCGCTGCGGCGGGCCCAGGGGGCCGGGCCCACGGTCATCATCTCGCCGCTGCTCGCCCTGATGCGCAACCAGATCTCGGCCGCCGAACGCGCCGGCATCCGCGCCCGCACCATCAACAGCGCCAACCTCGACGCCTGGGAACGGGTCTACGCCGACATCGCCGCCGGTGAGGTCGACGTGCTGCTGGTCAGCCCCGAGCGGCTCAACAACCCCGACTTCCGCGACCGGGTGCTGCCCGAACTCGCCGCGGGCGCCGGACTCGTCGTCATCGACGAGGCGCACTGCGTCTCGGACTGGGGGCACGACTTCCGGCCCGACTACCGGCGGATCCGCACCCTGCTCGGCGAACTGCCCGCGGGCATCCCGGTGCTGGCCACCACCGCCACCGCCAACGAGCGGGTCACCCGCGACGTCGCCGAGCAGCTGGAGGTGGGCGACGGCGCCGAGACCCTCGTGCTGCGCGGCTCCCTCGACCGCGAGAGCCTGCACATGGCGGTCGTCGAGCTGCCCGGCAGCACCGCCCGGCTGAGCTGGCTCGCGGAGCACCTCGGCCGCCTGCCGGGCTCCGGCATCATCTACACCCTCACCGTGGCCGCGGCGGCCGAGACCGCCGAATTCCTGGCCTCACGGGGATACGAGGTGCGGGCCTACAGCGGGCAGACCGACCCCGAGGAGCGCCAGCGCGCCGAGGACGACCTGATCGCCAACCGGACGAAGGCGCTGGTGGCCACGAGCGCGCTCGGCATGGGGTTCGACAAGCCCGACCTCGGCTTCGTCGTGCACCTGGGGGCGCCGCAGTCGCCCATCTCCTACTACCAGCAGGTCGGCCGGGCCGGGCGCGGCGTCGAGCACGCCGAGGTCGTGCTGCTGCCCGGGCGCGAGGACCGGGAGATCTGGCGGTACTTCGCCAGCGTCTCCTTCCCGCCCGAGGAGACGGTGCGCCGTACCCTGGACGCGCTCGCCCAGGCCGGTGAGCCGGTGTCCGTGCCGCGCCTGGAGGCCCAGGTGGACCTGGCGCGCGGGCGGCTGGAGCAGATGCTCAAGGTGCTCGACGTCGACGGCGCGGTGCGCCGGGTGCGCGGTGGGTGGGCGGCCACCGGCGAACCGTGGCGGTACGACTCCGAGCGGTACGCCGCGGTCGCCCGGGCCCGCGAGGCCGAGCAGCGGGCCATGCTCGACTACATCGCCACGTCCGGCTGCCGGATGGAGTTCCTGCGCCGCCAGCTCGACGACGCCGGCGCGGGGCCGTGCGGCCGGTGCGACAACTGCGCCGGACCTCGGTGGACCGCCGAGGTCGACCCGGAGCAGCAGGCGGCCGCCGCCGCGCATCTCGACCGCCCCGGGATCGCCGTGCCGGCGCGGCGGCAGTGGCCCACGGGCATGCGCGAGCTCGGGGTCGACGCCTCCGGGGCCATCCGTCCCGAGCTGCGGGCGGAAGAGGGGCGGGCGCTCGCCCGGTTCACCGATATCGGCTGGGGCGCCACGCTGCGCCGGCTGCTCGCCGAGGAGGCGCCGGACCAGCCGGTCGGCGACCAGGTGTTCCAGGCGGTGGTGAACGTGCTCGCCGCCTGGCCGTGGAGCGCCCGGCCGGCCGGGGTGGTCGCGATGCCGTCCCGCACCCGGCCCCGGATGATCGGCGACCTCGCGGCCCGGCTCGCCCAGGTGGGCCGGCTGGCGCCGCTGGGCGCGCTCGACTACGCGCACCCTGACGGCCCGGGGCCGCGGCGGCACAACAGCGCGCAGCGGCTGGCGTCGCTGTGGCACGCCTTCGCCGTCTCCACCGAGCTGCGGGCCGGGCTCGCCCGGCTGGACGGGCCGGTGCTCCTCCTCGACGACCACGTCGACACCGGATGGACGCTCACCGTGGCCGCGCGGCTGCTCCGCGAGGCCGGCGCTCCGGCGGTGCTGCCGCTGGCCCTGGCCGCGAGAGCCTGAGGCCGGGCCGCGCACGCCGACGCGCCGCCCAGGTCGTCCTGGGCGGCGCGTCGGCGGAACGGTGGCGGCGCTAGTCGAGGTCGGGCCGTGCGCCCGGCTGGTGCAGCGCGCGGGCGGCCAGCCGGTGCGCGTTCGACAGCGCGTCCTTGGGGTGGTGGCCGGCCAGCCACGGCGGCAGGAAGCCCGCGATGAAGGCGTCGCCCGCGCCGATCGACCCCGGCGAGGGCTCCACCGGCTCGGCCGGGACCACGACGATGTCGTCGCGCGTCTTGGAGGCCCACAGCGCGCCGGCGTCGCCGAGCTTGATCACCACGTTGGGGTACCAGGCGGTCAGCACCCGGGCGGCGGCCTCGGCCTCGTCGCGGCCGGTGAGCACGGCGGCCTGCTCGGTGTTGGCGAACAGCAGCCGGGCGCCGTTCGTCCAGTCCAGGAACGACTCCGCGCCGGCCCGCTCCAGCGGGGCGTGCGAGCCGCAGTCGACGGAGATCGACATGCCGGTCTCGCGCGCCATGCGCAGCGCCACGCGGGCGGCGCGCCGGGAGCCCTCGTTGATCAAGGTGTAGCCGGACATGTGCAGGTGGCCGTCCGGCCCGAACACGTCACGGGGCAGATCCTCGGGCTGCAGCGCGGCGTTGGCACCGGGGTCGCTCAGCATCGTCCGGTCGCCGCGGTGCGTGATCATGACCACGCAGGTGCCGGTGGGGCGCTCGGGATCCATCACCATGCGGGCGTCGATCCCGAACCCCATGAGTTCCATCTCGCGGGTCCGGCCGGTGATGTCGGAGCCGCGCCGGCCCACCAGGGCGGTGTCGGTGCCTTCGAGCGCCAGCCACGCCGCGACGTTGGCGCCGGAGCCCCCGCCGTACATGATCACCGAAGCCGGGGTGTCACTGCCGCGAGCCAGCGGGTGGAAAGCCCGCGCGACTGCGTCGGTCATGAGATCGCCGATCACGACCACTCGCGTCATTTCGTCACCACCTTGCCGACCCTCTTCCTGCTCGCGACCCGGGAATGTGCCACCTGACGTTAACAGGTTCAGGGGTGGCCGCGGGTAACGAAGTGACAGAGGCGCCATGCCGCATCGGCCGCCGCTGCGGGCACCCGATGACCGGGTGAACAGAGGGGGCGGCGCCGTGGTACCCGTCATCCGCCCGGTTTTCTCGTTTACCCTCAAACCGTGCAGCACTACCCGAACCACTGGGAGGCCGACGTCGTCCTCACCGACGGCGGAACCGCGCATTTGCGGCCCATCACGCCTGAGGACTCCGGCCTGCTCCAGGAGTTCCACTCGCGGCTGTCGGCCGAGACCATCTACTTCCGGTTCTTCGCGCCCTACCCCAAGCTCTCCAGCCGGGATGTGAAACGCTTCACCACGGTCGACTACGAGGACCGGGTGGCGCTCATCGCGACCATCGGCGGCCACATGGTGGCCGTCGTCCGGTACGACAAGGTGAGCGCGGACGAGGCCGAGGTCGCCTTCGTGGTCGAGGACGCGCACCAGGGCCGCGGCCTGGCCTCGGTGCTGCTGGAGCACATCGGCGCGGCAGCCCGCGAACGCGGCGTGCGGCGGTTCATCGCCGACGTGCTGCCGGAGAACCGGCGCATGATCAACGTCTTCCGCGAGGCCGGATACACGGCACAGCAGACCTTCGACGAAGGTGTGATCCGGCTCACCCTCGACCTGGAGCTGACCGACGTGGCCCAGGAGGTCATGCGGGCGCGGGAACAGCGCGCCGAGTCGCGCTCCATCGCCCGGCTGCTCTTCCCGGAGTCGGTCGCCGTCATCGGCGCCAGCCGCACCGCGCACACCATCGGCCAGACCGCGCTGCGCAACCTCATCGCCGGCGACTTCCAGGGCCCGGTCTTCCCGGTGCACCCGGAGGCCAAGGCCGTGGCGGGCGTGCGCGCCTACCCCACCGTGCTCGACATCCCCGACCCCGTCGACCTCGCCATCGTCGCGGTGCGCGCCGACATGGTGACCGACGTCGTCGCCCAGTGCGCCCGCAAGGGCGTGCACGGGCTGGTGGTGGTCAGCTCCGGTTTCGGCGAGTCGGGCCCGGAGGGGCGCGCCCGCCAGGACGAACTCGTCATCACGGCCCGGGCCGCCGGAATGCGCGTGGTGGGGCCGAACTGCCTCGGGATCGCCAACACCGACCCGGCGGTGTCGCTGAACGCCACCCTGTCACCGGACGTCCCCCCGCGCGGGCCCATCGGGTTCTTCTCCCAGTCCGGGGCGCTCGGCCGGGCGATCCTGCAGCGCGTCGCCCAGCGCGGCATGGGCCTGTCCACGTTCGTCTCGGCCGGCAACCGCGCCGACGTCTCGGGCAACGACCTCATCCAGTACTGGGAGGAGGACCCCGCCACCGAGGTGGTGCTGCAGTACCTGGAGTCGCTCGGCAATCCGCGCAAGTTCACCCGGCTCGCCCGCCGCCTCGCCCAGCACAAGCCGGTGGTGGCGGTGCGCAGCGGCGGCTCCTCCCAGGGCGTGCCCTCCGGGCACGCGGCCGACGCGCTCGCCCTGCCGGACTTCGCGGTCACCTCGCTGTTCCAGCAGGCCGGCGTCGTGCGGGTGGACGACATCACCCAGATGTTCGACGTCGCCCAGCTGTTCGCCTACCAGCCCCTGCCGGCCGGCCCACGGGTCGGCATCATCGGCAACTCCGACTCCCTCGGGCTGCTGGTCAAGGACTCGTGCGCGCGGTCCGGCCTCAAGCCGCACGACCCGGTCGACCTCGGGCCCACCGCCACCGCCGAGGAGTTCGGCGCCGCCCTGGACGCCGCGCTCGGCGACGACGCGGTGGACTCGGTCGTCGTGGTGTTCATCCCGGCGCTGACCCCCATCTCCAGCGACGTCGCCGAGGTGATGCGGGCCAAGGCCGCCACGGCGGGCAAGCCGATCATCACCACCTACCTCGGTTACCAGGGGCTGCCCGAGGAACTGCGGCAGACCGGGCCGGACGGGGCCACCGCGCGCGGGTCGATCCCCTCCTACCCGGCGCCCGAGGACGCGGTGCGCGCCCTCGCGCACGCCACCCGCTACGCCCTGTGGCGCGAACGCGATCCGGGCCGGCACCCGGAGCTGTCCGGCATCGACCGCGCCGGCGCCCGCAGGCTCATCACCCGCACGCTCGCCGAGGCCGAGGAGGCCGGAACGGCCGCGCACTCCGTCTGGTTCACCAGCGAGCCGGTCTCCAACGAGGAGGCCGCGGTGCCCGCGGACACCGCCCGCGACCTCCTCGCCTGCTACGGCGTCGACGTGTGGCCCGACATCGCCGTGGACTCCGCCGACGCCGCGGTGGCGGCGGCGGAGCGGCTCGGCTACCCGGTGGTGGTCAAGGCCAACGCCCCGGACCTGCGACTGCGCGCAGGCGGTAGCGGCATCCGGGCCGACCTGCGGTCCCCGGACGACGTACGCGGCGCCTACACAGCGCTGCACGACCGGCTCGGCGACGAGGCGATGCTCGTGGTGCAGCACATGGCGATCCCCGGCGTGCCCACGGTCGTCCGCGCGGGGGAGAACCCGTCCTTCGGCTCGGTCGTCGCTTTCGGCCTCGCCGACGTCACCGCCGAACTCCTCGACGACCGCGCCTACCGCCTGGCGCCCCTCACCGACGCCGACGCCGCCGACCTGGTGCGCGCCGTCCGCTCCTCGGCCCTGCTCTTCGGACTGCCGGCCGGAGCCACCTCACTGGCCGACCAGCCCAACGTGGAGGCACTGGAGGAACTGCTCGTCCGGGTCTCCCGCCTGGTGGACGCCCTGCCGGAGGTGGCGCACGTCGACCTCGACCCGGTGATCGTCAACGCCACCGGCGCCCACGTCCTGGGCGCCCGCGTCTGGCTCCGGGAGGCCCCAGAACTCCGGCCGGACCACGGGCCGCGGCGGCTGCGGGTGCCGTACTGAAGACCGCGAGTCCGCCTCTCACTCTGGATGCCGGCGCGCTGCCCGTTTCCACGGGTACTCCAGCCGGTCATCGGGGCGAAAGAGGAGTCGGTCTCCGCTCGCTTGCGATCAGTGCGGCCGATCGGGGGCGGTCACTCTGCTGGTGTTTCGGCGGCCGTCCACCAAGGGGTGTCCCCCCCGCCAAAGCCGAACGGCGCCAGTCGGGCGACCGGCCGGCCCTCATGGACGATGATGAAGACCACGCCACGTTGAACGCACTGCATGATGTCGTCGGTGCAGGCGGCGAGGTAACTCGAAGTGATAGTGATCGGCACGTCACACATTGTGCTCTCTCCGGGGCCACTCCGGCTCCATCGGCGTCGGCCCGCGTTGGCTCGGCGAGCGGCAAGGGGCCGTCTCAATAGTGGGCGGCCTCGGGGGCCGGAACCGTACGCCTTGCCCCCGAGTGACTCCACCGCCTCGCGCTCACGCCGGGTAAGGCGCGACCTCGCGCGCCGTCCGGAGCGCGCCCGCCCACCAGGACAGCTGGTCCAGCAGCGTCTTGGCGTACCCGGCGGCCCCGGAGTCGAGGGGACGGCCGTCCTGCCACCCCGTGAAGTAGTTCGGGAACGCGAGACCGTCGCGAATCGTCACCGCGTGCAACTCGGTCAGCACGTTCTCCAGGTGCAGGACGGCGTGGCGGCCCCCCGCCGCGCCGCCGTAGCTGACGAACGCGACCGGCTTGGCCGTCCACTGCGTGAAGTGCCAGTCGATGGCCGCCTTCAGCGACGCCGGATAGCTGTGGTTGTACTCCGGCGTGACGATGACGAACGCGTCCGCGCCCTCCAGCGCCGACGTCAGCGCCGCCATCCCGGCCGGACGGGGGTAACCATCGCCCGCGTACTTCGGTGATTCCGCAGGCAGGGCCAGCGGGATCTCCACCTCGGCCAGGTCCACGACCTCGACGTCGAATCCCCCGTGAGCGTGAGCCTGATCAGCGACCCACGAGGCCACGACGGGACCGAACCGGCCGTCCCGGACACTTCCCACGATGATCACCAGCTTGTGCTTGTTCTCCATGCCCACCACGGTCCCGCGGGTCCCGGCGGGGCAGCCAGACCGCGCCCAGGCTGGCCCTGAGAGGGCCACCCTGAGCAGGTCGCGGCCGGCAGGCGGCGACGTAGGCTACGCCGCATGGGAACGCCGTTGGGTGACTTCATCCGAGCCAAGCGCGACAGCATCCAGCCCGAATCGCTCGGACTGCGGGATCACGGTCGACGCCGTTCGCCCGGTCTCCGGCGGACGGATGTGGCCACGCGGGCCGGCGTCAGCGTCGAGTACCTGACCCGCATCGAGCAGGGCCGGGACCGCAGCCCCTCGGTGGCGGTGGTGAACGCGCTGGCCGACGCCCTCAGCCTCGATTCCGCCGAGCGCGCCCACCTGCGCTACCTCGCGAAGATCACCGGTGGCGAGTGCGTCCACGGCGCGCGGCCGGCACCGGCCCGTCGCGACGTCCGTCCCGCGGTCCTGGAGACGCTGCGCCTGCTCGAACCGGGGATCGCGCTGGTCACCAACCGGCTTGGCGACGTCCTCGCCCACACCGGGGGATTCGCGTCGATGATGGAGGCGAGCGGGTTACTGGAGACCGACGCGCCGAACCTGACGCGGTACCTGTTCACCGACCCCCGCGCCCGGACGTTCTTCGCCGACTGGGACGCCGTGGCCGACGAACAGGTCTTCGACCTGTGGCTGGGGCCCTCCGTGGAGAACGCCGAGTGGTTCCGGGCGGAACTCGAACCCGTCGCGGGCGCGGACTTCACGCGGCGCTTCGACCGGCACGTGGTGCCCCAGCGCGGCGTACTCCGGATCGACCACCCGGCCGCCCAGGAACTGCGGTTCCATCGGGAGACGTTCGAACTCGCCACGGACGCCCAGCAGCTGGTCGTCTTCCTCCCTGCGGACGAGCGCACGGCCCACAGCGTCGAGCGATTCCGCCTCCGCCCTCCCGGCAGGCTGCGCGCGGTCACGTGATGCCGGGGGCGGGGTCACACCGGCTCGGGCTGGCGCTCCGGTTCGGCGGGCGGCAGCGGGCCCGGGCCGGGCGGCTCGGGTTCCGGGTGCGGGGGCTCGGGGGGAACCGGCGTCGGACCGGGCGGGACCGGTTCGGGCTCGGGCATCGGCGGCCCCGGGGGCGGCGGGGTCGGTATCGGTGGAACTCTGGCAGTCATATCGAGCCCCTACCCGTGGACGGCGGGCGTTATCCGTGAGCCCCCCTCCGCCCACGGCGGCATGGTGCGTGCCCCCGGCGTGAGGGGGCAGGATGGGGCCATGAGGAAAACGCGTGCTGTGTCCACCGACTGGCGCTCGGAGATCGAGCGCAGTGGGTACTATCCCGGGCTCGTGGCCGACGCCGTGGCCACCACCCTCGGCGGCGAGTCCGCCGAAGCCTTCGTGGTGCACCACGAGGCCACCTTCGACCCGGGGATGGAAGTGCGGCGGCACATCACCGTCCTGCTGCTCACCCCCACCCGGCTCATCGTCTGCCACACCGACGAGCACCCGCCCACCGAGCCGAGCGACCACCCGCACGCCTCCACCACCACCGACTCCATCAAGCTGGGCAACATCCAGTCGGTCGCGCTGACCCGCGTGGTGCCCGACCCCGCCAGCTATGTTCCCGGCACGCCGCCGAGTGAGGTGGTCCTCAGCATCAGCCTCGCCGTCAACTGGGGCGCCATCGCGCACATCGACCTGGAACCCGCGGCCTGCGCCGACGAGTCCTGTGAGCTCGACCACGGCTACACCGGCGCGATCACCGCCGAGCCGCTCACCCTGCGGGTCAGCCAGGCCGCCGACGGCGCCGAGATCGTGGCCAACATGCTGGATTTCGCCCAGGCGCTCTCCGAGGCCACCAGCCGATGACCGAGCGGCGGTCCCCCTCCGGGACCGCTGCCGTCCGGCCGTCCGCCGCCGCACGTCGAGGAGGGATCCGACCCGTGACCGCAGGTCCCCCGCACGACCACCCCGCGGACCCCACCATGGACGGGACGTTCGAGGCGCCGCGCTACGGCGCCGCCTCACTCGCGGATCTGGCCCCCTCGGTGCTGGCGTCGCTCGGTGTCGCCGGCGAGCCCGACGTCCTCGGGCTGCCGCCCGTTCGGCGGGCCTGCGTGCTGCTGGTCGACGGCATGGGGTGGCAGGCGCTGCTGGCGAACCGCGCGCACGCGCCGTTCCTGTCCGGCCTGCTCGACGGCGCGACGGTCATGACGGCGGGTTTCCCCACCACGACCGCCACCAGCCTCACCACGCTGGGTACCGGATGCCCGCCCGGCGGGCACGGCATCTTCGGGTACCAGGTCGGCCTGCCCGGCCGCGACCGGGTGATGAACTCGCTGCGCTGGGACCCGGAGGTGCGGCCGGAGACCTGGCAGCCGCGGCGCACGGTGTACCAGCGAGCCGAGGCGGCGGGGGTGCGGACCGCCTACGTGGCCGACGGCGCGTTCGAGGGCTCCGGCTTCACCCGCGCCTCGGCCCGCGGCGGGCGCTACGTTCCGGCTGACGGTCCTGACGCCCTGGCCGAGGCCGTGGCGTCCGTCTTGCGGGACGCCGACCGCTCCTACGCCTTCGTGTACCACCCCGACCTCGACACCGCCGGGCACGTGTTCGGGATCGACTCGCTGCAGTGGCGGAACGAGCTGGAACGGGTGGACCGGCTCGCCGAGACGATCGCCGGGGCGCTGCCGGCCGACGGCGTCTGCTACGTGACGGCCGACCACGGCATGGTCGACGTCGGCCCGGACGGCCGCGTCGACGTCGAGGCCGACCCGGCCCTGACGTCGGGCGTCCGGCTGCTCGCCGGGGAGGCCCGGGTCCGCCAGGTCCACGCGCTGCCGGGCGCGCATGCGGACGTGCTCGCCGCATGGCGGGAGCGGCTGACCGGCCGGGCGGCGGTGGTCGACCGGGACGAGGCGATCGCACGCGGCTGGTTCGGCCCGGTGACGCCCGACCTGGCTCCCCGTATCGGCGATGTGCTGGCGCTCGCGTACGGCGACACGGCGCTGGTCGCGCCGCGGGCGGAGCCGAGCGAGAGCCGACTGGTGGGGCAGCACGGGTCGCTCACGCCGGAGGAGGTGCGGGTGCCGCTGCTGAGGGTGCTTCCGGGGGCCTGACCGGCTACCGGCCGACGGCGCCGTGCTTCACGCCGGTGATGAATGAGTGCCACTCGGCGTGTCTGAATGTCAGCATCCCGCCATTCGGGTCCTTTGAGTCTCGCAGAGCGTGAATCGTGCTCGTCGCAGCCACCTCCACACAATGACTCTGCTTGCCGCTGTAACTGGACTTGCGCCAGGACGAGCGCTCCATGTTCGCTCCTCAGAACTGTGTGGACTGTGCTGTCTTCAGTGCGGAGAGGAAGGCGCGCCATTCCGGGTCGGGGAAGTACAGCGTACCTAGAGCGGGATTCTTTGAGTCTCTCATCAGTCGGTCACGCTGGATTTCGGCGATCTCCACGCATTCGCCGGTGTTCGAGCTGTAGGACGACTTGCGCCAGCGCAGCAATGGGTTCTGCATCAGGTGTCTCCGTCAGTTGTGGTTCGAGATGGCTCGCTCGATGAGCGTCAACGACTGTGACGGGCTTGCGGCCCGATCGGTGAGACCAGCGAAGATGTTCGCGAAGTGCTCAGTGTCAGAGCGTTCTTCGAGGTACAGGGCGCCCAACGCGTACTCCACGTACACGACGTCTTCGTAGGCGATGGTCTGGTGAGGAGAGCCGTCGAAGCCGACGATCAGGAACGACCCAGCACCGGCCGGGTGTTCTCCGGCGGAGAACGGCAGTACCTGGAAGGTGACATTGGGGAGTTCGCAGCGCTGTCTAAGGTGTTCGAGCTGCGAGCGCATCACCGTTGGGCCGCCCACTTCGCGGTACAGGGCAGCTTCATTGAGGACGACGTGGAGTTGCGGCGGTTTGTTGCTCAGCAAACGCTCCTGGCGAGCCATTCGCAGCGCGACGTGCTGCTTTGCTTCGTCATCAGATGACACATCGACCGCCGCCCGGGCGAGCGCGAAGGCGTAGTCCTCGGTCTGGAGTAGACCGTGGATGAGTTCGGTCTGGTAGGCGCGCAGCGTGCTCGCTTCGGTCTCCAGCCCCACATAGGCGTCGAACCATGCTGGCGTCGCCTTGTGCGTCTGCCACCAACCACGCTGACGAGCCGCGTGGGCGAGCTCGAAGACCGCTTCACACTCTGCCTCTGACGCCCCGTAGAGCTTCATGAGGAGTTGAGCGGTTCCGGGCTGGATGCGCGTAGTCGCACTCTCGACCTTGCTGAGCGTCGCGGCATGCATCCCGGCGTGCTTGGCAGCACGCGCGGCCGTGATGCGCGCCACCTCTCGACGTTGGCGCAGCACCCGGGCCAACGTGCGGCGCGCGACCGTGGGGCTGGCCTCGGCCACCCGACACCTCCTGACGCAGACGTGAACGTCCTCAGTTTCGCTGATCCAGTGCACAACGCCAACTTTTCGCAACTTGCCAATCATGATGTTTCCAAGATTGACCTTGCCATCGCAAAGGTTGCCATGCACACTAGCAGTAGTGGATGTGACCGGATCGCTACGCACCGTGTTTGTGTGCATTGGGTTGCAGACGCCATGAAAACGGCCCTGCCGGGTGGTCGCGCACCTGGCAGGGCCTCCGCCCTCGACCTGGATTAGGCAGGTGAAGGACTCATGTCCAACGGTATCGCTGCGGACATCTCGCTCCAGCGTCCACCACTCCCACGCCGCCACTCCAAGCGGTTCGCCGGTCACCCCGATAACGTCAAACCCGCCCGCGCCTGGCTCGCCGCCCTGCTCGCCGACAGCGCCATCCCCCGCCAGACCGCCGCCGACGCCGTCCTCCTCCTCAGCGAGCTGGCGACGAACGCCATCAAGCACACCCCCAGCGGCCACGCCAACGGCACCTTCCGCGTCCACCTCCACCACGCGCCCGGGCGCCTCCGGGTAGAAGTCCACGACGACGGCACCGGCCACGACCCCTACCGCCTCCGCGTCGTCACCGACCCCGACGCCGAGAACGGCCGCGGCCTCCTCCTCGTCCACCACATCGCCGACGCCTGGGGGTCTCTCCCGCCCGGCATCGGCCCCGGCAGCTACTTCGAACTCGCCTGGCGGGGCTGATCAACTGACGAGGTGGCCCGCTGACCCGTCGGAGGGGGCTGGTCAGCGGGCCGTCGCGTCCGGGGCGTAGCAGGCGACGAGCCGGGCGAGGTGGCGGCCCGCCGTGTGCAGCGGCTCCTCGCTGCGCGCCACCTGGGCGGACAGTTCGGCGCCCTCCAGGGTGCTCACCACGGTGCCGGCCAGCTCGCGTGCGGTGTCGGGTGCGAAGCCGCAGGAGACCAGCTTGCCGGCCACCAGGTCCTGCCAGTGCTCGATCGCCTGGGCGCAGGCGAGCTGGATGTCGGGGGTGCGGCCGATGGTCTCCAGGGCGGTGGCGGTCACCGGGCATCCGTCGGTCCAGTCGGAGTCGCGCAGTCCCGCGGCGAGTTCCCGGGTGCAGGCGACGAGCCCCTTGCCGGGATCGTCCTCGCTGTCCAGCGCGGACCGGAGCAGCTCCGCGAATTCCTGGTCGCCGTGCCTGATGGCGGCGGCGGCCAGTTCCTGCTTGCCGCCGGGGAAGAAGTGGTAGACCGACCCGAGCGTCGCGCGGGACTCACGGGCGATCTGCTTGATGCCGGTGCCCTCGTACCCCTGGCGTTGCAGCAGGCGTGCGGTGACCTCGACGATCCGGGCCCGGGTGTCGCCGGCGGCGTGCTGTTCCGTGCGTGCCATGCGGCAAGTCTACTGAGTAGAGCGTTCGTTCTAGAGTGTGCTAGCTTCCCTCTGAGTAGAACGATCTTTCTAGTCGTGAAGGTGGGCAACCATGAGCAACCAGGCAGTGACCGTCATCGGACTCGGCCCGATGGGGCGGGCGATGGCACGGACGTTCCTCGACAACGGACACGCCGTGACCGTGTGGAACCGGACCCCGAGCCGGGCGGACGAGCTGGTCGCCGACGGGGCCGTGCGGGCCGCGACCGTCCGGGACGCGCTCGCCGCCAACGAGCTGGTCGTGCTGAGCCTGACCGGCCACGACGCGATGTACGCCATCCTCGAACCGGCCGCCGACGCCCTCGCGGGCCGGGTGCTCGTCAACCTCAGCTCCGACACCCCGGAACGCTCCCGCGCGGCGGCCGCATGGGCGACCGGGCTCGGTGCGCGTTACCTCACCGGAGGAGTGCAGGCCTCTCCCTCAGGTATCGGCAAGCCGGGGTCGGCCACCTTCTACAGCGGTCCCGAGGAGGACTTCCAGGCGCACCGCGGCACGCTGGCGGTGCTCACCGGAACCGACTACGTGGGCGCCGATCCCGGGGCGGCGGCGCTGTACTACCAGCTCCAGATGGACATGTTCTGGACCAGCATGCTGAGCTTCCTGCACGCGCTCGCGGTCGCCGATGCCAACGGCATCTCGGCACGCGAGTTCCTGCCGCACGCGACGGCCACGGCCGCCTCCGTCCCGGGGTTCCTCGCCTTCTACGCGCCGCGCGTGGACGCGGGCGACCACACCGGCGACGTCGACCGCCTGGCCATGGGGACCGCGAGCGTCGAGCATGTCCGGCACACGGCCGCCGACGCCGGCGTCGACACCACCCTGCCCGACGCGGTCCTGACCGCCTTCCGCCGGGCCATGGAGGCCGGCCACGCGGCGGACAGCTTCACCAGTGTGATCGAGGTGTTCCGCGAGGGGGCGTCGCGATAGGGCGCCTGACGTCGTCAGCGGCGGCAGGACCGGGATCTCTGGCCCGGTCCGGCCGCCCGACCTCGGCATGCCCACCAGCGCCGCACCTCGCCGACCCGAGCCCGGCTGGGCCACCACCGCGCCAACAGCGGCGGCGACCCAGCCGACACGGTGGGAGGACACGCGCTGGGCGGCTATGCGAGCCCCCCGGATAGCACGCTCATCGCGGCACCAGAGCGTGTCGGCTTCTGCCACCCAGCCGTAAAGGATCGTTGGATGCCCGACTGGCGAGCGAGGAACGGCCGTGCCTCATGACCTCGGTGATCGCTTACCCGGCTCGGCCGGTCAGGGTGGTTCGGATTCGAGACGGCGCTGTAGTTCGCTGAGGGTCTCGCGTGCGAGTTCGAGCCCGTCCGGGTCGAGGCCCTTGGTGGTGCGCAGGGCCAGTCGGGTGTAGGCCGCCTCCATCCTGTGCAGCGCGGCGCGGCCGGTCGGGGTGAGTTCGAGCAGTTCGGCCCGCTGGTGCGCGGGGTCGGGCCGATAGCGGGCGAGTCCGTCCTCGACGAGAAGGTCCGCGACGCGCTGGACGCTCTGGCGCGTGTGGTCGAGTCGGCAGCGCGGTCCTGCTGGCCCCGACGTGGCCCGGAGCCCTGCTGGCCAAGAACGGACCGAACCCAGCGGTGCCATCGGGAACCCGGCACGTCCCCTTGCTGTTCGGCGGGTACTCCGCAGCCACGCTGGACCGCATGGTTCGGTGGGGCGACGGCTACATCGGCGGTTCACTGCCAACGGCCATGACAGCGCCCAGCTTCGACGCGGCGAAACGAGCCTGGCAAGAGGCAGGCCGCCAAGGCATCGCCACCAACGTGGTGCTCGGCACCACTCGGTAAACGATCAAGGAGTCCATCACCGCCTACACCGAACTCGGTGTCGACGAGATCATCTTCGTACCCGCCACGGACGACCCCGACGAGATCACACGGCTCGCCGACATCATCCCCTGAACGGAGTCGACCAGGCCCCGGAACAACCCGTGCGTGAGATGTGCGCCAGCCCGAGCACCGCCTCGCGGCCACCACGACGGGCCGCGCTGTCGGGGTCCCCGTCGGCCCATCGACGCGGGACCGTCACCGGCCGCGCAGACCGTAGGCTGGCCGCGTGCAGACAGGCGACGAAGTACCCGATTTCGAGCTCCCCGACCAGGACGGCGTCCCGCGCCGCCTCAGCGACCTGCTCGCCGACGGTCCCGTGGTGCTGTTCTTCTACCCGGCCGCGATGACCCGGGGGTGCACGGCCGAGGCGTGCCACTTCCGGGATCTCGGCACCGAGTTCGCCGAACTGGGCGCGCAGCGTGTCGGCATCAGTGCCGACGAGGTGACCGACCAGCGCCGGTTCGCCGACACCAACGAGTTCGACTACCCGCTGCTCTCCGACCCCGACGGCGCCGTCGCCACCCGCTTCGGCGTCCGCCGGGGCGGGCTCCTCTCCGGCCTGGCCCCGACCCGGCGGCAGACGTTCGTGATCGGCACCGACCGCCGCGTACTGCACGTCGTCCGCAGCGAGGTCCGGATGCAGGTCCACGCCGACGAGGCCCTGCGGGCGCTCCGCGCGGCGCGCGGGTAAGCGCCCGGAAGCGCCCGCCGGTTCCGGGCGCCGCGCGGCCTCGGCACTACAATCACCTCCGCCGTCCAGCGCGCCCGCGCGCCGCACCGGAAGGGGTCCGATCCATGGCGGAGGCCACCGAACCGCTGGTCCGCGCGAGCGCCGAGCGCGGCGTCGCCATCCTCACCCTGGACTCGCCGCACAACCGCAACGCCCTGTCGGCGCGGCTACGCACCGAGCTGGCGGAGCGGCTGGCCGAGGCCGTCGCCGACGACGACGTTCGCGCGGTGCTGCTCACCGGCACCGGTCCGGCGTTCTGCGCCGGTGCCGACCTGAAGGAAGTGGCGGCCGAACGTGCCGGACGGCCGGTGGACCCCGCGGCGCCCGGAATGGCCGAGCTGTTCGCCGCGATCATGGACGCGCCCAAGCCGGTCGTCGCCAAGCTGAACGGCCCGGCCCGCGCCGGCGGGATCGGGCTGGTCGCCGCGGCGGACATCGCCGTCGCGCCCGCCTCGGCCACGTTCGCGTTCACCGAGGTGCGCATTGGCGTGGTCCCCGCCATCATCTCCGTCCCGGTCGCGGCCCGCATGCATGACCGGCAGCTCGCCCGCTACTTCCTCACCGGCGAGACCTTCGACGCCGCCGCGGCCGCCGGGGCGGGGCTGGTGACGGTGACCGTGGCCGACCCCGACGTCGACGCGGTCACGGACGGCATCCTGGACGGCATCCGGCAGGCCGCCCCGGACGCGCTCGCCGGAACCAAGGCGCTGCTCCGGGCCGCGGACCGCCGGGACCTCGCGTCGGCGTTCGCCGAGATGGCGGAGGTGTCTCGCACGTACTTCGCCGGCGACGACGCCGCCGAGGGGCGGGCGGCGTTCTTCGAGAAGCGGCCACCCCGGTGGGCGCTCTGAGGCACCGGGGCCCGTGGCGCGCCCGGGGCGCACCGACCACAATGGAGACGTGAGTTACTCCGGTGATACGCGGGTCGGCGGACCCGCCGACGTTCGTGAACTGTCCGAGTTGACCATCAGCAAGCTCGCCGTCGGCCCCATGGACAACAACGCCTACCTGCTGCGCTGCCGCGCCACGGGGGAAGGCGTGCTGATCGACGCCGCGGCCGAAGCCGACCGGCTCCTGGAGCTCGTGGACGGTCAGGGCCTGGCCCGGGTGATCACCACGCACCGCCACCGGGACCACTGGCAGGCGCTCGCCGAGGTGGCCGGCGCGACGGGCGCGCGCACGGTGGCGCACCCGGAGGACGCCGCCGAACTCCCCGTGTCCGTGGACGAGCCGGTGCGGCACGGCGACCGGATCCCCGTCGGGGCGTGCGCCCTTGAGGTCATCCACCTGCGCGGCCACACACCGGGCTCCATCGCCCTGCGCTACGACGAGCCCGGCGGACGCACCCACCTGTTCACCGGCGACAGCCTGTTCCCGGGCGGGGTCGGCAAGACGCGTGACGCCGCCGCGTTCCGTTCGCTCATCGACGACGTCGAACAGCGGGTCTTCGGCGTGCTGGCGGACGACACCTGGGTCTACCCCGGACACGGCAAGGACACGACCCTCGGCACCGAGCGGCCGCACCTGGGGGAGTGGCGGCAGCGCGGATGGTGACGGAGCCCGCCGGATCCGGCCGCGGCGAAGCGGCCGGCGCGGGCGGACTGTGCCTGACCGTCCTCGGCAGCGCGAGCCCCTACCCACGCCCCGGCAACCCGTGCTCCGGATACCTGGTGACGGCCGGGGACACCCGGCTGTGGCTGGACGCGGGCAGCGGCACGCTCGCCGCACTCCAGCGGTACTGCGGACTCGCGGAACTGACCGGGATCTGGCTGTCCCACTTGCACGCCGACCACGCGGCCGACCTGCTCACCGCCTTCTACGCCCTGGCCTTCGCCGACGTGCGGCGGGACGCCCCGGTCCCGCTGTACGCCCCGCCGGGTATCGGCGAGCGGCTCCGGCACTTCCTGTCCAACTCCGGCATCGCGCGCCTGGAGGCCGCCTTCGAGCTGCACGAACTGTATGACGGGCACCGGGCGCGGCTCGGCGCGCTGACGCTCGACTCCGGCGCGGTGCGGCACGGCATGGACGCCTACGCGGTCCGGGTGTCCGATGGCCGCGCCGCGCTCACCTACTCGGGGGACACCGGGCCCTGCGACGAACTCGTGGACCTGGCGCGCGGCACGGACCTGCTGCTCTGCGAGGCGGACAGCGACGGCCCGCCCGAGGGGGAGCCCGCCGTCCACCTCACCCCGGAGCAGGCGGGCGCGACGGCCGCCCGCGCCGGTGCGCGGCGGCTCGTCATCACGCACGTCGGCCCGTTCCAGACGCCCGAGGACGCCTGCCGCCGTGCGAGCGCCGTCTTCCGGGGACCGGTGGAGTACGCGGCGCCGGGCCGGCGGTTCACCGTCGCGGGGGACGCGGTCGCACGGTCCTGACGGCGCTTCGGGAGGCTGCCGCGGCGCCGGTCGGCGCCCTCTTCACCCGTCGTCGTCCAGACCGAGCTCCGCGTCCGCGGCGTGGTCGGGATGGCCGCGCGGCGGGCGGCTGCCTCCCGGATGCCGTGCTCGGCCTGCCGCCACGTCTGCCATCCAAGGGCGCGGCGCGCATGGCCGTCCCGGACCGAGGTGACGCGACCAGGTGGGCGCACCGGGACTTCTGGCGGGCGGCCCGATCCGGCCAGGCGTTCGTCCCGGAAAGCCGCCGCCAGCGGGTAAGGATGGCGCATCGCACATCCTGGGGGTGGTGGCGTGGACGGCCCGCTGGGACTCTTGATTCTGGTCGGCCTCGGCGTGACGGTCTACTTCGCCGATGACCTCTTCAAGATGCTGGACGATGACAGTCCGCCGATCTTTCTGACAGGACTCTTCGGGCTGGGCGCCGGCGTCATGCTGGTGCTCATCCTCATCGGCGAAATCTTCGGGGGCTTGGACGGTCCCGATACGTGGGGCAATTTAGGGGGAATCCTCACGATCTGTGTCATCGGTGTGGGCGTCTGTCTCTGGTACCGGATTTCCGACGATGGGCGGCCGAAGCCACCGGGAAATGGTGGCGGCGAAGGGACCGGATACCACCCCCGCTCCTCCGACGGCGGCGGTTGGTCCGGTGACGGGGGCGACGGCGGTGATGGCGGTGGCGGAGACGGCGGCGGCTGACCGGCGCCGGGTATCTGGTGGGCCCCTCCCATCGACGGCGACATTCCGCTAGCGGTCGCCGTCCACCCGGCCGCGTACGGCGAAGGCCGTGCACAGGCCGAGGAGACCGTCACGATCGACAGGATGGCCGGCTGCACTGACGGTCCATCTCCGTTGGGAGGATGACGACCGGAAGGCGCTCCCGCCGGCTGATGACGGCAAACCCTACGAGCCGGAGCATCACGGGCAGCCGATCCGCGCCGCGGCGTCGGCGGGCACCGGCCAGGGGCGCTCGTGGGGGAGCAGCGCGGCGGCGGCCGTGTGCTCGCCCGCACGTCGCAGCTCGCGGATCCGTGCCGCCAGCGGGGTGACGTCGGTGAGGCCGACGATCCATTCGTCGGCGTAGCGGCGTACCGCCTCGCCGGACAGGCCCACTTGGACCGACCGGTGCTCCAGCGGGGCCCCGGACAGGTCGCGTTCGGGATCCCACTGCACCCGCACTGGGGACTCCTGCAACCGGCGGCGCCACTGTTCGCGATCCGGGAACAGCGCGCGGTCGTGGTGGCTCGGGCAGGCGTGCCGGAGCGCCCAGGTGAAGCCCTCAGCGGTGATGCGGACCGCGAGCACCCGTTCCTGGCCGGGCTTGGTCGCGTAGCCGCACCGGTACATCATCCAGGTGTACGACGGTTTGATCCAGGTCATCCGTTCCCTGCGGAACGGCGGCACGAATGTGCCGGCCGCGAGGGCCGCGTCGGCGATGGCCGCCGGGTACGCCTGGTACACCACGAGCGTGGCGTCGTCGTGGTCGGCGTACACGGCACGAGACGGGCGGCCCGGGTGGCGTTCGGGAATCGAGGTGGACACACCCCGATTCTGCTGGGGCCGTCAACCGATTTCGTCATAGGCTTTCGGATTCGTCCCGTTCGTGGACCGCCTGTTCCTCCGCGCTGTAGCCGCCCCGGTCGTAGCCGGTGTCCTCGGCCACCGACTCCGGCTCCTCGTCCGGGGCGGCGCCCTCGTCGGGGGCCACCAGCCGGCCGGTGTGGTCCTCCTCCGCGCGGTACGGTTCCTCCTCCGGCTCCTCCCGGGACAGCGCGACGTCGAGCGGCTCGCCGGACTCCCGCTCGGTGCCCGTGGTACCGAACTCGTCCATGGCGACCGGGCCGTCGCCGGGCAGTGCGGTGTCCTCCGTGCTGTCCTCCTGCGCCGGGAGACCGGCGTCCTCCCAGTCGGCGGCGTCCGGGTTCACGGGGTCGGCATGGTGCTCAGGCGTGTTCTCGCTCATACCTGCCACCTACCACGTCACCGGCGGCCCAATCCGCGGAGCGGGCCGGGCCGCGCGGAGCGGGGGCGGCGCCGCTAACCGGCCGCGTGCAGCCAGCGCACTGGGGCGCCCTCGCCGGCGTGCCGGAACGGGTCGAGCTCCTCGTCCCACGCCCGGCCGGTCAGCCGGTCGAGCTCCTCGGCAAGGTCGGCCCCTTGTTCGCGTGCCCGGCGCATGGCCTCGTGCAGCCGGCCCTCCGGGACGAGGACTTCGCCGCAGGCGCTCATCACCGATGTGAAGACCCCGAGGGTGGGGGTGTAGCTGTAGCGCACCCCGTCGCACCCCGGGGTGGCCTCCTCGGTGATCTCGAATCGCAGCCGCTGCCAGCCCCGCAACGCCGAGGCGATCGCACCGGACGTTCCCGGCGCGCCCTGCCAGTTCAGCTCGGCGCGGTAGGTTCCCGGGGCGGCGGGTTGCGCCTCCCAGTCAAGTTTCACAGGCACGCCAACCACACCCGCGACCGCCCACTCGACATGTGGGCACAGCGCCGCAGGCGCGGAGTGGACGTACAAGACGCCACGTGCGGACACCGAACCTCCTGATACGAACGAGTGCGCTTCCCCGACGCCCTCGTACCCACAGAGGAGATGTCCGAAGTTGGGTAGTCTCCTCGGCCCATTGTGCCCCATGGGCCTCACCAGCACCAGGTTTCTCGGTGGCCGGAACCGGCGGATCCCACCCCGTCCACCGAGGAGAACGGCTAGCGTAACGATCCGTGTGCGGCGGGTGCTGCGAGTGTACTTGGGGGTATGTGTGGGCGACCAGCCCGATGGCACGACATCCACCGCGGACCTGGTCCGGCGCGCGGTGGCCGATGACGGCACCGCGTGGGAGGAGTTGCTGGAGCGCTACTCCACCCTCGTGTGGGCGGTCGTGCGGTCCTACCGGCTGTCGTCGCACGACGCCCAGGACGCCGCGCAGACCGTCTGGTGCGCGCTGTCGGAGCAGCTGCCGCGGCTGCGCCACCCCGAACGGGTCGGATCGTGGCTCGCCGCCACCGCGCACAACGAGTGCCGACGGCAGCTGCGCACCGGCCGCCGCACCGAGCCGTACGCGCCCGGGACCATCGACCTGCCCGACCACCGCAGTCCGGAGGCGGTCCACCTCGCCCGCGAGGGCGTGCAGGCGGTGCGCCGGGCGCTGGACGTCGTGGGGTCGCCGGACCGGCTCGTCGCCGAGCTGTACCTCGACCGGCCGGAACTCGGCCCGGAACAGATCGCCGAGCTGGCCGGTGTGCCGCGCGCCGAACTCCCCGTGATCCGCCGCCGGGCCTTTCGCCGCCTGCGGCGCCTCGTCCTCGACCAGACCGAACCCGCCGACCTGCGCCGCGATGCCGGCTGCGCAGCACAGAGAAGGGACCGCCGATGAGCCTGGACGAGCAGCCCGGAGAGGACGAGCGCTTCGTGGCGGCGCTGCGCGGGGGTGCGCCACTGCTGGACCCGGTGCCGGAGCCGATCCGTGCGGCCGCCCGCGCCGCCTACGCGATGCGCCGGCCCGACGCGATCCTCGCCGGTGTCCGCGAGGACTCCGCCGATTTCCCCCCGGTGGGGCTGCGCGACGCCGGACTCGACCCCGGCCTGCGCTTCCTGACCTTCGAGGCGGCCGGATGGGTGATCCGGCTGGAGATCACCGCCCACGACGGCCTGCGCGACATCACCGGCCGGGTGAGCCCGCCCGGGTGCGTGGACGTGGAGATCCGCCAGCCGCACGGCCGCTACCGCGAGCCGGTGGACGCCACCGGGGCGTTCGTCGCGCGGGACGTCGAACGCGGGCCGGTGAGCCTGCTCTGCCACCGGACCGGAGCGCGTCCGGTCGCGACCGACTGGATCGCCATCTGACACGGCAGGGAAGGCCCCGGCGCCCGACGGACCGAGGTCGCGTGCCGCCGCCCACCGCCGTGAACTACGCCGGCCCGCCCTAGAGATATGGGGTGAGTGCGCCCGATAGGCCCCGATCGCAGGTCACGGCCGCCGCAACGATCCACTGTCCGTTTCCGGATAGCCATTCCCAACGGCCTGGTCTGGGTGTTATCACTTTCCGTGACGTTTTCGGTGCGGCCTGCTGGAGGCTCTTTCGGTCGTGCCGTTATTCGGCGTGGCCGTCGGAACGGCCGGGAGCGGAAAGGCGGGCGCATGACCGAGTGGGCGTTCGACGGGCCGGGTGATCCCGTGGTGCTGGTCGCCCGCGACCCCGAACAGGCGCGGGGGCAGGCGCTCCGGGTCCTGGACGGCGGGGCGGACCCCGCCGACCGCTCCACCGCGCTTCGGGTCCTCGGCCTCGCGCTCCACGAACTGGGGGACACCACGGCCGCGCACCGGGCGCTGCGCCGGGCGGCGGCCGTCGCCGCGCGCGCGGGTCTGCCCGGCCTGGCCGAACGCGCCCGCGCCACCCGCATGGGGCTGCGCGCCCGCCGCGGCACCGGTAGCCGGGCCGCACGGCCGTATACCGGGCGGGAGGCCGCCACCCTGGCCGCGCTCAACCACGGGGTGGCCGCCGCGCAGCGCGGACGGTTCGACACGGCGGCCGACGCCTTCACCGACGCGGTCCGCAACCTGCGCCGCGGTGGTGACGAGCGGCTGCTGGCGGGCGTGCTCAGCAACCGGGGGGCTCGCCCTCGGCTACGGCGGCCGATTCTCCGAGGCGGCCGACGACCTCGCCCGCGCCCGGGGACTCGCCGAGCGCCACCACCTCCACGTGCTGGGCGGCGTCACCCTGCAGAACCAGGGCTGCATCGCGGTGCTGCGCGGCGACGTCGCACCGGCCATGCGGCTGTTCGACCGGGCCGAGGCGCTGCTGCCCGGCCACCGCAGGGTCGCCCTCCACCTGGACCGGGTGGACGCGCTGCTCGCGGCGGGCCTGTACCGCGACGCCGAGGCGCTGCTCCGGTCGCTGCCGTGGTCCGCCGTCGCCCGACACCGCGACGCCGAGTTCGCCTCCGCGCACCTGCTGCGCGCCAAGCTGCTCCTGCTGCGCGGCGAACGCGAGCGCGCGGCCGGCCACGCCCGCCGGGTCCGGGCCGCCTTCCCGGTGGGATCGACATGGGCGGAGCTGGCCGGCCAGGTCGAGTGGTCGGCCCGGTTCACCCCCGCCCGGCGCGGACCGGGACGGCGCCGCGACCGGGCCCCGGCCGCCGGGTCCGGGCTGCGGGGCGGCACGACCGCACCGCCCCGGCCCGGCGCCGACACTCTGAGCCGCTCGGCCGCTCGCCCGGCCGCGCCGATCAGGCTGCCCGACTGGGCGGGACCGCTGCCCCCGACCGAAGAGGTGGCCCGGCTGCTGGCGCGCAACATCCCGGCGACGCCGCTCGGCCCGCCCGGCCTCGCCGCGCCGCGTCCCGCGCACGCCGCCGCGCTGCGGGCCGCGGCGGTGGGCGACCACCCGGCGGCGTACCGGGAGCTGCGGCGCGGGCTCGCCCAGGCACGCCGGGAACCGGGCGGGGCGTCCCACGTGGAGCTGCTGGCGCACGCGCGACCGCGGGACGTCGAGCTTCCGCGGCTGGGCGCCGAACTCGCGATCGCCGACGGCGACCCGGCGGCGGCGCTGGAGTGGATCGAACGCGAGCGCGCCCGCGTGCCGCCGCCGCGCCCATGCCCGGACCACGACTGGGGGCGGCTGCTCGACCGCTACCGCGTGGCCGAAGCGCGCGCACGGGAGGCGGGCGCCGACCCCGCCGAAGCGCACCGCCTCGCCGCCCGGTTCCGGCTGGACCAGTGGCACCCCGGGTGCGCCGACCGCCGCTCCCTGCGCCCCGCGAGCCGTCCCGTCCTGCCGGTGCTCGCCCGGGAACTGGGGCGCCGCGCGTTCGTCTGCTACGCGGAACTGCCGCGCGGGCCGGTCGCGTTCTCCCTCGTCGACGGCCGGGTCACGGCGCACCGGCTACCGGCGGACCCCGCCATCGCCGACGGCGTCGCCAAGCTGCTGCACGCGGCCCGCCGGCACGCGGTCGCCCCCGGGCCGACCGAACAGCGGCACCTCGGCGAGCAGGCCGCCGCGCTGGAACGGCTCCTGGTCGACCCGGTGGCCGCGGCCGTCGGCGACCGGGAGCTGGTCGTCGCGGCGCCCGGCGCGGCGGGGTCGGTGCCCTGGGGCCTGCTCCCGCGCCTGCGCGGACGTCCCGTCAGCGTCGTCACGTCCGGCCGGGGGTGGCTGCGGTGCCGGGACCGCGGCAGGCGAGCCCCCGCCCCCGGGCGCCGGGGTCACCGGGTGCTGCTGGCCGCCGGCCCCGATTTGGCCTGGGCCGACAGCGAGATCGGCGCGCTGCGCGAGCGGCACCCCCGCGCCACCGTTCTCACCGCAGCCGCCGCGCTGACCGGGCCCGTGCTGCGCGAACTCCAGCGCGCCGACCTGGCGCACCTCACCGCGCACGGGTCCTTCCCCGCGGCCGCACCCATGCGCTCCGGCCTCGCACTCGTGGACGGCCCCCTGCTCGCCTACGACCTGGAACGGATCCGCCGGCTCCCCGCCGTCACGGTGCTCTCCTCCTGCGGCGTCGGTCAGTCCGGCGCCGCCCCGACCGGGACGCCGCTGGGGCTGACCGCCACCCTGCTGGCCCTGGGCGCCGGGACGGTCGTCGCCAGCGTGCTTCCCGTCCGCGACCGGGAGACCACCGAAGCGATGCCGCGGCTGCACGACGCGCTGCTGGCCGGACGGCCGATCGCCCGGGCGGTGGCCGACCATCTCGCCGACAGCGGGTTCTGCTGCTTCGGCGCGGGCTGAATCGGGCCGCATCCGCCCTCCCGGGACTCGCTGCCGTCAACGGCCCGCGCTCGTAGCGGGCGACGCGCAGAGACGACGAGCGGCCGGAGCACGGCCACGCGATCGGCTTACGGAGAGGTCAGCGCCGTGCGCCCCGGCCGAGCGCGGATCCGGTACGGAGCCACTAGTGTTCCGAGTCGTTGATTCGATGAAGATGGGCGGTGACGGTCCCGAAGATCTCTTCGGCGGTCTTCACCCCTACGAACGGCCCGGGATCCGGATTCCAGCCGTCGATCCATGACCGCGGGCGGCGGTCCGGCCGACCGGGCGGCCATCATCCGTGTCATCGGTGTCGGCCAAGTGCGTTCCACCGTCGGGTGGCGGCTTTTCCAGCGTCGCCCGGACCCCGCCCCCGGCTTCATCGCCGGCGACCTCGCCGGGCCGACCCGGCCGCCCCTTGCCGGAGAGAGCGTCCAGGCCGCCGTCGATACAGCGGTCGCGCCATGTGCGCACCGTCCGCGGCCGGATATCCGCCTCCCGGGCGGCCCGCGCATCGGATCCGCCCATCGCAGCAGCGCGGGGCGATACGCGCACCGCGCCAAGACCCGCGCCGATGTCCGCCGTCGTGCGATCCACTCACGTGCGCGACAGTCGTCGTCCCTGATCGTCACCGGCCGTCTCGAGAGGTCGGGATTTGCCATGCGGGCATCGCATCCCGAGCACCGTCGAATTAACGACTCAGGACACTAGCCGCTTGAGGAGTCGATGTGCGTCAGAGGGGAATTCGGTACGTCCGGCTGTACGCCATCACGGCAGCCGCGCACACCGGTGCGAGCGTCAACGTGGGTACGGGTACGACGGGGGCCGACCGCGAGGGCGGCGTCACCGGGTTCTCAGCGTTCGGCCGCCCCGGAACCACGATTCGTTGCGAGCGGCACCGACATCCCCGTGCCCGGCGGACGGGGTCGGTACCGTACCGGTATGGGCGATACCGATGACGGCACCATGAGCGCCGGCGCCGCGGGCGCGGCTCACGGCGGCGGACCGCGCGTATTCACGGTGGCCGAGGCCCACGCCCTGATCCCGGAGGTCCGCGCGCACGCCGCCCAGATCGTCACCGTGCGCGCCGACCTCGCCGAACTGGCCGCCGACCTGCGCATCGCCGGGGAATCGCCGCTCGGCGGCATGCCCGAGCTCAAGGCGCTGGAGGCCCGCCTCAGTGAACTCTGCTCCTGGTTTGCGGCCACCGGGCTGGAGCTGAAGGGCATCGTGCCGGTCCTCGTGGACTTCCCGGCCGAGCTGAACGGCGTCTCGGTCCGCCTGTGCTGGGTGGAAGGTGAGCGGGAACTCGCCTGGTACCACCGCAGCGACCTGGGATTCGTCGCGCGCCGGCCGCTGCCGCCCACGGAACGGGAGGCGTAGGGCCGCGGTCTGAGGGCACGCGGTGCCGAAGAAGCCGAACTCCGCGCTGCGCAAGGTGGGTGCGGGTGCGGTTCCCCGACGGCACGGTGGTCGCCGCGGCCGTCCCAGGGGAGGGACACCGCTCATGGGGCGCCCGGGCATGGGGAGGTGGCGGCGCCGGAGCGGGTTCACCCCTCTCCTGAGGACCCGGGCCCGAGGTCACGGCGGTCCCGGTCGCGCATCCGGCGGCGTTCCTCGCGGGCGCGGATCTGGTCCTCCCAGTTCTCGGGGCGGTCACCGCCGCCCAGGGCGTTGGCGACCGTGAAGATCAGCATGAAGCCGAGCGGCCACAGCGGCCAGAACGGAAGCAACTGGCCGGCGATGACGCTGGTGACGCCCCAGATGCCGACGAGGATCACGGTGAGCCCGGCCAGCCCGCGCCAGGGCTCCAGCCGGTTCTGCCGGCCCGGGCCGGACGGGGCACGGCCGAGGTCGGTGAGGGCGACGCTCTCCTCCGGCGCCGGTGCGGGTTCCGGCAGGTCGGCGGTCAGCGCCCGGAGCTCTCCCATGGTCTTGGACCGCATCGCGTGGTGCAGCCGGTCGTCGTATTCGGAGAGATCGAGACGGCCCTCCGCCAGGGCGTCGGCGAGGCGGGCGGCCACCGCGTCGCGGTCGGCGTCCGACGCGCGGAGCTGGTCTTGGGGAACTCGTCCGTCGTCCATGCCGGCCCTACCTTCGCCATGGGGTCGGGGGCAGCCCTGAATCGTGTCAACCGCTTTCACTGTATGTCCCCGGTACGTGCCCATGCCCGTCGCGGGGCGCGTGCCGCGGCCGAAGTCAGCCACGTCGCCCGGAACGCTCGTCCGGCCAGATGACCGCCGCGAGCAGGATCGCGGCCCAGATCCCCAGGGGGACCAGCGGCCAGAACGGCAGCAGCACCCCGCCGACCACGCTCGTCACCGCCCAGATTCCGGTCATGATGACGGCGCCGCCCAGCCACCACCGCCACTCGTCGGCCCACTCACGGCGCGGGGGCTCGGCCTCCGGCCGCTGAGCCGGCACGGTCAGGTGCGGCGGCAGCTGGATGGCGGGCTCGGGAAGATCGGCGGTCAGCGGTTCGAGGTCGCCCATGACCACCGCGGACATGGCGAGATCAAGCCGCCGGGAGTACTCGGCGAGGTCGAGGCGGCCCTCGATCAGTGCGGCCGCGAGGCGCTCGGCGGCGTCGTCGCGATCGGCGTCGGACGCGCGCATACGGCTCCGCGGAAGGCGTTCGTCGTCCACCGCCCACCCCCTCCGCCAGGCTGATGGGGCATTTCACGATACGCCGTGGTCAGCCGCCTGAAAAGTGGACGACGGCGGCGTGTCGGGCCTCAGGCGGCGGAAGTTCCGGGAGGGGCGAACGAGCCGGGGCGGAGAGGGCGTCAGCCCGCGGAGTCGCCGTCCTTCCCGCCCGCGCCGTTCTTGCGGTCGCGCTTACCGTCCTCATCGGGCCAGAACAGCCCGGCGATGATGACCGCCGCCCAGATGCCGAGCGGGATCAGCGGCCAGAACCGCTGGGGGCTGCCCTCGCTGAGGCTGGTCACCGCCCAGATCCCGATCATGACGACGGCACCGCCCAGCCAGTACCGCCACTCGTCGAACCACTCCCGCCAGGACGAACCGGCGTGGCCGGCCGAGCGCTCGACGGCGGCTTCCGGCGGCTGTTCGGGGAGGTCGGCGGTGAGGGGGCGCAACTGTCCGACGGTCCGGGCGCTCATGGCGGCGGTCAGGCGCTTCTCGTGCTCCGCGAGGTCGAGGCGGCCCTCGGAGAGCGCCGTCGCGAGCCGCTCGGCGACGGCCTCCCGGTCGCGGTCGGACGCACGCATGCCGTCGGCCCCTCCGTGCGGCGTGATGTCGCCGGACACGGTCCCGTCTCCTCCCTGTCGCGCCGCGCGTTCTACCCGGCCGCTCTGTGGCGGGTGCCGACCGGCGCGGCCGGCGGTCGGTGCCACGTCCAGCCTAGGAGATCCGCAGCCGCCGGAACCTCCTTCCGGTGGCCGATTGCGGCTACGCCTTTGGGTGTACTCCCGCCCTCTCGGCGGTGCCGGTTCCGCCGTTCCCCGGCGGTTCACGCCGCCGGTCCTCTAGCGTGGTCGCGGCGCGCCCGCCAGGCGCGCCGGTTTCCGGTGGGCGGCCGCGGCGCGGCGGTGCGCCCACCGGCGGTCCCGCCGCCACGGCCCCGCTCTGAGCGGGCGTGGCCACCGGCCTGCCCGCCCCGTCGCCGCCGCGCTCGGTCACCGGCGAGCGGAGCCATGGGAGACGGGAAGCATGACGTCTCCGCCGGTGCCCCGGACCCGACGGCCGGGTGACGGTGTCAGAACGCGCCGAGACGCCCGGCCAGGAACCGGTCCAGTTCCCGCGCACCCGCGTAGTGGTGGGCGTCGATGCCGAGCCGCTTGGCCGCCAGCACGTTCTCCTCGCGGTCGTCGACGAACAGCGTGTGCTCCGCCGGAGTACCGAGGTCGGCCAGCACGTGCCGGTAGACCGCCGGATCGGGTTTGCAGATCCCGAGCTCACAGCTGAAGAACAGCCGGTCGAACGGCTCCAGAACGGGGGCGGCGCGCAGCGCGCCGGCGAGGTCGTGCGGGGCGTTGGACAGCAGGGCCAGCCGCACTCCGGCGGTGGCGAGCCGACGCAGCGTCGCCGCGCTGTCGCGGCAGATGCCCAGCCACGCGGCCACGTCGGCGGCCCAGAGCCGCTGGACGTGGGCCGGATCCCAGTCGGCGCCGAGGCGGTCGGCCACCCGTTGCCAGTACCCGCTCGCGGTGCCGCCCGCGTCGTAGCCGGGACGTTCGGCCCAGTAGGCGCTCCAGAAGTCGGCCGCCGGTACCCCGCCGAGCCGTTCCAGCCGGTCCCGCGCCTCGGCGGACGGCGGCTCGGAGATGACCTGGCCGTAGTCGAAGACCACCGCTGCGACGCGGCCCGCGGAGTCGTGCTCGACGGTCATGTGTGACAACCCCCTGCTCGGTGCGCTTCACCGCGATTCGAACCCCCGCCATGTTCGCAGCAGGGGGCCGCCGCGCGGAAGGGGCCGCCGGTCGGCGGCCCCTTCCGGTGCTACTTCTGCTCGTACACCGGCGTGATGACGCCGCGCGCCAGGGTGTGGCTGAACAGGTTGAAGCCGAGGAACGCCGGGCTCGCGCCGTCGTCGATGCCCAGCGACTCCACGTCCACGGCGTGCACCGCGAAGAAGTACCGGTGCGGACCGTGCCCGGGCGGCGGCGCGGCGCCGATGTAGCGCTTGCCCCCCGCGTCGTTGCGCAGCGTCACGGCCTGCGCGGGCAGCCCCTTGCGGTCCGCACCCCCGGCTCCGGCCGGCAGTTCGGTCACGTCGGCCGGGATGTCGCACACCACCCAGTGCCAGAAGCCGCTCCCGGTCGGCGCGTCCGGGTCGAAGCAGGTGACCGCGAAGCTGCGCGTCTGCGCGGGGAAGCCGCTCCACGAGAGCTGTGGGGAAATGTCGGAGCCCCCGGCGCCCATCAGCCCGCTGACCTGGGCCGTGGGGAGCGTCCGGCCGTCGGCGACGTCGGAGCTGGTGACGGTGAACGACGGCACGTCCGGCAGAAAGTCATACGGAGATGGCGGCTGCGCCACGGATGCCTCCCGATTCGGTGAGTGGGTTCGGCTCTCGGTTCTACCCCAGGATTATCCTGCGACGCCCACCGGTTCCGCCTGGGACACCGCACCCCCGAAGGCCGCAGGCCGCGACCCCGGATCGCCGCGGGGCGGGCGGCGCACGGGCGGGGCCCGCCCGGTGTGGACGAGGTGGGAGGAGCACTGATCGCCGGTGAACGTCGTGCCCGGCTTCGCGTACGTGCGCACGGTGCGCTATGTCGCGATGCCCACCGCCGTCGGCTGCGCCCGCCGCGAGGCGGTGCAGTGCCTCAGAGACTGGGGGATGGCGCACCTGATCGAGACCACCGAGCTGCTGGTCTCGGAGCTGGTCACGAACGCGGTCAACGCCACCGGCGGCATCACGACCCGCACCCCGCGCTACACCGAGCTGCGGCGGCTGCGCAGCGTCGTCTTGCAACTGCGGGTCGAAGACGACGCGCTTCGGGTGTCGGTGTGGGACTCCGACCCCGGCCCGCCGATGCTGCGCCGGCCTGGCCCGGACGCCGAGGGCGGGCGCGGGCTGTACCTGGTCGACATGATCAGCCGCCGATGGGGCCACTACCGACCGGCCGGCACCGGCAAGGTGGTGTGGTGCGAACTCGCGCTGGACGCCGCATGAGCGGCGAGCCACCGAACGTCCGGAGCCGTCGACGCCCTTGCCGTAGGCCCCTTGGCGTTGGCGGTGGAGGGGAGTGAGGTGGCGAGCGCGAGGTGGTGGTGTGGTGAGCCACCGAACGTCCGGAGGCGTCGGCGCTGTGCGCCGTAGGCCGGTTGTGCCGGCGGTGGAGGGGAGTGAGGTGGGGAGCGCGGGGTGGTGGTGTGGTGAGCCGCCGAATGTCCGGAGGCGTCGGCGCTGTGCGCCGTAGGCCGGTTGTGCCGGCGGTGGAGGTGAGGTAGGCGGCGAGCGCGGAAGGAAGCCCTCTCCGGCGTGCGCACCCCCAGGCGAACGCGGGAAGGTGCTCAGCCGGTGGCCACCCGCTGGAACGCCTCCGCCGAGCGCCCCTCGGCGAGTCCGGCACGCGCCGCGTTGGCCGCCAGGCCGGTGCGCAGCCGGCGGATGAGGCCCGGCAGGTCGTCGATCTGGCTGGCATGCCGGGCGAGGGCGGCGAACTTGCGGTCCAGCGTCGCCGTGACGTCATGCCAGTGGTTCGGCGCGGGAGATCCGACCAGCCACACTTCCCGGACCGTCCACGCGGCCAGCCCCTCCTCGGTGAGCAGTTCGGGATGCGCGTGCGGGTTGCGGGCGTCGGGGTAGACGGCGCTCAGCGCGGCCTCGCCGGTGGCCAGATGGTCGGGGTGGCTCACCGCGATGCGTTCCCAGTTGCGCTCGGGGCTGGGCAGCACCACGAGCTGCGGGCGCACCTGCCGGATGACCCGGGTGATGTCGCGGCGCAACTCCAGTGACGGGGTCAGGCGGCCGTCGGGGTAGCCGAGGAAGCGCACGTCGGCCACGCCGACCTCGGCCGCGGCCGCTCGCTGCTCGGCCTGGCGGCGCAGCGCCATGTCGGCACCGTCGCCGTCGCGGTCGTCGCCCCCGGCGTCGCCGTCGGTGGTCAGCAGATAGGTCACCTCGACGCCGGTGTCGGTCCACGCCGCCACCGTCCCGGCGCAGGCGAAGTCGATGTCGTCGGGATGCGCCGCGACCACCAGCGCCCGCCCCAGCTCACCGTCCGCCAGCATCGCGCCCCTCCGTCCAGGTGTCGTCCCATGCTAGGCGCCCGCCCTCGCGCGGGCCCGGGCGCCGGGCGCTTCGCGGGACCGCCTGGCGGGTATGCGGCCAGCGCGTGCCCGGCGCCGCGGGCGCCGACGGCGCGGACGTTCCCGGCCTCCGTGGCGCGGGAACGGAACGAGGGAGGAGACGCATGACCGACCACCCGGCCACCGCACCTCGCAGACTCCGCTCACAGGACTGGTTCGACAATCCGGACGAGCCCGGGCACACCGTCCTGTTCCTGGAACGCTTCCTCAACTACGGGCTGAGCCGCGAGGAGCTGCAGTCCGGCAAGCCCGTCATCGGCATCGCGCAGACGGGCTCCGACCTGTCGCCGTGCAACCGGCACCACCTGGAGCTCGCGCGCCGGGTCCGCGAGGGCATCCGCGAGGCCGGTGGGATCGCGATGGAGTTCCCCGTCCACCCCATCCAGGAGACCTGCCGCCGTCCTACGGCGGCTCTGGACCGCAACCTCGCCTACCTCGGCCTGGTGGAGGTGCTGCACGGCTACCCCCTCGACGGCGTGGTGCTGACCACCGGCTGCGACAAGACCACGCCCGCCTGCCTGATGGCCGCGGCGACCGTGGACCTGCCCGCCATCGTGCTCTCGGGCGGCCCGATGCTCAACGGATGGTTCCGCGGTGAGCGCACCGGCTCGGGGAGCATCCTGTGGCGGGCTCGCGAGCGGTACGCCGAGGGCGCGATCGATGAGGAGGAGTACCGTGAGCTCGTCTCCTCGGCCGCCCCCTCGATCGGGCACTGCAACACCATGGGCACCGCCTCCACGATGAACGCGCTCGCCGAGGCGCTGGGCATGAGCCTGCCCGGATGCGCGGCCATCCCGGCGCCCTACCGCGAGCGCGCCCAGATGGCCTACGACACCGGGCGCCGCATCGTGGACATGGTGCGTGCCGACCTGAAGCCGTCGGACGTCCTCACGCGTGAGGCGTTCGAGAACGCGATCGTGGTCAACTCCGCCATCGGCGGCTCGACCAACGCGCCGATCCACGTCAACGCCATCGCGCGGCACGCCGGGGTGGACCTGACGATGGACGACTGGCAGCGGATCGGGCGCGACGTCCCGTTGCTGGTGAACATGCAACCGGCCGGGACGTACCTGGGCGAGGAGTTCCACCGCGCCGGCGGGGTTCCGGCCGTGCTGCACGAGCTCGTGCGGGGTGGGCTGCTGCACGCCGGCGCCCGTACCGTGAACGGCGCGACGATCGGCGGCAACTGCGAGCGCCGGCCCAGCCTGGACCACGACGTCATCCGGCCGCTGGCCGCCGCGACCGGAGGGCCCGCGGGGTTCCTCGTACTGCGCGGCAACCTGTTCGACTCGGCGATCCTGAAGACCAGCGTGATCTCGCCGGAGTTCCGGGACCGGTACCTGTCCGACCCGGCGGATCCGGAGGCGTTCGAGGGCCGCGCCGCCGTCTTCGACGGACCGGAGGACTACACCGCGCGTATCGACGATCCCGGCCTGGGCGTCGACGCCGACAGCATCCTCGTCATGCGCGGGACCGGCCCCATCGGGTACCCGGGGGCCGCGGAGGTGGTCAACATGCGTCCGCCCGCGGCCCTGCTGCGGCGCGGCGTTCGCGCGCTGCCGTGCATCGGGGACGGGCGGCAGTCCGGCACCTCCGCGTCGCCCTCGATCCTGAACGCGGCACCGGAGGCGGCGGCCGGCGGCGGGCTGGCGCTGGTGCGCACGGGGGACCGCATCCGGGTCGACCTGCGGCGCGGACGGGTGGACCTGCTGGTGACCGATGACGAGCTCGCGCGCCGCCGGGCGGACCTGGCCGCGGCGGGCGGCTACGCCTACCCGGAGAGCCAGACTCCGTGGCAGGAGATCCAGCGGGGGATGGTCGGGCAGCTCGACGGGGGCATGGTGCTGGAGTCCGCGCTGCGCTACCAGCGGGTGGCCCACACCCGCGGGCTGCCTCGCTACAACCACTGACCGGTTCTATTCCATATTCCCTAGCGGTAAAGTTCGGAAATCCGGACGTGCGGCCGGAGCCCTGTGCGACTACGTTGTCACCCGAGGTGACGACGCGCGGGGCTCCGGCCACGCCCGGCCACCGAGGACCGAAGGAGTACGGCAGGATGACGCAGCGGCCCCCCGCCCCCCAGTCCCGGCGGACGTTCCTCCGGATGTCGGGAATCGCGGGCATCACCGCCGCCTCGGCCGGCGCGCTCGCCGCCGCGGGCTGCGGGTCCAACACCGGGCGCCCCGGCGCGCAGGGCGACGAACTCGTGCACTGGTACCACCAGTACGGCGAGGACGGGGTCCAGCAGGCCGTCGAGCGCTACGCCGCCGAGTTCGACGGCGCGCAGGTCCGCGTCCAGTGGACCCCCGGCAACTACGACACCAAGCTGCAGGCGGCACTGCAGGGCAGCGGCCCACCGGACGTCTTCGAGTACCAGACCAAGGTGGACCTGGTGCGGGCCGGACTGCTGGAGCCGCTGGACGACGTCATCGCCGGCGCCCGGGACGACTTCACCGAGGCGGCGCTCGCCTCGCACACCGTCGACGGCACCGTCTACGGCATCCCGCAGGCCGTGGACACCCAGATCCTCGTCTACCGCCGCAGCCTGCTCGACGGCGCCGGCCTGGAGCCGCCCGCCTCCTTCGACGCCCTCCTGGACGCCGCCCGGGCGCTGACCGACGGCGACCGCAAGGGGCTGTTCGTCGGCAACGACGGCGGCGTCACCACGCTGGCCCCGCTCGCGCTGTTCTCCGTCGGGCTGCGCCTCGTCACCGATGACCGGCGGCCCGGGTTCGCCGAACCCGAGGCGGCCAGGGCCTACCGTGGGCTGCGCGAACTCTTCGAGAGCGACGCCCTGCTGCTCGGCGCGCCCACCGACTGGTCCGACCCGGCGGCCTTCACCCAGGAGCTCACCGCGATGCAGTGGACCGGGTTGTGGGCGCTCCCGCAGATCGAGGAGGCGTTCCCCGGCGACTATGGCGTGCTGCCGTGGCCGAAGCTCACCGACGCCGGGGCCGACTCGGTGCCGGTGGGCGCCTTCGGCGCTATGGCCTACGCGGAGGGCGGCAAGGTCGACCTCGCCAAGGAGTACATCCGCTGGCTGTGGGTGGAGCGCACCGACCTCCAGGAGGACTTCAACCTCGGTTACGGCTTCCACATCCCGCCGCGCCGCAGCATCGCCGATCGGGCCGACGCGCTGGCCGAGGGGCCGGCCGCCGACGTCGTCCGCTACGTCGACGAGTTGGGGCGCACCTCCAGCCCACCGGAGTGGACCCCCGCCATGGACAGCGCTCTCAAGGACGCACTGACCGGCGTCGTCCGCGGCGGAGCCGACCCGGACCGGGAACTGCGCGTTGCCGCCGAGACCGTCCAGGACGAGCTGGACCGGCTCTACGGATAGCGCGATCACACCGCCGCCCGGCGGCGGTCGCGGAAGGAGGACGCACAGGGTGGGAGACGCCCGTTGAGCGAGCGCACGGCCCCGGCGCGCCGGCGGACCCGGACCGGCGCCGCGCCGCTGGACCGGCCGGCGGTCGCGTTCTGGATCTTCGCCGGCCCGTTCGTGGCCGGGCTCGTGCTGTTCACCGTGATCCCGGTGCTGTGGAGCGTCTACCTGAGCTTCTTCGACGCCCGCAACACCGTCACGCCCACGACCTTCGTCGGGCTGCGCAACTACGCCGACATGCTCACCTCGCCGGCGTTCCTCGACAGCCTTCTCACCTTCACGGTGTTCGCGGCGTGCACGGTGCCGCTGATGTTCGCGGGATCGCTCACGCTCGCGCTGCTGGTGCACCGGGCCCGCTGGGCGCAGCCCTTCCTGCGGTCGGTGTACTTCCTGCCCGCCGCCTGCTCCTACGTGGCCGCGTCGCTGATCTGGAAACTGTCGGTGTTCAACGGCGTCCGGTTCGGGCTGGCCAACACGGTGCTGGGCTGGTTCGGGGCCGAGCCGGTGGCGTGGCTGTCGGTGACCGACCCGCCGTGGTACTGGCTGGCCCTGGTCACGGTGCGGCTCTGGCTGCAGGTGGGCTTCTACATGCTCATCTTCCTGGCCGGGCTGCAGCGCGTCCCGCGCGAACTGTACGAGGCGGCGTGGGTGGACGGCGCGGCCACCGGCTGGAGCACGTTCCGGCACGTCACGCTGCCCCAGCTGCACACCACCTCGGTGGCGGTGCTGCTGCTCAACCTCATCGCCGCCTACCAGGCGTTCGACGAGTTCTACAACCTGCTGGGCACGGACGGCTACTACCCCCCGTACGCGCGCCCGCCGCTGGTGTACCTGTACTTCACCGCCCTCGGCTCCGGCCAGGACTTCGGGCGCGGCAGCGCGGGGGCGGTCGTCCTGGCGCTGCTCATCTCGCTGGTCACCCTGGCCCAGGGACGGTTCCTCGGGTTCGGCCGGGACAGGGGGAGCGCACCGTGACGTCGCGGACCGTCCCACGGCGGCGACCGGCCGCCCGCCCGCCCGGCCGGGAAGACCGGCAGGCCCGGCGCGCCCGGCGGGGTCGCCGCGTGCGCGCCGCGTTCGGCACCGCTGCGCTGTACACCGCGCTGGCCGGGGCCGCGCTGCTGTTCCTGCTGCCCTACTACCTGATCGTCCGCAACGGGCTGGCCACCCAGGAGGAGATCACCGCGCCGGACTGGACGCCGCTGCCGGCCGATCCGCGGTGGGAGAACCTCACGGCGCTGCTCGCCCCGGGATCCCCCATGCGCACCGGCCTGGCCAACAGCCTGGTGGTCGCCCTCCTGCAGACCGGTGGACAGCTCCTGGTCTGCTCGACGGCGGGCTACGCGCTGGCCCGCATCCCCTACCGGTACGCGGGCGTGGTCTTCGGCACCGTGCTGGCCACCCTGATGATCCCGGCGGCCGTCACCTTCGTCCCCACGTTCGTGATGGTGTCCTCGCTCGGATGGGTATCGTCGCTGCGCGGCCTGATCATCCCGGGGCTGTTCAGCGGGTTCACCGCGTTCCTGTTCCGGCAGTACTTCCTCACGTTCCCACGGGAGCTGGAGGACGCCGCGCGGGTCGACGGGCTCGGCTACTGGGGGACCTACTGGCGGGTGGTCGTGCCCAACACGCTGCCGTTCTTCGCGGCCATCGGCGTGATCACCTTCATCGGGAGCTGGAACGCCTTCCTGTGGCCGCTGGTCATCGCGCAGGACTCCGCGTCCTGGACGGTGCAGATCGTGCTGTCCACCTACGTCACCGCCCAGACCATCGACCTGCCGGAGCTCTTCATGGCGGCGGCGGTCTCGGTGCTGCCGCTGCTGCTGGTGTTCCTGTTCCTGCAGCGCTACATCGTGCGCGGCGCGGTGGAGAGCGGAATCAAGGGGTGAGCGCCCGGGCCGGGGCGGTCCACGGTCACCGTGGCGGCACGGCGGGCGCCATCGCCCCGGCGCGGCGGCGCACGGTTCAGACGCGCAGCACCGTCACGCCCGCCGCCTGGATGGCGGTGACCACGTCGTCGGGGGCGTCGGTGTCGGTCACGAGCGTGTCGATCCGGCCGACCGGCCCGACATAGCCCATGGTCACCCGGCCGAGCTTCGCGGAGTCGGCCGCCAGCACCACCCGGCGGGCCGAGCGCATGGCGGCGCGCTTGACCGCGACGTCGCCGAGGTCGTGGGCCGTGATGCCGTCGGCCACGGACAGGCCGCAGCAGCTCAGCACCGCGGTGTCGAAGCGCATGGCGTCCAGTGACGCCTCCGCGAGCGGGCCGGTGAACGACAGCTCGCCCGGCCGCACCTCGCCGCCCGCCATCAGGATGCGCGCCTGCCGCCCGGAACTGAGCGCCTGGGCCGCCTGCAGCGACAGCGGCATGGCGGTGATCAGCCGCCCGCCGAGCACCCGGGCGACCTCGGCCGCGGTGGTGCCGCCGTCGACCGCCACCGCCTGGCCGTCGGCGACGAGGTCCCCGACGGCCGCGGCGATCCGCTTCTTGGCGGCCGTGGCCTGGCGGGCACGGACGGCGTAGGGCGGCTCCTGCCCACGGGGCAGCAGGCTGACCGCGCCGCCGTGCACGCGGCGCAGCACCCCCTGGGCCGCGAGGCGGTCGAGGTCGCGCCGGATCGTCATCTCCGAGTGCCCGGTGAGCCGTGCCAGGTCGGCGACGTGCACCTCTCCCGCGTCGCGCAACTGCCGCACGATCGCGTCCATCCGCTCAGGACCGTCCATGCCGCTATTCAAACACATATATTGTTCGTTTTGCTGATGTTCGCACCGGATCAGTGTTCGAACGATGTCGTCGGCGGCTTAGGGCGTTCGTGGGCCGGCCGTGGGGTGTCTCCGGCCGTGCTCGCCTGCTCGCCGTCCTGCGCCGCCGGTGGGGTGCGGCCGTCGGCGCCGGGCGCGGACGGCTCCAGGTGTTCGTCCGGGATCACCCGTGGTACGCCCCGCAGCGCGAAGAGCGCCGTCAGGGCGATCACGGCCAGCAGCACGGCGGCGACCGTCATCGTGGTCCCGATGCCGGCCAGGAACGCCTCCCGGGCGGCGGTGGCCGCCGCCCGCGCCGGCTCCGGAGGCAGGGACGCCGCGGCGTCCAGCGCCGCCGCGAGCGAGTCCTCCGCCGCCCGCCGCGTCTCCTCCGGCATGTCCTCCGGGAGCCGCACCGTGCCACGGTAGGCACTGTTCAGAACGCTGCCGAGCACCGCGATGCCCAGGGCGCCGCCGACCTCCATCCCGGTCTCGGAGATCGCCGCCGCGGCACCGGCCCGCTTTCGCGGCGCCACGGCCAGGACGGTGTCGTTGGTGACCGAGAACGCCAGGCCGGTGCCCATGCCGAACACCAGCAGCGCCGGGATCAGCAGCAGGTAGTCCGGCTGCGCGCCGAGCCGGGAGTACAGCAGGAATCCGGCCGTGCAGAGCCCCAGCCCCACCGCCACCGCGCGGGCGCGCCCCCACGAGGCGATCAGCGGTGCCGCCGCCATGCCGCCGACGACGCCGGCGAGCGCGCCCGGAAGCGACATCAGGCCCGCGTGCAGCGGCGACCAGCCCAGGACCAGCTGGAAGTACTGGGCCATGAGCAGGGACATCGCCAGATTGGCGAACATGGCCACCACCGCGCAGCCGATCGAGCCCGCGAACGCGCGCCGGCGGAACAGCCGGACGTCGATCAGCGGCTCGGCCAGCCGCGTCTGCCGCCGGACGAAGACCACCAGCGAGGTGACACCGACCACCAGCGCCGCCGCCGCGTCCGGGCCGGGGGCGCCGTGGGCCGCCTCCTTCACCGCGTAGATGACCCCGATGACGCCGGCGATGGACAGCGGCACGCTGAGCAGGTCCAGCCGCCCGGGCGCGGGGTTGCGCGATTCGGGCAGCACGAACGCGCCCGCGGCGACGACGAGCACCACCACGGGCACGTTGACCAGGAAGACCGACCCCCACCAGAAATGGTCCAGGAGCACCCCGCCCAGCACCGGACCGAGCGCGAAGCCGGCCGCGCTGGCGCCGCTCCAGATCCCGACCGCCGCGGTCCGCTCCTGCGGGTCGGTGAAGGCGTCCCGGATGATCGACAGGGTCGAGGGCATGACGGTCGCCCCGGCCACCCCGAGCAGCGCCCGCGCCGCGATCAGGGCCTCCGCGGTGGGCGCGTAGGCGGTGACCACGGACGCGACCCCGAAGAGGGACGTTCCGGCGAGGAGCAGCCGTTTGCGGCCGATCCGGTCGCCGACATTGCCCATCGTCACCAGCAGCCCGCCGAGCGCGAAGCCGTAGATGTCGGCGATCCACAGGAGCTGGGTGGCGGACGGGCGCAGGTCGGCGGTCAACGCGGGTACCGCCAGGTGCAGCACGGTGAGGTCGAGGGCGAGGAGCAACGCGGCAAGGCAGGCGATGGCGAGCGTCGCCCACGCGCGCGCCCTGCTGATCGGAGAACTTTCCATGCGGCCAACCCTGCGCGGGTGCGCTGACCGCCGGCGCACCGGACGCTGACGGCGGCCCGTCAGCCGGGCGGGGAGTACGGACCAACGTCCCACGGCGCCACCACGACACCGTGGTACCCGTCCGGCCGATGCGGTCCCGGCGCCGCGACGGCGGGGGCCGGTTGAACGGCCGGCGCGGTACGACACGGCGAGCCGACCGAGGCGGCGTGAGCCCGGATCGAGCCGTCGCGGCCGAGAGGCCGTACCGGTCAGGGGTCTCGTTCCACAGCTCGCTCGGGACGGCCGCCACGGACATCCCGTGGACTCGGTGCCGTGTCCGGGCCGCCGTCACGCCGCGCGTTGCGCCGTGAGCCCGGCCAGCAGCGCGAGCGCTCGCGTGCGTGGTACCGCCGCCGCCTGCCGGTACGCCCGCTCATAGCCGGGCGTGCCGAGCCGGTCCCGCGCGGTGGCGGCGACGCGGGCGACGTCGGGGTCGGCCGCCCGGGTGGTGCCGCGCAGGACGCGGGCGGTGCCGAGCAGCCGCGCCGCCCGGGTGGGGTCGCCGTCCAGCAGGGCGAGCCCGGCCAGCGCCTCGACCGCCGTGGGGGCGACCAGCAGGGCGCTCGGGCCGCTGAGCGGGCCGTCCCCGGCCAGGGTGGCCAGGGCCCGGGCGTGGTGATGGCGGGCCGGCTCCGCGTCCCGCTCGGTCTCCGCGAGCCGCCCCAGGGCGATGTGGAGGCGGGCCCGGGCCTCCTCGGCGCTGAACCAGCCCGTGGGGCAGTGCCGCAGTCCGGTCTCGTACTGCGCCCGCGCCCCGGCGAGATCGCCCCGCTGCCGTGCGACCTCGCCGAGGCCCAGATGGGCCAGCGCGAGCTGCTCCGGGCTGCCCGCGCGGCGGGCGAGCGCCGCCGCCCGGTCGCAGTCGGCCTGTGCTCCGGCGAGGTCACCGCTGCGGACTCGCCCGTCGGCGCGGCCGCACAGCACGTCGGCCATGTCCTCGGCGGCGTCGAGCGCACCGAACAGGCCGAGCGCTTCGTCCGCCATGGCGGTGGCCGCGCGCCACTCGCCCCGCCAGGCCGCGAGGGTGCCGAGCTCGGAGAGCGCCACCGCCATGCCCCACCGCTCGCCGACGGACCGGAACCCGTCCAGGCCGGCGGTGAAACCCCGTTCGCTGCCCGCCACGTCCCCTTCGACGAGCCGCCGGTACCCCAGCCCGGTGTGCATGAGCGCCCGGACCCACGGGTCGGGGCCGGCGGCGAGGCTCTCCAACGGGAACGTCCACGGGGCGCGCTCGCCCGGTACACCGGCGAACCGGCCCCACAGCACGAGGAGGAACGGGTGACGCAGCGGTCCCGCGAGGCCGCTCGCCAGCCGCTCTGCCTCCGCGAGGCGGCCCGGGACCAGGCCGGACGGGGCCGTGGCGGCGACGAGGGCGCCGAGCACGTACTCCTCCTCCAGCCCCGGCGGCGGCTCCGCTCCCACCGACTCCAGCAGGTCGCGGGCCACGGCCCCGCCCTCCACCCGGCGGCCGCGCAGCCACCAGTAGGCGGACAGCCCGGACAGCATCCGCAGCGCGAGTTCCTTCTCACCCGCCCGCACGGCCCAGCGCAGGGCGGTGAGCAGGTTGTCGTGGTCGGCGTCGAGCCGGCGCAGCCAGTCCAGCTGCCCGGCCTCCCGGAGCCGGGGAGCCGCGGCCAGCACCCGGCCGAGATAGTGGCCGGCGTGCGCGCGACGGGCGGGTGCGCCCTCGTCCGTCTCGGCGAGCCGCTCCGCGCAGAAGGCGCGGACCGTGGCGAGCATGCGGAACCGTGGCGTGTCCTCGCCCGTGGTCTCCAGCAGCGACTTGTCCACCAGTCCGCTGAGCACGTCGAGCGCCTCGGCCTCAGGAACGCCGCAGACCTGCGCCGCCGCCTCGACGGTGATCCCGTCGGCGAAGACCGTGAGGCGGCGCGCCAGCCGCCGCTCGGCGTCGTCCAGCAGGTCCCAGCTCCACTCCACCACCGCCCGCAGGGTGCGATGCCGCGGTTCCGCCGTGCGGCTGCCCCGCGAGAGCAGCCGGAACCGGTCGTCCAGCCGGGCCGCCACCTCGGCGACCGGGAGCGCCCGCAGCCGCGCCGCGGCCAGTTCGATCGCGAGCGGCAGGCCGTCCAGCGACCGGCAGACGTGCAGCACGTCTTCGGCCGTCCGGCCGTCCACCGCGAATCCGGGCCGCACGGCGGCGGCCCGGTCGGCGAACAGCCGCACGGCCGGGTAGCGGAGGGCGTCGGCGGCCGGGGTACCGGGCGGCGGGAGCGCCAGCGGCGGCACCGGGCACAGAGTCTCGCCGGTGATGCCGAGCGGCTCGCGGCTCGTCGCGAGCACGCGCAGCCCGGGACACGCGTCGAGCAGCCGCGCGGTGAGCGCCGCGGCGGCCTCGATGACGTGTTCGCAGTTGTCCAGGACGAGCAGCAGGTGCCGGTCGGCGAGCGCCGCGACCAGCCGCCCGGCGAGGTCGGGTGGCGGCGCCGCCGCGCCGGGCACCGGCGGGGGCAGCAGCGCGGTGTCGCGCAGGCCGAGGGACCGGGCGATCGCCTGCGGTAGCGCGGCCGCCGACTCCACCCGGCCGAGCTCGACGAACCGGACGGTACCCGGGAGGCGGGCGGCCGCCTCGACGGCCAGCCGGGTCTTTCCGGAGCCTCCCGGGCCCGTCAGAGTGACCAGGCGCGCCGAGTCGAGCAGCGCGACGACGCGGTCGAGTTCGGTGCCGCGTCCGACGAAGCTCGTGAGCTGGGCGGGCAGCCCGGCACGCCGCGGCTCCGGCGGTGCGGGGGCGGCCGGCGGCTCGGACCGCAGCACGGCGAGCTGCGCGGCCGCGAGCTCGGCGGACGGTTCGATGCCGAGCTCCTCCACCAGCCTGCGGCGGGCGTCATCGAACGCGGCGAGCGCGTCCCTCCGCCGCCCGCAGGCGTGCAGGGCGTGGATGAGCTGGGCGGACAGCCGTTCCCGGAGGGGGTGCGCGGCCACCAGCTCACGGAGCTCCGCCACCAGCGCGGCGTCCGGCCGCACGGCGAGGTCGGCCGCCACCCGGTCCTCGACCGCGGCGAGGCGCAGTTCGGTGAGGCGCTCGGCCTGCGCGCGCAGGGCCGGGGAGCCGGCCAGGTCGGGCGGCCCGGTCAAGTCGGCGAGCGCGGGCCCGCGCCACAGGGCGAGCGCCTCGCGCAGCAGATCGGCCGCACGCGGCAGGTCGCCGCGGGCCAGCGCCCGCCGTCCGTTCTCGGCGGCACGCTCGAATCGGTGCGCGTCGACGTCCTCGGGCGCCACGGCGATCCGGTATCCGCCCGGCAGCCGTTCCACGAGGTCGCGGCCGTCGCCGCCCGGCCGCAGCGCCCGGCGCAGCCGCGAGATCTGGGACTGCAGGGCGTTGGCCGCACCGGCGGGCGGCTCCGTCCCGTACAGCCCGTCCAGCAGGCGGTCGTCCCCGACGGTCCGGCCGGCGTCGAGCAGCAGCAGCGCGAGCAGCGCCCGCACCCGGGGACCCCCGACGGCGACCGGACTCCCGTCGGCCAGCCGCACGTCGACCGGGCCCAGAATGCCGAACCGCATGGCTCCGAGTATCGCCGACGCGGGACGCGGCCCGGCACGGTGCGCGGTCACGCCGTCCGCGAGCGCCGCTCGATCGCCGCGCTCACCGTCGGCGGTCGGCCCGACGGCGCGGTCGTCACCGTCGGCGGCATCGTGTCGGCCATGGCGCGCAAGGTCACCCGGAAGGGCGGTACCTGGGCCATCGCCACCGTCGACGACCACGCCGGATCCATCCAGTGCATGGTCTTCCCCTCGACCCGCCGGCTCTTGCCCACCCGGCTCGCCGAGGACGAGATCGTCCTGGTCAAGGGGCGCCTCGACCGCCGGGAGGACGTGCCCCGGCTCACCGTGACCGAGCTCATCGTCCCCGAGCCGGGACCGGCCGGCGGTGGCCCCGTGCGGCTGGAGATCGCGGAGGCCGCCGTGACACCGGAGTCGGTACGCCGGATGAAGGAGATCTTCCAGGCGCATCCGGGCGGCACCGAGATCCACCTGCGGGTGCGGGGCAGGCGGCGCACCGTCGTCTACCGGCTGGGGTTCCTGGTCGATCCGCGCCCGGAGTCCCGGGCCGACCGCAAGGCCGCCGTCGCGCTGACCCGGCCGGCCGCCGGGTGACGGAGCGCGACGGCCGGCCCGGCCACGGCAGGGAACGGGATGGATCAATACTGCTCCCGCCGCCGTTACAGGTGACAGGGGTCCCGTCCGCGGTGCGGGGGCGGTGAGGCGGATCCCAGTGGGGGAAATTCGATGGTGAAGGCCGCGATGGGCCGCGGGGTGGTCGCCGCGGGTGTGCTGGTGTTCTTCCTGGCCGCGGTGTCTCTGTACCTGACGGGGAACGTGCAGATTCACCGGAGCGAGGACTACGCGTCCGGGCTGCTGTGGTCGTTCTGGCTGCCGGTCGCGGTGGGCCTGCTGCTGATCAGGGTGGCGCCATGGCGGGCGCCGGACGGCCTCGGGCCGGCCGGCATGCTGCGCGGGCGGCGGGTATGGCGCGAGACGTGGGCGCTGCTCGGCTGCGTCGCCGCGTTCCTGCTGGGAGACGTGCTGCTCTACGACGCCTACGACCTGGTCGACCCGCAGCTGGGGGCGCTGGCGTACCACACCTCGAAGGTGCTGTTCCTGCTCTTCCTCCCCCTCATGCTGACCGGCCCGTCCGGTGTCATGGGCACGACCACCCGGCCCGACGTCCTGCAGCAGGGCATCCGGGTCCCGTGGGGTTGGCGCTGGGCCGGGATCCTGGCCGTGGTCGGCTACCTCTACATCGCGGTGCTGCTGCCCTGGACGACGCCCGTCCCGTCCCCGGGGACGCTGCCGAACACCTACGCGATGTTCGCCCGGCTGGCGCTGGCCCTGGGGACGGCGGCGCTGCTGGAGGAGGTGTTCTTCCGGGCGCTGCTGCAGACCCGCCTGGAGCGCCTGATGGGCCGCTGGCCCGGCATCGTCACGGCCGCGGGCGTCTACGCGCTGGCCAGCCTGGTCGGCACCAACCCCTACCCCACGTGGGAGACCGACCTGGCCATGGCCATCGTGGTCCAGGGCGTGGCCGGGGTGCTCTACGGCTATCTGTGGGCCCGTTACCGCAACCTGTGGCTGAACTTCCTGCTGCACGGTTGCGTCAGCATCGTGGCGGTGATCTACCCCGTGATCTACAACCTGCTCGTCTTCGGCGGGTGACCCCGGCCCGGCGGAAGCGGGCCAGGGCCGCCCCTCACCCCGGGAGGACGGCGTGCAGCGGGAAGCGCGCGCCGACGGCGAACACCGTGCCGACCAGCAGGACGGTGCCGGCCAGCAGCGCCACGTCCCGCGCCCCCACCCGCAGGTAGGCCAGCCGGATCCGCCGGCCGTCGGAGTGCTCCGTCGCGTAGGTGAAGCCCCGGGTCTCCAGCGCCTCGACCGTGGTGCGGGTGCGCTTGGCGGTGTTCAGCATCAGGGGGTAGAAGGCCGCCACGACCGTCGAGGCGGTGCGCGCCGCCACCCGCCACCCGAGCAGACCCGCCGAGGGCAGCGGTGCCGAGCGGAGCCGGTGCCCGTCCACCACGGTGTGGAACTCCTCCATCAGGATCGGCAGCATCCGGTAGCCGTAGCTCACCCCGAAGCTCACCATGGCGGGCGCGTGCAGGCTGAGCAGCGCGTCGGAGAGCTTCTCCGGGTCGAGCGAGACGAACGCCGCCATGCTCGCCAGGCTGACGGTGCCCAGTTTGAGGGTCAGCTCGGTCATGGCGAGCACCGTGGCGAGGTCGCCGCCGAAGAAGACCGAGGCGACGAGCACGTAGCCGCTCTCCAGCACGAAACCGATGACGAACAGCCCGAGGATGAGCGGACCGACCCGGCTGAGCACCACGGCGACGGAGCAGAGGAGGAAGAGCCCGGCCAGGACGGTGATGTTGTGGGTCAGCCACGGCACCACCGCGAAGATCAGGTACCAGCCGATGACGACGCGCGCGTCCATCCGGGCCAGCAGCCCGCCACGGGTGGCGTAGGCGGTCCGCAGCAGTTCCAGCTTGACCCACTCCACCGAGAGCCGGTCGCGTTCTTTGCGCTCCATCAGGCGTCTCCTCCACGTGGATCGTCGGCCGCCACGACCGCGGCCGGACCCCGCGCCGGCGCGTCCGTCCCGGACAGCCGCGCGACGAGCTCCGCGACCGAGAGCGGGGGCGGCGCCAGTCCGACCGCGGCACCGAGCTGGGCGACCTGCGGCGGCACCAGCCGGGCCCGGTCCAGCAGCGGCCGGTCCGCGAACAGCGACGCGGGGTCGGTGTCGGCCACGATCCGGCCGCCGTCCAGCACGAGCACCCGCTCCGCCCACTCGGCCACCAGGTGCATGTCGTGCGTCGCCACCACCACGCAGCGGATCGTGCCGGCCAGCGCCGCGAGCATCGCGATCACGGCGTCGCGGCTGCCGACGTCCAGGCTGGAGGTGGGTTCGTCCAGCAGCAGCAGGGCGGGCCGCATCGCCAGGCCGATGGCGAGGGTGGCGCGGCGCTGCTGGCCGCCCGAGAGCGTGCGGCCGTCCCGGCCGGCCAGCTCGGCCAGCCGGACCCGCTCCAGCACCGTCTCGACCAGCTCGTCGGTGTCGGGCCGCCCGCGGCCGTGCGGGAACATCGCGACGTCCTCCCGCACGCTGTCCTTGAGGAACATGTGCTCGGGGCGCTGGTAGAGGTAGCACACCTTGTCGGCGAGCCGGGCCGGCCGCGTCCGGCGGGTGTCGGTGCCGTCGACGAGCACGGTGCCCGAGCGCGGCACCTTCAGGCCGGTGAGCAGCCGCAGCAGGGTGGACTTTCCGGCCCCGTTCCCGCCGACCAGGGCCACGCGCTCGCCCTCCGCCAGGGAGAGCGTCACGTCGTCCAGCACGATGGACAGCTCGCCGCCCACCTCCCGGTAGCCGTGCGTCACCTGGCGGAGCTCGGCGACCGGGGGCGGGACGGTGCCGCCCCGCTCGCGGGGCGGACGCACGGACACGGCGGTCCCCGAGTGCCGGCCGGCCGGTGACGGCGTGGCCGTTCCGGAGTCCGGGACGGCCACGCGGCGGGTCCGCAGCGCCTCCGCCGCCTCCGGGACCGTCAGCGGAACCGGACCGGCGCACTCCAGGGCGCGCGCGGCCTGGACGACCTGCGGCGCCGGGATACCGTGCCGGTCCAGCTCCTCCGTGCGGGCCAGCGCGGCCCGGGTGGGCAGGTGCCACACCGGGGCGCCGTCGGCCATGAGCAGCACCGACGACGCGTAGCGCGCGACGTACTCGGCGTGGTGTTCGATGACGATCACCGTCGTGCCGCGGGTGCGGTTGAGGTCGGCGAGCCGCTCGTACACCTCCGCCGCGTGGGCGGGATCGAGTTCGGCCACCGGCTCGTCGACCACCAGCACCTCCGGGCGCAGCGCGAGCACGCCGGCCAGCGCGACCAGGTGCTGCTGTCCCCCGGAGAGCTGCCAGACGAACCGGTCGGCCAGGTGCTCGACGCCCAGCGCGGCCATGGCCTCATCGGTACGCTCACGGTGGTCGGCGTGCCCGAAGTTGACCGGGGCGAAGGAGACCTCGTCCCGGACGGTGGGACGCACCAACTGGTTGCCGAAGTCCTGGTAGACGTAGCCGACGAGGTGGGAGAGCGCGGCCACCGACAGGTCGCGGGTGTCATGGCCGAGGACGCGCACCGTGCCGTCGAAGCTCCCCGCCCAGAAGTGCGGGACGAGGCCGTTGAACGCCTTGCACAGCGTCGTCTTGCCGGACCCGTTGCCGCCGACCACCGCGGTGAAGTCCCCGCGCTCGATCCGCAGGTCCACCTCCCGCAGACTGTCCCGCGTGCCGCCGGGGTACCGGAAGGACAGCCCGGTCGCCTCGATCGCCGGTCCGGGGACGGCGCTCACCGCGCCTCCCGCCGCTGCCCGGCCGCGTCCTGCGCGGCACGCTCCCGGCGGGACCGGACCACGGCGCGGGCGGCGACGACGGCCCCCACGAGCACGAGCAGCGCGGCGGCCACCCCCACCCACAGGAACCGTTGGCCGTACTGGTCGATGAAGCCCGGATCCCCCACGCCGAAGTTGTCCACGATCTCGGAGGCGAACGCCGCGATCATCGAGACGAAGGACAGGAAGATCGCCAGCAGGGCGAACATCGCGGCACCGCGCTGCGCCAGCGCGGGCGGGTTCGCCGCATCGCGCGGCGCCATGCCGAGCAGCGGCTCGATCCTGCCGTGCAGGCGCGGGGCCAGCACCATGGCGGGGATCGCGCCGAAGAGCACCCCGCTGATCAGCAGGTCGGTGGTGAAGCCGATTCCCTCCAGGAGCAGGATCGACTGGGGCAGGCCCTCCACGTACTCGGCGTCGGCGACGCCCACCCACACCTTGCCGATGTCCACGATGGCGGACAGCATCTTGTCCACGACGACGGTGACCACGGCGGCCAGGGCGATCTGCGGCCGGCGGCGCGGATCGCGCACCAGGCAGCCGCCGATGTAGAGGCCGAGGAACATCTGGAGGTATCCCTCGATCTCCCCGATGCCGGAGAAGTCGCCCATGAGCAGGTCGACGAAGACGATCTCGCCGAGCGGGGCGCCCAGCGCCGCGTACAGCGGGTTGAACAGCGACACCATGACGACCGGCACGAACGCCAGGTAGGAGACCGACAGCTCGACCGGGCCGACCGTGATCTCGGGAAGCACCTCGGTCACGATGTTGGCCAGGCCGAACAGGGTCATGGACAGGACGAAGACCATCAGCTTCTGGCTGGAGGACGACTCGCCCGGCCGTGACGCGGGACGCGCCGGCGTGCCGGGCAGCGGGCTGGACTGCGACATGGGGGGCCTTTCGGGGTGCTGGGGATCAGGCGGGCAGGGTGGGGGGCGGGGCGCCCCACAGGTCGAGGAGGTCGGACATCTCGTCGATGACGTGGGTGGGGCGCTGCTCGGCGGGGCCGATGCGGGATGCCGCGATCTCCTCGTCGGTGGCGGAGCCGCCGCGGACGATCACGACGGTGCCGATCCCGCCGCGGCGGGCGGCGGCCGCGTCCCGCCATGGTTTGTCGCCGACGAACCAGCAGCCGGCGGGCGGTACGCCGAGGGCGGTGATGGCGGTGGTCACGGTGGCGGGGTCGGGTTTGCGGCGCCCGAGTTCGTCGGAGTAGACGTGCACGCCGATCCGGTCGGTGAGGCCGTGGCGGTCGAGCCGCTCGCGGACGGCGCGGCCGCACAGCGTGTTGGAGACGACCGCGACCGGGACGCCGTGGTCCGCGCAGAAGGCCAGCACCTCCGCGACCCCGGGCCGCGGTTCGGCGTGGCTCTTGGACCGGGCGTACCCCAGCGTCAGCCTGGCCGACTCCGCGTGCAGCAGCGCCCGGACCTCCGGTGCCCAGTCGCGGCCGACGAGGTCGCACCAGAACTCGCGCGGGGAGATCTCCGGCACGACGGGATTCCCGGCGTGCGCCTGTTTCCAGTCCCGGTAGCGCTCGCGCCCCGTGGCGATCGCGTCGGCGACCTCTTCGGCGGAGAACGCGTGCCCGGCGCGGCGCAGCAGCGCGGCGACCTCGCCGGCGAACGCGCGGCGCGCATCCGGGGCGGGGGTGGAGGTGGAGATGACGCCGCCGTGGTCGAGCAGCAGCGCCGCCGGCAGCGGGCGCGCGGGCACGGCGGGGGTGGACCGCGGGCCCGGAGGCGGTGCCGCCGGCCGCTCCACGGGCACGCTCGCCCGCAGCGGGCCGACCAGCCCCTCGGGCGTGTCGAAGACGGCGTCGGCGCGCACCGAGACGGCGTAGGGCGGGTTGTCGGTGTGGTGGTGCCGGGTGAGGATCGCCGCGGCGACGCCGGCCCGGCGGCCGGCCACCACGTCACGGTCCTGGGTGTCGCCGACGTACCAGCACCGCTCCGCGACGGTGCCCAGCGCGCGGGCCGCCAGCCGGATCATCTCCGGGTGCGGCTTGCGGATGCCGACCTCGTCGGAGTACACCTGCACGCCGAAGAAGCCGGAGAGACCGGCGGCGTCGAGCAGGTCGCGGTGCGCCCGTCCGGAGTGGGCGTTGGAGACCATGCCCACCCGCACGCCGAGTTCCGCCGCGGCGGCCAGCAGGTCCCGCACACCGGGGCGCACCTCGTGGTCGGACAGGATCGGCGACATCTCCGCCAGCAGCGCCCCGGCGCTGCCCGCGAGCACTTCGCGGGCGGCTTCGTCCAGATCGGAGGCCAGGAAGTCGGTCCAGATCGTCCGGTGGTCGAGCTCCGTGGGGGCCAGGCGGCGCCCCGCGGAGTTCTTCCAGTCCTTGAGCGCGGCCAGGCCGGCGTCGAGAGAGGCGAGCAGGGTGCCGGTGTCCACGGTGTGCCCGGCACGGGCCAGGACGCCTTGCAGGCGGGCGGCCATCTCGGCGCGCCCGCCGGGGCGCTTGCGGGTCTGGAAGACCACACCGCCGAAGTCGAGGAGCAGTGCGTCGGGGCGGTGCCGGAGTGCGGAACGGAGGTCGTCCAAAGGGGCTCCCTGGGGTGCGTCGTCGTCGGGCACCGACGCTAGGCACGGCCGACGGCGGCCCGTGAACGTTCGGGTGGAACGTAGGCGAACGAGTCTGGAACGTTCCAGGAGTCGGTGGGCCGGGGCGGCCGGCCGGCCCGGCCACGGCACAATGGCACCGTGAAGCCCCCGCCGACCGACCGGACGAACGGCCGCGCCGCCCCGGCCGCGCGCCGCAGACGCCCCACGATCGTCGACGTCGCCGCCGCGGCCGGCGTCTCCAAGTCCCTGGTCTCCCTGGCGCTGCGCGGCGACGACGGGGTCAACGCCGCCACCCGCGCCCGCATCCTCGCGGTCGCCGACGAACTCGGCTACCGGTCCAACGTGCTGGCCCGCGGCCTCGTCCAGGGGCGCACCATGATCCTCGGCGTGCTGCTGACGGACCTGGCGAACCCGTACCACACCGAGGTCGTCGCCGGGGTGGAGGACACCGCCGACGCCAACGGCTTCACCGTGCTGCTCGCCCACGGGCGGCGCGACCGGCGCAGGCTGGAGCAGCAGCTCGACGCGTTGCTCCAGCTCAACGTCGACGGCGTCGTGGTGATCAGTTCGTGGCTGGAGCCGCAGGCGCTCACCGACGCCGCGCGGCGCGCGCCCGTGGTCGTGGTGGGGCGGCCGCCCCGGCAGCCGGCCGGCGTGGACACCGTCGCCAACGACGACGCGGCCGGAGCCGCGGCGGCCGTGGACCATCTGGCCCGGCTCGGCCACGAACGCATCGCGCACCTCGCCGGGACCGCCCGCCCGGCGTCCCGCGCCCGCAGCGACGGCTACCGCGCGACCATGCGGCGCCTCGGCCTCACCCACCACACGGCGGTGGTCGAGATCGGGGACGCCTCCCGGCACCGCGCACAGGCCGCCGCCGAACTGCTCTCCGGCGGCACCCCCACCGCGGTCTTCGCCGTCAACGACATGGCGGCGCTCGCCGTCCTCGACCAGGCGCACGCCATGGGGATCGCGGTTCCGGAACGGCTGTCCGTCACGGGGTACGACAACACCGTGCTCGCCGAGACCGTCCGCCCGCGCCTCACGAGCGTGGACCAGCCCCGCACGGTCATGGGCCGCCTGGCGGTCGACATGCTCCTGGAGCGGTTCTCCGGCCGCACCGCCGATCGCCGCGAGGTCCTCGCCCCCGATCTCGTCATCCGGGACTCCACCGCGTCCGCGCCGCGGCGGTAGGGCGAGCCGGGGCCGCCGGGCCGTACCGGCCGCGGGCCGCTGCCGGACCGGGCCGCTACCCCGCCGTCGCGGTGACGGGTGCGCCGGGCGCAGTGACGGCGGCGGGCCGGTCGGGGTGCCGCGCGTCCATGGCGACGAGTCCGGCGTGCGGGCGCGCGCCCGCGATCGGGATGTCGGCGAGCACCCCCTCGGGCAGGTCGAACGCCGCCACCAGGATCGGCGCCCGCTCGGCCAGCGAAGCCACGAGCTCCTCGATCGTGTCCCGGAGCCCGGCGGCCTGGCCGGTGGTCAGCCGGCCCTCGGTCAGCAGGTCGCCGTCGTGCTCGGCGATCCGTTCCAGCGCGAACAGCCGGTACACGTCGAGCAGCGGCCCACGGGCACCCGGGGCGGCCGTGGTGGCGGCGGCGAGCACCGCCTCGGCGGCGCGGCGCTCGGCGAACGCCGCGACGGCCCGCAGCGCGTACGGGGCCGCGGCGTTCCAGCGGCGCAGCGGGTCACCGGATGGCGCCTGCCGCAGCCGCCGCCGCGCCCGGTCCAGTTCCAGGCGCTCGACCGCGGCGAGCAGGCCGGCCAGCACGGCCGGGTCGGTGAGACGGCCGCCGGGGGTCTCGCCGAACGCGGGGACGTCGTGGTCGAGGAGAAGCTCGGCGCCCGCCTTGACCCAGACGGCCAGGTTGTCGCCCTCGGCGGTGATGAGGCCCTCGACGTCGGCGCACAGGGGGGACAGCCGGTTGGCGGGGAACAGCGCGCGTGCCCCGCACCGCTCCCGGCACTCCACGATGATCCGCCGCGCGTTCCAGGTCGTCCAGCCCTTGGTGACCGCCACCAGCCGGTCGAGCCGTTCGCGCTCCCGTGCCCCGGCCGGACGGTCGGCGAACAGCCGCACGGTGTCGCGGTGCAGCAGCGTCATGGCGTACCCGGTGGCGATCGCGCTCACCAGCGGCCCGTGGTGGCTGCGGTGCGCGAACACCGGCACCCGCGCCCCGCCGCGCGGGCCGCTGATGTGCCGGTGGAGCCCGTAGCGGACCGCGATGGCCAGCGCCGCACGGGCACCCGCCACCCCGGACGCGCTCATGCACAGCTTCCCCGTGGTGACCCGGTCGATGGCGCGCAGGAACCGCCTGCGCCGGTTGCCCACGGAGCTGATCGGCACGCCGTCCGGACCCGGCCGCCCGTGCTCGCCGGTCAGCATCGCGTGGCGGGGCAGCCGGACGTGGTCGAACGACGTGAGGCAGTGGTCGACGGGGCTGCCGTGCTTTCCGGCCAGGGGGAGCACGGTCACTCCGGGCAGTGGTCCCGACTCGTCGGTCAGTGGGGTCAGGAAGAGGAAGACGCCGTGGTCGTCCCCGCCGGCGATCAGCCGCGCCGCGACGAGCCCGGACTTCGGCCCGCCGTACTCGCCGGTGTTCGGCATGAACTTGCGCGCCCCCGGATCGGGAGTGTGCAGCACGAAGCGGTCGCACGCTGGATCGTAGGTGGCGGTGGTGCGCAGTGCCCCCGCGTCGTTGCCGTGGTCGAGTTCGGTGCACAGGAAGGTGCCGATCCGCCGCATCGCCAGGTGGTCGGCCAGCTCCCGATCCGGGTGTGCGTCGTGGTCGAGCAGACTGCCCAGGAACAGGTTGTAGTGGATGCCGGCGATGGTGGTCAGGCCGCCGTCCAGCGGCGCGGTCCACTCGTGCAGGCTGGCGAGCCGGGTGGGGTCGGCGGCGAGGTCGGCGGCGGAGTCCAGGGCGTCGTTGATGAGCCGGAGCCGCTGGTAGGCGAGGGTGACACGGTCCGCGCCGTCCGGGACCGTCCCCGCCCGGAACGGCCCGGTCGCCAGGAGGTCCCGCCACGGACGGTGCACTCGGTCGTACTCGGCCGGACCGCCGAAGAGCGCGTGGTGCAGACCCGTGACGGCGTCGCCCGGCCGTGCCGGGCCGGGTCCTCTGCTCGGCTCCTCCCCGCCTCTTGCCTCGTCCATGTGGCCATGGTCCACCGCGTGGCGGGACGCGTCGCTCAACGGGAGCTCCTTCACATTAGGGGGTCGCTGTACGCATTCAAATGGTCACGGAGCGCACCCGTAAGGTGAAGGCGGCAATGCGTTATGTGGGGATGGTCACGTAACGCAGTGGAACGTGTGCGTTCCGTACCCGTTCGTGTGGGCCGGTCACCGCGATGGGCGGGACCTCGGGGGCGGGCCGGACGGGAAGTCGCGGCGGACCGGGCCCGGCGACCGCAGGCCGGGGGAGTCGCCGAACGGGTGGATGCTGGGGAGCGCGACGCTGGACGGCCACGTCACCTCCGAATCCAGCGGCACGACGGTCCGGTACCGCTCGGCCATGTCGCGCAGTGCCCGCGGCAGCAGCCGGCGCAGCGCGTCGTCCGGCACGTCCGGGTCCAGAATCCGCGCTCCGCGCAGCATCCGCGACCGCAGCGCGGCCACGATGCGGGGCGCCTGCACCGGATACCTGCCGGCCGGCGTCCGGGCGAGCTCCTGCGCGCTGTACAGGATCTCGCCGAGCGCCGTGCGCATCGCGAACGCACGGGTCCACTGCCGGAACTCCGCGGAGAACTCCCCGGAGGCGATGTAGCGCCCCTCCGGCGAACGCGGCGAGAAGGCGCCGGCCACGGCCTCCTCGAACCGGGCGCGGGTCCGGGCGTCCGCCCCCAGGACGTGGCAGGCGCGGCCGATCTCGAATGCGAGCGTCTGCGGGCGCGCCAGCCCCCAATCGATCGCGACGAGCGGCGCCCCTCCGTAGGCGGCGGGGTCGGCGGGCACGAACATGTTCTCGCCGTGCAGGTCCCCGTGCCGCAGCCCCACCGGAGCCGGCCGGTTCGCGCCCCACAGGCCGCCGGCGAACCGGCGCAGCTCCGCCACGGGGAACAGCGACGCGTACAGCCCGAGCGGTGCGGGGACCCCCTCGTCGGCGCACCGCATGAGCTCCCTCAGGACCGTGTCGTGGATGACGAGCAGCTCCTGCGCGGCGTGCTCGCGCAGCTCCGGGGCGTCCGGGCCCGGATAACCGTGCACCGTCTCCAGCGAAGGGTCGAGGACCACCGCGCCGATCCGCGCGGCGAGCCCCACCACGTCGCGGACCTGCCCGGCGGACGGCTGCCGGTTCGGATCGCCGCGCAGCGCCGCGTTGAGCGGGTGGCCGTGCACCCGGCCGATGGTGAAGCTGTCGGTCTCGCGGTCGTAGGCGTTCAGCGGCGGGGTCGGGACGCCCTGGGACCACGCGGCCTCGTGGACGTCGTCGATGTTGACGAAGATCCGCGGGTCCAGGACCGACGCCCGGTGCTTGGCCGTGCGCCGTGGCACGCTGACCACCATGTCGTGCCACGGCAGGTCCAGGTAGTACACGTTGCTGAACCCGCCACGTGCGTCGGCGGCCGGGCGGGTGCCCACGGCGTCGAGAAGGTGCTGGTGCACCACCACGCGTTCGCCCGGCTGCGCGACCCGGGTGTAGGGCTTGCCGCGGTACCAGCTCGGGCGTCTGAGCGGGGGAACGGCCGGGGGCGGGAGCGGCACGTCGCCCACCGGCGTGACCCGGTGCGACGGCGCCTTCGGGAAGGCGCGCTGCACGACGGACTCGACGGCGGCCGCGGCGTGGAACACGACGGCCTGTGCGCCGGCCCCGGCCGCGTCGGCGTCGTGGGGCAGGAACAGCACCGGGTCGGCACCCGGCGGCAGCAGAGCGGCGGTGGCGGGCTCGTCGCGGACCCGGACGACGCGGAGCCGCCGCGGCCGGGTCGCGAGGCAGTCCGGCGGCAGGTACAGCAGTCCCTGCAGCCAGCCGTCACCGGCGCGCTCGCGCGCCACGGTCAGCACCCGGTCCCGGGGCAGCGAGCCGCGTAGCGCGTCGAGTGGCCCCGCGCCGTCGGCGGGCGTCCGCTCCCGGATGGCCGCGTCGATCCGGTGCAGGTGGCGCGCGGCCCGCGCCAGGCGCATCCGGGCGTGCAGCCGGTGCTCCAGGCCCCGGCTCGCGGACTCGCCGTCCACGGTCAGCGCCTCCGTCACGTCGAGCAGCGCGCTCGGCGGCACCCGCTCCAGCGCGGAGCTGCCGGTGACCGTGCCGGCGTCCGGACGCCCGACGCGCACGGCGACGACGGGCGGGTCCGTGCCGGCGAAGCGGGGGAGGGCGCTGACCCGGTCCACCGCGTCCCGCAGGACGGCCGCGGCGCGCGCGGCGGGCGCGCGTGGCGACGGCGGTACCAGGACGGGGAAGGCGTCGGGGTCGTCGGCCGTGGCGTCTCGCAGCCGGTGCGCCGCCGCCACGAGGGTCCGCTCGACCGTGTCGGGGTCGGCGCGCAGCAGCGCGTCGTCGGGGACGACGATGACGACGCCCGCGGCGGCGGCCGTCTCCGCGGCGGGGTGCCCGCCGTCCAGCAGCAGGCCGACTCCGGACCCGGCGGCCCCCGCGGCCGCGGCCCCCGGGAAGCGGAGGGCGGTGCGGGCCGGCAGGAACTCCGGGTCATCGGGATCGGCCACGTGGCGGTCGAACCGGGCGAGGTCCACGGCCGGCTCCACCTCGTCGAAGCCGCCCACGTCCACCCCGTCCCGGGCGGCGACCTCCCGGTGGGCGGCGACGGCGCGCAGTACCCGTTCGCCCAGCTCGGATCGCCCGAGCGGCGGATGGCCGGTCAGCACGGACAGCTGGTCCAGCCGCCGGCCGAGGTCGTCGAGCGTTCTCCCGGCCGTCTGGCCGGGCGGGAACCGCTCCGCCGCGATGGCGTCCGCGGTGCGCAGCGTGTCGACGTAGGCGGTGTGCGCGACCTGCTGCATCAGGTGGACGTCCAGCTCGTCGTCGGTGACGGCCGAGGGCGCGACCGGGCCACGGGCGAGCAGTTCCCGTACGCGGGCCCGGTACACCTCCGGCCCGCCGCCCGAGACCAGCGGCTCTCCGGCGTCGCGCATCCAGAGGTAGACGGAGCGGGCGGCGTCGCTGACCGGGCAGGCGCACGTGGCGTACTCCCAGCCCGACGCGCGCAGCCCGGCCGCGCCGCCGGAGCCGGCGGGGCCGATGCTCAGGTGCTTGCCGGTGAGATTCTGGTGGGTGAGCGCCGTCGGCCGGACGGGAAGCCCTGACAGGCGCTGCCAGACGAGCGGCAGCACCTCCTCGGGCGGGTGCCCGAGCTCCGCGGCGAGTCCGGGATAGCGGTGGGCGAGGTGCGCCACCGCGCGCTCGGTGGTCATGAACTGGGCCTGGACCGTCGCGACCGAATGGCACTCGGGGCGGTCGGGCTGCTGCCGCAGCCGCCGTCCCCGGGCGTCGCGCAGCGGAGGCGCGTTGTGCTTCGGCAGCCCGGCGCACCCCACCGAGGCGATCCGCCCGTGGATCTCGGCGAGCGGGTCGCGCGCCTCCTCCCACGTCACCCGGAACGGCAGCGTGGCGAGCGTGCCGCCGACCTGTTCCCAGCACCGCCCCAGCGTGTCCATCCGCGCCGGCGCGGCCACGCCCAGCTCCTGCACCCCGACGGCCACCACACCGGGCGGGAACGCCGTCACGTCGAACTGCGGCCGGCGCCGCCGCGCCCGCAGCCGCCACACCCGGGGCGGCCCGTCCCCGGAGTCGGCCTTGACCCGGAAATAGTTGACGTAGTTGTTGCTCACGACCCACGGCCGGGTGACCTCACCGTCCCCGGCCGCGTCCGCCGTCACCGTGGTCCTCCTGCCGTCGGGTCCCCGGACGGCGCCCGCCCCGATGCGGCGGCCCGGCACCTCGCGTCCTCCGGTCCGCAGATGGTACCGAGAACCCTCCGCAGGATCGCGATGACCGCCCCCCGCGGGCGCAGCGTCACACGGCCTCGTCCGGCGTGGTGGGAGGGGGCGACCCCGCCGGCCGGAAGCGTCGTGGACCGTGTCCGCGATGCCGGGCGGGTACTCCTCGCGCGGCATGCGGCGGGGGAGCCGCTCGCCCTCAAGGGGCGGTGCGCCGTCAGCCCGCGTCGAGGTCGCGCAGCAGCCGGCGGACCCGCTCCGGCTCCTCGTGCAGGGCGAGGTGGCCCGCGTCGGGAAACGTGTGCACCGTGCGGCCCAGCAGCCGCCGGGCCGGGCCGGTCAGACGGGCGGGCGGGTAGAACCGGTCGTGGGCGCCGGTGGCGACCCGCACGGGCGTGCCGCTCCAGCGCGCCACCACGGGCGCGGGAAGCGGGCCGGGGGCGAGGCCGGTGCGGCTGTGCCGTGCCACCAGCGCGAGCCAGCGCGCGGCGGAGCGGGCGTCCGCCCGGTTGCCGGACGTGCCGCTCATGAAGGCGACCAGCCGGGCGCTCGGGTGCTCTCCCGGCCGCAGCAGCCAGGGCACGGTCACGCGCATCAGCGCCGGGCTGAGCACCGCCGCGGTCAGCCCGGCCGGGTTGAGGAGCAGCAGCCCGGCGGCCAACGGCGACGGGGACGCCGCCAAGGCCACCGCCGCGCCGAGCGAGTGCCCGAGAACCAGCACCGGACGGTCGGTGAGGCGGGGAAGGACGTCCTCCAGCCACGCCCCGTAGGCCATCGTCCGGTCGCCTCCCGGCCGCCGATCGTCGCTGAGCCCGGGCTGCCCGGGCAGATCCACCAGGTGGACCGGGCGGTCGGCGGCCAGCACGCGCGCGACGGGGACGGTGGTGGCGGCGTTGAAGTTGGTCCCGGGAAGGATCAGGACGGGTGTGCCCGGCCCGCCCGGCGCGTGGAAGACGGCGGTGTGGCCGAGACGAGGGGACTCCAGGGTGCGGGCGCGCAGCTCCGGCCAGGCCGCGAGCGCCTGGCGGCACCACGCGCGCACCGCGTGCCGGCCGGCCGGTGAGCGGTAGATCCCGTGGCCGCCGGAGAGGGGCATCGACACGTCCGATCACATTGGGGGTGGAGGCGCCGGCCCGGCCGGCCGCCGGTTCAGGCGGCGCGGCGCAGGCGGCGGGCACGGGCGTTCAGGATGATGGCGGCGAGCGTGCCCGCCGTCAGCGAGGCGAGCAGGACGCCGGCCTTGGCGTGCGCCAGCGTCTGCGGAGCCTGCGCGAAGGACAGGTCGGCGATGAGCAGCGACACGGTGAAACCGATCCCGGCCAATAGCGCCAGACCGGCGATGTCGATCCAGCGCAGCGTCGGGTTGAGCTCCGCCGCGGTCACCCTGGTGGCGATCCACGACCCGCCGAGGATGCCGGCGAGCTTGCCGACGACCAGCCCGGCCGCGATCCCCAGGGCGGCGGGGTCCCCCAGCACCGGGCCGGCACCCTCGAAGGCGACGCCCGCCGAGAGGAACGCGAAGACGGGCAGCGCGACACCGGCGGAGAACGGCCGCAGCAGGTGCTCGACGCGGTGGCTCGGCGACGCGGTCTCGCCGGGAGCGGTGGACGTGCGCATGAGCAGGCCCATGGCGACCCCGGCGATGGTGGCGTGCACGCCACCGGCGTGCACGAGCGTCCAGATGACCGCCGCGAGCGGCAGGTAGACCGCCCAGTTGGGGATCCGGGAGGCGTTCAGCGCGGCCCCGAGGCCCCGGCCGCGCTGCAGGTGGCCGAACACCGCCAAACCCGCCAGCGCGCCCACCAGCGGCGCCAGGGCGATGTGGTCGGTGTAGAACACCGCGATCACCAGCACCGCCCCGAGGTCGTCCACGATGGCGAGGGTGAGCAGGAAGGTGCGCAGCGCCGGCGGCAGCCCGCGGCCGGCGATCGCCAGAACCGCCAGGGCGAAGGCGATGTCGGTCGCCATGGGGATGCCCCATCCGCCCAGCGTCTCGGGGCTGCCGAGGTTGACGGCGGCGTAGATGGCGGCGGGGACCACCATGCCGCAGACCGCCGCCACGATGGGCAGCATCGCCCGGCGCGGGTCGCGCAGTTCGCCGTGCACGAACTCCTGCTTCAGTTCGCTGCCGACGATGAAGAAGAAGACCGCCAGCAGGCCGTCGGCCGCCCACGAGCCCAGGGAGAGGTGCAGGTGCAGCGCCTCCGGCCCGAAGGAGAGGTCCCGCAACGTCTCGTAAGAGGAGGCGGCGGGGGAGTTGGCCCAGACCAGCGCGGCCGCGGCGGCGGCGAGCAGCAGCAGGCCGCCGACGGTGTCACCGCGGAGCGCGTCGGCGATCCGGCCGATGGCGGTGGACGGCGAAGTGGCGGACGAGGTCGGCACGGCGGGTGCTCCCGGGACGATCGGCACGGATACGGACAACGCCGACCAGACTTCCCGGCACACCAGGCGCGCGTGGCGCCGTTCCCCATACTGGCCGTCCCGGCGCCGGATGTCCAAATCGGGGCCCCGACGGGCCCGGGGAGCGGCCGGTGGTCGGCCCCCGCCCGGTCCCGTACCGAAACACGCCCCGGCTACTCGGAACCGATGACGGCCAGGACGCCCAGGAGCGACTCGCGGCCGGTAGCACGGCGAATACGGCGGCCTCGCGGCGCCGGTCCGCGGCCGGCAGGACCCGCAGCGGACGGGTGGAGATCTCCAGCCGCCGCTCGGTCGTGCCCGCGATCACGACCCGGCCGTCCCGCCGCTGGGCGTGCCCGGTGTCCAGCAGCCGCTCGCCGGGGAGCGGCACCCACTCGCGGTAGGAGCAGCTCGCCGAGAACACCATGTCGTCGCTGGAGTGCGTGGTGTCGGCAGGTGGGACGGCACCTCGACCCGGTACCACACGCACACCCGCCCCGGCAGTGGACCGATCAGCGTCCCCTGCGACGCCGGTCCGGCCGTGCCGCTGAAGACGACCGGCGCCGGAGCCCGGCCCGTGCCGATGGCGAGCCGGCCGGCCGTCGCCCGCGCGGGCCGGACGATACCCGGCCGATGTCGCCGTGCCCGCATCGCTCTGCCCCACAGCACCACCCCGAGGGCCGCCGCGACGATCGCGAGCACCTGCAGCGTCACGAACACGTTCCCCATCTCCGGCACCGTCACCACACGTCGGACCCGGTGGCCCGGGCTCACCTCAGGGGTGGTCCCGGTCGGCGTTAAGAGACGACGGGGGAAATGTTCGGATGGCGCTAAGCGGGAACCCGGGCGGGCGTTCGCGAACGTTCGCGCGGAGCGCCCGCCCTTCCGTTCATCGGGGAACGGCCGCCGCCACCTCGGCGCCGGTGGTTCGCCCGGCCGGGCGCTGTACCGCCGGTTCGCCCGCACGGTCGCCCGGCACGCGGCCGTTCCGGAGCCGGGTCACACCGCGTAGCCGTACTGTGCCGGCCACCGCGGCTCGGCGCCCAGTTCGCGGGCGGCGCGGTGCGGCCAGTAGGGGTCGCGGAGGAGTTCCCGGCCGAGCAGGACGGCGTCCGCCTGGCCCGTGGCGACGATCTCCTCGGCCTGGCGCGGGTCGGTGATCAGGCCCACGGCGCCGGTGGGGATGCCGGCCTCGGCGCGGGCCCGGGCCGCGAAGGGAACCTGGTAGCCCGGCCCGGTCGGGATCCGGGCGCCGGGCAGCAGGCCGCCGGTGGAGGTGTCCAGCAGGTCGACCCCGTGGGCCTGGAGCTCCTTGGCGAGGCGCACGGTGTCCTCACCGGTCCAGCCGTTCCGGTCGTCGTCGGGGTCCTCGGTGACCCAGTCCGTGGCCGAGGTGCGGAAGAGGACCGGCAGCTCCTCGGGCCACACGGCCCGCACGGCGTCGACGACCTCCAGCGGGAAGCGCAGCCGGTTCTCGAAGCCGCCGCCGTAGGCGTCCGTGCGGCGGTTGGTGGCGGGGGAGAGGAACGAGTGGAGCAGGTAGCCGTGGGCACCGTGCACTTCCACGACGTCGAAGCCCGCGGCGCGGGCGCGCCGGGCGGAGTCGGCGAAGGCCCGCACGAGCCGGCCGATCTCCTCGGTCGTGAGTTCGGTGGGCGTCGGATGGTCCGGGGTGAAGGGCTCCGCGGTGGGGCCGACGGGCCGCCAGCCGCCGTCGGCCTCGGCGACGGGACCGCCGCCGAGCCAGGGCCGGTCCACGGACGCCTTGCGCCCGGCGTGCGCGAGCTGGATGGCGGGCACCGCGCCATGGGCGCGGATCGCCGCGGTGACACGGGCGAACGCCTGCTGCTGGCGGTCGTTCCACAGGCCGAGGTCCCAGGGGCTGATGCGGCCCTCGGGGAGTACGCCGGTGGCCTCGGCCATCACCAGGCCCGCGCCGCCGGCGGCCCGGTCGGCCAGGTGGGCGAGGTGGAAGTCTGTCGGCGCGCCGGTCTCCGGGCCGTCGGGGGCCGCGGAGTACATGCACATGGGGGACATCCAGACGCGGTTGGGGATCTGCACCGACCGCAGGGTCAGCGGGGTGAACAGGGCGCTCACGGGAGAGTCTCCTCCGGAGTCGGGGACAGAGCGGCACGGGCGGCCACCAGGCCGTTACGACACGCGTCATAGTACGACGACTTTCATACTATGGGTGGGGTTCGTGCCCTGCGGGATCGGTCACAGTGGCGTCCGCGTGACTCCGTGCCGCACCCGCCGCGGAGATCACACCCGCGTGCGCTCCGGGACGTCGGCGCCGGTGCCGGCCACGTGCCTGCGCGCGCACAGCCACCCCACGACGAGAGCGGGCACGATGACGCCGATCGAGGCCACCGTGTACGTCCCCACCGGATAGTCCCACGCCATCACCACGAGGACCCCGGCCACGAACAGCAGCGTGGCGATCGAGGTGTAGGGCGACCCCGGCATGCGGAAGGCGGGCCGGGCCACCCTGCCCTCGCGCGCGAGACGGTACAGCCGCAACTGGCAGAGCACGATCACCGCCCAGACGGTCAGGGTGCCCAGGGCCGACACGTGCAGGCCGATCTCGAACGCGCGCCGGGGAACGACGAAGTTCAGCCCCACTCCCACCAGCGTCACCGAGGCGGTGAGCAGGATCCCGCCCACCGGGACACCCGACCGGGTCATCCGGGCGGTGAACCTCGGCGCCTCGCCGCACATCGCCATCGACCGCAGGATGCGCCCGGTGGAGTACAGGCCGGCGTTCAGGCTGGACAGCGCGGCGGTCAGGACGACGAAGTTCATGATGTCGGCGGCGTAGGGAATACCGGCCCGTGAGAAGAACGTGACGAACGGGCTCTCGGTGGCGGTGTAGGCGGTGTGCGGGAGCAGCAGGGCCAGCAGCAGCACCGAGCCCACGTAGAAGACGACGATGCGCGCGACGACGCCGTTGATGGCCCGCGGCATCACCTTCTCGGGGTTCGGGGTCTCGCCCGCCGCGATGCCGACGAGCTCCACGCTGGCGTAGGCGAAGGCGACACCGGCGACCACGACCACGACGGACAGCAGGCCGTGCGGCAGCAGCCCGCCGTGCTCGGCGACCAGCGCCGGCCCGGGCGGCCGCCCGTCGACCGGGAAGCGCATGGCCAGGAAGACCCCGCCGATCAGCAGGAACGCCGACAGCGCGAGCACCTTGACCATCGCGAACCAGAACTCCAGCTCGCCGAACACCCGCACCGACAGCAGGTTGACGAGGAGCACCACGGCGAGCGCGCCGAGGGCGAGCACCCACTGCGGCACCGAGGTGAAGAACCCCCAGTAGTGGATGTAGGTGGCGGCCGCGGTCACGTCGACGACGGACGTCAGCGCCCACAGCATCCAGTACATCCACCCCGCCACGAACGCCGTGCGCTCCCCGTAGAACTCGCGCGCGTAGGACACGAACGCCCCCGAACTCGGCCGGTGCAGCACCAACTCGCCCAGGGCGCGCAGGATCAGGAACACGAAGAACCCGGTGACGGCGTAGACGAGGACGAGCGCCGGGCCCGCGGTGGCCAGCCGACCGCCCGCTCCGAGGAAGAGCCCGGTGCCGATCGCGCCGCCCAGGGCGATCATCCGGACCTGGCGGGTCCCGAGGAGCTTGCGGTAGTCGCCGTCGCCCTCCCGCCGGGCGCGCTGCGAACTCTCCGGGCCGGTTCCGTCGGCGAGTTCGCCGCTGGAGGTGTTTCCGCCGCTCATAGGCATCGCGCTTTCTCTCGGTGGCGCCCTGCCGGGCGGCCGGTGCGGTCGGGCGTCGCGGAGTCCCCCTCGGCGCCCGGCCGGGCGGCCGTCCGGGCACGACGGCCCCCGCCCGTGCGCATGTCCCCCGGGGCCGGGTTCCGCCTGCGGAGCGCGACCTCGCGCGGGCACGCCGCCCCGGCCCCGCCGAACTCCCCCGGACTCCCCCTACGCGTCCGGGAGCCGGGACGCACGCCCCGGCTCCGGTACCTCTAGCCGAACTCTTACCCCGTACGGCGCGTCCCGCACGAACTGCGGTTTTGGGGGAATGCTCAGACTTTTCCCAGGAACTTCTGCGTCTCTTCACGGAGGGGTCGGGTTGTGTTCTCCCCGTCGTCACCGATGACGGAGGGAGACCGCATGGCGACACTTCGGCAGATCGTTTCCGAACCGGCGGCCCGCGAGCCACGGGCCTCGCGCACCGGGCCGGGCGCCCGGCTGCGGGCGCCCGGCAGGCTGCACGCGTTCAACCGCTACGAGCTCAAGTACCTCGTCCCCGTCACCCAGGAGGCCGAAATCCGGGCCGAACTGGCCGCGCGCATGCACACGGACCGCAACGCCGGCCCCGACGGCTACACCGTGTGGAGCCTCTACTACGACACCCAGGGCCTGCGCTTCTACTGGGAGAAGATCGAAGGCCTGAAGTTCCGGCGGAAGCTGCGCATCCGCCGGTACGGAGACCTCGGCACCGGCGCCGACGACTGCCCGGTGTCGGTGGAGATCAAGCAGCGGGTCAACCGCGTCACCCAGAAGCGGCGGGTGCTGCTGCCCTACGACCTGGCGCGCGACCTGTGCGACCGGCGGGTCCGCATCGAGCACCCCGGCGCGGACCAGGGGTTCGTGGACGAGGTGCTGGACTTGGTCCACCGGCTGGAGCTGCGTCCCACCGCCATGACCGGCTACCGCCGTGTTCCCTACGTCGGCACGGAGGCCGACCTGGGGCTGCGGGTGACCCTGGACCACCGGGTGCGCGGCCGCGACCGTGACTTCGATCTGCGCGCCGAGAGCGAGAGCCGCTACATCATCAGCCCGCACTTCGTCGTGATGGAGGTCAAGGCGAACGAGCGCGCCCCCTACTGGGTGACCGACATGGCCGCCCGGTTCGGGCTGCAGGTCCAGCGCATCTCCAAGTACTGCCAGAGCGTCGAGGCCTTCGGCAAGGCGCCCCGATCGGTCTTCCACGTCCCCGCCGAGGACGTGACCGAAGAGGCCCGCCCGCCCCTCCACACGCCGGGACCGGCCTGAGACCGCCGCCCCGACCCCGTCCTCTTCCACCCGTGAGCACGAAAAGGCAGTCCGACCAGACATGAATCTCGATTTCGGCATCTCGGACCTCTCCGGCACGTTCAGCGTGACGGACGTGGTCCTGGCGCTGTCGCTGGCCTTCCTGACCAGCCTCGTCGTGGCCTGGACCTACCGGGCGACCCACCGCAACATCTCCTACAGCCAGAGCTACGTGCACACGCTGATCGTCCTGGGCATGCTCATCGCCCTGATCATGCTGGTCGTCGGCTCGAACATCGCCCGGGCGTTCGCCCTGGTGGGCGCGCTGTCGGTGGTGCGGTTCCGCAACGCGATCAAGGAGACCCGCGACGTCGGGTTCATCTTCCTCGTCATGGGCGTCGGCATGGCGTGCGGCACGCGGTTCTACACCTTGGCGGTCATCGCGACCGTGGCCATCTGCGCCGTCATCCTCCTCATGCACCGCTTCAACTGGTTCGCGCTCAACGTCGTCCGGCAGGTCGTCAAGGTCCAGGTCCCCGCCGACGGAAGCGACCACACGGCAGCGGTCGGCGACGTGCTCATCGCCACGACCGAGGAGTCCGAGCTCATCAGCACCGAGTCGGTGCGCGGCGGCTCCCTGCTGGAGCTGACCTACACGGCACGGCTGAAGAAGGGGGTCACGCCGCACGACCTCGTCGAGCGGCTGCGCTCCCGCACAGCCGGGCAGAAGGCGACCGTGCTCACCGGCTACGACCAGACGGACCTGTGACCACCATGGCAGACGGCACCGCCGACCCCGCGCGGCCGTCGAGGAGACGGCTGCGGCACCGCGTCCCCGTCCGTCTCCGCCGGCACTGGCGGACGGCCGCCGCCACCTGCGTGGCGCTGCTGGCCCTCGTCGTCGTCTTCGGAGAGGCCCGGGTCCGCCCCTACATCACCTCCGAGCTGATCTCCGACGAGACCGTCACCCAGAACATCGCGGGCGAGGGCGACCTCTTCGACGACGGTCCGCACGCCATCGAGGTCACGTTCGATGAGACCGAGTACGCCGACATGATGAGCACCTTCCGCACCGAGGGGGAGAAGGAGTTCATCCGGGCCGACATCACCATCGACGGCACCGCGATCAACGACGTGGGGCTGCGGCTCAAGGGCAACTCCACCCTGATGAGCCTGCGCGGCGGCGACTTCCCCGGCGTACCGGATGGCGGCGGAGCTCAAGCCCGGGATCCGGCCGCGTCGGCCGCGCCCGAAACCGGCGCGGCGCCGCCGGACCCGCCGCAGGACGGCGCGGCCGACGACTCGGCGGACGGTGCGCGACCGAACGGCGGCCCCGGCGGCGGCATGATCCAGCTATCCGAGGACGAGCCCGAGAACCTCCCGTGGCTGATCAGCTTCGAGGAGTTCGTGGAGGGCCGCGCCTACCAGGGGCACACCGAGATCACCCTGCGCCCGGCCACGAGCGTCTCCGGCACCGCGCTGAACGAGGCGCTGGCGCTGGAGCTGACCGCGGCCGACGGGCAGACCACGCAGGACTACACGTTCACCACGTTCGGCGTGAACGGCGGCGACCCCGTAGCCCGGCTGCTCCTTGACGTGCCGGACGCCGCCTGGGCGAACGACCGCGGGGACGGAGTGCTCTACAAGGCCCGGGCGGGTGGCACGTTCGACCACCTCGGCGACGACCCCACCGACTACGAGGAGTCCTTCGACCAGATCAACGCCGAGCACACCTACGACCTGCAGCCGGTGATGTCGCTGCTGGAGTTCGTCGCCGAGTCGGACGACGCGACCTTCGCCCGGGAGCTCGACGCCCGGCTGGACGTGGACGCCTTCGCCCGCTATCTGGCCCTGCAGGACCTGATGTCCAACTTCGACGCCATGCACGGGCCGGGGAACAACTACTACCTCTGGTACGACGCGAAACGGGGGCGCTTCACGGTGGTGTCGTGGGACCTCAACCTGGCGTTCGCCGGCATGGGCGGGATGCCGGGCGGGGGAGGCATGCCGCCGGACGGCGAGCCGCAGGGGATGCAGCCCCCCGAGGGCATGGAGTTCCCTGAGGGCATGGAGCTCCCCGAGGGGATGGAACCTCCCGAGGGCATGGAGCCACCGGACGGTGCGGAGGGCGGCGGCCCAGGGATGGGCGGCAGCGGTGCCCTGCGCGAGCGCTTCCTCGCCGCCGACGGCTTCCTGGAGCTGTACGAGCGGTCCTATGCCGAGCTGTACGCCGAACTCGTCGCGAGCGGAACCGCCGCGGAACTGGTGGACGCGATCGCCGACCGCGCGGCGGACGTCGGCGACGACGGGGTCAACGAGGCCAGGGCCGAGCTGGCCGAGCAAGTCACGGCCGTCTCCGACACCCCGCCGGACCCGCAGGACGCCCCATTCGGCGGGGCGGGAGCCGACGGCGAGTAGCCGGTGTCCCCACCGTTCGCCTGGTGCCGGCCGCCGGCACCAGGCGAACGGACGAGGTACCTCCCCCGGTCGCCCTCGTCCTCTCGTTGTCCTGCCCCGCTAACGAGTTCGGGCCTTCGGGTTCGGCGTCGGCGGCTCCGGACACTCGGGGGCCGGCCGCCGGGTGTTTCTGGTCGTGCTCGTCACTCCGCGGGCAGGACGACCCGGAACGTGCTGCCCGCCCCCGGTCGCGAGTCGGCCGAGATGCGTCCGTGGTGGGCCGCCACCAGCGACGCGCTGACGGACAGTCCCAGCCCGGTCCCGCCCCGGGTACGCGACTCGTCGACCCGGTAGAAGCGGTCGAACACCCGGCCCAGCTCCTTCTCGGGGATTCCCGGTCCCTCGTCGCGTACCGTCAGCACCGCCACCCGGGACACTCCCTCGGGCAGTTCGCCGACGCCGACCGCGTCCACGGGCTGCTCTGCGGCCGCGCTGTGCACCGTGACCTCGACCGGGGTGCCCGCCGGGGTGTGCGTCAGCGCGTTGCCGACCAGGTTGTCCAGCACCTGCCGCAGCCGGTCGGCGTCTCCGAGCACCCGCACCCGGTCCGGGGCGCGCAGGGTCACGGCAGAGCCGGGGAAGCGCGCCCGGGCATCGGCGGTGACGTGCTCGGCGATCCGGCGCAGATCCACGTCCGCGTACTCCACGTGCGGCGCCTCGTCGAAGCGGGCCAGCATCAGCAAGTCCTCCACCAGCCCCGCCATGCGGGCCGCCTCGGACTCGATGCGGGAGAACCAGCGGTCGGCGTGCGCGTTCTCGGCGACGAGCCCCTGGGCGCGTCCCTGCCGGTACAGCTCGGCGAAGCCGCGGATGGACGAGAGCGGGGTGCGCAGCTCGTGAGAGGCATCGGCGACGAACCGCCGGGTCGCGGCGGCGGAGCGGTCGCGCTCGTACAGCGCCCGCAGCAGTTCGCCGAGCATCACGTTCAGAGCCGCACCCAGCCGGCCACTCTCGGTGCCGGGATCCTGGTCGGCGATCCGCCGCTCCAGGTCGCCGGCCGCGATGGCCTGCGCGGTCATCTCGATCTCGTGCAGCGGCCGGAGCTGCATCCGCACCGTCATCACGGCCGCGATCCCCAGCGCGGCCAGGACCGCCAGGCCGACGCCCACCTCGATGACGACCAGCTGAGTGAGCGTGCCGTGCACCTCCGCCAGCGACTGCGCGGTCACCAGCACGGTGCCGTCCCCGCCGTCGGAGGCGATGATCCGCCATCGGCTCTCGCCGGTGCCCGGCACGGTGAAGGGCTCGCCCTCGCGGGCGAGCAGGTCGTCGATGGCGAGTCCCGCGACGTCGGGCAGCGGGTCGTCGGGCTCGGTACGCCCGACCACGTCGAGCACCCGGCCGTCGGCTCCCACCCGCAGCAGGCGCAAGTCGGTGGGGAACGGCGGCGGACGATGCTCTCCCGGGCCGCCGGGCGGCGGGGCGCCCCGGTGCGGTGCATCGGCGAGGTCATGCAGGCGGGAGTCCACCTCGTCCATCAGGGAACGGTGCAGCAGCACCGTGGCCACGCCGCCGAAAGCGAGCAGCGCGACCGCGGTCAGGCACAGCACCGCCAGCGGGAGCCGTCGGGCAAGGCTCCTGGACCGCCACCGGCGGCCGGCCGCGCTCACGAACGGTCCGCCGCGTTCAGCCGGAGCGTGTACCCCACGCCCCAGACGGTGTGGATCAGCGGCGGGTAACGGGTATCGATCTTGCGCCGCAGGTAGCTGATGTAAGTCTCCACCACCCGGGTATCACCGGACTCCCCGCCCCACACCCGGTCCAGGATCTGCGTCTTGCTGACGATCCGGCCGGCGTTGATCATCAGGTAGCGCAGCAGCGCCAGCTCGGTGCGGGAGAGCCGGATCGGCACGCCGCCGCGCCGCGCCTCGTGGGCGTCCTCGGACAATTCCAGGTCCGCGTACCGGAGTGAGGTCTCCTCCTGCGCGCGGCCGGACGTCCCGGTGCGACGCAGGACGGCCTGCAGCCGCAGCAGCACCTCCTCCAGGCTGAACGGCTTGGTCACGTAGTCGTCCGCGCCCGCTCGCAGCCCCCGGACGCGGTCCTCGACGGATCCGCGCGCGGTCAGCAGCAGCACCGGCAGACCGGGGTGCAGCGTGCGCAGTTCGGCGATGAGGTCCAGCCCGCTGCGGCCCGGCAGCATGACGTCCACGAGCGCGATGTCGGGCCCTGGGGACGCGGCGGCCGCGGCCAGCGCGGCGTCCGCGTCGGCCGCCCCGCGCACCGTGTGGCCGCTGAGCTCCAGGGACGCGGTCAGGAGTTCCAGGATGTTCGGGTCGTCCTCGACGAGGAGGATGCGAGCGGCGGTGCTCGTGTTCCCCGGACCTCGCTGCTGCATGTCCCTCCCCGTTCCACGGTCGCCCGCGCCGCGGACACCCTCTCGGCGGCCCGGGCACGATAGTCCGCGGAAGTAAGAAAGGTCTGAGAAACCGCGCCGGCGGCCGCTCTTGACACCCCGGTGGGCGCGGAATAGCGTTTCGGGCAAATTTCCGAAACATAAAGGCGGCGGGTCCTCCGAACCGGATTGTGAGCGCTAACAACGCTCTCTTGATCCTTTCGTGCGGCCGCCGCCGGTGAGTTCTCCTTCGCACTCCTTCGCAGCCCCGGCCGCTTCGATCCACGCAGCGATCCATCCCCCACGCGTCGAGGAACACCATGACCGCTCCGCGAAGAAGACACGGCGTCGCCGCCCTCGCGGCCGTCGCCGTCCTGAGCTCCACGACCCTGGCACCGGCGGAGGCGGCGACCGCTCTGCCCACCGAGTTCCAGTGGTCCTCCAGCGACGTGCTGATCAGCCCGCAGCCGGACGCCCAGCACGACATCGTGTCCATCAAGGACCCCACGGTCGTCCACCACGACGGACGCTGGCACGTGTTCGCCACCACGGCCGACACCGCCGGCTCCTGGAGCCTGACCTACACCGCTTTCGAGACCTGGGAGGAGGCGGCCACCGCGCCGCAGCGTCACCTGGACACCACCCCCATCGGGCCGGGCTACCGCGCGGCACCGCAGGTGTTCTACTTCGCCCCGCAGCAGACGTGGTACCTGGTCTTCCAGAGCCCCATGCCGACCTACTCCACCACCACCGACATCAGCGACCCGGACAGCTGGTCCGCCCCGCGCACCTTCCAGGACGAGGTGCCGCCCATCGTGGAGGAGAACCGCGGGGACGGCACCTGGCTGGACTTCTGGGTCATCTGCGACACCGCGAACTGCTACCTGTTCTCCTCCGACGACAACGGCCACCTGTACCGGGCCCGGACCAGCGTCGCGGACTTCCCCGAAGGCTTCACCGACACCCGGATCGCCCTGGAGGACAGCAGGTTCGCGCTCTTCGAGGCCAGCAACGTCTACCAGGTGGCGGACTCCGGCGAGTACCTGCTGCTCGTGGAGGCCATCGGCGCCACCGGCCGCCGCTACTTCCGGTCCTGGACCTCCGACGCCATCGACGGCGCGTGGACACCGCTCGCCGCCACCGAGAACGCCCCCTTCGCCGGTGCCGCCAACGTCACCTTCCCGGGCGGGCGGTGGACCGAGGACATCAGCCACGGCGAGATGGTGCGCGCCGGCATCGACCAGACCATGCGCATCGACCCCTGCGGCCTGCGCTACCTCTACCAGGGCATGGATCCGGCCTCCAGCGGCGACTACTCCCAGCTCCCGTGGCGGCTGGGCCTGCTCACCCAGACCGGCTCCGGCTGCTGAGCCCCCACCGGGCCGCCCCAACGCCCGCGCGGTGCGGACCGCGGCGGGCGGCCGGCGGCACGACGTCGCGTCCCCGGCCGCGTCGCGGCCGGGGACGGCGAAGCGGAGCCGGTCCGGGTCACAGCTCCGCGAGCTTGCCCAGCAGCACGGACCGCTGCCGCTCGTTGCCGGCGAGGTCGGCCGCACGCCGCAGCTCCGCCCGCGCCTCGTCGCAGCGGCCGAGCCGGGCGAGCAGCTCGCCGCGGACACTGGGCAGCAGATACCAGTCGCGGAGCCGTTCCGCGTCCAGCTGCTCGTCGACGATGCGCAGCGCCGCCTCCGGTCCCGCCGCCATCGACACCGCGACGGCGCGGTTCAGCGTGACGACGGGGTTGCGGGTGAGCTGCTCCAGCGCGGCGTACAGCGTGACGATCCCGTCCCAGTCGGTCTCCTCGACGCTCGCCGCCCGCGCGTGGCAGGCCGCGATCGCCGCCTGCAGCCCGTATGGTCCCCGCCCGCGTCCCAGCGCGTCCGCCCGGGAGAGCGCGGCCAGCCCCCGCGTGATCTGGCCGCGATCCCACCGGCTGCGGTCCTGGTCGGCGAGCAGAACGGGGCTGCCGTCCGGGCCCAGCCGCGCCGCGAAGCGCGACGCCTGCAGCTCCATGAGCGCGACGAGGGCGTGCGCCTCCGGCTCCCGCGGCGTCAGCGCCGCGACCATCCGTCCCAGCCGCAGCGCCTCGGCCGCGAGCTCCGCGCGGATCCACCGGTCCCCGGACGTCGCGGCGTAGCCCTCGGTGAACACGAGGTAGACGACCGCGAGCACCCCGGCCAGCCGCCCGCGCCACTCGTGCGGCTCGGGCACCTCGAACGGCACCCGGGCCGCGGTGAGCGTCCGTTTGGCGCGCACGATGCGCTGCTGCATCGTCGGCACCGACACGAGGAACATCCGCGCGATCTCCTCGCTGGTGAGACCGCCGACCACCCGCAGCGTGAGCGCCACCTGCGCCTCGCGTGCCAGCACCGGATGGCAGGCGGCGAAGACGAGCTTGAGCACGTCGTCGCCGATCGGCTCCCACTCGTCCTCCGCCGCGGACTCCAGGTCGCGCGCGATGGCACCGTACCGCTCGTCGAGGCGTTCCCGGCGCCGCCAGCCGTCGATCGCCTTGCGCTTGGCGACGGCCGTGAGCCAGGCGCCCGCGTTCCGCGGGACGCCCGTCTCCGGCCACTGCGCGAGCGCGTCGGCGAGCGCGTCCTGGGCGAGGTCCTCGGCCAGGCCCACGTCGCCCACCATGCGCGCCACGGTCGCGACGACCCGCGCGCCCTCGATCCGCCAGACCGCCTCGACCTTGCGGCGCACGTCGTCGGTCACTACCACTGCTGCGGAAGCTCCTCGCGCCAGCCCTTCTCCTTCTGGATGTACTCGTTCTCGGAGAAGTCGGCGAAGTCGCTCTCGTCCGTGATGCGGCGCACCTCCACCTTGGAACAGGGGCCGATCGGGACCCGCTTGGCCCACTCGACGGCCTCCTCCTTGCTGGCCACCTGGAGGATCCAGAAGCCGTTGAACAGCTCGTGCGTCTCGCCGTACGGGCCGTCGGTGACGATCGGCTCCTCTTCGGTGAACTCGACGACCGCGCCCTCCTCCGCGTCGGCCAGTCCGTCACCGGCGAGCAGGACGCCGGCATTGATCATCGCCTCGTTGAAGGCGCCCATCGCGTTGATGATCTCCTCGAACGACACCTTCTTGGCGGCCTGAAGGGCCTCGTCGGTGGTCCGCATGATGAGCATGTACTTCACGGTCGTTCTCCCTCGTGGAACGGCGCCGTGGTCGGCGCCTCTCGACTGGACGTCGAACGACAGGCGCCGCGATCGACAGCCCGACGGAACTTTTTTCTGAAAAAGACGATATGCCAGCGTACGGGCGTGGCGACGGCCGCCACGGCCGCCTGCCGCCGTGGACGTTCCTTGGCCGCCTACCAGCCGAGCAGCAGGATTCCCGTACCGGGGTGAGCGGTCGCGCAGTACTGCCGCCCTGCCTCGACCGCGTCACCGGTGACCGTATAGGAGCGAGGCCCGGACGCTTCCGCGATCGCCGCCTCGGCGAAGGCGTGCAGCACCGGGTCGGTGGACGCGCCCATCGCGCGCACGGACCTGGCGAAGGCCAGATCCGTCCCGCCACCGGGTTGGATGGGACCCACCACGAGGCCGTCCTGACCGGCCTCGTCGATCGCCTGGCAGGCGCCACGGCCCTGAAGCCGTTGTTCTTCCAGTGGCCGGAGCAGCTCAGCCCGGGCGGGAGCGTCCAGGGGGTACGGCTCGGCATCGGATCCCGGCGCCGACCGCGTGTGCAGGATCAGCAGCGGTGTTCCCAGCCCGAAGAGAAGGATCAACAGCGCCGCCGACACGCCCGGCCAGCGCCGGACGGCCGGGACCACCGGGCGCGGCGGACGGCCGAGCATCCCCCGGCCCTTGGAGACCATGACCGCCAGCGGGCAGCACACCAGCAGAAGCGGGACCAGGTTGAACACACTGGTGTTCACGGCGGACACCCACCGCTCCGCCCCGGGAATCACATCGGCCCAGCAGCTCACCAGCCCCACCGGGGTGTCGAAGCAGGCACCGATCCTGGTCCCGACGTGGATGGCGGGAAGTGCGAGCGGCGCGATGAGGTAGAGGGTGACCGCGGTCGCGCACACCACCCGGCCGCTCGCCCCGCGACCGCCCAGCAGCCAGGCCAGCGCCACTGTGGCAACGACCGCCGCGACCATTCCGAGCACGAGCGGGTCCATCCGGCCGCCCACGCGCGCGTCCACGTCCACGGCGACGATGAAGCCGGCCGCCGTCGCCACCGCCGCGATCACCGGGCCCCACGGCGGGCACAGCGTCCTGCCCTGGGACTCGGCGTCCGAACCGCCGCCAACAGGCGGTTTCGGCCTCCAGGCGAGCCAGGCCGTGAGCGGGAAGGCGATCCCCAGGCCCAGGGCGGCCATCGGCAGCTGCCAGTTGACACCCAGCGACGTGAACGTCCAGGAGATGAGCGACCACCAGCCGGGATAGACCGCATGGGCGGCCGTCGTGAAGAACCACACGACCAGCACGGTCGCGATGACCGGAGCGTTCGATGCCGCACAAGCCCACAGCGGCCAGACGCGACGCGACGCGCCGATCCAGCAGGATGCGGCGAACGAGATCGACCCCATGGCCATCGCGCACGATCCCCACAGGAGTCCTGCCATGAGCAGGGCCGATCCCGGGGCGGTGATCAGCATGCTGCCCCAGGTGATCACGTGTAGCTGGGGCATCATGAACTGCCCGAGGAGGATCCCACCGGTCAGGGCGAGTGACATCCGCCCCACAGGGAGCGGGCGCCGGCCGAGGGCGCGCGTCCGTGTGGTCGACCGCCAGACGACCGTGGTGAGGATGACCGAGAGCAGCGCGCCGAAGACCAGGCCGGGGATCTGCACGCCGGTCGAGGAGCCGGCCATCAGCAGGAAGGCACTGTAGGACAGACCGACCGCGCATCCGGCGTAGGCCACATCAAGGTAGCCGCCTCGCAGCAGCAGCGAGGGGTCCTCGACCACCGCGCGGCGGTTCGCAGGCCGTGGGTGTGGACTGCCGAGGGAGCGCCACGCGCGCTCCAGCGGCCGGGTCCGCCGCACAGGCCGGCCGAACAACGTCAGCAAGCAGTGCCGGATCCGTGGATCCCTGGCCGCCCGCGCGTCCGCGTAGAACTCACGAACCTGGAGCACACGCGCGCGGGCGTACGTGAGCACGGCCAAGGCGGCGGCGAGGGGAAGACCGAAGGACAGCGCGGCCGGCTCAAGGAACAGCAGTGGCAGGAGCAGCAGCGCAACGGCCACGAACCCCCACCACATCCCGATGGTGAGGTAAGTGATGTCGATGTCGCGGTTGCGGACGTGGGCCGCCTCGTGGTGGATGATCGCAGCGGTATGTCCGGACGATTCGCCATTGGGTCGGGCGTCCACCGCGAGGAGGGAGCGGTCGATGGCGATCCAGTAGCGGCCCCAGGCGCCGAACGCCCTGGCACCTCCCGCGGTCCCGGCGGTGATCAGCAGCCTGACCCGCGAGCGAGAGGCCCCCAAGGCGGCGTGCAGCTGCTCCGTGGCCCGGCGTCGCAGGACGCCGTCGACGTCCCGCAGGGGCGCGAGGCGCCGCAATAGCAGGGACGGATGGGCGGTGTAGATGGCGACGCCGATGAGAACAGGAGCCGAGCAGGCCAGAAGTGTCACGAGGTTGGCGATGCGGAGAGCCCGGTCGCCGCAGGACCTGAACTCGTAGAGCAGCGTGCGTGCGGCGGTCTCGCCCACTCCGGCGCGCGCGGCATCGGCGCATGCCTGTATGCCGGGCAGTGCCCAGCCCCCGAAAAAGGCGACGACAACCGTCATTACAGTCAGTGACGCACCGAACGTCGCCACCATCAGCAAGAGGAACCGGGTCGCGGTCGCGGAGGGCAGCCGGAACGGGGCGGAATACAGATCGTCCGACTCGGTCGGGATATCGGCCGGGGTCGCCATGACGCCGCCTCCGCAATTCACCGGCGTCTTTCAGCGTCGGCCCGGGTTGTCGCGATGGCCGGGAGGCCGGCCGCCCCGGCCATAGAAGCCGTCCCGGAACGCGGCGTCGTGGGGAGACTCTTGCGGAGCGCACCGGTGGACGACACGGTGGGCCAGGGGGTCCACGGTGTGCATGGAGAACCTCCATACCAAGGGGCCGAGGCCGCCATAATAGAATTTTCGGCGCAGGAGCCGCCGGGATTTCCGGGAATCCGCCGCAACCCCGGCTGAGATCCGCTCAATGATCTTTCATGGCACGATCACGATCAGAGCGTCATGGAAGCGCCGCGGTAATATCCGCGTGCGGAAAGCACGTGCGGGCCGGGGCGCACGCCTCGGCCCGCACCGGAATTTCGGCCGATTGAAAAAGGTGCACGAAGTTCACCTGTGCGCCTCTCGCGCATTCGAACCGTAGCGTTGCCCAGCGTTGCGCGGCCTCGCACTCGACGGCGCTGGAAGCCGGGATGCGGCCCCGGCCATGAGGAAATGGGGACGCGGCGCCCCGTCCAGCGACGGCCGTCACGTCCACGGCACCCTGCCGTCCCTCGAAGAGCGCGACCGTGCGGACATGGGAAACGGGCTCCCGGAGGAGCCCGCTGCAAAGGTGATCTCCCGGATGTCTCCCATCCGGGCCGGATCGTCTCGGCCGAAGCTCCAGAGGAGCCTTCCGACCTGCTGTGTTGTTGGTGGGCGATACTGGGATTGAACCAGTGACCTCTACCGTGTCAAGGTAGCGCTCTCCCACTGAGCTAATCGCCCGAGTCCGGTACTCGGAGGTGGAGACGGGATTTGAACCCGTGTCGACGGCTTTGCAGGCCGCTGCCTCGCCTCTCGGCCACTCCACCGGATTCACGCCGGAGCGGCCGCGGCCCCTCCGTATCTCCGAGCGGACGACGGGATTCGAACCCGCGACCCTCACCTTGGCAAGGTGATGCTCTACCAGCTGAGCCACGTCCGCGTGCCCTCCGGCTCGACCCCCTGGGGTTCGTGCCGTCGTGCAGTAAGAACTGTAGCGGAATCTCTGCGGACGGCAAATCGAATGCGGCGCTGCGCAGGGCGGCACCGGCGTCCCGAGGGGCGGTGACGGGGAACCCGGCCGGCCGGCGATATACAAGGAGACGTGCGACGACGGGAGGCGGCCGGCCGGGGCCGTGGCGGGGAGCGGGGTCCGCGTGCGCGCGGGCCGGTGCCGTGGCAGGAGGCGCGGGCGGCGGCCCGGTGGCTGGGCGGCCGTGCGGGCGCCGCGGTGCCGTCGCGGGAGCCGCTGGCCGGTGCCCTGGGGGCCACGCTCGCCGAGGACCTGCTCGCGCTGGTCGGCATCCCCTCCTACGATGCCGCGGCGATGGACGGCTACGCGGTGGCGGGCGCCGGGCCGTGGGCCGTCGTGGGGCGGGTGCTGGCCGGGGAGGGACCGAGCGCCCCGCTGGGCTCCGGGCAGGCCGTGGAGATCGCCACGGGGGCCGTGGTGCCCGAGGGGACGCTCGCCGTTCTGCCGTACGAGGCGGCCCACCGCGGCGGCGGCACCGTGGCGGGCGAGGTGCAGCCGGGACGGCATGTCCGCCGGTGCGGCGAGGACACCGAAGCGGGCGCGGCGGTACTGGCCGCCGGGACCGTCGTGACGCCCACCGTCCTGGGACTGGCCGCGAGTCTCGGCCACGACGCGCTCACGGTGCGCCGGCCCCGGGTCACGGTGCTGGTCACCGGGGACGAGGTCACCGCCTCCGGCGTCCCCGGGCCCGGCGTGGTGCGGGACGCGATCGGGCCGATGCTGCCCGGGCTGGCCGCGTGGGCCGGCGCCCGGGTGGACCGCATCGACCGGGCGGCCGACAGCGCCGCGGAGCTCGTCGCGGCCCTCGACGCCGCGGTCTCGCGGCCCGAGACCGGGGTGGTCGTGGTCTGCGGCGCCTCCTCGCGCGGGCCGGCGGACCATCTCCGCGCGGCGCTGGACGAGCTGACGGCCACCGTGCTCGTGGACAGTGTCGCCTGCCGCCCCGGCCACCCGCAGCTTCTCGCGCACACCGGCCGTCCCGAACGCCCGGGGACGGTGATCGCCGGGCTTCCCGGCAACCCCAACGCCGCGCTGGTGGCCGGGCTGACGCTGCTGGTTCCGCTGCTGGCCGCGCTCGCGGGCCGGCCGGACCCGGCGGCGGGCGGCCCGGGCGCCCCCCGCCGGATACCGCTCGACGGCGGGGTCCGGCCGCACGCCGTGGACACCCGGCTGGTCCCGGTCCGTGTCGGCGCGGACGGCCGACGGGCGGAACCGGTGGGGCACGACCGTCCCGGGACGCTGCGCGGCGCCGCCGGTGCCGACGCCTTCGCCGTCATCCCGCCCGGCTGGGCCGGGCCCGACGCGGAACTGCTGTGGCTGCCGCGCTGACGTCGTTCGACACGCCGCACCGTTCACCCGGGTGAACGGTGCACCGGTCGTTACCATCGCGGCATGACGACCACGGCCTCCGCCACCGGCCCCGAGGGGGCGGCCTTCCTGCTCACCCAGCTGGGATCGCACGCCGCGGCGCGGTTCGCCGAGCGGGTCTCGCGGACCGGCGTCAGCCTGCGGCAGGCCGGACTGCTGCGCTGGATCGGCGGCAACCCGGGGCGCAGCCAGCGGGAGCTGGCCGAGCAGTTCGGGGTGCGCCCGAGCCGGGTGGTGGTGCTGGTGGACGAACTGGAGCAACAGGGCCTGGTGCGCCGCGCGGTGCCGCCGGGCGACCGGCGGACCCGGCTCGTCACGCTGACCGACCATGGGCACCGGACGCTGCGCGCGGTGGCGGCGGCGTTCCGGCGGCACGAACAGGAGGTCCTCGACCCGCTGTCCCCGGAGGAGCGGGCCACGTTGACCGGGCTGCTGGAACGCCTCGCCGCCCATCAGGGGCTCGTTCGCTGAGCACCCGGAGGCGCCGGTCCGCCCCCTCCTGCCGCGCGGTGTGGACGGCCCGGCCCGGCCGGGCCACCGGATCGACGCCGCCCGCCCCGCGACCCGGCCGAAACGGCGGCGGACCGGGGGCGCCACACTGAGTAAACTGCGGGACGATTCCCACACCCGCCCGTGCCACCGCGCCCGCCGCGGCCGGCCCACGGCGATCGACGGCATCTGACAGCGACCGACGGCGTTCAATAAGGAAGTCTTCGACCATGGCCTCATCCCGGCTCTCCAAGGGGCTGCTGACCACCCGGGTGCAACGCCCCGTGCCCCTGCGCGAAAGGGTGTACGAGGCGCTGCTCGAACTCATCACCCGCCGGCAGCTCCCCCCGGGGCAGCACCTCGTGGAGAACGAGCTCGCCGACCAGCTCGGGGTGTCCCGGCAGCCGGTGCGTGAGGCGCTGCAGCGGTTGAGCAACGAGGGGTGGGTGGATCTGCGGCCGGGGTACGGGGCGTTCGTGCACCAGCCGACCGAGAGCGAGGCCGACCAGTTGCTCGCGGTGCGCGGCCTGCTGGAGACGGAGTCCGCCCGGCTCGCCGCCCGCAACGCCGACGCCGCGGGGATCGCCGGGCTCCGCGAGGAGTGGCGCCGCGGGGTCGAGGCGCTGGATCGGGCCGACGCCGACGACATGGTCGACGCCAACGCCGACCTGCACCGCCGCATCACCGAACTGTCGGGCAACACGGTGCTCGCCGAACTCGCCGGGCAGGTGGCGCGTCGCGTCCGCTGGTACCACACGCTGGTGGTGCGTCAGCGCGGCCGTGAGGCGTGGGACGAGCACGCGGCCATCATCGACGCCATCGAGGCCGGTGACGAGGAGCGCGCGGCCGAGCTGATGCGCGGGCACACCGACGCCACCCGCCGCAGCTACCACGACCAGGCCACGGCCGCCGAGAGCTGAGGCGCCCGCGGGTCAGTCGCCGGCCGCTCCGTCGCCCGTACGGGAGTCCCGGCCCGGCCGGCCGCCCACCCGGCGCAGCAGCAGGCCGGCCTGTACCGCCGCGTACAGCACGATCACCGTCGCGATCGCACTTGTCAGGTGGATGCCGCCGGTGAACGCCACCCGGGCCGCGTCCACGAGCGCGGCGGCGGTGTCCGGCGCCAGCCCCTGCGCGGCGGTGACCGCGCCGCCCAGGGTCTCGCGGGCGGCGTCCAGCGCCGGCCCGGCGACTCCGTCCGGTGCCGCGATCCGGGCCTGGTAACTGGCGGTGAGCACGCTGCCGAGCACGGCGACCCCGAGCGCGCCGCCCAGTTCATAGGCGGTCTCGGAGATGGCCCCCGCGGCCCCCGCCCGCTCTGGTGGCGCGGCGGCCATGATGGCGTCGTTGGTCAGGGTGTCGGAGAGCCCCACACCGGCGCTGATCGCCGCGAAGCCGACCACGACCGGCAGGACGCCGCCCGACAGCGGCAGCTGGGTGAAGACCGCGAACCCGGCGGCGGCCAGCGTGAGCCCGGCGAAGATCGCCGTGCCCATGCTCACCCGCCGTGCCAGTGCGACCGCGACGAAGTGCGCCGCCACCGAGAGCGCGGCGCCGGGCAGCAGCACCATCCCGGCGCGCAGCGGGCTCATCCCCAGCACCAGCTGCAGGTACTGGGTGAGGAAGAACAGCGCCGAGACCATCGCGAAGACCACCATCAGGTTGGTGGCCACCGCGACGCTGAACGCCCGTACGCGGAACAGCCGGACGTCGATCAGCGGATCGGGCAGCCGGAGCTGCCGGCGGATGAAGACGTACCCCGCCACCGCACCGAAGGCCGCCGCCGCCGCGGCGACGACCGGCGAGCCGCCCTCGGCGAGCCGCTTGACCGCGTAGACGACCGGCAGGACGGCCAGCAGCGACAGCGCGGCACTGGGCAGGTCGTAGCGCCCGGGCGCCGGGTCACGGGACTCGCGCACCAGCAGCGGGATGAGGAGCAGGATCAGCGCCATCACCGGGAGGTTGATGAGGAAGACCGACCCCCAGTAGAAGCGTTCCAGCAGCCAGCCGCCGACGAGCGGGCCGAGCGCGGATCCGGCCGAGAACATCGACGCCCACAGCGCGATGGCCAGCAGCCGCTGCCGCCGGTCCAGGAACGTGTTGCGGATCAGCGAGATGGTGGACGGCATCAGCGTCGCGCCGGCGAGACCGAGCAGCGCGCGCGCCGCGATGAGGATCTCCGCCGTGGGGGACAGGGCGGCGAGCAGCGAGGCCGCGCCGAACCCGGCCGAGCCCAGGAGCAGCAGCCGGCGCCGTCCGATGCGGTCGCCGAGCGTCCCCATGGTGACGAGCAGGCCGGCGAGCACGAACGAGTAGATGTCGACGATCCACAGCAACTGGGTGCCGGTGGGCGCCAGGTCCTCGCTGAGGTGCGGGACCGCGAAGCCGAGCACGGTCATGTCGACCGAGATGAGCATGACCGGGAGGGTCAGCACCGCGAGCGCCGACCACTCGCGCGGTCCCGCGGTGGGCGGGGCGGAGGTGGGCGTCGTCACGGGCCGGGCGGCGGAGTTCATTCTTCCTCTCGATACCGGGTGGCGTGGTGATAGGGAGATGGGATGACCAGGAACGGCGGGTGAATACCGGCGATTGCCCGGTATGTACCGTCCGGACGGTACAGTACAGTCCGGACGGTAAAGTGGTCAACAATGAGCACCTCGACCACGCGCGACCGCATCCTCGACGCACTGCAGGAGATCCTGATCCACGACGGGAGCTCCGCCGTCACGCTTGAGGCCGTGGCCGCCGCCGCGGGGGTCTCCAAGGGCGGGCTCCTTTACCACTTCCCGTCGAAGGCCGACATGCTCACCGGCCTGGTCCGCCGGCTCGCCGACCAGGCCGCCGACGAGTTCCGCCAGGCCCGTGCCGAAGGCGTGGTCCGCACCTTCCTGCGGGTCTCCGTCCCCACCTCGTCGGAGGAGACCGCCCTCTACGGCTCGATGATCGCGGCGCTGCGCGGCAACGAGGACGTCCCGCCCGAGGCGTGGGAGCTGATGCAGTGGGTGTTCACCGAGTGGGGCACTCTGCTGCACGAGGAGGTGGGGGACCCCGTGCTCGCCGAGACCATCCGCCTCGTCGGCGACGGCCTCTACCTCAGCGCGCTGTCCGGCCTGCCGATGCCCGAGCCGCGGCTGCTGGAGCGGCTCACCGACCACCTCATCGCCCGGGCCGACGAGCACCGCCGCGACCGCTGAGCGGTGTGGCCCGGCCTCCTGCCGGTGCCGGACCCGGTGGGAGCGGTGCTGTCGCCGGCGAACAAGCGGAGGTCATTCTGCGAAGTGGCGGGCGGACGGGATCACGGAGCGTTACGCTGCCCGGCGGACGCGGCGGAACTGGTGGTCGAGATCGTCTCCCGGAGCAGCAGGGACACCGACCGCAAGAAGAAACTGTGGGGGTACGCGCACGCTCCCGTGCCGCTCTACCTGCTCATCGACGCGTGGGACGAGGAGGGGCCCTCGGTCACGCTCTACGAACAGCCCGGTAACGGCCGGTACGACCACGCGACGACCGTGGACTTCGGCGCCAAGATCGCCCTGCCGGAACCCTTCGACGTCGAACTCGACACCTCCCGGTTCCCCGGCCCCGACCAGTGGCCGGCCTGAGAGACGTTCCGCCGGTCGCGCGGAGCGCGGGGCGCCGATCGACGCTCGGGGACCGCCCAGGGGCGGGCACTATCGTGGGTTCATGACTTCCAACGACGAGCGAGCGCAGAGCGAAGGCGGTCAGCCGCCCGGGAGCGCCCCCGGGCGGGAAACGAGCGGTGGCGCCGAGCCGGGGAGGTCCGGCAGGGACGGCGCCCCCGTGCAGTCGGTGGACCGGGCCATCACGGTGCTGGAGATCCTGGCCCAGAACGGCGAGGCCGGAGTCACCGAGATCGCGGCCGAACTCGGGGTGCACAAGTCGACCGCCTTCCGCCTCGTGGGAGCGCTGGAACGGCGCGGGCTGGTGGAGCAGCCCGGACTGCGGGGCAAGTACCAGCTCGGCTTCGGCGTCGTCCGGCTGGCCGGTGCCATGACCGCCGGTCTGGACCTCACCCAGCAGAGCCGCCGGGTCTGCGAGGACCTCGCCGCCGACCTCGGTGAGACGGTGAACATCGCCATCCCCAGTGGTGACGCCGTGGTCAACATCGACCAGGTGCGCGGGGTGTCGGCCGTGGTCAGCCAGAACTGGATCGGCCGCCAGAACCCGCTGCACGCCACCTCCAGCGGCAAGGTGCTGCTGGCCTACATGGACCCCGCCCAGCAGCGCCGGGTGCTGCGCGGCCCCCTGGAGGCGGCCACCCCCCGGACCGTCACCGACGCCGAGGCGCTCCGCCGCCAGCTCGACGAGATCCTGCGCCGTGGCTACGGCACCGCCGCGGAGGAGCTCGAAGTGGGCCTGAACGCCGTGGCGGCGCCGATCCGCGGGGTCAACGGCGACGTGATCGCCGCGGTCAGCGCCTCCGGGCCCTCCTACCGGATGGAGGTGGACCGGCTGGACGACATCGGAGCGGCGGTGCTCAAGGCCGCGGAGGAGATCTCCACCCGCATGGGGCACATGCCGGTCTCCTGAAGCCGGTCCAGGCGGACCGCCCGGCCGGACGGGGCGCGCCCCGCGGCGGCCGTCTCAGCCGCGGAGCCGCGCGGCGACGATCCGCAGCGCCTGTGCCGTCACCGTCTCGATCGGCGGCGCGATGTCGATCCGCTCGCCGGCCTCGTCGGGCCGCAGCGGCTCCAGCGTCGCGGCCTGCGATGCCAGCAGTCCCGCCGGCATGAAGTGCCCCTTGCGGGCCCGCATCCGTTCGGCGATGAGCTCGGTCGGCGCGTCCAGGTGCAGGAAGTACACCGACGGCGCCCCGGTGCGCAGGATGTCCCGGTAGTCGCGACGCAGGGCGGAGCACGCCATGACGGTGGACTCGCCGCGCCGTTCGTGTTCGGCGATCCACGTGGCCAGCGCCGTCAGCCACGGCCGCCGGTCGGCGTCCGTCAGCGGCACGCCCGCGGACATCTTGGCGATGTTGGCCTCGGGGTGGAAGGAGTCCGCCTCCGCGAACGGCAGACCGAGCCGCTCGGCGACCTGACCGGCGACGGTGCTCTTGCCGCTGCCGGACACGCCCATGAAGACGAAGTGCATACGCTGGCCTTTCCGCGACGGAGGACGGACGTGACCGCCCGCGCGCTCCGGAACAATAGTGTTACCAATGGCCCCGTCCGGCGCGCCGACCGGACCGCGGCGGCGAACGGGCGGAGGCGCCTTCATGGCGGGTGGACGGGAAGAGGGACCATGACGACCGCGCACCGCACCCTGCACAACCGGGTCCTGGCGGCGCTGGGGCCGGCGATCACGGCCGGTGAGTACCTGCCCGGCCACGTCTTCACCCTGGAACGGCTGGAGCGCGACTTCGGCGTCTCGCGGACCGTCGCCCGCGAAGCCGTCCGGGTGCTGGAGTCCATGCACCTGGTGGTGAGCCGGCCGCGCACCGGCGTGCGGGTCACCCCGCCGGAGCAGTGGAGCGTGTACGACCCACAGCTGATCCGGTGGCGGCTGGCCGGGCCGGGCCGCGGCGCGCAGCTCCGTTCGCTGACCGAGCTGCGCGCCGCCGTCGAGCCGCCCGCCGCGGCCGCCGCCGCGCGCCGCGCCGCCCCCGAGCACCGGGCACGGCTCATGGAGCTCAACCGGCGCATGGCCGCCACCGGCGCGGCCGGCGACCTCGACGCCTTCCTGCGGCTGGACATCGAGTTCCACCGGCTGATCCTGGAACTGTCCGGCAACGAGATGTTCCGCGGGCTGGCCGGGGTCGTGGCCGAGGTGCTGGCCGGGCGGACCGAGTACGACCTGATGCCGCAGCATCCGCGCCCCGAGGCGCTGCGGCTGCACGCGCACGTCGCCTCGGCCGTGCACGACGGGCTGCCCGAGGTCGCCCAGGCCGCCATGCGCGCCATCGTCGACGAGGTGGTCGCCGCCCTGGAACACGCCGATCCGGAGGACCGAACGGATCCGCGGGACGACCCGCGCGCGGTGGCCGGCACTACAGGACCAGGCTGAGCAGGAACGCGAAGGCGAACCCGACCAGGCCGATGAGCGTCTCCATCACCGTCCAGGTGCGCAGCGTGGTGGCGGTGTCCATGCCCAGGAACCGGCCGACCAGCCAGAACCCGGAGTCGTTGACGTGCGACAGCACGGTGGAACCGCACGCGATCGCGATGACGATCAGCGCCAGGTCCATGGACGACAGTCCCGAGGTGCTCTCCACCATCGGGGCGACGAGCGCCGCGGTGGTGGTCAGCGCCACGGTGGCCGAACCCTGGGCGACCCGCAGGGCGGTCGCGATCACGAACGCCGCGACGATGACCGGCAGGCCGATCGAGGCCAGGCTGCCCGCCAGGGCCTCGCCGATGCCGCTGGCGCGCAGCACCCCGCCGAACATGCCGCCGGCGCCGGTGACGAGGATGATCGCGCACACCGGGCCGAGCGCGCCGTCGACGATCCGCTCCACCTGCGCCCGCGAGTGCCGCCCCGCGCCGAGCACGACGATGGCGACCAGCACGGTGATCAGCAGCGCCACCGGCGTCTGGCCGACCATCACCAGGGTCTGCACCCACCACGCGTCCTCCGGCGCCGCGCCCGTGGTGATCAGGCTGGAGATGCCGGTGTTGCCGAAGATCAGTACCAGGGGCAGCAGCAGGATCGCCAGCACCGTTGCGAAGTGCGGCGGCCGGGCCGGCGCCTCGGTGCCGGGCCCGCCGGCGATCTCGGCGGGCACCTGGATCTCGAACCGCCGGCCGGCGTAGCGCGAGTACAGGTAGCTGGCCAGGTACCAGGTGGGCAGGGCCAGAACGGTGCCGACGATCAGGGTGGTGCCCAGGTTGGCGCCGAGCAGGTCGGCCGCGGCGACGGGGCCCGGGTGCGGCGGGACGAAGGCGTGCATGACCGCGAACGCGCCCGCGGCGGGCAGCGCGTACAGCAGGACCGAACCGCCCAGCCGGCGGGCCACGCTGAACACGATCGGCAGCATGACGACCAGGCCGGCGTCGAAGAAGATGGGGAAGCCGAACAGCAGCGACGCGACCCCGAGGGCCAGCGGCGCGCGCCGTTCGCCGAACCTGCGCACCAGGGTCTCGGCGAGCACGGCGGCTCCGCCGGTGGTCTCCAGCAGGCGGCCGATCATCACGCCGAGTCCCACGAGCAGTGCGACGTTGGCGAGGGTGCTGCCGAACCCGTCGAGCAGCGTGGGGACGATGTCGGCCAGCGGTATCCGGGTGGCGAGTGCCACCAGCAGGCTCACCAGGACCAGCGACACGAAGGCGTGCAGCCGCGCCCAGATGATCAGCACGAGCAGGAGGCCGACGGCGCCCGCGGCTATGAGCAGCAGCGGGGCGGTTCCGTAGGCGGGCTCGATGGTGGTTTCCAACGGTGCCTCCGAAGGGGTGTCTCGTGGTGGGGTGACGCCACCGCATCGGTGAGGTGCGGAGCGCCGCCGAGACGTTTCGGGCAATGGTAATACCATTTGTGAGCCCATGTGAGGGGGGTGTGCGAAGTTGTGATCCACCGGCGCCGGAGCGCCGCCCGAAGCACCGGGCGCGCGGGCGGGCCGCCGACGGAAGAGGGGCGGCGCACACCCGCGTGCACCGCCCCGTGGAACCGCCGAACGTCCGGAGGCCGCCTAGCCGACGGCCTCCTCCAGCTTCGGGACCATGACGTCCAGCGCGACGGGGATGGACAGCACCGTGCTCGCGCGCAGCGGGGCGAACTCCTCGTTGGTGAGCGGTACGTAGCCGCCGTTCCGCACCACCGGCAGCCGCTGGAACACCGCGTTGTTCTCCAGGTCGTCGCGCAGGTCCTCGGCGTAGAAGTTGACGAGCGCCACGTCGGCGTCGACCACCTCCAGCTCCTCGAACCCGACTCGGACCGAGAACTCCGACCCCGCCAGCCCGGTCGCCCGCTCCGACATGGTCAGCCCCAGCTCCTCCAGCAGCGCCGCGGTGACGTCGTCCGGGGTGCGCATGACGCTCAGCGCCCCGGCCTCGTGGGCCTGGCTGAACGTGTACGTCCGGCCGGCGAAGCGCGGGTGCTCCCGCACCGCCTCCGACAACCGCGTCTCCAGGTCCGCCACCAGCTCGGCCGCCTCCTCCGGCCGCCCCAGCGCGGCGCCGCCGGAGGTCGCGATCCGCTGCCAGGAGTCCCGCAACGGCCCCTCCTAGTAGGCGAGGGTGGGGGCGATCTGGTCGAGCCGCTCGTACTGGCCGTCGATCGTGTACAGCCCGGTGGCCAGAATGACGTCCGGTTCGGCCGCGGCGACCTGCTCGATCGGGATCGCGCCGTCGGCGTCGGGGCGCAGGATGGCGGGATCGCCGCCGGACAGCGCCTTCTCCTGCCATGGCGCGATCCCGGAGTCGGTGCCCCAGAACGCCGCCATGGCGACGGGGGTGACGCCGAGGGCGAGCGCGAGGTCGGTGTCGGCGGGGCTGAGGGTGACCACCCGTTCCGGCGGGGCGGCCAGCTCGACGGTCCCGAGCGCGTGCTCGACGGTGATGGCCGCCGGTCCGGAGCCGCCGTCCTGCTGCGCGCCGCCGGGCGCGCAGGCGGCGGTGGCCAGCAGCGGCAGCACGGCCAGTGCGCCGAGGGCGGATGTGGCGCGTCGCGTCCTGGTGTCCATGGTTCTCGGCACTCCTCGAATGGCCGGCAAGATGGTTTTTAGGTGAGCCTTACCTTAGCGAGTGTTGGTGCGGTGTCACCGGACGGTCCCCGTCACCGCGTCCGCCGATGGGGACATCCCGCAGTGCCGGGTCGGGGACGGACCCGGGACGGGTCAGGGGCCGTGCCCCCTCGACCCGGGCCATGTGGTGGCCCAAGATGGGGGGCACCCGGGACGGGCGGTCGGCCCGGCTCCCGTGCCGGAAGTGGTGCCGGCCCCCCTCCACGGGTGGCGGCAGCCACCGCGACGCGGCCGGCCCTGATCGGGGAGACTGGGCGCGTCGAACGGGACGGACGAGAGAGCTGGACGGATGCGAAGGCTGATCAACCAGATACGCCCGTACGCGTGGGGGTCGCCCACGTCCATCCCGCGGCTGCTCGGCCGGGTTCCCGACGGCCGGCCACAGGCGGAGCTGTGGCTGGGCGCGCACCCGGGCGCCCCGAGTTCGCTGGTCACCGAGGACGGCCCCGTGCGCGTCGCCGACGCCATCACCGGCGACCCCAAGGAGACGCTGGGGGAGCGCACCCTGCGCCATTTCGGCGAGCGGCTGCCCTTCCTGCTCAAGGTGCTCGCCGCCGATGAGCCGCTGTCCCTGCAGGCGCACCCCGACGCCCGCCGCGCCGCCGCCGGTCACGCCGCGGAGGAGGCCGCCGGCATCCCGGTGGACGCGCCGCACCGCAACTACCGTGACCCCTACCACAAGCCGGAGCTGGTGCTCGCGCTGCAGCCCTTCGAGGCGCTGTGCGGGTTCCGCGAGCCGGCCGAAGCGCTCGCCGACCTGCACGGCCTGACCGCCCCGCTCGCCGGTGTCCTGCGCGCCGACCTGTCGGCCGCCGACCCCGAGACCGCGCTGCGGCGGGCGATGACCCGGCTGCTCACGCTGGCGCCCGCCGACCGGGCCGGGCTGGTGGGCGCGCTGGTCGCCGAACTCACCGCGCGCGCGCACGACGGCCCGGGGCGGCGGCACGCCGCCACCGTCGCCGAACTGGCCGCGCGCTACCCGGGCGACCCCGGCGCCGTGGCGGCCCTGCTGCTCAACCGGATCACCCTGGGGCCCGGCGAGGCGCTGTTCCTGCCCGCCGGCAACGTGCACGCCTACCTGCGCGGCACCGCCATTGAGGTCATGGCCAGCTCCGACAACGTCCTGCGCGCCGGGCTGACCGCCAAGCACGTCGACGTCGCGGAGCTGCTCGCGGTGGTGGACTTCAACGTGCTCCCCATCCCCTACGCCACGCCCGAGCGGGTCGACGGCCGCCTGGAGTACCAGCCGGGGGTCGCCGACTTCGCGCTCTCGGTGATCCGGCCGCACGAGGAGCCGGCGCGGCTGCCCGGCGGACTGCCCGCCATCGTCCTCGTGCTCGACGGCACCGCGCGGCTGCGCACCGAGGCCGGCGAGCGACTGACGCTCGCCCACGGGGAGTCGGCCTTCGTCCCGGCGGCCGACGGCCCGGTGGCGATCGAAGGCGCGGCGCTCCTGGTGGCGGCCACGGTCGGCGGTTCGGTCTGACGCGCGTGGCGCCGCCGCTCTCCGGAGCGTGGCATCATCAGGCGCCGTGACGAACAGTGCCGAGCCGCCCGTTCGCCGGCGGCGCCCGCGGGCGCGCGCCGTCCTCGCGGTGCTCACCGTGCTGGTCCTGCTCTGCTGGGCCGCCAACAGCTCCCGGCTGCACGGCCCCGGCGAGGGGCGGCCGACGACGCTCGCGCACCGCGGACTCGGCCAGACGTTCGACCTGGCGGGGATCGAGAACGACACCTGCACCGCGGAGCGGATCCACCCGCCCGAGCACGCCTACCTGGAGAACACGATCGCCGGCATGCGCGCCGCCTTCGACGCCGGGGCCGACGTGGTGGAGCTGGACGTGCACATCACCCGGGACGACCGGTTCGCGGTGTTCCACGACTGGGAGGTCGACTGCCGCACCGACGGCCGGGGCACCACCCGCGATCACACGATGGCCGAGCTGCGCCGGCTCGACATCGGCTACGGCTACACCGCCGACGACGGGGCCACGCACCCCTTCCGCGGCACCGGTGCCGGCCTGATGCCCTCGCTGGACGAGGTCTTCGCCGAGTTCCCCGACGAGGAGCTGCTCATCCACGTCAAGAGCGACGACCCGGCCGAGGGCGAACTCCTCGCCGAGCACCTGGCCCGGCTGCCCGGGGACCGGCTGGCCGCGGTCACCGTCTACGGCGGCGACGCGCCGATCGCGGCCCTGCGCCGCGAGCTGCCGGGCCTGCGCACCATGTCCAAGGCGACGTTGCGCGACTGCCTCGTGCGGTACGCGGCGGTGGGCTGGAGCGGGTACGTGCCTGCGGCGTGCGCCGGAACCCAGTTGCACGTCCCCGAGAAGATCGGCCCGTGGCTGTGGGGGTGGCCGCACCTCTTCGTCTCCCGGATGGCCGAGGCCGGGACCCGGGTCGTTCTCGTGGGCGGATCCGGCGACTGGTCGGCGGGGTTCGACGGCCCGCAGGACCTGGAGCGGGTGCCCGAGGGATTCACCGGCACCGTATGGACCAACCGCGCCGACGTGGTCGCGCCGCTGGTCGCCGAACGCGGCCGCTGACCGCCGGGCCTCCGCTCAGCGGCACGCCGGGTCCCGGCGGCGCCGCTACGCTGGGGACCTCTGTCCTATTTCGTGAAAGGTGTGACCAATGGCGCTGCAGCGTCCCGAAGTCGACCCCATCGACGGTCCCCCGCCGGCCGATCTGGCGGTCACCGACCTCACCATCGGCGAGGGGGCGCAGGCCGGGCACGGCAGCCAGGTCTCCGTGCACTACGTCGGCGTGGCCCACTCCACCGGCGAGGAGTTCGACGCCTCGTGGAACCGGGGCCAGCCGCTGCGCTTCCAGCTCGGCGCGGGCCGGGTCATCGCCGGCTGGGACCAGGGCGTGCTCGGGATGCGGGTGGGCGGCCGGCGCCGGCTCGTGATCCCGCCGCACCTCGGCTACGGTGCCGCGGGTGCCGGCGGCGGCGCGATCAAGCCGAACGAGACGCTCATCTTCGTGGTGGACCTGGTCGGCGTGGCCTGACCCGAGCGCCCCATGGGGCCCCGGCCCGGGCGCAGCGCCGGACCGGGGCCCGCACTCACTCCGCGCGGCTGCCGTCCGCCCGCGCCACCACGATCTCCACGCCCCGGTCCGCGAACGGGGCCAGCGCCGCGGGGTCGGCCGACTCGTCGGTGACGAGCACCCACCGCGCCGGAAGCCGCGCCCAGGAATTGAACGGGCGGCGCCCGAGCTTCTCCGAATGCGCCAGCACGTACACCCGGTCCGCGCGGCCCATCATGAGTTCCTTGAGCCGGGTCTGCTGCAGGTCGGCCTCGCAGATCCCGTTCTCGGCGGTCACCCCGTCGGCGCCGAGGAACACGCGGTCGAAGGTCATGCGCTCCAGCGCGGCCTCGGCGAGCGGGCCGACGAACCCCTGGCTGAGGTGGCGCAGCGTGCCACCGAGGCACTCCACGTGCACCGACTCCGAGCCCGCGAGCCGCTCCAGCGCGGTCAGGCCGGTGGTGGCCACCGTCAGCCGCGGCACGTCACGGAGTTCGTGCGCGAGTGCGCCGACGCTGGTCCCGGCGTCCAGCAGGATCGTCTCCCCGGAACTCACCTGCGCGGCCGCCCACCGCGCCATGGCGCGCTTGGCCGCGAACGCCTCGTGCGTCCGCTGGCGCAGCGACGGCTCGGGGTGCGCCATCAGTGCCATCGCGCCGCCGTAGGTGCGGGCCACCCGGCCCTCCTCGGTCAGCCGGGCGAGGTCGCGGCGGATGGTCGAGGCGGTCACATCGAACGTGGCGGCGAGTTCCTCGACGCTCGCCAGGCCGCTCGTCATCGCGAGCCGGACGATCTCGTCCCGCCGGTCCCGCGTCCGCATCGCCGCCATCTGCGTCCCTCCGGATGTGCTGCCGTGCCGAGTCGGCCGTGTCGTGCCTGTCGTCTCCGTCGCTGCGTGACCCTACCGCCGTCCGGGCGCCGCCGTGGCCGTCTCGGGCGCCCGCGCCCCGGCCGGATCCGGCAGCCGCCGCTCGCCCGCGCCCCACCGGGGGCGGACCGGGCGGCGGCCGGTCGAGCCGCGCCCTCCGGAGTTATTGCGCGTTGTGCGCGTCCGGTTGGCCGTACCGCGCCGCCGGCCGGGCTGGTCGGCGAGGGTGACTTCGAGTGACGCCGCTGTCTCAAGCTGCGCATCCGCCCGGGTGGCAGGGGGTGTCGTGGTCGTCAGGATGTCACAGAGTGCGTTGATCGCGCCAGATTACTTGCGCGGAACGTGCAGAGGTGTCAGAGTGACCCGGGTAACACCCGGTTCGGCGCGAGCCGTGCGGACGATACGGCGCCGACGTCCTCCGCACGCACCGTCCACCCCATCTCCTCCCCCTCCGATCCCTCTGAGTTCGAGAGGCCGACGATGACCCGACACGGACGCGGCCCGGACATGTCCCGCCGCGCGCTCCTGAGACTGGGCGCCCTCGCCGGCGCCGGTGCGGCGCTCGGCCCGCTCACCGCGGGCTGCGCCGGACCCACCGGCCTCCCCGGCCCCGGGACCCTGACCCTCGCGCTGAACCGCTCGCTGGTCAGCCTCGACAACAAGCTGAACCAGTTCGACGCCGCGGTCACCGTGCAGCGGGCGGTGCGGCAGGCGCTGACCAGGGTCGGCCCGGACCTGACGGTCGAGCCGGTGCTCGCCGAGTCGTTCGAGGCCACGACGCCGACCACCTGGACCGTCCGGCTGCGCGAAGGCGCGTGCTATTCCGACGGATCGCCCGTCACCCCCGATGACGTCGCCACGGCCCTGGAGATGTACCAGCAGGTCAACGGCTCCTTCGTCGCCAGCTTCTTCCCCGAGTTCCCGGCCGTGACCGCCGAGGACGAGCGGACCTTCACCCTGGAGACCGAGCGGCCGGTACCCTCGCTCGACTTCCTCATGGCCAACATCCTGGTGACACCGGCCGCCGGCAACAGGCCCGAGGAACTGCAGGACGGCGTCGGCTCCGGCCCCTACGTCGTCTCCGCCGCCAACCGGGGCACCGGCGAGTACACCCTCGTGCGCAACGACGCCTACTGGGGCACCCCGCCGCGCGCGCACACCGTGCGGGTGCGGTTCGTGCCGGAGGAGGCCAGCCGCGTGGTCTCCATCCGCAGCGGCGAGGTCGACGTGATCGACTCCATCACCCCCGACTCCGCCGACCAGCTCGTCGGCCTGCCCGGCGTCCGCATGGAGCGCGCGCAGAGCACCCGCATCAACCAGCTCTTCTACAACTTCCGCAAGCCGGCCGGCCACCCGCTGTCCGACCCCCGGGTCCGCGAGGCCCTCACGTACGCCATCGACGGCCGCGCCCTCGCCGAGGACGTCCTGGTCGGCTCCGTCACCCCGGCCGAGGGACCCGTGCCCACCGGACTGCGCGGCGCGGTCCCCACCGGCGCCTACGTCTACGATCCGGCGCAGGCCCGGCAGCGGCTGGACGCGCTCGGCGTCGACGACCTCTCCCTCACCATCATCTGGGAGAGCGGGGAGTTCGCCGGCGACACCTTCGTGATGGAGGCCGTGCACGGCATGCTCACCGACATCGGTGTGCGAGTGACGCTGCGGCAGTTCGAACCCGGCGGCGACATCCTCTCCTGGCGGCAGGGCCGCGCCGGCGACTGGGACGTCCTCGGCAACGGATTCTCCAGCCCCACCGGGCTCGCCGAGAGCATGCTGCAGGGCATGTTCGCGGGCACCGCCGAGAAGGAGGAGACCCGCGACACCTACCAGGGGTACGTGTTCCCCGACGTCACGGAGCTGATCGAGCGCGCCACCGTCGAACCCGACGCCCAACGGCGCGGCGAACTGCTCGCCGGCGCCCAGCAGGCCGTCTGGGACACCTGGCCGTGCCTGTGGGCGTTCGTCCCCAACGTCGTCCTCGCCCACCAGACCCGGATCCGCGACATCCTGCTCGCCCCCACCAACTCCTACGACCTCGCCGCCGTGCGAGTGGAGGGCTGACCCGTGGCGCTGTACCTCCTGCGACGCGTCGGGCAGAGCCTGCTCACGGTCCTTCTGACGGTCTGCACCGTCTTCGTCCTCATCCGCCTCGCACCCGGCGACCCCGCCACCGCCTACGCCGGCCCGCTCGCCACCAGCGAGGACCTGGCCCGGATCCGGGAGCAGATGGGCCTGGACCGCCCGATCCCCGAACAGTTCCTGCTCTTCCTGCGCGGAATCGCCACCGGCGACCTCGGCACCAGCTACTCGTTCCAGGCGCCCGCGCTGGACGTCGTGCTGGACCGGCTGCCGTTCACGATCACGCTCGCGATCGCCGCCATCGTGCTCACCACCGTGGTGGCCGTCCCGCTGGGTGTGTGGATGGCGCGCCGGGCCGACACCACACGGGAGCTGGGCGCCAACATCGTGACGGTCGCCGGGCAGTCCATGCCCGACTTCTGGTCCGGCATCATGCTGCTCACCGTCTTCGCGGTGCTCGTCCCCGTGCTGCCCGCGTCGGGGTTCGCCACCTGGGGCGGCCTCGTGCTGCCCGCGACCACCATCGCGATCCTGCAGATCGCGCTGATCTCCCGGCTGGTCCGCCGCGAGATGGCGGCCAACCTGAGCGCCCCTTACCTGACCGTCGCCCGTTCCCGCGGGGTCTCCGAGCGCGCGCTGGTGTGGCGGTACGCGATGTCCAACTCCGCCATCCCGGTGCTGACCGCGCTGGGCACCCGGTTCGCGTCCATGCTCAACGGCGTCGTCGTGGTGGAGGTGGTGTTCGCCTGGCCCGGTGTCGGCTCCCTGGTGGTGCGCGCGCTGGAGACGCGCGACTACCCGCTGATCCAGGCCACCGTGCTGGTCACGGCCGCGCTGGCCGTGCTCGTCCAGCTCCTCGTCGATCTCGCCTACCCGCTGTTCGACCCGCGGGTCCGTCTCGGGAAGAAGGTGGCCGCGTGAGCACCCCCCGCCCGGCGCCAGGCTCCGCCGCCGTGTCCGCACCGCCCGGCGCGCCGGAGGACGCGCGCCCCAGCGCCGTCACCTCACGGCTGCTCGCCCGCTCGGGCGCCACCCGGCGCCGCCGCGGTGCGCGCGTCAAACTGTGGGTCGGCCTGGTGTGCACCCTGCTCGTCGTCCTGCCGGTCGCGTTCGCCCGGGTGCTGCCGCTACCCGATCCCACCCGCCAGGACCTCTCCCAGCGGCGGCTCCCGCCGCTCACCGACGGGCACCTGTTCGGCACCGACCAGCTCGGCCGCGACCTGCTGTCCAACGTGCTGCACGGCGGGCAGATGTCGCTGACCATCGGCGTGCTGGCGGTGCTCGTCAGCGGGGTGATCGGCCTGGTCGCGGGGGCGGCGGCCGGCTACTACGGCGGCTGGGTCGACTCGGTGGTCTCCCGGCTGCTGGAGGCGCAGCTCTCGCTGCCGCTGCTCATGATGCTGCTGCTCGTCGTCGCGCTGTTCGGGCCGTCGATCCCCGTCATCACCTGCGTCATCGCGGTCGCCCAGTGGCCCGAGGTGGCGAGGCTGACCCGGTCGCTCGTCCTCGTCGAGCGCGAGAAGCCCTACGTGGCCGCCGCCCGCGTCCTCGGGCTGCGGCGGGTGGAGATCCTCGCCCGGCACGTCCTGCCCAACGTGGTGCGCCAGGCCACCATCGTGGTCTTCCTGCTGCTCGCCCAGGCCGTGCTGCTGGAGAGCGCGCTCTCCTACCTCGGCGCCGGCCCGCAGCGGCCCTTCGCCACCTGGGGCCGCATCGTCTCCGACGGCCAGGACTACATCACCACCTCCTGGTGGCTGGTCACGCTGCCCGGCCTGGTGATCGTCCTGCTCGTCGTCGGTGTCAACCTGCTGGGCGACGGTCTGCGCGACCGCACCCGGCGGCAGTCCCCGGCACGGCAGCGGGGACCGTCCCCCTCGTGGCGGAGAACCCGGAAGGGAGCGGCATCATGACCTCGGCGGCACCCGCCCAGCAGCACGCACGGCCCGCGGACACCGCGGTCCCGCTGCTGGACGTCTCGGAGCTGCAGATCGAGTTGATCACCGACGCCGGCGTGGTACGCGCGGTCGACGGTGTCAGCTTCCGGATCGGGCGCGGCGAGACGGTCACCATCATCGGCGAGTCCGGATCGGGCAAGTCCACGACCGCCATGGGGGTGCTCGGCCTGCTGCCGGCCGACCTCGCGGTGCTCTCGGGCGCCGTCCGGTTCGGCGGCACCGACGTGGTGGCGGACCCCGACGCGATCCGCGCCGTGCGCGGACGCACGGTGTCGCTCATCCCACAGGACCCGATGACCGCGCTCAGCCCGGTGCACACGATCGGCCGCCAGCTCACCGAGGCCGTCCGGCTGCGCCGCCCCGGGCTCTCCCGCGCCGCCGCCCGCGAGCGCGCCGTCGAACTGCTCGACCAGGTCCGCATCCCGCGGCCGGCCGCCCAGCTCGCCACCTACCCGCACCAGCTCTCCGGCGGCATGCTGCAGCGCGTGCTCATCGGGATCGCCCTCGCCGGGGAGCCGGAGCTGCTCGTGGCCGACGAGCCGACCAGCGCGCTCGACGTCACGGTCCAGGCCGGGATCCTCGACATCCTCCTGGAGCTCCAGGAGCGCACCCGGATCGGCATCCTGATGATCACGCACGACCTGGGGGTCGCCCGGCTCGTCTCGGACCGCATCCACGTGATGCGCGACGGGCGGTTCGTGGAGTCCGGCGAGGTCGAGGCGATCGTGGACGCGCCAACGCACGACTACACCCGCATGCTGCTGTCCGCGGTGCCCAGGCTGGGGCCGTGGGACGAGGAGCCGGCGGCCGGCGGCCCCGGCGCACCGGCCGGGGGCACGACACCAGGAGGCAGGCGATGAACAGCGCAGCGCGGCCGGTGCACACCGGCCAGGGCGGCACCGGCGAGAGCGCGGCCGGGACGTCCGCGACGCCCGGCTTCCTGGAGGTCTCCGGGCTGGTCGTGGAGTACCCGGTCCGGGGCGGAGTCGTGCGCGCCGTGGACGACGTCGGGTTCACCGTCCCGCGCGGCGGCACCCTGGCGATCGTGGGGGAGTCGGGCTGCGGCAAGTCCACCATCGCCCGCTCCATCGTGCGGCTGCTGCGGCCCACCGCCGGCCGGATCGTCGTGGACGGCACCGACATCGCGACGCTGCCCGAACGGCGGCTGCGCCCGATCCGGTCCCGCGTCCAGATGGTGTTCCAGGACCCCTACGCCTCGCTCGACCCGCACCTGAGCGCGCAGGAGATCGTCGCCGAGCCGCTGCGCAAGCGGGGCGTGCGCTCCGCCGCCGAGCGGCGTGCGGAGGCCGCCCGGCTCATCGACCGGGTGGGTTTGCCGTCGACCGCGCTGGACCGGCGGCCCGCCGAGTTCTCCGGCGGGCAGCGCCAGCGCATCGGCATCGCGCGCGCCCTGGCCAGCAGACCGGACCTGCTGGTCTGCGACGAGGCGACCAGCGCCCTCGACGTCTCCGTGCAGGCGCAGGTCCTGGACCTGCTGCAGGAGATCCAGCGCGAGACCCGGCTGACCTACGTGTTCATCTCCCACAACCTCGGCGTGGTGCGCCAGATCAGCCAGCAGGTGGTGGTCATGCGCGCCGGGCGGATCGTGGAGTCCGGCGCGACCGCCGACGTGCTCGCCGCGCCCCGGCACGACTACACCCGCCGGCTGCGCCGCGCCGCCCTGGACCCGGCGGTGATCCGCGGCCGCAAACCGCGTGCGCTGGTCGCCGCGGCGGCGCCCTCCGCCTGACCGGCCGATCCCGGCCACCCCCGACCGAACCCCCGGTGGCGGGCGGCCCGCACCGGGGCGTCCGCCCCCCGACCCGAGGAGACCGAGATGTCCACCGCCGACGCGCTGCCCACCGACGGGGTGCTCCGCCCTCGCGGCGACGACCCCGGCCGGGCCGACGCCTACCTGCCCGCGCCCGCCGTGCAGAACCACGCCGCGAACCTGGCCGAACTGCCCGGCGGCGACCTCGGCTGCGTGTGGTTCGGCGGCACCCAGGAGGGCGTCTCCGACATCGGGGTGTGGTTCTCCCGGCTGCCGCGCGGTGCCGACAGGTGGACGGAGCCGGTGGCGCTGTCCGGCGACCGCACCCGCTCCGAACAGAATCCGGTGCTGTTCGCGGCCCCCACCGGCGAACTGTGGCTGCTGTGGACCGCCCAGCGCGCCGGTGACCAGGACACCTCCGAGGTGCGCCGCCGGATCTCCGCCGACGGCGGCCGCACCTGGGGGCCGCCCGCCACCCTCTTCCCGGCCCGCCCGACCGGCGGAGTCTTCGTGCGCCAGCCCGTCACGGTGCTCGGCTCCGGGCGCTGGCTGCTTCCCATCTTCCACTGCGTGTCCGTGCCCGGAAGCAAATGGGTCGGCGACCGCGACACCAGCGCGGTGCTCCTCTCCGACGACCAGGGCCGCACCTGGCACGAGCGGGAGGTACCGGACAGCACCGGATGCGTGCACATGAACGTCCAGGCCCTGGCCGACGGCACCCTGCTCGCGCTGTTCCGCAGCCGGTGGGCGGATTCCGTGCACGTCGCACGCTCCACCGACGACGGCGAGACCTGGAGCGCCCCGGTGCCCACCGTGCTGCCGAACAACAACTCCTCGATCCAGTTCGTCCGGCTGCGCGACGACCGCCTGGCGCTGGTGTACAACCACAGCAGCGCCGCCGACGCCACCGAGCGGCGGCTCTCGCTGTACGACGAGATCGACGACGACGGCCTGGCGCCGGTCACCCCCGCCGCCGCGCCGTCCCCGGCCGCCCCGGCCGTCCTGGCCGGCGCGGACCGCCCGGCGGGCGCGGAGCGGACCGCGTTCTGGGGCGCCCCACGGGCGCCCATGACCCTGGCGGTCTCCGCCGACGGCGGCGCCACGTGGCCGCTCCGGCACGACCTGGAGGTCGGCGACGGCTACTGCCTGACCAACAACTCGCGGGACGGGCTGAACCGGGAGTTCTCCTACCCGACCATCCGGCAGAGCCCCGACGGCGGCCTGGACATCGCCTTCACCTACTACCGGCAGGCGATCAAGCACGTCCGGCTGAGCCCGGAGTGGCTGGCCGCCCGCACCGCGGAGGCCGGCGCGTGACGGCAGGGGAGAGCTGCACGCACCGGGGCGGCGAAAGCGCGGCCGCCCGGGAGACCGCCCCGCACGCCGTCGTCACCGGCGCGAGCTCGGGCATCGGCCGCGCCGTCACCGAGCGGCTGCTCGGCGCCGGCTGGCGGGTGACCGCCCTGAGCCGCCGCCCGGTCGAACCGGCCGGGACGGCACTGCACTGGGTCGAGGCCGACCTCGCCGACCTGGACGCCATCCCCGCCGCCGTCGCCGGGGTCACCCGGGCCGACGCGGTGGTGCACGCCGCCGGCCTGCAGCGTTCGGCCCGCCTCGGCGCCCTGTCGACGGCGGACGGCACGGCCATGTGGCGGGTGCACGTCGCGGCCACCGAGGTGCTCGTCGGCACGCTGATCGACCGCGTTCCGGACGGCGGCCGCGTCGTCCTGGTCGGCAGCCGCACCATGACCGGCGTCCCGGGCAAGAGCCAGTACGCCGCCACGAAGGCGGCTCTCGCGGCCCTGGCCCGCTCCTGGGCCGCTGAACTGGTCACCCGCCGCGTCACCGTCAACGTCGTCGCCCCCGGCCCCACCGACACCCCGATGCTCCAGGACCCGGCCCGTGCCACCACCCCGCCCCGAGTGCCACCGATGGGCCGCCTCATCGACCCGGCGGAGGTCGCGGGCACGGTTGCCTTCCTCCTCGGCCCGGACGCGCGCAGCATCACCGGCCAGACACTGGTGGTGTGCGCGGGGGCGTCGCTGGGCTGAGGGCGCTGCGGTTCGGGGCAGGGACGGACGATCAGGCGGTGCGGCGGTGTCGCTCTCCCGCGCCGTCACCGCCGTCGCGCGGTGCGGACGTTAGGCTGATCGCTTCCAGCAGGGGGCGGACCGCTGCCGTTGAACGTGGCGACGAGCCGCCGGGCCTGCCCGAAGTGCTCGCTCGCGGTGACCGGTGTTCCGTTGCCTCCTAGACTCCCTGCCGCGATGCCCCGGCCGAACCCCATCGGGGTCGGGCATGCCCCAGATACTATTCCTACCGAATTTGTCGCCATCGTCACGCTTGTGACATCTTGTTCCCGCATGGGGTGATCGCCTACCTTCGCACCAGGTCAAGAGCGCCAGCGCGAAGATCCGGCTTGCTGGACGGCAACCTTCTGCACAGCGGGGTGCCCCCGGAGTGATGACCTGGCTGCGGAGACGCGGCAAGCGTGCACGGTCGCGGGACGAGAGGTCCGGCGGCCCCGTCCCCGACGGACGCTTGTGCCGGCCCGCGGCCGTACCGGCAGGACGAGACGAAGGCGGGAACAGTGAGCAGCGGGGCGCGGAGTGCGGGGGAGCCGGCGGGGGCCGATGTCGTCGCGGAGCTGGCGGGGGTCGGGAGCGAACTCGCGGCGGCGCGGCGAGTGAAGCCGGAGTTCGTGGCGGAGACGCAGCGCGCCTACGACGCGCTCTTCGCCGCCGACGGGCCGCTGGCGCCGGCGGTGCGGCGCGGGCTGGCCGCGCTGGTCGCGCGGTGGCACGGAGCCGACGACGTCGTCGCCCACCACACCGCCCGCGGAGCCGACGCGGCACTGTACGCCGACGAGCTCCCCGCCGATCCCGCGCTGCGGGCGGCGGCCGAGCACCTGGATCTCATCACCGTCTCACCGGCGCTGGCCCGGCGGGAGGACGTCGACCGGCTGGCCGCCGCCGGCTGGGGCCCCGACGCCGTGGTCGCGATCTCCCAGGTCGCCGCTTACACCGCTTTCCAGGTCCGCCTCGTCGAAGGACTGCGGCTGCTGCAGGGCGCGCCCACCGCCCACGGTGTGGCTCCGGCGCGCACCACCCGCGGGCGCGGGCGGACCAAAAGTCTCGCCGAAATCGCGTCCAACGGCGCGAAGCGGCCCACCGCCTACACCCAGGAACTACTCGCCTGGACCGCCTGGGTCCCGCCGGTGGCGGCCGACGACCTGACGGACGAGCAACGGGAGGCGTTCGCCGGGAAGACCAACGACGGCTACTTCCGGCTGCTCTCCCGCCTGCCGAAACTGCTGCGGGCCCGCACCGCCGTCGACAAGGCGGTGTTCTACACCCGCGAGGGGCTGCCCCGCGCCGAACGCGAGCTCGCGGCCACCGTCACCAGCAAGGTGAACGACTGCGTCTACTGCGCCTCCGTGCACTCCCGCAAGGCGTCGCAGCTGTCCCACCGGACCGACGACGTGCAGCGGGTCCTCGACGCCGTCCTCGACCGCGACCCTGACTGGCGCGCCACCGATCTCGCCCCGCTCGCCGCCGGCCAGGACGCGCGGTGGAGCGCCGTCGCCGCGTTCGCCGCGGCGCTGTCCACCACACCGGCCTCGGCCACCCCGGACCACATCGCGGAACTGCGCGGCCACGGGCTCACCGACGTCGAGCTCGTCGACCTTGTCGGCTCCGTCGCCTTCTTCTCGTGGGCCAACCGGCTCATGCTCACCCTCGGCGAACCGTTCTGGCCCGGGACCGAGCCGGCCGCCGCCTGACCCCGGCGGCCGTGCGCCCGCGCCTGGCGGGGCCGGCCACGGCCGGCCCCGCCCGTTGCCCCCTCCTCCTCCGAACACGCAAGGACGTCCCCATGCCCCCGACCACGTCGCGCGCCCGCGTGGCCGCCGCGGCGAGCCTCGCCGCCCTCACCCTCCTCACCGCCTGCGGCGAGGTCGTCCCCGAGGACGGGACCGCCGCGTCGTCCGGCCCCGTCACCGTGGTCGACGACATGGACCGCGAGGTGACCATCGACGGCCCCGTCGAGCGGGCCGTCGTGCTGAACAGCTACGCCAACGAGTTCGTCCGCGCCATCGGAGCCGGGGACGCCGTGGTCGGCGTCGACCGGATGTCGGCCGACCGCCTGCCCTACCTGGACATCTCCGAGGACGAGATCGTCAGCGAGGACCTGTCCGAGATCAACTACGAGGCCGTGGCCGAGCTCGACCCGGACGTCCTCATCCTGCCGCGCAACGGCGCCTGGCAGGAGGCGGCCGGCCAGCTGGAGTCCTTCGGCATCCCCGTGGTCGTCGCCACGGCCTGGGACTTCGACGTCTTCCACGACACCGTGACGCTCCTCGGCGAGATCTTCGGCGAGGCCGAGGGCGCCGAGCAGGTCGCCGGGTTCTACGACGAGATCTTCGCCCTCGTCTCCGAGCGCGTCGAGGGCACCGAGCCGGTCGGCGTCTACTGGGAGACCGAGCAGCCCTACCTCACCGCCCTGCCCGGCTCCGGGTTCGACCAGATCATCACCGCCGCCGGTGGCCGCAACGTCTTCGGCGACGTCGAGGCCGGCGGCGACGAGCAGTCCGAGACCACCGTCGACCCCGCCGCGGTCGTCGAGCGCGACCCCGGGCTCATCGTGCACGAGTTCGGCCCCGCCGCCGAGCCCACCGGCCAGGACCGGTTCGACGACATCCGCGATGACCTGCGCGGCCGGCCCGGCTGGGACGCCATCAGCGCCCAGCGGGACGGCGAGATCTATGTCAGCAACGGCTGGGCCACCAGCGGGCTGTCCAAGGCCCTCGGCGCGCTCTACCTCGCCACCTGGCTGCACCCCGAGCAGTTCGAGGACGTGGACCCCGACGACTACCTGCGGCGGTGGGTCGAGGACTTCCAGCGCACCGAGTTCGCCGGCGCGGACGCCTACATCCAGAAGGTGGCGTGAGGCCGATGTCGCTCGCCACCGGAAGTCCCCCCGAAAGCGCCCCCGCCGCCGCCCGCCCCGCCGCGCGCAGGCCCGGATCGATGCGCGGCCTCACCCTCGTCGCCGGGGCCGCGGTCTCACTGCTGGCCATCGGCTGGTGCGTGACCGTCGGCACCTCCGGAGCGACCCTGGCCGACGTCTGGCACGCCGTCCGGCTCTCCGTGTTCGGCGGCGTGCTCACCACGGAGTTCGAGCAGACCTTCACCATCATCACCGGCCTGCGGCTGCCACGGGCGCTGCTGGCCTTCGCCGCCGGCGCCGCGCTGTCGCTGGCCGGGGTCGTCATGCAGGGCCTGCTGCGCAACCCGCTGGTCAGCCCGTTCACGCTCGGCGTGTCCCCAGCGGCGGCCTTCGGCGCGTCCCTCGCCATCCTCGCCACCGGCGGAGCGGCCGGCTCGGCGTCGTGGCTGGTGGTGGGCAGCGCCCTCGCCACCGCGCTCGCGGTGTCGGCCCTCGTGCTCGGACTCGCCTCCGCCAGGTCGATGTCCACCGCCACCCTGCTGCTGCTCGGCATCGCGCTGACCCAGTTGTTCGAGGCCATGACCTCGGCCCTGCAGTTCGTGGCGAACGAGAACACCCTGCAGGCGATCGTGCGGTGGACGTTCGGGTCGGTCAACGACGCCACCTGGCGTGAGGTGCAGATCGTCGGGCTGGTCGCGCTCCTGCTGCTGCCGGTGCTGCTGTGGTTCGCCAAGGACCTCAACGCGGTGGCCTTCGCCGGGGACGACGCCGCCCGTAGCCTCGGCGTCAACGTCACCGCGCTGCGGGTCGGCCTCATCGTGGTGGCGGTGCTGCTCGCGTCCGTGGTGGTCTCCTTCTGCGGCGTGATCGGCTTCGTCGGGCTCGTCGGGCCGCACATCGCGCGGCTCGTGATCGGCGCCGACCACCGCTACCTCCTCCCGTTCTCCTTCCTCACCGGCGGCCTGCTGCTCCTGGTCGCCGACACCATCGGCCGCACCGTCCTCGCGCCGTCGGTCATCCCGGTCGGCATCGTGGTCGCCTTCATCGGCGCCCCGGTGTTCATCAACCTCATCCTCACCCGAAGGGCGGCCACGCGATGAGCCTCGAAGTCGCGGGCGTGGAGTTCGGCTACCGCCGGCACCCCGTCCTGGAGGGGATCGACCTCACCGTGGCCGAGGGCGCGTTCTGCGCGCTGCTCGGCCCCAACGGATCGGGCAAGTCGACCCTGACCAAGATCCTCGCCCGCATCCTCCGGCCGGGCGCCGGGACCGTCCGCCACGCCGGCCGGGACCTGCTCCGCATGCCGCGCCGCGAGCACGCCAGGATCGTGTCCTACGTGCCACAGTCCAGCGAGGCGCCCTTCGAACTGACCGTGCGCGAGGCCGTGCTGCTCGGCCGCACCCCGCACATCGGGCTGCTGCCCACCACCCACGACTGGGACGTCGTGGAGGCAGCGATCGACCAGCTCGGACTCGCCGACCTGCGTGAACGGCACTTGTCGGAGCTGTCCGGCGGGCAGGCGCAGCGGGTGCTCATCGCCCGCGCCCTGGCGCAGGAGCCGCGGGTGCTGCTGCTCGACGAACCCACCTCGGCGCTCGACCTGCGCTACCAGATCGAGACGCTGCGGATCGTGCGCGAGGTCACCCGGGAGCGCGGCGTCACCGCGCTCATCGCGATCCACGACCTCAACCACGCCGCGCACTTCTGCGACCAGGCGGTGCTGCTGCACGGCGGCCGGATCGTCGCCGACGGCCCTCCGGCCGAGGCGTTCGACGCCGCCACGCTCGGCCGCGTCTACGGCCTGGAAGTGCGGGTGGAGCGCACCGGTGACACGGTCGACGTGCGGCCGGCGGAACTGGACGGCACGTCCGGCGCGGACCGCCCCGAACCCCTGCCCCGGCCATGACCGCCACGGAGACGTTCGACGTCGTCGTGGTCGGCGCCGGGCCGCGCGGGGTCTCGGTGGTCGAGCGCCTGGCCGCCCGTTCCGAACCGGGCGAGGCGCCGGTGCGCGCCGCGCTCATCGACGCCGTGGAGATCGGGGCGGGCGCCACCTGGCGCACCGACCAGTCGGCCCTGCTGCTGAACAACACCTACAGCGCGCACACCACGATCTACACCGACGACTCCACCCCCATGTCCGGCCCCGTGACGCCCGGCCCGGACCTCACGGCGTGGGCGGCCGACCCGGAGGTCCCGCCCGGCCGGCCGGAGTGGGCGGCCCGCGAGATCGCCGAACTGCGGCCGTGGTCCTACCCCACGCGGCGGCTGCAGGGCGTGTACTACCGCGAGCAGCTCGCACGCGTGGTCGCCACCGGCCGGGTCGACGTCGCGGAGTTCCTCGGCCGGGCGGTCGACCTGACCGCGGGCCCCGACGGTGGCCGCACGGTGCGGCTGGCCGACGGCCGCACCGTGCACGGCGCCGTCGTGGTGCTCGCCCAGGGCATGGTGCAGGCCGTCCGCTCGCCACGCGTCCAGGAACTGGTGGACGCGGCCGAGCGCGACGGACTGGCGTACGTGGAGCCGGGCATGCCCGCCGAACGCGACTGGGACGTGGTCCCCGCCGGGGAGACCGTGCTGGTCGCGGGGCTCGGCGCCAACTTCTTCGACGTGGTCGCCCTGCTCACCGAGGGCCGCGGCGGGCGCTTCGAACCCGCCGGCGACCCCGAGTTCCCCGCCCGGCTGCGCTACCTGCCCGGCGGAGACGAACCGCGGCTGGTGGCCGGCTCACGCCGCGGCCTGCCGTACCGGGCCAAGGCCGCCTACCCCGACGGCTTCCCGCCGCGCTACCGGCCCCGGCTGGCCACCCGCGACTGGTTCGCCGAGGTCGCCCGGACCCCGTTCCAGGACTTCCGCACCGCCGTGTGGCCGCAGCTCGCCCGGGAACTGGCGTGGGCGCACCTGGCCACACTGCTCGACCACCACCCCGGCGCGCTCGTGCCCGGTGTCACGGCCGGGGTGCTGCTGGACCGGCTCGCCGCGGCCCCCGCGGACCGGATCGACGAGGTCGTCGCGGCGGCCGTCACCGGCCCGCGCTGGCACCTCGCGGTCGAGCGGCTGGACCGCCCCGGCCCGCGCGGCCCGTTCGGGGCGGAGGAGTGGGATCGCTGGGTCGCCCACCACGTCGACGAGGAACTGCGGGCGATTCACGATCCGCTCCGCAGCCCCCGCAACGCCGTGAACCGTGCCATGGCGGCGCTGCGCGGGCAGGTCCAGGCGCTGGTGCGCGCGGGTGCGATCGACGGCCGCAGCGTGGCCGCCGACGTCGCCGGGTGGTTCACCCCGCTCGGCCTGGCGCTCGCCTCGGGCCCGCCGCCGCGCCGCACCGCCGAGGTGCTGTCGCTCGTGGACGCCGGCCTGCTCACCTTCCTGGGAGAGGGCGCCACCTTCGGCCACGCCGACGGCGCCTTCGTCGGCGGCTCGCCCGTGGTCCGCCGCCCACCGGTGCGGGCCCGCGCGTTCGTCGAGACCCGGATGTCCAAGGGCCGCATCCCGGAGACGGACGACCCGCTGCTGCGCACACTGCTGGACGACGGCCGGGCCCGGCTGCACTCCTGGCCCAACGCCGACGGCACCCGCACGCCGGGCGGCACGCTGGACGTCACCACCGACGGCTTCCATCTCCTCGACGCCGAGGGGCGGGCCGACGATCGCGTCGTGGTCCTGGGCATCCCCGCCGAGGGCGTCCAGCCGGGCTCCGCCATCGGCGCCACCCCGGGTGTGCCGTCCCCGCTACTGGCCGGCGCGGACCGTGCGGCCGCGCACGTTCGCGCGGTCCGGGAGGCGACGGCGTCCGCCGGGGCGGCGCGCGGGTAGTGGCCGCCGCGTCGGCTCTCGTGGGCGATGGACTTCGGGATCCGCGGAACCGGGCGACACGGGGACGCGAGCGGCCGGCCGCCGAGCGGACCGCCCGCGTGCGCGCGGCAGGAATACGGCGACGGCTGGACGAGTGGTTCCTTTGTGGTTTGCGCCGGTGTGGTGGCGTGCCGGATCGGCGCGGTCATGGCCAGGATCGGCCGGCCGGCCCTGACCGCGGCCCCGCTCGAAGGTCCGGCCCGCCGTGGCACTCCAGGCCGAGCCGGCCTTCGAGAGTGTCGTTGACCGGCTCGATCGACTGCCGCACCGCTGTGAGCGGGTGTTCGCCGGGGCGGGGCCTGTCCCGCTCGAAGAGAGGGCCGCAGCAAGCGTGATCCCCCGCGCGAGGCGTCCAGCCTGGACCCGCTGGGAGGCGAAGCCCTGGCCGGCGATCAGGACCGGTCCGGGCGGCCAGGTGCGGTTCTGCTTCCCGCGTGGCCGCCAGGGCCGCGCGCTCGCCGGTCTTCGGGCCGGCCGGGCGCCACATGACGGGCAGGCGGTGCAGGGCGCGCGCCGGGAGCAGGCGCGGTCCCCGGTAGAGGCGCGAGCGGGGGTCGGCAGTAAGCCGTGTGCGCCCCCGTCCGGCCGGGCCGGAGGGTTTCCACCGTGGGGCGAAAGCGACCGCACTGCACGGGGGCGGTGGTCCACACGGTGCCGTGCCGGAAGCCGGTGCCGGTGGCGGCCGGCCGGGTCGTCTTGTTGACCGGGGGCGGCGGCTCGGAGTCGGTGAGCCGTGGCGGGCGGGGCGTGCGCCGCTTCATTTCCGGTCCGTCGTCGGTCTTCACGTGGAGTGCGGTCGAGAGGGGGTCCAGGTCTTGCGTCACAACTCGATCTCGGACGCCCTGTCCGCATGCCCGGACACCCACCAAACATCGCAACAACTCGGCTAGTGGAGACGGAAAGGCCCGCTTCCCCGGCCGGGGAAGCGAGCCCGCGTCGACTCGGGAGCGTGAACGGGGAGCCGTCAGCGCTCGTCCAGGCCGGTGACGAATCGCCGCGCCGCGCGCCGCGCCGCGTAGCGGTCCCTGCGGTTGTGGATCTTGGCGTACACCTGCCGCTCCCGGGAACAGCAGCGCACACCGCACTCCGCGCAGCAGGTGGGGGCGGCCAGCAGCATGGCCGGTTCCCACCGGCAGCGGGTGCCGGAGTCCTCCCGTGCCGGGCTCGGCGGCAGATCGCAGGGGCCGAATCGGTGGTCGTGGACCGGCCGTGGGCCGTGCTCCATGTAGCGGACCCACAGGGGCTTGGTCTTGTCCGTGCGGGACATCTCGTTCCTTCCGGAACCCGCCGCCCGCGACTCCCGGTCCTTCCGGGCGGGCGGCTAGGGCAACCGCCGCACGGCGCCACCTCCTTCCTTCTTTCTTCCTTCTTTCACGGCACCGGTCAGGCGGTCCCGTACTCGTGTTGCGGGCCCCGGTGGGCGCACCATGGCGGCCACGCCATCGGTGGTCCCGGCAGGTACGGCGGTTCCGGACGCGGCCCCTCGGGAGTGGAAAGCCTCACAGGATATCGATGCGCGCCGATCGCGCACAAGGGGCGCACCGGGTCCGGCCGGGCGGACCGTTCCACGGGCGGCACGCCGTGTCGCGGTCCCCCGCCCGGACCGCCCGGACTGCCCGGACCGTCGGCCGGAACAGCGCCAGCGCCCGAGCCCCGCGCCCGCCGCCGCGACCAGCGGCGCGCCCGGGCCATGCGCGCCCAGGATCACTTGGACAGCGCCGCGACGAACGGCGACGCGTACGTCGGCAGCGTCATCGAGCCGAGTGTCAGCGCCGCGTCGGCGGCAGGGATTCCGTGATCCGCCCAGGCGCGGCGCCTCTGAGCCGGCCGCCCCGTCCGTCCGTCGGGACGGGGCGAACCCGGCCGCCGTCGCCGCCCCGGCGAGCGCCATGGCCGCGAACGTGGCCGACCACTCCACGGTGCCGCCCGGACCAGGTGTCCACGGCCCCTGCGATCGCGACCGCCGAGGGGCGCTCGCGTCGCGCGTCCGGCCGGATTCGCGAACGGCCCCGGTCAGGGCGCCTCGGCGGCGACCCGGGCGTCCAGTACCTCCTCGGCGGCGCGCAGCCCGCTGGTCACCGCCCCCTCCAGGGCACCGTTGGCGGGGTAGGCGGCCGTCTCGGTCGCCGCCCAGTGGATCCGGCCGCAGGAGCGGCGCAGCAGCGGGCCGTACTCGGTAAGGAAGCCGGGCGGGGTGGGGGACTGGTACGCCCGGCTGTACCGTTCGGGGCCGACCGGGGACTGGGTGACGGCGACCGGGGCGGCCGCCAGCGGCCCGAACGCGCGTTCCAGGTTCTCCAGCAGCAGGCCGCGGTGGCGCGCGGGGGCGTCGAGGACGCTCTGGTCGGCGCCCAGCGGGTCGGCCGCACCGAAGGTGTAGGTGTGCGCGACCAGCCGTCCGTAGCCGGCGTCGGCGGGGGTGTCGTCGAAGGTCCAGGCGGGGATGCCGTCCTCGAAGACGGCCTCGCCGGACAGCCCGAAGTTGCGCCAGAACGGCCGCCAGTAGACGATCTCGGTCCGGACGATCTCCGCCTGCGGCCACTGCTGGTGCATCCGCCGCCGGCTGGCGGGGAGCCGTGGGGAGAACGTCACGCGCTGGGCGTCCGCGGGGGAGATCGCCATGATGACCCGGTCGGCGGTGAGCGCACCCCACGAGCCCGAGAGGCGCACGCGGTCGTTCCCCTGTTCCACGCCCGCGACGTGGCACCCGGTGCGCACGGCCGTGGCCGCGGCCAGCCGGTTGAGCAGTTCCGCCGGATCCAGCCGGAGCGGCTCCTGGTCATCGAGCGGCACCGCCCCCATATGAGCGAGCAGCCAGAGCATGCTGATGCGGTCGGCGGGTAGCCCCGCGTCGAAGGTCAGCCGCTCCTCCACCAGCTCCCGCAGGTCCGGGTCGGCCGTGTGGGCCCGCAACCAGGTGCGCACCGTCTGGGCGTCCAGTTCCTCCGCGCGGTCGGAGCGCCATGGCTCCGTGGGGTCGACGGCGGCGGCGAGCCGGGCGAGCCGGTCCAGCAGCCACTCGTTGCGCAGCCGGGTCCACCACGAGGCGTCGGCCGGGACATTCAGCGTGCTCACGGAGCTCGCCCCGGCCTCGTCGACGCGCAGGTCGTCGAGCGGACTCTCGGATCCGTCCGTTTCCACAGAGATCTCCAGTTCCTCGGCGAGCGCCAGCACGCCCCGGTCGTCGTGCCGGACGAACATCCGCCCCGGCGCGGTGCCCGCGCCCGCGGGCATCCGGACCCGCCCGCCCGCGTGCGATCCGCCCTCCAGGACGGCCACCGGCTCCACACCCCGCGAGCGCAGGCACCGCGCCGCCGCCAGTCCGGACAGCCCGGCCCCCACGATCGCGACCGCCACGTGCTCCATGAACGCCTTCCTCGTCGATCGGTTCCTTGCCGGGGACAACGGCCCAGCCGGTGCCGGAGTGCCGTGCGGCGCGGGGGTGCGCGAACCCGCTGGTGCGCGCGTCCCGCTCGATCCGGGCCCGGGTGCCCACGGCCGGTAAGGTGTGCTGGCGCGTCGCCGTCCACCACCGGGCCGGACGGGCGCCGCTCCGCCGCGTCGCAGGAAGGATCCGATCACCGATGGCTGTTCGCTTGCTGGCGCGGACGTTGCGCGGCCTGGAGGGAGTGGCGGCCGGGGAGGTCGAGGAGCAGGGGTACGGCAGGGTGGAGCGGCGCCGGCACCGCGAGGTGTGGTTCACCGCGCAGCGCCCCGGCCCTGGGCTGCTGGAGCTGCGCACCGTCGACGACGTGTTCCTGCTGGTGGGCGTCGCGGACGGTGTCGGGCACACCAAGGCCGATCTCGCGCGCTTCGCCGAGCTGGCCCGCTCCGCTTCGTTGCGGGACCTTCCGGCGGCGCGTGCCGCCTGCGGGGGCGCCGCAACCGTCTCCGGAGTGGACGTCGCCGCGTCGTTCCTGGGACGGCGGAACTACAACAGATACGACATCGAGGACGCCGTGGGCCGGGAGGCGGCCGACGCGCTGGGGCTGCCGTACCACTCCCGGCGGGAAGGTACCGCGCCGCCGGACGGCGGCCTCTCCTTCCGGGTGACGGTGGAGGGCGCCCAGGCGGTGCTGGCCGTGCGCATCGCCGCGCGCCCGCTGCACCGCCGCGCCTACAAGGAGGCGTCGACCCCCGGCACCACGCATCCGCCGCTGGCCGCCGCCATGGCGCGGCTGGCCGGCATCGAACCGGGGATGCGGGTGGTCGACCCGTGCTGCGGAACCGGGACGATCCCGATCGAGGCGTGCGAGGTGGCCCCCGGCGCCCGGGTGCTCGGCATGGACGTCGACCCGCGGCTGCCGGTGTCCGCCCGGGCCAACGCCGCCGCGGCGGACGCACCGGGCGCGGGCACGATCGCCTGGGGCGTCGCCGACGCCGGCCGGATGCCGCTCGCCACCGCCGTTGTCGACCGGGTGATCAGCAACCCGCCGTGGGGACGCCAGGTGGGGGCGCACGCGGCGCTGGCCGGGCACCCGGAGCGCTTCTACCGTGAGCTCCGGCGAGTGCTCGCGCCCGGCGGGTCGGCGGTCCTGCTGCTCCACGACGCCGACGAGCAGATCCGCCACGCCGGGAAGGCGGGGTTCGAGCCGGGCGAGGCCGTGGAGGTCGGTCTCTTCGGTACCCGCCCGTCGATCGTCACCCTCACCCACTGAGCCACCTCCCGCGGCGCTCCCCGTGACGGGCGCCGGCCGCGGAGCCGTCCGTCCGCGTGCCCCGGCGATTTCCGGGGTTTTCCGGCGATTGCGCCTTTCGCCGGTCTCCCGGCCGCGACATAAGTCAGGCGCTTGACTTAAACCAGCCGGTGGATTTAACTGGTCCGCAATCCCGAGCGCGAGGAGGTCCCCCGGTGAACCAGAGTGACGGTGAGCAGGTGCTGAGCTACCCGCTGCCCCGCCCGGCGGCCCTGGAGCCGCCCGCCGAATGGGCGGAGCTGCGGCAGCGGTGCCCGGTCGCCCACGTCAGGCTGCCCAGCGGTGACGGCGCCACACTGCTCACCCGCTACGCCGACGTCAAGCAGGTGCTGGCCGACCCGCGGGCCACCCGGCGGCTGGACGCCGACGACGCGGCCCGGCTCGCAGAGTCGTCCGAGCTCTTCAGCAGCGAGATGGCGATGGCCATCCCCGACAGCGGCGAGGAGCACCAGCGGTGGCGTCGTATGATCAGCAAATGGTTCACGGCCAAGCGGATGGTCGCGCTTCGGCCGTCGATCGAAGCCATGGCGGAGCGACTGATCGACGAGATGGTGGAGCGCGGGCATCCGGTGGACATCAAGGCCGCCCTGGGCTTCCCGCTCCCCGTGTGGGTCATCTGCGACATGCTCGGCGTCCCGGCCGACGACCGTGACAGGTTCTCCTACTGGTCCGACACCATGCTCAACCTGAGCCGGTACTCCCAGGCCGAGATCGCGGCGGCGCAGGCCGAGTTCGTCGCGTACATGCGGGCGCACATCACGGCCAGGCGCGCCGAGCCGGGCGACGACCTGCTCAGCCACCTCATCGCCGACTCCGACTCCGACGGCGGCCGGCTCTCCGAAGCCACCCTGGTCGCCACCGGGCAGGGCCTGCTCGTCGCCGGACACGAGACCACCGCCAACATGATCGGCAAGATGGTGGCCATGCTGCTCGCCGACCGGTCACGCTGGGAGCGGTTGCTGGCCGACCATTCGCTGGTCCGTTCGGCGGTGGAGGAGGTGCTGCGGTTCGACGCCGACCTGGGCTTCTCGCTGCCGCGCTACCTTCACGAGGACGTGGAGGTCGGCGGCACCGTGCTCCCGCGCGGCACCACCACGCTGTGCGACATGGCGGCGGCCAACCGCGACGAGAGCGCCTTCGAGGGCGCCGCAGAGCTGGACCTGACGCGCAGCCCCAACCCGCACCTGGCGTTCGGCGCCGGGCCGCACTCGTGCCTCGGGCAGCCGCTGGCGCGCACCGAACTGCAGGTCGTGCTGGAAGTGCTGCTGCGCCGGCTGCCCAGCCTCGAACTGGCCGTCCCGGCCGGGGACCTGCGCCGTGTCGAAGGGCTCGTCGTGGGCGGGCTGCAGGAGGTTCCAGTGCGATGGTGATCAGCAATGGCGGGTAGGACGGTGCGCGCCGGGCGGTCCAGCGCGACCCGGGAGCAGATCCTCGCCGCCGCGGAGCGGCTGTTCGCGGAGCACGGTGTGCTCGCGGTGTCCAACCGCCAGGTCAGCGAGGCCGCGGGGCAGGGCAACAACTTCGCGGTCGGCTACCACTTCGGCACCAAGGAGGACCTGGTGCGGGAGATCGTGCGCCGGCACTCCGAGCAGGTGGTCGAGAGCCGCCGCCGGATGCTGGCCGAGGTGAGCGGCTCCGGCGAGCTGCGCGACTGGGTGGCGTGCCTGGTGCGGCCGCTCACCGAGCACCTGGCCACGCTGGGCGTCCCCAGCTGGTTCGCGCGGTTCAGCGCCCAGGTCATGACCGAGCCGGCCTTCCGCGAGATCGTGATCGAGCAGTCCCGGAACGAACCGTCGATGCAGCCGCTCCGCGACGGGCTGCGTCGCTGCGTCCCGGCGCTGCCGGTGGAGGTGGCCGCCGAACGCGCCGACATGGCCCGGCATCTCATGATGCACACCTGCGCCGAGCGGGAGCGCGCCCTGGCCGAGGGCGCACCCACCCACCGGGGCACGTGGGACGACACCGCGACCGGCCTGATCGACGCGATCACCGGCCTGTTGCTGGCGCCGGTCACGCCGGTGCCGGAGCAGGACGGTGCCGGGTAGCCGCCCGCGACGATCCCGGCGGCGGCCGGCCACGCCCGTGACCGGCCGCCGCCCGGGTCAGAACAGGGTGCGCACCGCGTCCACGACGCGCCGCCCGGAGTCGAGCACCGGGATCAGCGGCCACTTGTCGAACACCGTGCACGGGTGGGACAGGCCCAGTTCGACGATGTCGCCGACCACGGGAGCGTGCGCGGCCGAAGCGCTGATGTCCAGGAACCCGTGGTGGTCGTTGAGTTCGGCCACGCGCACGCCCCCGTCCAGCGGGATCCGGCGCTCCCCGCGCAGCAGGGCGCGCGGCACGGGCAGGTCGATGTCGAAGGACACGTCCCGCTTGCCGACCCCCAGCAGCGCCCGGCCCGGTTCCGGCCGGGACAGCACCCGGGCGTAGCAGCTCAGCGCCGGGCGCAGCGGATCGGCCACGGCGGAGGAGCGCAGCGGCGACGCGCGTTCCATGAACAGGTCGTCGTGGGTGACGTAGCACCCGGAGCGGACGACGCGCCGCAGGGGCACCGACAGCGAGGGAGGATCGGACAGCGCGTCGGCCACCAGATCCGGGTAGCCGCTGCCGCCCGCGGTGACGATCACCTCGGGCACCTCGGCGAACAGGCCCTCGGCGTCGGCGCGCACGGTGAAGTCGAGCAGCCGGTCCAGCCAGCCGCGGACCCGGGCCGGTGAGTCGTCGTCGCGGCGCTGCGGGAAGACGCCCTCGAACGCCTCCACCCCGGCCAGGACCAGGTGCGCGCTGTCGCGCACGAGCCGGGCCAGATCGAGCGCGCGGTCGATGTCCCGCACACCGGCCCGGCGCCCCTGCACGCCGAGCTCCACCAGCACCGGCAGCGGCCGGTGCGCCCCGGCCAGGGCCGCCTCGGCGAGACGGACGCCCTCGGCGGAGTCCACCAGGCACACGGGATGGAATCCGGGGTCGCCGAGGGCGCCGGCGAGCCAGGCGAGCTGGCCGCCGTCCACGACCTCGTTGACGATCAGCACCCGCCCGACCCCGAAGGAACGCATCGTGCGCGCCTGCGCGACCGTCGCCGCCGACAGCGCCCAGGCGCCGCGCGCGAGCTGCGCGGACCACAGGTGCGGGGACATGGTGGTCTTGGCGTGCGGGGCGAGGTCGAGGCCCCGCTCGGCACACCAGCGGGCGAAGCGGTCCAGGTTGTGCCGGAGCGCGTCGGCGTCCAGGGTCACGGCGGGGAGCCACAGATCGCGCAGGTGCAGCCCGGCCCGGCGGACGTCGGCCACCGAGGTGGGGCTCACCGGCAGGGACCGCGCCTCGACCGGGGCGGCGTCCAGCCCGGCCAGCGACTCCGCGGGCAGCCCCGTGCCGGCGGCCGGGCCGGAGATCCACGTCGTGGTGTCGGTCAACGGGCACCCCCGGTGGCCGTCCGCTCCGGGCGCGGGAACGGCTCATCGAAGTCCTCGGGCCGCTCCAGGCGCCGCACCGAGGTCCGGACCCGCGCCTGCCGGTCGGCTTCGGCCCGCTGCTGCGCGGCGCTGAGCGGCACCCAGACCGGCGGGGGTTCCGCCGCCCTCGGCGGCAGTCGCCGGCCGGCGACGTAGGTGGCGGTGTTGGTGAGGCGCAGCGGCGCCTCGCGTACGCCGCCGTGCACGTCCACGGCCGGGAACGCGCCCGCTTCCGCCTCGAACACCGCGATGTCGGCGTCCGAGCCGACGGCCAGGGTCCCCGAGGACAGTCCGAGAGCGCGGGCGGGGCGCACGGTGACGGCCGCGACCGTGTCGGCCAGGCTCAGACCGGCGGCCATCGCCTTGCCCATGACGGTCGGCAGGTCGTACGCCGGCCCGTACACCGACCGGAGGTGCAGGTCGGTGGAGACGATGGGCGTGATGCCGGCCGCCAGCTCGGCTTCGAGCACGTCGAAGGCGAAGGCGCCCGAGCCGTGCCCGAGGTCGAACAGCACGCCCGCGTCGCGCAGACGCAGGAGCGTGTCGGTGGCGCGCCCGTCGGCGACCAGGCCGGTGCCCACCCCGGTCGCGCAGTGGGTGAGGATGTCGCCCTCCTTGAGCAGCGGCGCGACGTCGGCGAGGTCGGGCGGGCCGTAGCCGATGTGCACCATGAGGGGCTTGGCCAGGCGGTCGGCGAGCAGCCGCGCCCGGCGCAGCGGTTCCAGGCCGTGCGGGCCGACGGTGTGCCGGTCGATGCGTGCCTTGACCCCGCGCACCAGGTCGGCGTGCTCGGCGGCCACCGCCGCGGAGGTGTCCACGTCGAGGTTCTCCAGGACGTGGTGTTCCCCGGTCCGGCCGACCAGGCCGGTACCGGCGACGTTGAGCATCGCGTGGATCCGCAGCGGGGAGGGCGCGGCGACGTTACGGTGCAGCGCCGCCAGTGTGTAGGCGCCCGCCGATCCGGCGTCGACCCAGGTCGTGACCCCGGTCCGCCAGGCCACCGGTTCCGGGTCGAGCCCCCAGTAGCCGGCGCCGTGCCCGACGTGCGTGTGCGTGTCGATGAGCCCGGGGAGCACCAGGTGGCCGGAGACGTCGAGGGCGCGCGCCGCCTGCGAGCGCGGCAGGCCGGCCGCCACGGCGGCGACCTTCCCGTCCCGCACGGCGACGTCGGCCGGCCCGTCGCGGCCCGACGCGGGATCGATGACACGGCCGCCGTGGAGCAACAGGTCCCACACACCAACCACCCTTGTCGCGCTATGTGTGCCCGAGTTGACGTAATGTCAGCACTGGTGGAATGAGAACACTCCCGGGTGGCACGGGTCAATGCGACCGGGCGCGGGCGGCGGCACGACGTCCACGGCGGCGGAATCGAGGTCCGGTGCACGGCGACGAACGACCGGTGGTGATCGACGGCGGCGACCGGTCCTGCGTGCGGCTGCTCCTCGAACTGCGCGGGCGCGTGGCGCCGCTGGCGCCGGGGACTGTGGTGCACCTGATCGCCACCGACCCGGCGGCCCCGCTGGACGTGCCCGCCTGGTGCCATCTGACCGGTCACGCCTATCTCGGCCCGGTCGCGCACGACGGCCGCCCCGCCTACCGGCTACGGACCGCGGCGCGACCACGCCGGACCCGGCCCGGAGCCCCCTGGCACCCCGCCGAGTGACGGGCCGTGACCGCTTCGTGGAGGAGGGCCTGCCACTGGGGCGCCGAGCTCCTGCTCATCACCACCACGGACGGAACCGTATGCCCGCTCTCCCCGACCGACCGCAAGGAGCTGGACGATCGCACGCGAGCGGTGCACCTGTTCCACTCGGCCGCGGGGTTCGGCATGACAACGCGGTTGGCCGTCCGTCAGGATCGGTCCCCGGCAGCGCGGTGCCGGGAGTCCGGGCACGTTGTGACGTCGACTGTGGGATGCCTCCGGCGCGGCGCCTGATGGCGGTGCCCGGTGCGCCGTGGCTCCCCCCGGGGGGCCGGTGGATGAGCGGTGTGCTCGGTGGCCATGCCGACGGGCACCGGTTTCCCTCCGGGTTCGGGGGAAGGGCCGTGGCCGTCGGCCGCCCGGTTCGCGGAGGAATACGGTGGTCTTACGTGAGACTCGGGCGATCGAGGCATGACCGGCGGTCCGCCGCATCCTGCTCCGTGTCGCGGCTTAACCTCTTTTCCGTGGAGCTGAGGAACAGTGAGCCCGTAAGGGCGGGTTGTGCGAGGCCATCGCCGACCCCGGACGGGCGTCCGGTCCAGGACCGGGCACGTGCCGTGGAGCTGAAGCCGTCGATCGACGGCCTCGGCGTTCCTTCAGGTGCCGCGCCGTCGCGGCGCTGGCGCGGGCCGTCCCATGCGTCCGTTCGCCTGTCCTACGCCCACGGCCGCCGCACCGTCCGGGCCACCGAACCACGCCCCGGCGGCCCGGCCGTCACCGCCTGATTCCGCCCGCTGTCCCGAGGAACGGAGCCCTGTGCCGTGACGACCTCCCTGACCGCCGCCCATCCCGCACAGCGGCGGATCCTGACCGTCCTGGTCACCGCACAGATCCTCAGCGGCGCGGGACTGGCCGCCGGCATCACCGTGGGCGCGCTGCTCGCTCAGGACATGCTCGGCGGCGCGGGGCTGGCCGGGCTGCCCAGCGCGCTGTTCACCATCGGATCCGCCGCCGCGGCGGCCCTGATCGGACGCGCCTCCCAGCGCAGGGGACGCCGCACCGGTCTGGCCGCCGGATACGCGGCGGGCGCGGCGGGTGCCCTGGGCGTGGTCGCCGCGGCCGCGGCCGGCAGCGTCGGCCTGCTCTTCGCGTCGCTGCTCGTCTACGGCGCGGGCAGCGCCACCAACCTCCAGGCCCGCTACGCCGGGGCCGACCTGGCCGCACCCCAGCGGCGCGGCCAGGCCCTGAGCACCGTCCTGGTGGCCACCACCCTGGGCGCGGTCGTCGGCCCCAATCTGGTCACCCCGCTCGGTGGCCTCGCCCGGATCCTCGGCATCCCGCCGCTGGCCGGCCCCTTCCTGCTGGCCGCCGCGGCCTACGCCTCCGCCGCGCTCGTCCTGGGCGTGCTGCTGCGGCCCGACCCGCTCACCACCGCCCGCTCGCTCTCCGCGGCCGTCCCGGACTCCGCCACGCCGACGGCGGGCCGCACCGGGAGCGCACACCCGCGGATGCTCGTCCTGGGCGGCACCGTCATGGTCCTGGCCCAGCTCGTCATGGTCGCCATCATGACGATGACCCCGATCCACATGTCGCAGCACGGACACTCCGTGGGAGCGGCCGGACTCGTCATCGCCGTCCATGTCGGGGCGATGTACCTGCCCTCCCCGCTCAGCGGGTACCTGGTCGACCGGGTCGGGAGCCTGCCGGTGGCCGCCGCCTCGGGATTGACCTTCCTGGCCGCCGGGCTGCTGGGCGCGCTGGCCCCGCCCGGCTCGGTGGCGCTGCTCGCGCTGGCGCTGGCGCTGCTGGGCCTGGGATGGAGCTTCGGCCTGGTGGCCGGCACCGCGATCGTCACCGACGCCGTCCCACTGGCCGCCCGCGCCCGCATCCAGGGGCTGGTGGACATGGCCGTCGCCGTGGCCGGAGCCGGTGGCGGCCTGGCCTCGGGCATGGTCGTGGCGGCGGGAAGCCACGCCCTGCTGTCGGCGATCGGCGGGGTGCTCGCCCTGCTGGTCCTCCCCGCGATCCTGTGGTCCGCGCGCCCGACGCGACGGCGGTGAGCCGCCGCCCCTTCCGGCGGGTGCGTCGACGGCCGGTGGCGCGGCCACCGGCAGGGCGGCGCGCACATCGGGGGCGATCGAGACCGTCCGGCGGCCGACCGGGTCGGCCGGCAACCCCGGGACGAGCCCGGTGGCGGCCGGGTCCGACGGCGGATCCCGCCACCGCCGGCGACACGCCACCAGGCCGCCCGGGACCGCCCCCGGGTCAGACCCGGGTGTCCTGCCGCTCCGGGGCCGGGGCCGGGGCGCGGCCGGCCCGCCGCGCCAGCAGCATCCGCACCAGCGGGACGAGGAGCACCGCGATCAGCAGCAACAACAACGTGCCCGAGATGGGCCGCGTCGCGAAACCGGCGACGTCACCGTCGAAGAGCAGCATGGAGCGGCGCAGCGAGCTCTCCAGCAGTGAGCCCAGGACGAACGCCAGCACCAGCGGCCCCGGCTCGAACCCGGTCTTCTTCATGAGGTAGCCGAGCAGGCCGAAGGCGATCACCAGGCCGATGTCGAAGATGCTGTTGCGGACCGTGTAGACCCCCACCAGCGTGATCAGCACCGTGATCGGCGCGAGGATCGTCGGCCGCACCCGCAGGATGCGCACGAACAGGCCGACCAGGGGGATGCTCATGATCAGCAGCAGGATGTTGCCGATGTACATCGAGTTGATCACCCCCCAGAACAGCTCCGGCTCCTCGGAGACCAGCTGCGGCCCGGGCGGCACCCCCTGGATGAGCAGTGCGCCGAAGATGATCGCCATCGTGGCGTTGGCGGGGATGCCCAGGGTGAGCAGCGGGATGAACGACGAGGTGGCCGCGGCGTTGTTGGCGGTCTCCGGAGCCGCCACACCCTCCACCGCGCCGGTGCCGAAGCGCTCCGGCGTGCGCGACCTGCGCTTCTCCAGGGCGTAGGCCGCCATCGACGACAGCGTGGCCCCGCCTCCGGGCAGCACCCCCAGAACGAAGCCGATGACCGAGCCCCGGCCGATGGCCCCGGACGAGCGGCGCAGGTCGGCGCGCGAGGGCCAGGTGTTGGAGACCTTGAGCGGGCCGCTCGGTGCCCGGTGCCGCTCCTCCAGGCTGTGCAGGATCTCCCCGAGGCCGAACAGGCCCATGGCGATCGGCACGAAGTCCAGCCCGTCGGCCAGGGCGAGGGTGTCGAAGGTGAAGCGTTCGGCACCGGTGAAGGTGTCCCGGCCGACGGTCGCCAGCAGCAGGCCGACCCCGGCGGCGACGAGCGCCTTGACCCGGCCGCCGTTGCCGACGGTCGCCACCAGCAGGATGCCCAGCAGCGCCAGGACGGTGTACTCGGGCGGACCGAAACCCAGGGCGAAACCCGCCACCAGCGGTGCCACCACGGACAGGGCCACGATCGAGACCGTGCCGCCCACGAAGGAGCCGATGGCGGCGATCCCCAGGGCCGTGCCCGCGCGGCCCTCACGCGCCATCGCGTGGCCGTCGAAGACCGTCACCACCGAGGACGCCTCCCCGGGCAGCCGGAGCAGGACCGAGGTGATGGTCCCCCCGTACTGGGCTCCGTAGAAGATGCCCGCGAGCATGATGATCGCCGTGACCGGCTCGATCCCGAAGGTGAGCGGCAGCAGGATCGCGATCGTGGCGGCCGGCCCGAGTCCGGGCAGCACGCCCACCAGCATGCCGATCACCACGCCGATCAGGCAGTAGAGCAGGTTGACCGGTTCGAGGACCACGCCGAACCCGTCGAGCATGGAAGTCAGGGTGTCCATGGTCGTTTCCTAGAAGAGGTGGGGGATCGGCACGGACAGCAGGCCGACGAAGACCGTGTAGAAGGCGACCACGATGGCGATCGAGATCACGGCGGACGATCGCCAGGACTCACCGCCGAGGAAGCGCAGCCACACGAAGGCCAGCAGCACCGTGGGGATCTCGAAGCCGATGACCCCGATCACGGACACGAAGGCCACCATGGTGGCCAGAGCCGCCGCGACCTTCCACGAGGCCCGGGAGAAGGCCTCGGCGTCGGCGGTGCGCCGCGCCGAGAACAGCAGTACTCCGCCCAGGAGGGTGATCGCGAGGCTGATGACCAGTGGCCAGGCGCCGGCGCCGAACTCGGCGGGCGTGCCCGGTCCGAGGGCGAGGGAGCCGAACGCTCCCGCGATCCCCAGGGCGACGACCACGAGGGCGACCACCGCGTTGGCCGCGGTGCCGAGCGGGGCGGGAGTCTCCCCGGCGGCCTCCGTGCCGGGACCGGTGCCCTCTGGCCGTGAGGTGGGGGCGGTCTCCACGGTGCCGGCCGGTTCCGCGGGGTGTCCGCCGTGCGGCCCCCTCATTCCTGCGCGCCCATGTCGATCTGGTACTCCTCCACGATTTCGCGGTACTCCTCAAGGGAGGAGGTCCACTCCTCGGCCACCTGCTCCGGCGCGACCTCGTGCGGGGTGAGCAGATTCTCTTCGTTGAACGAGACGTAGGACTCGTCGGAGAACACGTTCTCGAAGGCCGACCGGAGCCGTTCCACCACCTCGGCGGGGGTTTCGGCGGGTGCCACCACGGCGCGGTACTGGGCGACCCGCACCTGGTATCCCTCCTCGATCGCGGTCGGCACGTCGGCCATGTACTCGTTGCGCTCCTCGGAGAAGGTGACCAGCGGTGTCACGTCGCCCGACTCGATCTGGGGCATCGCCTCGCCGAGCTGGACGGCGCCGACATCGACCTGTCCGCCCAGGACGGCGGTCATGGTGGGGGAGCCGCCGTCGAACGGGACGGCCGTGGCGGAGACCTCGGCCTGCTGGAAGAGGAGTTCCTGCGCGAGCTGGCTGCCGGTGCCCACCCCGGTCGTGCCGAACTTCAGCCCGTCGCCGGCGCTGATGACGTCGTCGAGGGTGTCGTACTCGGAGGATTCCGCGGTCACCAGGACGTAGTCGTCGCGGGAAAGGCCGGTGATCACCTCGAAGTCGGCGAGGTCGACGGCCTCCTCCTCGGACACCGCCAGCGGTGTGATGGCGAACAGCGAGGCGTTGGTGACGAGCAGCTCGTAGCCGTCGGGCGCCTCGGCGGCGAGCTGGTTGGCGGCCAGGGCGCCGTTGGCGCCGGGGGTGTTCACGACCGGCATCGCCACGCCGAGTTCGTCCTGGGCGGCATCGGCCAGGGCGCGGGCGATCAGGTCCGTGCTGCCGCCCGGCTCCGCGCCCACCGACAGCGTGATCGGACCCGCGGGATACTCGCCGTCCTGAGCACCGGAGAGATTCCCGCCGCAGGCCGCCACGGAGAGGGTGAGCCCTGCGGCGAGCAACGGGGTCGCGCGCCGTAGGGCACGCCTCCGGTTCGGTACTTCGGCCATGCTTCCTCCGCTGCGGTGGTGCGCCGGTGGGGGTGACGAAAGCTGTGAAGACGGTCACCTTGCTGGGTGAGTGGCAGCATAGAAAGGTGCGGTCATGCATGTCCAAGGCCAAATGAGTATGACTTGATACCGTCTGGGAATCATGTTGTCGATTGGGCAGTTGGTCGGGTTTGCCGCTGCCGCTGCCGCTGCCGCTGCCGCCACGACTCGGACCGGAGGCGCATCCGGCACCCGGCTCCGGGATCGAAGGGTGTCCACCAGGTTCGGCACCCGGAGCGCTCGGGCGGGCGGTGCGAGTCCGGCTCCGCACGCGAGCACGTGCCCCTCGCCGGTGCACGGCCGCCGGGGGCACCCCCGGCCGCTTCCCGATGTGCCGCTCCGCGCGCAGGCGCGCCGGCCGCGGGCATGAAAAAGGTCTCCCGGACATCTCCCGTTGCGAACCGGTCGCGCCGGGGAGGTGTCTGAGAGACCCTGATCTGCTGTGTTACTGGTGGGCGATACTGGGATTGAACCAGTGACCTCTACCGTGTCAAGGTAGCGCTCTCCCACTGAGCTAATCGCCCGCGTTGCGGCTTGGAGGCGGAGACGGGAATCGAACCCGTGTACAGGGATTTGCAGTCCCTTGCCTAAGCCACTCGGCCACTCCGCCACGAGTCACCGTTGAGGTGCGAGTGGCACCTTGCGGCTTCTCCGAGCGGACGACGGGATTCGAACCCGCGACCCTCACCTTGGCAAGGTGATGCTCTACCAGCTGAGCCACGTCCGCCTGTCATGAGGTGGGGCCTCATGACGGTCTGTGTTCGAGCGGACGACGGGATTCGAACCCGCGACCCTCACCTTGGCAAGGTGATGCTCTACCAGCTGAGCCACGTCCGCGCGGCGGGTGCCCGACCTCCGGTCGCCCGGAGGGATGCCCTCGCTGCGTTATGAACTCTAGCGGATTCCCGCGACGGCACAAACTCGAAATCCCCTGGCGAGGGGATTCCCACGCCGCCCGGCCGCCGGCCGGGCGGCATTCCGCCGCGGCGGTGGTCAGCGTTCGACGTGCGCCGGGGAGGTGGGCATGTCGGGACGCGGCGGCGCGCTCATGTACTGGCCGACGCGCTGGATGACCTTGTTCATCTCGTAGGCGACGAGACCCACGTCGCACTCGGAGTCGGCGATGAGGGCCATGCACGCCCCCTCGCCGGCGGCGGCGACGAAGAGGAACGCCTGGTCCATCTCGATGATGCTCTGCCGGATGCCGCCGGCGCCGAACTGCCTGCTCGCGCCGCCGGCGAGGCTGTGCAGCCCCGAGGCGATGGCCGCGAGGTGTTCGGCGGCCGAGCGCTCCAGCCGGCTGGACGCCGCCATCAGCAGGCCGTCGGTCGACAGCACGATGGCGTGGTGCGTCCCCTTCGCACGCGTGAGGAGGTCGTCGAGCAACCAGCTCAGTTCGCCAGGGGCGGTGCTCCGTGGGGTCATGGCTCTCTTGATCTGTATCGGCTGCGGGTGGGAACGGGACTCCACGCCGGGGAAGGCGTAGGTGGTCCGGAATGTCTGCGGAGAGGGTGTCCCGCAAGTGTTGCCCAGATGATAGTCATTCGTAACTTATGCGAGTGGCGTCGGCGGGGCGCGCGGGCCGGGACGCGGTCGGGGGAGGCGGGCGCCGCACCGGTGCGACAACCGTACTCGGGCGGCGGTGGCCCCACGTCTTCGCGGCACCGGGGCAGCTCAGCGCGGGTACGGGCGGACCGCGGCCGCCGCGGGAGATTTCAGGGAGCCCGGCCCCGGGGACGGTGGACGTGGCAGGATCAGGCCACGGCCGATCGACGGGAGAAGCCTCCCGTGGCGAGCGAACGGGGGGACTCTCTCCCGTGGCGAGTGAACGGGGAGGGAATGCCTCCTGTGGCGAGTGAACGGGGGAGTGTGAGCACCATGCGGGTGTGGATCGCCGGTGCCGGACACGGCGCGGGGCACGTGGTCGCCGCGGAGGATGCCCGGGTCCCGGTGCTGGACCACGGGATCACGGTGGGCGACGGGGTCTTCGAGACCGTCAAGGCGGTGGGCGGCCAGGCGTTCGCCCTCACGCGGCACCTGCGCCGTCTGGTGCGCTCGGCCGAGGGGCTGGGGCTGCCCGCCCCGGATCTCGGCCGGCTCGCCGATGGCGTGCGCCAGGCGCTGGACGCCAACGAGGGGGTCGACCCGGCGCGGGTCCGGATCACCGTGACGGCCGGCCCGGGGCCGCTCGGCTCCGAGCGGACGGGCGGTGAGCTGACGTACGTGGTGGCGGTCGCCCCCTTCCCGGTCCCCGCTCCCGCGGTGGACGTCACGGTGGTGCCGTGGACCCGGAACGAGAACGGCGCGCTGGCCGGGCTGAAGACCACGTCGTACGCCGAGAACGTGCTCGCTCTGGACTACGCGCGCCGCCGTGGCGGGAGCGAGGCCATCTTCGGCAACACCGCGGGCAACCTGTGCGAGGGCACGGGCAGCAACATCTTCGTGGTCACCGGCGGGCGGCTCGTGACACCGCCGCTGTCGGCGGGCCCGCTCGCCGGCATCACGCGGGAACTGGTCCTGGAATGGTGCGGCGGCGACGAGGCCGATGTGCCGATGTCGGCGCTGCCGGAGGTCACGGAGGCGTTCCTCACCTCCACCGGGCGGGACGTCCAGCCGATCCGGGCCATCGACGGGCATGTGCTGCCGGAGGCGCCGGGGCCGGTGACCCGCAAGGCCATGGCGGGGTTCGCCGAGCGCGGTGCGGCCGACCTGGATCCCTGACCGGGGGCCCGGGACACCGGGACACCGGAAACGCGGAATGCCGCGACTCTGAGGAGTCGCGGCATTCCGGCGAAACGCTACACCTCGCGGGTTTGTGCCCGATTGCGGCGGGTAAACCATCCCACGGGTATGCGCGGAGAAGTCCCAGAAGTCGGGCGCACGAGGTCGCCGGGTCACCCTCCGGGGGCGGAGTGGACGACCGTGCGCGGTACCGGCGCTACTGCCGCCGGTCACCCTGACACGTCAGTGGGTCAGGGGCAGAGGTGCTGCTCGATCTCGGCGTCGAGGTCCACGAAGTCGGCTTCCTCGCCGGCCGGGACGATCTCGTACGTGCGGTGCAGGAACTCGGCCAGCGGAGAAATGCTGGCGTCGAACTGCGCCTGCCCGAACGGAGACGACAGCGCGATGTTGATCATGCGCTCGCCGGACTCCTTGGACGGCCAGACGCGGACGTCGCCTTCGCCGACGGAACGCACGATGCCCACGGTGAGCAGTTCGCGGGCGAAGATCCACTCGACGGGCTCGTCCTCGCCGACGTGGAACGCCACCTTGATGGCGTAGGGGTCGCTGGCCGTGTAGTCGAGCCGCGCGACCAGCGGGACCGCCGTGCGGTCCGGCACGACGAGCCGAAGGCCGAGCTCGGCGGTGGCAGTGGTGCCGCTACTGTTCATGTTCGCCAAACCTTTTCTCGTCCGGCCCCGCGCTGTGCGGGTTCGTTCCTGTCTCACCCGCTCCCACGTGACCGGTCGACAACTATGACGCGCAACCGGTGAATCTTTTTGCCTTGGACCGCGACGGGGCGCGTCTCGCCACAACCGGTCCGGTCCTTCGACACTGTAATGAGCTGCGGAAACCAGTAATTTCCTCCTCATATGTGGCCCAGGTCACCCTCAAGGGCTGGATCGTGTCGCTGGCGCCTGCGGAGATCGTCCGGATTGCCGGTGCTTCGGGCGGTTTCGTGCTTTACGTTCCATTGACGGCCCGCTGTCGAAGCGATGCTGTGATCTCGGTCACAGTGCACCGGAATGGGAGGGGAGTGAGTGGATCGCGCACCCTCGCGGATGCGCTAGAGTCTTACTTGTTCGCCCCACGGGGCGGGCGGAAACCCGGGCGATTAGCTCAGACGGCTAGAGCGCTTCGTTCACACCGAAGAGGTCACTGGTTCGAGTCCAGTATCGCCCACCTCGCCGAACGCCGGTCCCATGGACCGGCGTTTTCGCGTTCGAGGCACGCGTCACACCGCCCGCGACGGTACGCCGTGCGGCCGATGTTCCGGACGCTCAGCTGGAAGAACGCAGCCCTCTGCGGGCTCCCCGCCGCCGGCGCCTGGTCGCGGCCGCCTGCACCGCGGTGTCCTTGGCCTGACGGGCCCGCACGCGTGCGCGGTGCAGCAGCCCGCGCGCCCACGCGAACTCGGTCGCCAGGATGGCGAGGCCCAGGATGATGGCTCCGACGCCCGGCCCGGGGGTCACGCACATGATGACCCCGGCGATCAGCAGCGTGCCGCCGACCACGGTCACGACGCTGCGCCACGTCCAGTGCAGGACCGGGTGGGAGTGCATGCGCATCCGCCACACGCGCATCCGGGCGCGCAGCCGCCGCCAGCGCCTGGACCGGGTGCGCCCGGACGTCGCCGCCGTGGTCGGCCGGCCGGTGCCGGCTACGGGACTCGATGACATGTGATCCACGATATCGGCCCGATCGCTTGCGGGGTTTGGGGTAGGTCGCCCGAGAATCCCCCGAGGTCAGTCAGCGGTCAAGAGCGGTCCTCCGTCCGGCATCGCGGCCATGGTTTGCCGATAGCATCGACACCAGCCCGCGGCGCCGGGCCGGATCCGGCGCCGTGCCAGCACCGAGAACATCGAAGGAGTCACCGTGTCGGCCCTACCTGAGCTGCGTATCACCCTCGCCGGAGTCGAGCGTGTGGTGGCGGCCGGGACGACGGCCGGCGCGGCGCTGGAGGCCGACGGGCGCACCGTCATCGCGGCGCTCGTGAACGGCGAGCCACGCGATCTCGCCCACGAGCTCGCCGACGGCGACACCGTCGAGCCCATCGCCGTCGACTCCGACCACGGCCGGGCCATCCTGCGGCACTCCACGGCGCACGTGCTGGCCCAGGCCGTCCAGGAGCTGTTCCCCGAGGCCAGGCTGGGCATCGGCCCGCCGATCGAGAACGGCTTCTACTACGACTTCGACGTCCCCGAGCCCTTCAGCCCGGACGATCTCAAGCGCATCGAGAAGAAGATGCAGGAGATCGTCAAACAGGGCCAGCGCTTCTCCCGCCGCGCGGTCGGCGACGCGGAGGCCCGCGAGGAACTCGCCGACGAGCCGTACAAGCTGGAGCTGATCGGACTCAAGGGCGGCGCCGGTGACGCCGCCGAGGGAGCGTCCGTCGAGGTGGGCGCCGGCCAGCTCACCATTTACGACAACCTGCACCCGCGCACGGGCGAGCGGTGCTGGAAGGACCTGTGCCGGGGCCCGCACCTGCCCACCACGCGGGCCATCCCCGCCTTCAAGCTGATGCGCTCGGCCGCCGCCTACTGGCGCGGCAGTGAGCGCAACCCGCAGTTGCAGCGCATCTACGGCACCGCGTGGGAGAGCAAGGAGGCGCTCAAGGCCTACCTCACCTTCCTGGAGGAGGCGGAGAAGCGCGACCACCGCAAGCTCGGCGCGGAGCTGGACCTCTTCTCCTTCCCCGACGAGCTGGGCTCCGGCCTCGCGGTGTTCCACCCGAAGGGCGGCGTGGTCCGCCGGGTGATGGAGGACTACTCCCGCCGCCGGCACGAGGAGGCGGGGTACCAGTTCGTCAACACCCCGCACATCTCCAAGGGGCGGCTGTTCGAGACCTCCGGCCACCTGCCGAACTACGCCGACTCGATGTTCCCGCCCATGGAGTTCGAGGGCGCGGACTACTACCTCAAGGCCATGAACTGCCCGATGCACAACCTGGTCTTCCGGGCGCGCGGGCGGTCCTACCGGGAGCTGCCGCTGCGGCTCTTCGAGTTCGGCACCGTGTACCGGTACGAGAAGTCCGGCGTGGTGCACGGCCTCACCCGCGCCCGCGGCTTCACCCAGGACGACTCCCACATCTACTGCACGAAGGAGCAGATGCCGGCCGAGCTCGACACGCTGCTCACCTTCGTCCTCGACCTGCTCCGCGACTACGGCCTCAGCGACTTCTACCTCGAACTGTCCACCCGTGGCGACTCCGACAAGTTCATCGGCGAGCCGACGGAGTGGGAGGAGGCCACCGAGGTGCTCCGGCAGGCGGCCGAGAAGCAGAACCTCGAACTCGTCCTCGACCCGGGCGGCGCCGCCTACTACGGGCCGAAGATCTCCGTGCAGGCGCGCGACGCCATCGGCCGCACCTGGCAGATGTCCACGATCCAGGTGGACTTCCAGCAGCCCAAGCGGTTCGACCTGGAGTACCAGGCGTCCGACGGCTCCCGGCAGCGGCCGGTCATGATCCACCGGGCGCTGTTCGGCTCCATCGAGCGGTTCTTCGCCGTGCTGCTGGAACACTACGCGGGCGCCTTCCCCGCGTGGCTGGCGCCGGTCCAGGTCACCGGCATCCCCATCACCGACGAGCACGTCCCGTACCTGGAGCGGGTGGCCGACCGGCTGCGCGCCGAGGGCGTCCGGGTGGAGATCGACGCCAGCGACGACCGGATGCAGAAGAAGATCCGCAACGCGCAGAAGTCCAAGGTGCCGTACATGCTGCTGGCCGGTGACGAGGACGTCAGCAAGGACGCGGTGTCCTTCCGGTACCGCGACGGTTCGCAGAACAACGGCGTCCCCATCGACCAGGCCGTGGCCGAGATCGTGACGGCGGTGCGCGAGCGCCGGTAGCGGCGATCCGGTGGAACGGACCGCCGGGCGATGAGCGGGCCGCGCCTTCGGGTGCGGCCCGCTCCGCCGTGTCCGGGCTCAGCCGACCCGCAGCGCCACCGCGCGCACCGGGGCGCCGTCGGCACCCTCCAGCGCGATCGGCGCGGCGCTGAACAGCGGATCGGGGAAGTCGATCTCCGCCAGCCGGCACAGGTTCTCGATGAGGGTGCCGCCCGCGCCGAGCATCCGCCGGTGTACCGGCCAGTCGCCGGCCGCCTCCCCGGCGGCCGGGGTGCGGTCCGGGCTCGGCGCGTCGATTCCGACGGTGCGGATCCCCATCGCGACGAGTTCGGCCGCCGCCGCGCCGCTGAGGTAGGGATGCGCGAAGTAGTGGTCGGTGCCGTGGTAGACCGACCACCCGGTGTGCAGCAGCACGATCGTCCCCGGCCGCAGCAGGGACCGGTACGGCGCGAGGTCGTCCGTCCCGATGGCCGAGCGCGCCGGCCGCCCGGTCACGTCGACCACGACGGCGGGTCCGGTGAACAGCCGCAGGTCGAGCCGGTCGATCCGCGTGCCGTCGGAGAAGAAGTGGTACGGCGCGTCGGCGTGCGTGCCGCTCTGCGAACTCATCGACACGTGGGTGACGTGGTACCCGTCGCGCTCGACCGTCGCGACGGTCGTCAGGACCGGGACGGGATCACCGGGGTAGACCTGGGTGGTGCGGCCGAGCGGGTGGCTCAGGTCCACGATGCGGGAAACACGCATGTCAGAGTCCCCCGATCTTGATCATTTCCCTGCGGACGGCGGCAGGGCATGATTAGCGTCATGACCGACGATAACGGGACTCAGGAGGAGACGATGTCGCTCGCGGTGCAGCATGCTTCGCCCGACCTGGCCCAGTTGGCGGACGACTTGGTCGTGCCTGAGGGCTACCGAGTCGAGATCATCGGAGGAACCCTCGTCGTGTCCCCCACTCCCTCAGGGATGCATGCTCACATTCTCACGGTCCTGCAAGGGGACCTGTACGATGCCGCGCCGGAGGGCCATCTGCCCTACCAGGTGGTGACCATCACGCTGCCGAGGACGAACGAGCGCTACATCCCCGACTTGGTGGTGCTTCCCCGCAAGGTCGTCACCACCTACCAGGATTTCGTCTTCCCCGCCTCCGAGTTGCTTCTCGCGGTCGAGATCACCTCTCCCACCAACCCGGAAAATGACCGGATCCGGAAACTTCGGGGATACGCACTCGCGGCGGTTCCGATGTACCTGCTCATCGATCCCCTTGACAACAGCGCCTCCCTGTTCGAAGAACCACACGGAGGTCTGTACCAGCGGCGGACTCGCGTGCCGTTCGGAGGCACCCTCACTCTTCCCGATCCGTTCGGTGTGGACATCGACACCTCCGCGTTCATCGCCCCCGAGTGAGCCCTGGCGTGTCACCGCCCCGTCCCCACGTGCCCTTCGGCCGCAGAACGGGCACCATGGCAGGTGATGACTACCCCTGAGCCCGGCCCGGGCACCAACGCCATGACCGACCGGTTCCGCGCCGTGGGCGACCGCATCCTGGAGGAACTGCTCTCCGACGCTCCCGAGTGGGCCGGGGAGCTCGGCGACCTCCGGTTCGCCGACCGGCTCACCGACCACTCCGCCGACGCCGATGGACGGCGCGTCGCCATGCTCGCCGACGCGCTCGGCGCGCTGGACGAGATCGACGACACCCTGCTGCCCGTCCCGGACCGGGGGGATCTCGAACTGCTGCGCTCCCGGCTCACCGCCGACATGTGGCGGCTCACCGAGCTGCGGCAGCACACCTGGGACCCGCTGCGGCACAGCCCCGGCGACGCGCTCTACCAGCTCATCGCCCGCGACACGCTGCCCGCCGAGGAGCGGCTGCGCGCGCTCGCCGCCCGGTGCAGGGCGGTTCCGGACTTCCTCGCCACCGCGCGCGCCCGGCTGGAGGACGGTCCCGGCATGCCGCGCCCGCACGTGGAGACCGCCATCGAGCAGACCCGGGGGACGGCGGCGCTGCTCGGCCCGGAGCCGGCCGCGCCGCTGGAGACGGCCGCCGCCGGGAGCGGGCGAGCCGCGTCGGCGCTGCGGCGCGAGGTCGAGGCCGCGCGCGAGACCGCGCGGGCCGCGCTCGCTGAGCACGCCTCGTGGCTGGAGAACCGCCTGGAGACGGCCGCCGCCGACCCGCGGCTCGGCGCCCGCGCCTACGCCGCGCAGCTGTGGTACACGCTCGACTCGGAGCTGACCCCGGACACGCTGCTGACCCGGGCCGAGAGCGACCTCATCGCCACGGAGGAGGAGATCGCCGAGGTCGCCGCCGCCTACGACGGCCGCCCCGCCCACCGCGGGCAGGTGCGCGCGGTGCTGGACCGGCTCGCCGACGACGCTGCCACCGACGCGGACTCCCTGCGCCCGTTGTGCGAGGAGGCGCACCGTCACCTGCTGACGCGGGTCGCCGAGCTGGATCTGGTCACGGTGCCGGACGAGGAGGTGCGCATCATCCCGATGCCCGAGTCGCGCCGCGGAGTGGCCGTGGCCTACTGTGACCCGCCCGGCCCGCTGGCGCCCGCCGGGGGAACGACCTTCATCGCGGTCGCCCCTCCGCCCGCAGACTGGCCGCGGCGGCGCCGCGACTCCTTCTACCGGGAGTACAACGCGCACATGCTGCGCAACCTCATGGTGCACGAAGGCGTCCCCGGCCACGCGCTGCAACTCGCGCACGCGGCGCGCTACACCGGCGGCACCCGGATCCGGCACGCGCTGTGGAGCGGGCCGTTCGTCGAGGGATGGGCGGTGTACGCCGAGGAACTGCTCGCCGGTGCCGACCGGCCGGAGGGCGCCGGTCTCGCATCGCGGCTGTTCCAGCTCAAGACCCGGCTCCGGGCGATCCTCAACGCCATCCTGGACGTCGGCGTGCACGCGGGGGACCTCACGGAGGCGGCGGCGATGGAGCTGCTCGTCGAACGCGGTCACCAGGAGGAGGGTGAGGCGGTCGGCAAGTGGCGCCGCGCCCAGCTGACCAGCGCGCAACTGGCCACCTACTACGTCGGATACCGCGAGGTGAGCGACCTCGCCCGTGACCTCGCCGCCGCGCGCCCGGGCGCCGGTCCGCGTGAGATCCACGATGCCATGCTGGCGCACGGCTCGCCGCCGCCCCGGCACCTGCGCACCCTGCTCGGCGTGTGAAACCCGGTCTCCCTGGACGGAGCCGCGGGACACTCCCGCACCGGACCGTGCGGCGGTTCCCCGGGGCGGCCGGGGTTTCGCCGGGGGGCGAACCGGGGTATCGGGACGTCGGGGTGCGGCGCCCCGGTCCGGCCACACAGCGTGACTTTATGTGTTACTTATGTGCGCTTCCCTAGATTCTCAGCGCCCTGTGCCGGACCGAAGATCCCCCGGAGTTGACTGACGCCATGCCCACCGACCTCATCGTTGGTTTTCTGACGCTGGTCACGCTGGAGATCGTTCTCGGTATCGACAACCTGGTCTTCATCTCGATCCTGTCGGCCAAGCTCCCCGAGCACCAGCGCGACCGCGCCCGCAAGATCGGCATCGGGCTCGCGCTCGTCGCCCGCCTGGCGCTGCTCGCGTCGATCACCTGGATCATGCAGCTCGACCAGACGCTCTTCGAGTTCCTCGGTATCGAGTTCTCCGGCAAGTCGCTGATCCTGCTCGTCGGCGGGCTCTTCCTGATCGGCAAGGGCACCTACGAGATCCACGAGAGCCTCGAAGGCGAGGAGGGCCACGCCGGATCCAAGGTCGGCGCCTCCTTCGGCGCGGTCATCGCCCAGATCGTCGCGCTGGACCTGGTGTTCTCCATCGACTCCGTCATCACCGCGGTCGGCATGATCGGTGACCAGCCGGGCGGCATCTGGGTGATGGTGGCCGCCGTGGTCATCGCCGTCATCGTCATGCTGGTCTCCGCGGCGCCGCTCAGCCGGTTCGTGCACGACCACCCCACGGTCAAGATGCTGGCGCTGGCCTTCCTGCTGCTGATCGGCATGACCCTGGTCGCCGACGGCCTCGGCTTCCACATCGACAAGGCCATCATCTACACGGCCATGGGCTTCTCGCTCTTCGTCGAGGTGCTCAACCTGGCGGTGAGCAAGCGCCGCCGCAGCAAGCGCGGGCAGGCGGCGCAGCCGGTCAAGCTGAGCAGCCGGTACGCCGAGACCGCGCCCGCCGGCGCGGGCGAGGGCGCTGACTCCGACACCGCCGTCCGGCCGGCCACCGAGAGCTGAGCGGGGGTGGCCGCGCCCGGTGCCGCCGGGCGCGGCGAACTCCTATGCTTGCCGGTATGAGCACTGACGACCCGGCCGTCCACGCGGGCGAGCCCTCCGGCGAAGGCGTCGGGGAGGCGGACGGCGTCGACCGGCTGTGGACCCCGCACCGGATGGCCTACATCAAGGGCGAGAACAAGCCGAGCGGATCCGGACCGACGGACGGCTGCCCGTTCTGCCGGGTGCCGGGGCTGGCCGACGAGGACGGCCTCGTCGTCGCCCGCGGGAAGGCCGCGTTCGTGGTGCTCAACCGCTATCCGTACAACAGCGGGCACCTCCTCGTCTGCCCGTACCGGCACGTGGCCGACTACACCGAGCTGGACGAGGCCGAGGTCGCCGAGGTCGCCTCGCTCACCCAGGACGCCATCACGGCGCTGCGGACGGCCTCGGGAGCCCAGGGCTTCAACGTCGGCATGAACCTCGGTTCCGTGGCCGGAGCGGGCATCGCCGCGCACCTGCACCAGCACGTGGTGCCGAGGTGGGGCGGCGACACCAATTTCATGCCGGTGGTCGGCCGGACCAAGGTGCTGCCCGAGTTGCTGCGGCAGACCCGCGCGGCGCTCGCCGGGAACTGGCCGGCGCGCTGACGCCGGTGGGGACGGGGCCGGTCCGAGAGCCGAACGGGTGCGCGGCCGAAAACCCGCCGTCCGATGTGATGTGAGTCACCTTGATCGTCGTGTCGGGTGGGATCGATGGCGGGAATCCGGCCGCGCCGGCGCCCCGGAACGGCCGGCCCACGGCGCGCCGCCGCCACGGCCGCGGCGCGCGCGGCGGGCGCGCCGAC
>NZ_JBHTBH010000011.1:0-221338 GCF_042664915.1 Marinactinospora rubrisoli
ACCCCTGGCGTAGCCCCTCTTCGTGTCGGCGGCGGAGGAAGGCGAGGCGGCGAGCGCGACCAGGAACACCGAGCGGCGAGCCGCCGAGCTTCCGGAGCCGCCGACACCCACCGCCGAAGGCCCTCACGCGTCGGCGGCGAAGGAAAGCGAGGCGGCGAGCGCGACCGGACGAACAGAGCGGCGAGCCGCCGACGCCAAAGGCCGAAGGCCCCTACGCGTCGGCGGCGGAAGAAAGCGACACGGCCCGCGCGGCCGGAAGACCAGCGCGGCGTGCGGCGGGTCAGACCCCGCCGAGGCAGTTGGAGCCGAGCAGCGCCTTGAGGTCGCCCATGAGCTCGGGGGACGGGCTCACCCGCAGCCGGTCGTCCAGCGCGAACACCGTGGTGCGCGGCCCGTTGTGCACCTGGAGGTGCACCTGGACCCGCCCGTGGTTGCGGGTGAGGATGTCGCGGAACTCGTTGATGACGTCGCTCTGCACCCGCGACAGCGGCATCGACACCACCACCGGCTGTTCCTTGCCCACCTGGGACAGGTCCGGCTGGATGACCTCCATGGCGATGAGCTTGGGGGTGTCCTCTCGCCGGTCCAGCCGCCCCTTGACGTAGAGCACGGCGTCCTCGGCCAGCACCTGCGAGCAGAGCTGATAGGTGTTGGGGAAGATCATGCAGTCGACCGCGCCGCCCAGGTCCTCCAGCTGGGCCATGGCCCAGGAATTGCCCTGCTTGGTGACCTTGCGGGTCAGGCCCGAGAGCAGCCCGCCGACCGTGACCATGGCACCGTCGCCGCGCTCGGCCAGCTCGGCGATGCTGCAGTCGGTGTTGGCGGCCAGCAGCCCCTCAAGACCGAGCAGCGGGTGGTCGGACACGTACAGGCCGAGCATCTCGCGCTCGAAGGTGAGCAGCGTGGTCTTGTCCCACTCCCCCTCTGGGATGTCCGGGACGACCTGGATGCCGGACTCCGGCTCGGCGATGCCACCGAACAGCGAGTCCTGACCGGCGGCCTCCGCCCGCTTGTGTCCGATGATGGCGTCGATCGCCTGCTCGTGGACGAGCACCAGGCCCTTGCGCGGGTGACCGAACTCGTCGAAGGCGCCCGCCTTGATCAGCGACTCCACCACACGCTTGTTGCACACCTGCGCCGGCACCTTGTCGAGGAAGTCCGCGAAACTGGTGAACTTGCCCTTCTCGGTGCGCCCCTTGACGATGCCGTCCACGACGTTGCCGCCCACGTTGCGGATGGCCGACAGCCCGAACCTGATCTCGTCGGAGCCGCGGGGGGTGAAGGTGGAGTCGGATTCGTTGACGTCGGGCGGAAGCACCTTGATGCGCATCCGGCGGCACTCGTTCAGGTAGAGCGCGCTCTTGTCCTTGTCGTCGCCGACCGAGGTGAGCAGCGCCGCCATGTACTCGGCCGCGTAATTGGCCTTGAGGTAGGCGGTCCAGTAGGAGACGAGTCCGTAGGCGGCGCTGTGCGCCTTGTTGAAGGCGTAGTCGGAGAACGGGACCAGGATGTCCCAGAGGGTCTTGATGGCCTCGTCGGAGAAGCCGTTGGCCTTCATGCCCTCGCTGAAGGGCTTGAACTCCTTGTCCAGGACCTCCTTCTTCTTCTTGCCCATGGCGCGGCGCAGCAGGTCGGCCTGGCCGAGCGTGTAGCCGGCGACCTTCTGCGCGATCTGCATGACCTGCTCCTGGTAGACGATCAGGCCGTAGGTCGTGCCGAGGATCTCCTTCAGCGGTTCGGCGAGCTCGGGGTGGATCGGGGTGATGTCCTGCTGGCCGTTCTTGCGCAGCGCGTAGTTGATGTGCGAGTTGGCGCCCATGGGGCCGGGCCGGTAGAGGGCGCCGACCGCGGAGATGTCCTCGAAGTGGTCGGGCTTCATCTGGCGCAGCAGCGACCGCATGGGGCCGCCGTCGAACTGGAACACCCCGAGGGTGTCGCCGCGCTGCAGCAGTTCGAAGGTGGGCTTGTCGTCCAGCCCGATCTCCAGCAGGTCGACCTTCTCGCCGCGGTTGGCCTCGATGTTCTTGAGGCAGTCGTCGATGATGGTCAGGTTGCGCAGGCCGAGGAAGTCCATCTTCATCAGGCCGAGCGTCTCGCAGGTCGGGTAGTCGAACTGCGTGATGATGACGCCGTCGGAGTCGCGGCGCATGACCGGAATGTGGTCGGTGATGGTCTCGGCGCTCATGATGACGCCCGCGGCGTGCACGCCGGTCTGCCGGATCAGGCCCTCAAGACCCTGCGCGAGGTCCATGACCTTCTTGACGTCGACGTCCTCGTCGTAGAGCTTGCGCAGCTCCCCCGCCTCGTTGTGCCGCGGGTGCTTGTCATCGAAGATCCCGCTGAGCGGGATGTCCTTGCCCATGACGGCGGGCGGGAACGCCTTGGAGATGCGGTCGCCGAGCGCGTAAGGGTAGCCCAGGACGCGCGAGGCGTCCTTGACGGCGGCCTTCGCCTTGATGGTGCCGAAGGTCGCGATCATGGCGACCTTGTCTTCGCCGTACTTCTCGGTGACGTACCGGATGACGTCGCCGCGCCGGCGCTCGTCGAAGTCGATGTCGATGTCGGGCGGGGACTCGCGCTCGGGGTTGAGGAACCGCTCGAAGATCAGGCTGTGCGGCAGCGGGTCGAGGTCGGTGATGCCGAGTGCGTAGGCGAGCAGCGACCCTGCGGCCGAGCCACGGCCCGGCCCGACCCGGATGCCGTTCTCCTTGGCCCAGTTGATGAAGTCGGCGACCACCAGGAAGTAGGACGGGTAGCGCTTCTGAACGATGACGTCGATCTCGTACTCGGCCTGGCGCACGTAGTTGTCGGGGACCCCCTGCGGGAAGCGCCGCTCCAGTCCGCGCAGCACCTCCGCGCGGAAGAAGCCCTCCTCGGTCTGCCCCTCCGGGATGGGGTACTTCGGCATCAGGTCGTAGTAGTCGAACATGCCGGAGGTGTCGACCATCTCGGCGATGGCGAGGGTGTTGCGGCACCCCTCCAGCCAGGCGTCGGAGCCGTCGATGGCGCGCATGGCCTCGGCGCTCTTCAGGAAGTAGCCGGACCCGCCGAACTTGAACCGGTTGGGGTCGGCCAGCTGGGCGCCGGTCTGGATGCACAGCAGCGCGTCGTGGGCGTCGCGCTCGCTCTCGTAGGTGTAGTGCGAGTCGTTGGTGACGACGAAGCGCAGGTCGAGCCGCTTGGCGATGCGGAGCAGGTCCTCGCGGACCCGGGTCTCGATGTCGAGCCCGTGGTCCATCAGCTCGACGAAGAACTTGTCCTTGCCGAAGATGTCGCGGTACTCACCGGCGACCTTGACGGCCTCGTCGAACTGGCCCAGGCGCAGCCGGGTCTGCACGGCCCCCGAGGGGCAGCCCGTGGTGGCGATGACGCCCTCGGCGTGCTCGGCGATGAGTTCCATGTCCATGCGGGGCTTGCGGAAGTAGCCTTCCTTCGAGGCCCGCGAGTTCAGCTTGAAGAGGTTGTGCAGGCCGGTCTTGTTCTGCGCCCACATGGTCATGTGGTTGAACGCACCGCCACCGGAGACGTCGTCGCTCTTCTGGCTGGGCTCGCCCCAGCGGACCGGCTTCTTCAGGAACCGTGACTCCGGCGCCACGTACGCCTCGACCCCGATGACGGGGGTGACGCCGGCCGCCTTGGCCTGCTTGTAGAAGTCGAACGCGCCGTGCATGTTGCCGTGGTCGGTCATGGCGACGGCCGGCATCTTCTCCTTCTGCGCGACCTCGAACAGCTGCTTCAACCGCGCCGCACCGTCGAGCATGGAGTACTCGGTGTGGACGTGCAGATGGACGAAGGAGTCTGCCATGACGCGTTGGCCCCCGTGCGGCTCGATGGACTGGTGATGTCTCTGAGCCTATGACTCCGCCGCGCCCGGCGCGGCCGTTGTCCACAGCAAGGATGGTCACGATCGCGGGACGCCGCACCGCCGTGGCCGGGACCGGCCGTGGGGCGCCGGGGGCCGGACCGGGCCGCCGGTCCGCCCGGGCCCGGAGCGGCGGGACGCGCCGGGCGCGTCCCGTCCGGAGTCAGACACCGAACCAGGCGCGGACCGCGCCGCTGACCCGGTCCCAGATGCCGCCGATGGTGCGGGGGCGCTCCACCGTCTCCGTGGGCGCCGGCGGCGCGGGCGGGGCGGGGGGCGCCGGCTCCGCGCGGTGCGGGCGGGCGAGCGGCTGCTGCGGGGCGAAGGTCACCGGCAGTTCGACCAGGCCGTTGATGGACGGTGAGGGGCGGCGCCGCAGTTCGCCTGGGTCCACGGCGAGCTGGATGTCGGGCAGCCGTGCCGAGACGGTCGCGATGCTGGTCGCGGCGATCTGGTAGGCGATGCCGCGGGCCGGGCAGCTGTGCGGACCGAGCCCCCAGCTCAGGTGGGCGCGGCTGACCGGACGCTGTGCGTGCGGCGGGTTGCCGTCGGCGTCGCGCAGGATCGGGTCGTTGTTGCCGGCGGCGAACCCGGGGATGAGCATGTCGCCCCGGCGGATCTGGTACCCGGCGACGGTGGTGTCACGGGTGGCGTACCGGCCGATGAGCGTCTTGAACGGCGGGTCCTGCCAGAGGGTGACGTCCAGGGCCTCCTCGATCTGGATGACCGAGGCGGCCAGCGAGAACCGCAGGTCCATGTTGGTCAGCAGCAGCCGCAGCGTGTTGCCGATCAGGTGGGTGGTGGGGTCGTGCGCGGCGGCGATGAGCAGCAGGATCTGCTGGGTGACCTCCTCGTCGGAGAGTTCCGCGGGGTGCGCGATGAGCCACGATGTGATGTCGGGGCCGGGCCGGCGGCGCTTGTCGGAGATGAGGCGGGTCAGGTACTCGACCATGGCCTGGTCGGCCGCGCCGGCCTCCGCCCCCTCGCCGTTCCACAGCTTGACCATGAGCTCGCACAGGAAGTAGCCGTGCCGGTCCTCCTGGCCGAACATGCGGTTCAGCGTCAGCAGCGGGATCCAGGTGGCGTACTGGCCGATGAGGTCGGCCTTGCCGTCAGCGGCGAAGGCGTCGATGAGGTCGTTGGCGAGGTCCTCGATGGCCGCCCGCACCCGCGTGCTGGTCAGCTTCTCGAAGCTGTCGACGAGCGCGGTGCGCAGCCGCTGGTGCTCCGCGCCGTCGTTGTGCAGCGCGTTGGGCCGGTAGTTCACGAGCGGGTAGGTGCCGTGCTCGGGCCGCAGGCGCCCCTCCAGCAGTTCTCTGGAGATCCGGCCGTCGTGGGTGAAGAGGTGCGGGTCGCGCAGGATCTGTCGGTGCTCCTCGTAGCCGAGGATCAGCCAGGCCGCGACCTCGGGCTCCACCTTGACCGGCGCCAGACCGCCGAACCGCTTGCGCAGGCGCTCCCACCGTTCGGTGTCGTCCTCCGCGAGCGCTTCGCCGTAGAGCGGGACAGCGTTGGAGTGCAGCGGGCATCCGGGGGGTGGCGTGACCGGGCTTACCGCTGAGGTGTCTTCGGATGGCTCCATGGTCACCCAAAATAGCCTGATAGTGACCGGTCGTCGTCACGGGCGCGGGATCGCTGCCGCACCGTACGGTGTTCCCCCTCCGAGCCCGTCGCTCCGTGCCCCCGCCGCCCCGGAGGGCCGGTGCCCGCCGTGCATGGCCGTGGACGCGTCGGGCAGGGGACCTCCCAGAGGCGGGGCCGGACGGAGGGGGCGACCATGACCGCGACGCATCCGGAGGCGGAGACGCTGCACGCCGGGGGCCGGCGCATCTCGATCGGGCACCCGGACAAGCCGCTCTTCGGCCGCGACGGGGCCACCAAGCGCGACCTGGTGCGGCACTACCGGGCCGTGGCGCCGCTGATGCTGCCGCACATCCGCGGGCGCCCGATGGCGCTCGAACGGTTCCCGGACGGCATCGGCAGCGATGGTTTCTACCAGAAGCGGCGCCCCCGGCACGCGCCGCCGTGGGTGCACGGTGTGCCGGTGCAGCGCGGGAACTCCGACACCACGACCATGGTCGTCTGCGACGACGTGGCGACGCTGCTGTGGCTGGCCGACCAGGCGGTCATCACCCCGCACCCCTGGCTCAGCCGCGCCGACCACCTGCGCCGGCCCGACCGCCTGATCTTCGACCTCGACCCGCCGGGCGACGACTTCGACGCGGCCCGCCGCGCCGCCTACGACGTCCGGGACCTGCTGGACGAGCTGGGTCTCGCCTGCTACGTGATGACGACCGGGTCGCGCGGGCTGCACGTGGTGGCGCCCATCCGCCCCGAGCTCGACTTCGACGACGTCAGGGAGTTCGCCCGCCACGCGGCGGACACCCTTGCCGGCCGCCACCCGGACCGGCTCACCACGCGGGTGCGCCGCAACCAGCGCGGCGGCCGCCTGTTCGTGGACATCCTGCGCAACGCCTACGCCCAGCTCGCGGTCGCGCCGTACGCGGTGCGCCCGCGCCCCGGGGCCCCCGTCGCCACCCCGCTGGAGTGGGCGGAACTGGACGAGGTCACTTCGGCGCGGGACTGGTCGATCGGCACGATCGGCGACCGGCTGGGCTCGGACCCCTGGCACGGGATGGCCCGCCACGCCCGTTCGCCCCGGCGGGCCGCCGAGCGGCTGCCGCGGCCGGCCGGCGCGCGCTGAGCCGGCGATGGCGGCCGCGCCGCCACGGGGTGCCCCGGACGTGCCCTCGTCGCCGCGGGGGATCGCTGCTCCGGGATTTCGGACCGCAGCCGTTCCGTGTGATTATCGGCGGCCGATGTTTCTGGTGAGGAACGTCTGACCTGCACGAGCCGTCGAATGGCTCAAAGGGCTTGTCATTACGGTCAATCCTCGCGTATCCATCGATCTAACGATAATGAATTCTGCGGAGCGGCCGACGCGGCCGAAAGACACAATCAAAGATCGAAGAAAGAGGCAACGCCACAGTGGCATCGCCTTCATCATCGCAGCACCACGCGTGGCAGATGCGCGTTCTGGCGACGGACGGGCGTGGCGGGACCGCCCCCGTGGGAGGCGGCACCCTGCTCCCCCAGGGGCGACTGCTCACCTGTGCACACGTGGTGCGCGACGCGCTGGGCACCGCACGGTCCGGCGACGGCCGTCCCGGTGCCGACACCGTCATCGAGATCGACAGTCCGATATACGACAGCGCCTGGCGCGGCCAGGCCACCGTGGAGGAGTGGTACACCGACGGCCCCACCCAGGACATCGCCGTCCTCCGTCTGGTGGACGTGCCGCCCGGCCTGGCGCACGCGCGGCTCTCCCTGAGCGTCGAGCAGGCCCGCGAGACGGACACCATCCACGTCATCGGGTACCCGCGCGACTCGCCCTACGGCCTGCGAGCCGGGGTACGGGTGCGCGACCCGGGGGGCAACCGGACCGGGCGGGTGCAGCTCGACATCTCGCCCGACAGCCGGGCCCGGATCGAGCACGGCTTCAGCGGGTGCGCGGTGCTGGACGCCGCCACCGGGGCGGTTCTGGGCGTGCTGGTCAGCACCTCGGTACGCCAGGACGGCACCATTGGGCTGGTCGGCTGGATGATTCCGATCCGTTCGATCCCCCGCCTGTCCGGCCTCACCCCGGTCCCGCGCCGTCTGACGGTGGGGGCGGTGCCGGACGACCTGCTGGCGATGCTGTCCGACCTCAAGTTCGTCCGCGTGGAGCACGCGTACGCGGCCGCGGTGGACGATCGCCACGTCGGCGGCATTCGCTGGGAGTTGTCCACCGCCTGGGCGGCGCTCACCGAGCTGGACGATCTGCCGCCCCGCGAGGACGGCGTCCCCCGCCGGCTGATCTTCCTGGAGGAGGCGGCGCACGCCGTTCCGTACCTGCGGCCCCGGCTGCGCGCGTGGAGCGACGCGCTGCATCCGCGGCACGCCGCCCTCATCGCCGACTTCCGGGCGCGCGGCCCGCAACCGGCGGAGGGCGGCGCCGAGCCCGCCCGGCTGGTGATCCGCGCCGAGCCGCTCGACGCCGACGCCGGGCCGCCGCCCAGCCACCTGGTGTCGCACTGGCTCGGTTTCGGCCGCTCCGACCGGGCCGCGCACGACGACTACGGCGAGCCCCGGGAGGTCGCGACCGAGGACGTCCCCGAGCACGTGCTGGAGCTCATCCGCCGCGCCGAAGAGGAGCTGGGGCGGCGCGGCGGCCGCACCGACCGGCTGCGCATCGAGTGCGTCCTGCCGGTCACACTGCTGGACCTGCCGGTGGAGAGCTGGGAGGCCGGCCGCACGCGGGCCCGGCGCGCGCCGCGGCTGGGCGCCCGGTTCGAGGTCGTGCTGCGTAGCTGGGAGCGCGCCTACGAGCCGGACTACCGCCCGCACCTGTGGCGGTGGCAGCGCCGCTGGGAGCGGTTGAGCCAGGGCGGCGGGCGGGTGTACTGGGCGCGGGACCGCGACCACCCGGCGGAACTGCCCGAGGAGCTGGAGGACATCGACATCGTCGCCTGCGTCCTGGTGGACGGACCCGCCGACGAGATGGGGCGGGACGACCTCTATGTGGCCCTGGAGGCGGGCATCCCGGTGATCCTCTGGCGCCGGACGGCGACGCCGGAGACTCCTGAGCAGCGCAAAGAGAACGAGGTGGGCTTCCGTGGCCTGTTGCGGTCACTGCTCGCCGCGGACGAGCGGTCCGCGCCTCCTGGGTCGCATGTGAGGGAACTCCCCCGATCGCTCCGGAATCAGCGGGTCAGACGGGGGAAACGAGCATCAGGAGAATCGGAATTGTTCGATCCGTACCATGTCGCCCTCCTCTATGATGACCCCACGAGAATTCCCGGGATCCGACATTCTGGTTCACTCCACACCCCGCCTCGCACCGTGACAGCTTCCGATTCGTAGGAAGGGCCCACGATGGCGACTTCCCCGCCGTCCAGTCCGGAGCGCTCCGAGCACGAACCTGAGACGGATGCCCCGCGGCCGGCGTGGTGGATCTACCGCGGCACCGGCCAGCCCCGCCCTTACTTCGACCTCGCCGACGTGCTGCCGCCGGCGCCGCCGTGGCGCCGGTTCGACGGCGGGCCGCCGCTGGCGCCGCCCCCGGACGACGAGGCGGAGATGACCCGGGTGCTGGGCCCGGCCACGCGCGCGCAACCGGTGTACCGGCCCCAGGAGGAGATCGAGGCGGTCAACGCGGCCCTGCGCCTGAGACGCCCGTTGCTGGTCACCGGGCCGCCGGGGATCGGGAAGTCCAGCCTGGCCTACCGGGTGGCCCGCGAACTCAAGCTCGGCCGGGTGCTGCGGTGGCCGATCAACAGCCGGACCGACCTGCGTTCCGGCCTGTACGAGTACGACCCCATCGCCCGGATCAACGACATCTCCATGGCGGCCGCCGGAGCCCGCGCGCTCGGCCGGGAGGACGGGCGTGCGGACCCCGCCGGCCGGCGCGCGACGCACTCGGTGGGCGACTACCTCCGGCTGGCGGCGCTGGGCACCGCGCTGCTGCCGTACACCCGCCCGCGGGTGCTGCTGATCGACGAGTTCGACAAGGGCGACCTCGACCTCGCCAACGACCTGCTGGACGTGCTGGAGGCCGGCGGCTACCAGATCCCCGAGCTGTCGCGATTGCGCTCGACCGCACCGGAGATCACCGTCCCGATCGACGATCCGGACCGCACGGCGCGGATCCGGCACGGCATGGTGCGGTGTGCGGCCTTCCCGTTCATCGTCATCACCAGCAACGGAGAGCGGCCGTTCCCGCCGGCGTTCCGGCGCCGGTGCCTGGAGCTGCACCTGGCCGAGCCCACGGCCGAGCAGCTCGCCGACATCGTCGTCGCGCACTTCACCGACCGCACCCGCGGCCAGGACCGCGAGCTCATCGAGAGTTTCCTCCGTCGGTACCAGAGCCTGGACGGCCTTTCGGTGGACCAGCTATTGAACTCGGTCTATCTCGCTAGTACCGGGGTCCCGGTCGATACCGGATCCTCAGAGGACAATTCGTTGAACCGCGTGTTGAAGCTGGTCTGGCAGCGGCTGACGGAAGCGGGCCGAGAGTGACCGATCCCGCAGGTCACGCACATGGGACGGGCTCGGGGGCGGTCGGGGGACCGGCCCCGGTTCCGGGGTACCCGCCGTCGGCGGAGCCGGAGGGCCCGCCCGCGTGGTGGGACATCGCCGACTGGCTGTGGCTGGCCGCCCAGCGCGCGCGTCTGGACGACGAGCACCCCGGCGGCGCACCGAAGGACGGCCCGCGCCCGGGTGACGCGGGCGACGGAGCGGACCGGCCCCCGGCCGTCGGCCCCGAACCGGAGAGCGATCGGGACCACCGGCCGGCCGCGCCGCCGCCCTCGCCCCCTCCGGCGCCCCCGCCCACCCCCGGGGAGGCGCCGCCGCCCGCGGACGTGGCCGAGCGGCAGGCCGACCGGCCGTCGTGGCCGACGCCGGACCCCGTCGTGGCCGCCTCGCCCCTGACCGGCGTGCCGGTCCCCGGTTCCGCCGGGGCCCGGCGGATCGCCGACCGCCAGCGGCTGCCCCGGGAGTTCCGGCCGTTCCGGGCCTGGCGGTCCGACCCGCGCCGGCGTGAACTGGACGAGCGGCGTACCGCCGACGACTTCGCGCAGCGGGCGCTCGCCATGCCGCACGCCCTGGCGCGCGGGGCGACACCGGTCCTGCCCCGGATGCGGCCGGGCCGGGAGCTGGGTGTCGACCTGACGCTCCTGGTCGACGACTCGCTGTCGATGCTGCTGCACCGTTCCCTGGTGGACGACTTCACCGAACTGCTCGCGCCGCTCGGTGTGTTCCGCAGCATGACGGTGCTGCGGTTCGACTCGGACAAGGCCAGCCACGACTTCCTGGAACTCGTCGCCGCGCACGGGGCCGCGCCCGCGCCCGAGGAGCTGTTCCGCGATGCCCGCGACGACGCGGTCGCCCTGGTGCTCACCGACGCGGTCGGGCACGGCTGGCACACCGACGCCGTCCAGTCGTGGCTGGCGCGGTGGGGACGCTCGGCCTCCCTCGCGGTGGTCCAGCTGCTGTCCCGGCACCAGTGGCGGCGCACCGGCATGCGGCTGCACCGGGTGGAGCTGACGACGCCGGACGCGCCGCCGCTCGGGCTGGCGGCCAACCGGCGCTATGCGGCGCGCCCGCTGTCGCGCGGCGGGCCGGTCCGGCCGGCCGGCGGGGACGGGGAGCCGCTTCCGGTCCCCGTGCTGCAACTGGAGCCCGACAGCCTGCGGCGCTGGGTCCGGTTCGTGACCCGCGAGCAGGCGGCCCCGCGATACCGGGTCCCCGCCCTGATGGTGCGCGGCGAACCACCCGAGGCGGACGTCTACGGCCTCGAAGCGCCCGCGGACCGCGATCCGCGGCCGCCGGAGGAGCCGGGCGCGGCGGTGCGCCGCTTCCGCGCCACCGCGTCGCCCGCCGCCTTCCAGCTCGCTGTGCACCTGGCGGCCGTGCCGCTGAACCTGCCGCTGATCCACTTCGTGCAGGACACGATGCTGCCCGGCTCCGACTCCACGGACCTCACCGAGGTGCTGTGCGGTGGGCTGGTGGAGCGCGTCCCCGCCGAGGTGGACATCAGCGACCCCGCCCGCGTGACGCTGCGGTTCCGTCCCGGCGTGCGCGCCTCGCTGCTGGCCTCGGGCGGGCGGCGGTCGGAGATCATCCGGCTGCTGCGGACCGTCGCGCACCGGCTGAGCGCGCAGGTGCCGTGGTTCGCGGACCTGGAGCGCTTCATGGCCGCGCCCGACGGTGCGGCGCTCGCCGATCCGGACCCCGACGCCGTCCCCTTCGCGGGCTCCGTGCGGGCGGCACTGGACGCGCTCCCCGAGCCCTACCGCGCGGCGGCCGACCGGCTGGCCGGTCTCGACGCCGAGCGGCCCGACATCCCGCCGCATTCCGGCGGCACCACCGAAGCTTCCGCGGTCTTCCCAGGTCAAGACGGTGAAAGCCCTGCGTCGACGGCGGTTCCCGAAGTAGAGTTCGAGGCGGATCCGCGGCTCGGCGGCGCGCCCCCCACGGGAGAGGACGCCGCTCTGCCCACCCCCCGCGACACTACGGACGGCGAGCGCGTGACTACCCCAGACTCCCTGGTTGACTCCACCGCCCCGGAACAGGCACCTCACGTTGCTCCCGCGGAGCGGTCAACGCCGACTGAACTCCCTGATGGAGGAACCGTGGTTACCGATCCATCCCTGCCGACCTTCGTCCGCCGCCGCCCCGGCGACCCTCCGCCGATCTGGGGCCAGGTGCCCCCGCGCAACCCCAACTTCGTGGGCCGGGCCGAGCTGCTTCGCCAGCTGGACGACCGGCTCAGCCGCGGCACCACGGCGGTGCTGCCGCACTCGCTGCAGGGCATGGGCGGTGTCGGCAAGACCCAGCTCGCGCTGGAGTACGTGTACCGGAGCCGCCACAAGTACGAGCTGGTGTGGTGGGTCCCGGCCGACACCACGGCGCAGATCCAGCAGTCGCTGATCGACCTAGCCGTGCGGCTGGGGCTGGACATCGGCGGCGGCGAGGCGGCGGTCGCGGTGCGCGCCGCGCTGGAGGCGCTGCGCTCCGGGCGGCCGTACGCGAACTGGCTGCTGGTGTACGACAACGCCGGCGAGCCCACGGACCTCCGCAACTTCCTGCCCGTGGACGGCTCCGGGAGGGTACTGGTGACCTCGCGGGAATCGGCGTGGCGCACCGGCCCGGACAGCGCCCTGGAGGTCAACGTCTTCGACCGTGCCGAGAGCATCGAGCTGCTGCGGCGGCGCGGCCCGGCCACGCTGACCGAGGAGGAGGCCGACCAGATCGCCGAGAAGCTCGGCGACCTGCCGCTCGCCATCGAGCAGACCGCGGTGTGGCTGTACGAGACGCTGATGCCGGTCTCGGAGTGGCTGGGCGTGTTCGAGCAGAAGGCGGCCGATCTGCTGTCCAGTGTCCGGCCGAGCGCGGACTACCCGCACTCGGTCGCCGCGACGATGAACATGTCGCTGGACCGGCTGCGTGACACCAACCCGGCCGCCCTGCAACTGCTGCGGGTGTGCGCCTTCCTGGCGCCCAAACCCATTCCGCGGCGGCTCTTCTACGGCGCCCGCAACATCGAGGCGCCGCAGGAGCTGGCCGAGGTGCTGTCCGACCCGATCAAGCTCGGCCGGGCGCTGCGCGCCATCGACAAGTACGCGCTGGTCCGGATGGACCACCGGACCGAGTCGTTCCAGCTGCACCGGCTGGTCCAGCAGACCCTGAAGCTGCCGCTCAGCACGGAGGAGCAGCTGGACCTGGAGCACAGCGCGCACATGCTGCTGGCCAACCAGGACCCCGGCGACCCGACGGCCGCCCAGGAGTGGCCGCGCTACGCCGAGCTGCTGCCGCACGTGCGAGCCGCGAACGTGGTCAACTGCTACGACGACTGGTCCCGCCAGCTCGTCCTCAACGAGATCACCTTCCTGGCGCACTGGGGCAGCTACCAGGAGGCGCTGGAGCTCGCCGAGCACGCGGTGCGCTACTGGCGTGAGCACCTGGGGCCGGACCACTCGCAGACGCTGCGGGCCATGCTCGCCTACGCGCACGTCCTGCGCCAGCTCGGCCGGTTCCAGGACGCCTACGACCAGTGCAGCGACGCGCTGGACATCCTCACCGCCACCCGGGGTCCGGACGACGAGGAGACGCTGGACGCACGGTCCAAGTTCACCTGGGACCTGCGCAACATCGGGGAGCTGCAGCGCGCGCTGGAGGTGGGCCGCGAGGTCTACGAGAAGTACCAGCGGTTGTTCGGCCCGGACGACCTGCTGACGGTCGGCGCGGCGCACCTGCACGCGGTCGGCCTGCGGCACACCGGGTACTTCCTGCGCGCGCTGGAGATCGACTCGGATGTGTACCGGCAGCGCTCGGAGATGCTGGGGGCCGAGCACCCGTTCACCCTGGGCAGCCGGCACGCCCGCGCCATCGACCTGATGGAGGCGGGCCGGTACCGCGACGCCATGGCCGAGATGGAGGAGATCGACCAGCTCATCGCCCGGACGGCGGCCGAGAACTCGCCGGGGCGGCTCGCGGCGCTGCGGACGCTGTCCACCCTGCGGCGGCGCAACGGAATGCCGCAGGAGGCGCTGCGGCTGTCGGAGTCGGCGTGGCGGATGAGCCTGGAGCGCAACGGGCCCGACGCGCACGACACGGTGTGCTCGGCCGCCTGCCATGCGCTGTCGCTGCGGGCCGTGGACGACATGGACGCCGCGGTGAAGCTCGCCGAGGAGGTCGGGCAGTCCTACCTGTCGATCTTCGGGCCGGACCATTCGCACACCGCCAGCGCTTCGGTGAACCTGGCGGTCGCGCTGCGGATGACCGGCCGGTCCGCCGAGGCGCTCACCATGGACGAGGCGGCCTACGAGGTGCTGGTGGACCGGCTCGGGCACGACCACCCCAGTACCATCGCGTGCGCGGTCAACCTGGCCAGCGACCGGTTCGCGGTCGGGCAGGTGGACGCGGCGCTGGAGCTCGACACCGCGACCGTGGAGCGGTGCCGCAGCATCTTCCGTCCGCAGCATCCGCTGACGCTGGCCGCGCGGCGCAACCTCGTCCTGGACCGGCGGGCCAGGGGCGAGTCGGGGACGGAGGACGAGCAGGCCGAGGTCGTACGCGGATACGTCGAGGTGTTCGGGCCGGAGCACCCGGCCACCATCGGCGCGCAGCGCGGATCACGCGCCAATTGCGACATCTTCCTGACGGCCCTGTGACCGTGGGGGCACCGTGCGGTGCGCCCCGGCTGAGTGCGCCCTCCGCATAGGGAGGACGCACTCAGTCGAATCGGCCGTGTTTCAGCGCGGCGACGAAGGCGCGCCACGCCGCGCCGGAGAGCGGGAGTACCGCGGCGGCCGGCCGCTTGGAGTCGCGGAGGGCGACCTTCCCGGCGGGGATCATCGCGACCTCGGCGCAGTTGGCGTCGGGACCGTCGCTGTGACTGGACTTCCGCCAGAACAGCGCGGTGTCCCCCCAGGACTGGACGGGAGGCGCGGCGCCGCCGTCCGTCAGGTGCTCGGTCCCGTCCGTGGGCGCTGTCTGATCAGTGCTCATGCGGATCTCTCGTCCTTGACGCGGCCACACCGTGGTCGCAGGCACAATGTTCGACACGGGACGCTTTCCATACCAAAGATGCTGACACTCTGTCAGCGTCGTATATATCCCCGCCCGACTTCCCGTCATGTGGGCCAACCCTGGACATTTCACTTACGCTTTCCGCACTTTCGGGTACAGAATGTGAGCATCTGTGCCCGCCACCGAACGGGAGACCATGAGCGAACTCCTCCGCTTCGACACCGAGAACGGCGCCGAGGTCCTGGTCGAGGTCTCCGGGCCCCGGTCCGGGATCGTCGACACCAGCGCCCGCGACCTGGTGCGCTCGGCCGACCGCACCTTCGAGGCGGTCCTGGACCGCGTGCGCGGGGTGTCGGAGCTCGTCGCGAGCAAACTGACCGACCTCGCGTCCCGCCCGGACGAGATCACCGTCGAGCTCGGTGTCAACATCAACGCCGAGGCCGATGTGTTCATCGCCAGCACGACGGCCGAGAGCAGCCTGCACATCACGCTGACGTGGCGTCCGTGACCCCGCCCTCGGGCTCACCCCGCCCTCCCGCCGCGCGCGGCGGCACGGCCGTGAGGGTCGATGAGGAGGCCCGCCACTGGGCCCGGGTGCTGTGGGAGTTCCATACCGCGCCCGCCCGGCCGGACGGCCCGGAACCGGCGGCTCCCGCCGACCTCGTTCTGGGGCTGGGCAGCCACGACCTGCGGGTGGCCGGGTACGCCGCGGAGCTGTGGCTGGCCGGCGTCGCCCCCAAGGTGCTGTTCACCGGGAACCGGGGGCGCCGCACGGCGGGCGGCGACGGGTTCAGGCGCTGGGACCGGCCCGAGGCCGAGGAGTTCGCCGCGGTCGCACGCGACCGCGGCGTCCCGGACGGCGCCCTGATCCTGGAGACACGGGCCACCAATACCGGGGAGAATCTGGACTTCGCCCGGGCGCTGGCGGAGCGGTCGGGGCTGCGGGTCCGCCGCGCCGTGCTGACCGCCAAGCCGTACATGGCGCGGCGCGCCCTGGCGACCGCCGCACTGCGCTGGCCCGGCGTCGACTGGGAGTTCCGGTGCTTCCCCGGCGGGTACGACGGCTACCCGTGCTCACCGGACGCCGAGGCCGAGCTGGTGCACTTCCTCGTGGGAGACCTGCAGCGCCTCGACGTCTACGGCCGCCGCGGCTGGTCCGCCCCGGTGCCGATTCCCGGCGAGGTGCGCGCGGCGCACGGCCGGCTGGTCGCGCTGGGGTTCACCGGGCAGCTCGTGGCGGAGCGGCCGACGGGCCGGCCCCGGCCGGGTCACCTCCGGACGTAGATCTGTTCGACCTCGGCCGCGTACCGCTCCAGGATGGCGGCGCGGCGCAGCTTCAGCGTGGGGGTCAGGGTGCCGTCGGAGACGGTGAAGTCGCCGGGCAGCACCCGGAACGCCCGGATGGACTCGGCGCGGGAGACCTCGGTGTTGGCGGCGTCGACGGCCTTCTGCAGCTCGGCGGTCAGCTCGGAGTCGGCGGCGGGGTCGAGGTCCTCGGGCCTGCCGTGCTCGGCGTGCCAGCGGCGCAGCGCCGGGCGGTCCAGGGTGATGAGCATGGCGACGAAGGGCCGGCCGTCGCCGACCGCCATGCAGTTGCCGACCAGCGGGTGGCGGCGCACCGCGTCCTCCAGCGGACCGGGCTGCACGTTCTTGCCACCGGCGGTCACCAGGATCTCCTTCTTGCGCCCGGTGATCCGCAGGTTGCCCTCGGCGTCGAACTCGCCCAGGTCGCCCGTGGCGAACCAGCCGTCGCGCAGGGCCGCGGCGGTGGCCTCGGCGTTGTTCCAGTAGCCGGTGAAGGTCTGTGGTCCGCGCACCAGCACCTCGCCGTCCTCGGCCACCCGGATCTCCGCGCCCGGGATCGGCGGGCCGACGGTGCCGGGGCGCGCCCACCCGGGCCGGGTGGCGGCGACGGCGGCGGTGGTCTCGGTGAGGCCGTACCCCTCGATGACCTCCATCCCGATCCCCCGGAAGAAGTGCAGGGTGCGCGCGTCCAGTGCGCCGCCGCCGCAGATGACGCGGGTGACCTCGCCGCCCAGCGCGTCGAGCACTCGCCGGTACACGAGCGGGGTGAAGACGCGGCGGCCCAGCCGCAGCAGCGGGCCGGGCCCGTCGGCGTCCATCGCCCGGGAGCAGCTCACCGCGGTGTTGCGGGCGGCCGCGAAGACGGCGCCGCGCACTCCGCCGCCGGCCTGCCTGCGCGCGGAGTCCAGGATCTTCTCCAGCACGTACGGGACGGCGAGCAGGAACGTCGGGCGGAACGTGGTGAGGTCGGCGAGCAGCTCGCGCACGCTGGGGCTGTGCGCCAGCTCGACCCCGCCGTGGATCGCGGCCACCTGGACCATGCGGCCGAAGACGTGCGCGAGCGGCAGGAAGAGTAGCGTGCGCGGCCCCCGGCCGGCCGAGTCCGGCGCGGCGAGTTCGGGCAGCGCCGCGAGGACGTTGTCGACCTCGGCGAAGAAGTTGGCGTGCGTGAGGACGCATCCCTTGGGCGGGCCGGTGGTCCCCGAGGTGTACACCAGGGTGGCGGGGTCCTCGGGCCGGACGGCGGCGCGGCGGGCGGTGAGCTCGTCGGGGGTGACGTCGGCGCCGGACGCCGTGAGGCCTTCGACGGCGTCCTCGTCGAAGGCCCGGACGGTGCGCAGGCCGGGAAGTTCGCCGCGGAGGCCGTCGATTAGGAGGGCCCGCTCGGCGGTGTCGACCAGGCAGCAGACGGCCCCGGAGTCGGCGAGGATCGCCCGGACCTGCCCCGGTGAGGAGGACGGGTACACGGGCACGGTGACGGCCCCGGCCGTCCACACCGCGTAGTCGGCCAGGGTCCACTCGTACCGGTTGTCCGCCAGGAGCGCGACCCGGTCGCCGGGAGCGACGCCCGCCGCCGCCAGACCGGCCGCCACACCGCACACCTGGTCGCGGAAGTCCGCGGCCCGGACTCCGGTCCACCCCGCGCCGGTGCGCCGGGAGAGCACCGTCCGTTCGGGGTCGGTCTCGGCGATCCGGAACAGGGGCTCGGCCAGTCCCCCGGTGTCCGGCGGCACGGCCAGGGCGGGGACGGAGTGCGTTGTCATGCATCCTGCCTATCCGACGGCGGCGATCGCGGCCATGGGTTCCGCTCAGTCCGGGACCGCGAGTCGCACCATCAGCGCGGTGCCTTCGGCGGTGACCTCCCCGTCGTGGCGGATCTCCGCGGCGACGAACACCTTGCGGCGTTCCGTGCCGGTGACCCGCGATGTGACGGTCAGCGGCGCGTGCAGCGGCGTCGGACGGCGGTAGTCGACGGAGAGATTGGCGGTGAGCCCGGGCATGCCGGCCGCGCTGGCGGCGGCGCCGAGCGCCTGGTCGAGCAGGGCGGCCAGCCAGCCGCCGTGCACGATCCCGGGCGGGCCCTGGTAGACGCCGTTGAGCGTGACCTCGCCGCGCAGTTCGCCGTCGGCGCCGGGGGCCATGACGAGGGGCGGAGCGACGGCGTTGGTGGGCCCGGCGACGAGGTTGGTCACGGTGCCGTACTCGGGCGGGCCGCCGGGCGGCCGGTGCAAGAGCAGGGTGCCGGTGTCGCGGCGGCGCCGGGAGAGCAGTTCGGTCAGCTCGGCGACCGTGGCCTCGGCCGCGGCCAGTTCGGCGGGCTCGGCCTGCGTGTGCGCGACGGCGTCCACGAGTTCGCGCACCCGGGCGACGAGGTCGTGGTGTTCGCGGGGGATCTCGGACTCGCGCACCACGCTGAAGCCGTACTCGGTGGGGTCGGGCAACCCCGCGACGGGCTCCGCTTCGACGGTCATGGCTCCTCGCCGGTCTCTCGGGGGGTGAGCGGACCGGACGGTCCACCACACCGAATCGTACTGACCGGTAACATGTCGCGCACCGCCGAACCCGCCGTCACGGGTGTGGCACTGCCTACACCACCGCGCGTGACCGGTCGTGCGGCCGGGACGGGACCCGGACGCCGGCCGCGCCGGAAGGCGTCCTCACAGGTCCCGGCGCATGTGCCGGTGCGGGATACCGGCGTCCAGGAACTCCGCGCCGTAGGCGGTGTACCCCAGACGCTCGTAGAACCCGATGGCGTGCGTCTGGGCGTGCAGCTCGACCGCGCGCAGCCCACGCTCGGCGCCCCGCCGCTCGATCGCCCGCACCAGGGCCGCCCCCGCGCCGGTGCCGCGCGCCTTCGGCAGCACGGCGAGCCGCCCCAGAATCCCCTCCGCCCCGGCCACGACCAGCCGTCCGGTGCCCACCGGCGCCCCGTCCGCGAGCGCGAGGAAGTGGTCGGCGTCGAGGTCGTGGCGGTCCCACTCCTCCTCGATGGGGACCTGCTGCTCGGCGACGAACACCGCACCCCGGATGACGAACACCCGGGCCCGGTCCTGGAACGACTCCGCGAGGGTAACGGTCAGCACGGAGACCCACTGTAGACGAGCGAGGTCCGCCACCGGCCCCTGACCGGGACGCGGGGCCGGCCTACAGCGGGACCGTGAGACGGGAGTTGCGAACGCCTGCCGGGAGGTCGCCGGATGCCGGTACACCGGTGAGTACGACAAGAACATCCCGGCCCAACGGGAGGGCGAGAACCAGGTGATCGCCGCGTTCCGTCAGAGCATCGGAGACGGCGCCGCAGGGAAGGCGTACCACTGGCGGGTCGGCGGGTCATATCCGTAGCCCTGGGGGGTCCGCCCGCAGTCGGGTCCGGATGTGCCCGACCCGCGCCGAAGCACCGGCCGGACCGGCCGGAAGACGGGCGACTCCGAGGCCGTACACTGGCCGTCACCTGGCCGTAGGCCGCCCGGTGGCGGCCGGCGCGCCGACGCGTGACGCGTGTTCGGCCCCTCGCACGGAATCGACGGACGACCCATCATCAAGGCAGCTCATGGCAGCACGACCGCCGGTGAGAACGCTCGCTACTGGCGGCACCCTGGGCTGCCCGACGTCGAGCTGCTGCGCGCGTCGTTCGTGCGGCACAGTTTCGACCGGCACGCGCACGACCAGTACGCGATCGGGGTGATCGAGGCCGGGATCGAGGAGTACCGCTACCGGGGCGAACTGCACCGCGCCGGCAGCGGCGGGATCGTCGTGGTGGAGCCGGGCGAGGTGCACACCGGCCACGCGGGGCTGCCCGAGGGCTGGCGGTACCGGATGCTGTACCCGGAGGTGCCGGTCCTCGCGGAGGTGGCCCGGGAGCTGGGGCGTTCGGGCACACCGGCATTCGCCGGGAGCGTGCTGACCGATCCCGCGACGGCCCGCCGGTTGCGGGCCGCCCACCTGGCGGCGGAGCACGGCGACCGGCTCGCCGCCTCCTCGCTGATGCGGGCGGCGCTGCGCGATCTCGTCCACCGGCACGCCCGCGCCGACCGGGTCCGGGCCACGCCGGACTCCGGCCGCCCCACGCCGTCGCGGATCGCCGCCCAGGCCCGCGACATCCTGCACGCCGACATCGTCGACCCGCCGGCACTGCCGGAGCTGGCCGCCGCCGTCGGCGTGACCCCCTTCGCGCTGCTGCGCGCCTTCCGCGCCGCCTACGGGTTTCCGCCGCACAGCTACCTCATCCAGGTCCGTGTCATGCGGGCCCGTCGGCTGCTGGCCGACGGCCGTTCGCCGCGTGACGTGGCGGCCGAGGTCGGTTTCGCCGACCAGGCCCACCTGTCCCGCCACTTCAAACGCCGCCTCGGCGTCCCGCCCGGCGCCTACCGCCGTGGACTGGCGACCATGCCGGTGCCGGACTCCTGACCCGCGGCCGTCCACCGCTTCCGGTTTCGCGCGCGCCCGCCTGATGCGCCGGGCTTCCAGCCGCCGGGCCGGAGACGGCCGCGCCATCGGTCACCGTGCGCAAGAACGTTCAAGACCACCCCGGCCCCGTCCCGCTAGCGTGCCTGGACGTGAGTGACCGTACGTCTTCCCGCTTCTCCCTCTCTCCTCCCGTCCGCGACGGACTCGGTGTCGGCCTCGCCGTGGGCGGCTCCGGCCTCGCGTTCGGAACCGCCGCCGTGGCCGCGGGCCTGTCGGTTCCGCAGGCGTGCGCGCTGAGCCTGCTCGGATTCACCGGGGCCTCCCAGTTCGCGCTGGTCGGGGTGGTGGCCGGCGGCGGGAACGTGCTCGCCGGGGCGGTGGGCGCGCTACTGCTCGGCGCCCGGAACACGCTGTACGGCCTGCGGCTGGCCGATCTGCTCGGCTGGCGCGGTGTGCGCCGGGTCGCGGCGGCGCACGGGGTGATCGACGAGACGACCGCGGTGGCGCTCGCCCAGTCGGGGCGGGCGGACGCCCGGGCCGGGTTCCTGACCACCTTCGTCACCCTGTTCATCCTGTGGAACGCCTCGACCCTGACCGGGGCGGTCGCCACCGAATTCATCGGCGACATCCGCACCTTCGGACTGGACGCGGCCGGTCCGGCGGTGTTCCTGGCGCTGCTGTGGCCCCGGCTGCGGGAGGGCGGCCGGGTGCTGCTCGTGGCGGTGCTCGGCGCCGCCATCGCCGTCACCGCCACCCCGCTGCTGCCACCGGGCGTTCCGGTCATGCTGGCCGCGGTGGCCGCGCTGGCCGGACCCGCCACCGGTGTCCGGACGGCCGCCACGCCCGCCGGAGAGTCGCCGGAGGTGCGGTCGTGACGCTCTGGATCGCCATCCTGCTGACCTGTGCCGGCTGCTACCTGCTCAAGTACCTCGGTCTGGCCGCGCCGCGCCGCCTGCTGGCCAACCCGCTGGTCGACCGGTTCGCCCTGACGGTCCCGGTGGCGCTGCTGGCGGCCCTGATCGCCATCCAGACGGTGGCCGATGGCCAGGAGCTGATGCTGGACACCGCCCGGCTCACCGGACTGGGCGCCGCACTGGTCGCGCTGCTGCTGCGCGCGCCGTTCCTCGTGGTCATCGTGGTGGCGGCCGGCACCGCCGCCGGGCTGCGGGCGCTCGGGGTGGGGTGACGGCGCCGTTCGCGACCAGGTCATCCGACGTGAGCGGCAGGTGGGCCGTGGCGGTCAGCGCGCGGTTCGCATGTGGACTGGTATCCGGCCCAGTTCGCGGCCATGGCCCCTGACCTGCGCTCACGTTCTCCCGCCAAGGCGCCCGGCCTGCTGCTGCGGGTGCTCGACGCAACCGGCCGCAGGGTGATGGACGGGCGGACGACATGCACGCCCGCGAGGCGGACGCTCGGGAGGCCGGTTACCCGGCTGAAGGTCGGCGCGCCGATCCCGGCCGGTGCGCACCGGCTGCGGGATGACGCAGGCGTGATCGAGTACGGGAGTGGTGTCCGCCAACACGTCACACGATCGGCTACCAGTACGAACTCAGCGCCGCCGCACCCGGCGCCGGATCAGGAACCTGAGTGGCGGTGGATCCTCGCGGCCCCGCTTGAAGATCCCCTCGCGCGAGCGGAGTCTTCGTGCACCGGCAGGTGACACCGCACGGACCATCGGGCAGGTAAGCCGGTGACGACTCGCCCCTTCACCGTGGAAGGACCCTCGTGAGCGACCACCCCTCTGCCACCCCTCAGACCGCGGCCGACCAGGTGGTCGCCGTTCTCGCCGCCGCCGGGGTGCGCCGGTGCTACACGGTGCCCGGCGAGAGCTTCCTGGAGCTGCTGGACGCGTTCGACCGGCACCCGGACATGCGGCTGGTGTCGACCCGGCACGAGGGCGGGGCCGGGTTCATGGCCGAGGCCGACGCCAAGCTCACCGGGGTCCCCGCGGTCGCGGCCGCCACCCGTGGGCCCGGGGCGGCCAATCTCGCCGTGGGGGTGCACACCGCGCGGCAGGACTCCACTCCCATGGTGGTGTTCCTGGGGCAGGTCGAGACCGCCCACCTGGGACGGGAGGCGTTCCAGGAGGTGGACCTCACCGCCTTCTACTCCCCCATCACCAAGTGGGCGACCACCGTGACGCGCGCCGACCGGCTGGCCGAGGTGACGGCGCAGGCGATCCGGGTGGCCACCAGCGGGCGGCCGGGGCCGGTGGCGATCGCCGTTCCCGGTGACCTGTTCGGGCAAGCGGTGCCACCGGCCGGCCGGCTGCCCGGATTCGCCCGGCCGCCGCGGCCGGCGCTCGACGGGGACGACCGGGACCGGCTCGCGGCGTGGCTCGCCGCGGCCGAGCGGCCGGTGATCATCGCCGGTGGCGGCGCCAGGGACGCGCGCGCCGAACTGGTCGCCGTCGCCGAGCGGTACCGAGCCGGGGTCTACACGGCGTGGCGGCGGCAGGACGTCTTCCCCAACGACCATCCGCTCTATCTCGGGCACCTCGGGCTGGGCTGCCCCGCCCCGGTCCTGGAGGGCGTGGAACGGGCCGACGCGGTCCTCGTCGCCGGGTGCCGGCTCAGCGACATCACCACCCAGGGCTACCGGCTGCCTGCGGGCGGCGGACCGGACGGCCGGTCCCGTGTGGCGCAGATCGACATCGAACCCGGCCAGGTGGGCGCGGTCACCGACGTGTGGCTGGGCGCGGTGGCCGACACCGCCCGCGCTCTCGCCGCTCTCGCCGACGCACCGGTGTCCGCCCCGGACCGGGACTGGTCGGCGGCCAACCGGGCGTGGCGGGAGACCACCGTGCCCCCGGCCGGGGCCGCCGGACACCCCGGCGGACGGCTGCACCCGTGGGCGGTGGTGGCGGCCATGCGCCGAGTGCTCCCGGCGGACACCGTGGTCACCAACGACGCCGGGAACTTCGCGGCGTTCCTGCATCGCGGCTGGCTCTTCCGGCACCCGCGGACCCAGCTCGCCCCGACCAGCGGAGCCATGGGGTACGCGGTGCCGGCCGCGGTCGCCGCCAAGCTCGCCGAACCGGACCGCGCCGTCACGGCGGTGGTCGGCGACGGCGGCGTGCTGATGACCGGCCAGGAACTGGAGACGGCGGTGCGGCTGGGCCTGCCGGTCATCGTGCTGGTGTTCCAGAACGGGCTGTACGGGACGATCGCCATGCACCAGGCCCGCGAACTCGGCCGCACCGCCGCGGTCGACATCGGCGGTCCGCTCGATCTGGCGGGCTACGCGCGCGGCCTCGGCGCGCGCGGCGCGACGGCCACCACTCCCGAGGAGCTGGAGAAGGCGCTCGCCGAAGCCCTGACCTCCGGCCTGCCGACGCTGATCGACGCCCGCACCGATCCGGAGATCATCAGCCCGGGCGCGACCATGACGGAGCTGCTGGACCGAGGACGCAACGCCGGGTGAACCTGGCCTCCCGGCAGGTGTTCCGGGCCCCGAACGGGGCCCGGCGCCCAGCTGTTCCGAGCGCCCCGAACCGGTAAGAAACGCTCACACGTCGGTGTAGCAAACGAACGTGGACCCGAACCGCCCGGCACGGTACAAAGATGCCTGTGTCCGAGCCTCTTTCAAACACCCGTACGCGTTCCGCACCGCTGTCTCGCGGTCTGGACTGGCGGCTCGCCTTCCTGCTGCTCTCCCTGATCTGGGGATCGAGCTTCCTGCTGATCAAGATCGGGACCGAGGCGCTCGCCCCGGCCCAGATCTCGCTCGGCCGGATGGCCACGGGGGCGCTCCCCATGGTCGCCGTCCTGTTGCTGACGCGCGGACGGCTGCCCCGGGGCGTGCGCACCTGGGCGCACCTCTCGGTGGCCGCGTTCTTCCTCAACGTCGTGCCGTTCACGCTCTTCGGCTACGCGGAGCAGTCGATCCCGTCCGCCCTCGCCGGAATCGCGAACGCCACCACCCCGCTGTTCACCCTCGCGGTCAGCCTGGTGGTCCTCTCCGACGAGCGGCCCACCGGGCGGCGGCTGGCCGGGCTCGGGGTCGGCTTCATCGGTGTGCTGCTGGTCTTCGGCGTGTGGTCCGGGCCCGCGGGCGCGGGCGGGGCCGGGATGTTCATGGCGCTGGGCGCCGCCCTCTGCTACGGGATAGGCACCCCCTACCTGCGCCGCTTCCTCACCGGCCGCGGGCACGGCTCCCTGGAGCTCACGGCCGGCCAGCTGATCTCGGGCACCGTGCAGTTGGCCGTCCTCACCCCGCTGATCACCGACGCTCCCGAGTCGCTGCCCTGGCGGGTGGTGCTCGCCGTGTCCGCACTGGGGGCGCTGGGCACCGGGCTGGCCTACGTGCTGATGTACCGGCTCGTCGAGCGCGTCGGCGCGACCGTGGCGACGACCGTCACCTACGTCGCCCCGGTCGTGGCGATCGCCGCCGGCGTGCTGATCCTCGACGAGAGCCTGGCCTGGCATCACCCGGTGGGCGCGGCCGTCATCATCGTGGGCGCCGCGCTCTGCCAGTCCTCGGCGGCGCGGCCGCGCGGCGGCACGCCGCCCGCCTCCGCCGCGTCCGCCGCCCCGGACGCCCCCGCTCAGTCCTCGCGGAGCTGAGCGACGGCCTTCTCCAGGTCCTCCGGGTAGGAGCTCTCGAACTCGACGTGGCGGCCCTCGGTGGGGTGCTCGAAGCCGAGCCGGACGGCGTGCAGCCACTGGCGGCGAATCCCGAGCCGCGCGGCGAGCGTGGGGTCCGCGCCGTAGAGGTGGTCGCCGACGCACGGATGGCGCATGGCCGCCATGTGCACCCGGATCTGGTGGGTGCGGCCGGTCTCCAGCCGGACGTCCAGCAGGCTGGCGGCGCGGAACGCCTCCAGGGTGTCGTAATGGGTCACCGATGGGCGTCCGCCCGCCACCACGGCGAACCGGCCGTCGCCGGACGGGTGCCGGTCGATGGGCGCGTCGATGGTGCCGCGCAACGGGTCGGGGTGCCCCTGGACCAGCGTGTGGTAGCGCTTGTCCACGGTGCGCTCCTTGAACGCCCGCTTGAGGACGCTGTAGGCCACCTCGCTCTTGGCCACCACCATGAGCCCGGTGGTGTTGGCGTCCAGCCGGTGCACGATGCCCTGCCGCTCGGCGGCGCCGCTGGTGGTGACGCGGACCCCGGAGGCCAGCAGCCCCTCCAGGACGGAGGGGCCGGTCCATCCCACGGTCGGGTGCGCCACCACGCCGACCGGCTTGTCGACGACGACGATGTCGGCGTCCTCGTACACGATCCGCAGCCCGGGCACCGGCTCGGGGCGCGGCGCCGGGGCGGTGGGCGGCGGCGGCAGCGTGACGTCCAGCCAGGCGCCGCCGCGCACACGGTCGGACTTGGCGGCGGCGGTACCGTCGACCAGCACGTTGCCCTCGGTGATCAGCTCGGAGGCGCGGCTGCGGGACAGCCCGAACATCCGGGCCAGCGCGGCGTCCAGCCGGTCGCCCTCCAGGCCGTCGGGCACCGGCATGCTGCGGTGGTCAGTCACCGCCGTCCTCCCTCGTCGCGGGCGCGGCGCCGCCGCTCGTCCCACCCGGCCGCTCGGAGCCGGACGGCTCCGGTCCGCCCTCCGGCGGGCCGTCGGTCACGGGCCCGGCGTCACCGGCCGCCGCGGTCTCACGGTCGGGCTCCCGGGTGCCGTCGGGGTTGATGCCACGGAACGCCAGGATCACCACCAGAACACCTCCGGTGACGATGCAGGAGTCGGCGATGTTGAACACCGGCCAGTACGGCACCTGGATCCAGTCGACCACCCAGCCGTGCAGCGGAGCCGGCGGCCGGAAGAACCGGTCGGCGAGGTTGCCGCAGGCGCCGCCCAGGATGAGGCCGAGCGCGATGGCCCAGCCCACGCTGCGCAGCTTCCGCGCCACTCGGAGGATGTAGAGGACCACGCCGAGGGCGACGAGGGTCAGCACCCACGTCATGCCGGCGCCGATCGAGAACGCCGCGCCCGGGTTGAAGATCAGGGTGAACTGCAGCAGCCCACCGAACAGCTGCACCGGATCCTGCCGGGAGAAGGCGGCGAGCGCGATCTCCTTCGTGATGTAGTCCGCCGCGAACACGACGGGTGCGACGATGAACAGAAGGAGCAGCACGAAGCGCCGCGGTTTCACCGCGGCGGGTCCGTGTGCGGTCTGGTTGTCCCCGGAGGGCTCGACGTCACTCAGCGACGCTCCTCGCGCTGTTTGCACTTCACACACTGTGTGGCACGCGGGAACACCTGCAATCGCGCCTTGCCGATGGCCTCTCCGCACGTCTCGCAGACGCCGTAGGTCCCCGCGTCCATCCGTTCGATGGCCCGCTCGCTCTGCGCGAGCAGTTCACGAGTATTGTATGCCAACGCCAGATCGTGCTCGCGCTGGTACGCCTTCGCTCCGGTATCCGCGGGATCGTCGCCGGCGCCGTCCACCGAGTCCGACAGCCGTTCCGCCAGCTCCGACTCCGCGCTGGCGATCTCGCCGTGCAGCCGGGCGACCTCGCCTTCGAGTTCCCCGCGCACCTCGGCCAGCTCCGGTTCCGTCCAGGGGTCCTCGCCGGGCCGGACGGGCAGGTCCGCCGGGTTCGCCGTACCGGCCTTCCGCCGCTGGTCGCCGCCGCGCTCTCCGTGCCCGTCGTCCCGCGTCCTGGCAGCCGTCGCCATGGTCATCGTCTCCCCCGCTCGCCGCGGCCCGCCACCTGGCACCCGGCGCAGAGCTCACTGAACGGTCCCCCGTGGACCCTCTCCCCTTGACGTGCGGTTTCGCCGGACATCACACCGCGAACCGCACGGTGACGCGAAGCTTAGATCGGGAATCGGGGCAGGGCAACAACCATCCGCCCCGGCCCGCCCGCCGGCCCCGTGATCCGCCATGCGGGTGTCACGACTCCACGACGGCGAACCCCCCGTAGTCCTCGGCGAGCGCGGCCAGGTGCGGCTCGTCGAAGACGGCCGGTCCGCCGTGCGGCCCGGTGCGCACCTCGATCACCCAGTCGACGTCCTCGGCGTCGTCCTCACCGGCCAGCATGTCGCGGTGCACCCGGCAGGGCCGGTACCCCTGGTCGAGCAGCTGCTCGGCGAGTTCCTCGGCGTCCTCGCGGTCGGGCAGGGTCACCAGCACCGCGTTCTCCGCGCCCGTCGTCCCGGTCATGCGTCCGTTCCACTCCCCCTCATCCGTCGGCCGCCGCGCCGGCCGCCGCGCCGGCCGCCGCACGTCCTCGCCGTCTCCGCCCAGTCTCCCGTGTCCCGCACCGTGCCACGGCCGCGACCTGGTTCGCCGGCCGGGCGAGGGACCGAAAACGGCGACCACCGGGCGGGGGTGCGTTATCCTCGGACCCAGCAAGGCTTGGATGGGGACGAGTACCACCGGACACAGCCAGCAGCGACTCGGGGACGGTGCGAGCCCGAGGGTATGCCCGGCCGGGAAGATCACCCCGGAGCCGCCGGAAGAACGGTCCGGCCGCCCCGCCTGGCGGAGGCGGTGGCCCAGTAGACCCGGCAGCGGCAGCGAACGAAGTGGGACGCGCCCGTCAGCGGCGCTTCCAAGGAGGGTGGTACCGCGGGGCCCCGGCCTCGTCCCTCCGTCAGGTGCCCACATCCTGATGGAAAGGTACGCAGGTGTCGCAAGTGCAACGCCCCGCCTCCCCGCCGCTCCCCGCGCTGCCGGCCCAGATCGATCTGCCCGCCGTGGAGCACGACGTGCTGCGCCGCTGGTCGGACCAGAAGGTCTTCGAGCGCTCGCTGGAGCAGACTCGCGGCGGCCCCAGCTGGGTGTTCTTCGAGGGCCCGCCCACCGCCAACGGCCAGCCCGGCGTGCACCACGTCGAGGCGCGGGTGTTCAAGGACGTCTTCCCGCGCTTCAAGACGATGAAGGGCTTCCACGTCGACCGCAAGGCCGGCTGGGACTGTCACGGCCTGCCGGTCGAGGTCGCCGTGGAGAAGGAGCTCGGCCTCAGCGGCAAGAAGGACATCGAGACCTTCGGGGTCGCCGAGTTCAACGCCCGGTGCCGTGAGTCGGTGCTGCGCAACGTCGACGCGTTCACCGCCATGACCGAGCGCATGGGCTACTGGGTCAACATGGACGAGGCGTACCGGACCATGGACCCGGAGTACGTCGAGTCGGTCTGGTGGTCGCTCAAGGCCATCTGGGAGAAGGGCCTGCTGTTCCGCGACTACCGGATCAGCCCCTACTGCCCGCGCTGCGGCACGACGCTGGCCGACCACGAACTCGCCCAGGGGTACGAGACCGTCACCGACCCCTCGGTCTACGTGCGGTTCCCCATCACCTCGGGCCCGCTGGCGGATCCGGAGCGCCCCACCTCGCTGCTGGTGTGGACGACCACCCCGTGGACGCTGGTGTCCAACACCGCGGTCGCGGTGCACCCCGAGGTGTCCTACGTGGTGGCGACGAACGGCACCGAGCGGCTGCTCGTCGCCGAGCCGCTGCTGTCGTCCGCGCTCGGCGACGGCTGGGAGCCCACCGGGGAGCGGTTCGAGGGTGCGGAGCTGGAGCGGTGGGGCTACCAGCGCCCGTTCGAGCTGGTGCCCTTCGACGAGCCGGCGCACTTCGTGGTGCTCGCGGACTACGTGACGGTCGAGGACGGCACCGGCCTGGTGCACCAGTCCCCCGCCTTCGGCGCCGACGACATGGCGGTCTGCCGCTCCTACGGCCTGCCCGTGGTCAACCCGGTGCGCGCCGACGGCACCTTCGAGGACGGCCTCGACCTGGTCGGCGGCGTGTTCTTCAAGACGGCCGACGCCGCGCTGACCGCCGACCTGAAGGCGCGCGGCCTGCTGTTCCGGCACCTGGACTACGAGCACAGCTACCCGCACTGCTGGCGCTGCCACACTCCGCTGATGTACTACGCGGTGCCGTCCTGGTACATCCGGACCACCGCCATCAAGGAGCGGCTGCTGGCGGAGAACGCGGCCACCAACTGGGTCCCCGCCAATGTCAAGGACGGCCGCTACGGGGAGTGGCTGCGCAACAACGTCGACTGGGCGCTGTCGCGGAGCCGGTACTGGGGCACCCCGCTGCCGGTGTGGACCTGCGCCGAGGATCACGTCACCGTCGTGGGCTCGCTCGCCGAGCTGGGCGAGCTGGCCGGCCGCGACCTCAGCGCACTGGACCCGCACCGGCCCTACGTCGATGACGTCACGTTCGGCTGCCCGCAGTGCGGCGGCACCGCCCGGCGAGTGCCCGAGGTCATCGACGTCTGGTACGACTCCGGCTCGATGCCGTTCGCGCAGTGGGGGGCGCCGCACCGCAACGAGGAGGTCTTCCGCGCCAACTTCCCCGGCCAGTACATCTGCGAGGCCATCGACCAGACCCGCGGCTGGTTCTACTCGATGATGACGGTGAGCACGCTCGTGTTCGGCCACAGCTCTTATGAGAACGTGGTCTGCCTGGGCCACATCCTCGCCGAGGACGGCCGCAAGATGAGCAAGCACCTGGGCAACGTGCTGGAGCCCATGGCCGTGATGGAGCGGCACGGCGCCGACGCCGTGCGCTGGTTCATGGCGGCCAGCGGCTCGCCGTGGACACCGCGGCGCGTCGGGCACGCGGCCCTGGAGGAGATCGTCCGCAAGGTCCTGCTCACCTACTACAACACGGCGTCGTTCTTCACGCTGTACGCCAACGCCGGTGAGCGGTGGCGGCACGCCCAGCTGGCGGACGCGCCGGCGCCGGCCGACCGGCCGTTGCTGGACCGGTGGGTGCTCTCGGAGCTGAACCGCGTCGTGCGCGGGGTGGAGGAGGCGCTGGAGCGCTTCGACACCGCCGCGGCCGGACGGCTGCTCACCGCGTTCGTGGACGACCTCTCGAACTGGTACGTGCGCCGTTCCCGCCGCCGGTTCTGGGCGGGCGCCGCGACCCCCGAGGGCGCGGCGGCGTTCGCGACGCTGTTCGAGTGCCTGGAGACGGTCACGCTGCTGATGGCCCCGCTGGTGCCGTTCCTCACCGACCACGTGTGGGCGGCGCTGCGGCGGCCCGACGCTCCGGAGTCGGTGCACCTGGCCCGCTGGCCGCAGGTGCGCGAGGAACTGATCGACACCGAACTGTCGGACCAGATGGCGCTCACCCGCCGGCTGGTCGAGCTGGGCCGCGCGGCGCGCGCCGACTCCGGTGTGCGCACCCGCCAGCCGCTCGCCCGTGCCCTGGTGGGCGCCGCGCGCTTCGAGAGCCTGCCGGAGCAGCTGCGCGGCCAGATCGCCGACGAGCTGAACGTGGTGCGACTCGACCCGCTGTCGTCGGTGGGCGGCGACTTGGTCGACTACGTCGTCAAGCCGAACTTCCGGGCGCTGGGGAAGCGGTTCGCCAAGCGCACGCCGCTGGTCGCCAAGGCCGTCCAGGAGGCCGACGCCCGCAAGCTGGTCGACCAGGTGCGCTCCACCGGCTGGGCGCAGGTGGAGGTGGCCGGCGAGCCCGTGGAGGTCAGCGCCGAGGAGGTCCTCGTCACCGAGCAGCCCCGGGAGGGCTGGGCGGTCGCCTCGGAGTCCGGCGAGACGGTGGCGCTGGACCTGGAGATCACCCCGGAGCTGCACCGCGCCGGCCTGGCCCGCGAGGTGGTCCGGCTGGTGCAGGACGCCCGTAAGTCCAGCGGCTTGGACATCTCGGACCGCATCGACCTGTGGTGGACCGCCACCGACCCGGCCACGGCGCAGGCGATGGCCGAGCACGGCACGGCCATCGGCACCGAGGTCCTGGCCCGCACCCTGACCGAGGGCGCCCCGGACGGCCCGGCCCACACGGTGGAGGCCGCGGACTTCGGTGTCCGGTTCTGGCTGCGCAAGGTCTGACGGAACCCACGGCACGGGGCCGGGAGCACGAGCGCTCCCGGCCCCGTTTCGATCGTCAGCCGGTCTCTTCGAGCGGCTGGAAGCCGATGTTCACCTTCATGTCCAGCGCCGCCGCGATCCGCTCCAGCACCGGAATCGACGGCACGGTCCCGCCCGCCTCAAGGCGCGCGACCGCGGGCTGCTGCATCCCGGCGCGCTCGGCCAGCCGTGCCTGGGACAGCCCGAGCTCCCGCCGCCGGTTCCGAACGGCCGCACCGAGTTCGAAGGCGACACGTGCCGCCTCATACGCTTCCCGTGCTTCCGGCGACGCCAGGATCTCGGCGCGCTTCTCCGCCCACACTCCGCGTTCACTCACTGATCTCGCCCCTCCTCGATCACCGCGCTGCATAACACAAATGTTATGAATTTGGGCGCGCGGTTCGTTTCCCCTGGTCGGCCCGGCAGCACCACGAGGAGGTCTTCGCGACCGCGCCGCGATGATCCCCCGATAGCCGGGTACGAGGAACATGAAGGTGTCTCCAGGGAGACGGCGATGGGACCGGAACACCCGAAGGTCTCCTTCACCGGTGTGAAGGAGACGATGCTCGCCACCCTGTACGCGCGGGCGGTGCAGAGCGCCGCGCCCGATCCGGTGCTGGCCGACCCGTGGGCGGTGGAGGCGGTGGCCGCGCTCGACTACGACTTCCGGCGGCTGGGCATGCGCGGCAGTGCGCCGGTGAGCGTGGCGACGCGCGCGAAGACCTTCGACCGGCTGACGCTGGAGATGCTGACCCGCGAGCCGGGCGCGTCCGTGCTGCACCTCGGGTGCGGTCTGGACAGCCGGGCGTTCCGGATCGGGGTTCCGCCGGACGGCGCCTGGTACGACGTGGACTACCCGGACGTCGTGGACCTGCGCCGACGGCTGTTCGACGTTCCTGAAGGCGACTACCACCTCGTGGGCTCCTCCCTGGCCGATCCGTCCTGGCCGGCGGAGGTGCCGCAGGACCGGCCGGTGGCCGTGGTCGCCGAAGGGGTGCTGCCCTACCTGGACGAACGGGAGGTCGTGGCGCTGCTGCGGGCGATCGTCGGCCGGTTCCCGAGTGGGGAGACGGTCTTCGACGCGCTGAACCGGCAGGCGCGGCGACTGGCGCCGCTGCACCGCACGCTCCGCGCGACCGGCGCCGTCCTGCGCTGGGCGATCGAGGACCCGCGGGAGCTGACCGTGGCGGTTCCGGGTCTCGTGTTCACTGGGGCGCTCCCGATGGCCGATCCCGACGACCTGGCCCGGTTGCCATGGCCGTACCGCGTGCTCGGCCGGCTTCCGGCGGTGCAGCGGATGGCACGGGTACTGTGCTACCGGTTCCCGGCGGTGCGGCGCTCCGACGGAGGCTGAGCGCGGCCGTCCCGGTCAGGCGCGTGTGGTGCCGGCCCGGAGCCCCCGGTCAGTCGTCGGCCCCGGCACCGCGCTCGACGGCCGGACGCCGGAGCACCGCCGTGGCGTCGGGATCAGGGGCGGGTGCCGGTTCCGCGGCCGGAGCCGGGACGGAAGCGCCGCTCTCCTCGACGGCCGGGAGTTCCCCGGGCTCCTCATCGCGGGACGCGGCGGCAGCGGCGACCGGCTCGGCCGCTTCGGCCGTCTCGGCGGGCGCGGGTGCTTCGGGCCGGTCCCCGGCCGGTTCCGGCCGGGCGGTGGGCGTGTCCTCCTCCTCGCCGGAGGCGCTCAGGACGACGTCGTAGGAGAACGTCGGTGCCGCCGTGGCGGAGTCGCCGTCGTCTTCGTCGGTGGTGCGGTCATCGTCCACCACGTCCGCCGGTTCGGCGGTCCGCTGCTCGGTCTCCGGGGTTTCAGCGTTCCCGGTGTGCTCCGGCGCCTCGGCGGTCCCGCCGGGCGCCTCCTCCGACACCGCCGGATCCTCGGGCACGGATTCGGCGGTGTGCGCTGCCGAATCGATGTCGGAGGCCGCGGGCCCAGCGGCGGTCTCGGCCGGGGTCTCGGGCTCGGCCGGGGCGTCGGCGGGCGCCGCTGGGTCGTCGGCCGCGAACCCGGCCGGCGGGCTCGCGGGAGAGTCGTCGGCCGACGTGACATGGACGTTCCCGTCCTCGGTCGCGTCAGCGGTGGCGGGCCGGTCCCCGGCACCTTCGTCGTCGGCCGCCTCGGGCGGCGCGACGGTGGCCTGCTCCGCGGGCTCCTCGGCGTCGAGGTGCGCCGTGGGCTCCGCTTCGCCCTCGGCCGCGCCGGAGCCGGTTTCTGCCGGTCGGTCCGGCGACGGGCCGGAGTCCGCGTCCGTGACGGGATCGGAGTCCGGGCTCCGGGAGACGTCAGGCTGCACCGGCGGCCGGTCCTGCTCCGGCTCGGCCACCGGGTCGGCGGTGTCCGTCGCGATCCCCTCCACCGCGACGTCCGCTGGATACGGCTCCGCCCGCACCGGCTCGGGTTCCGGCGCGGGACCGGGCGCACTGCTCTCCCACACGGGTCCGGCCGGCACTCCAGGTGCCGGCTGCCGGGCGGCCTCCGGGAGGTCCCCCCGCCCGGCCGTGTGGGCTGAATGGTTTCCTCCGGTGAACGCGGAGCGGACGGACGCCTTCCCCAAACCGTCCGTCCCAACCGCTGACACCGGAGCGACCGCGCCCCACGGGCGATCCGCGCCCCGCCCACCGAGGAGTTCCGCGCGGTTGCGGACGAACTCCACGACCAGCAGGACCGCTGCCGCGGCGCCCATTCCGAGAGCGATGTACACAAGGGTCAGCTCTGCGAGCGCCACTGCCACGCCGATGACGACCAGGGCCGCGACGACGAGGACGAGGCAAGCGATGATCACTGGAGGGTTGGCCTTTTCAGGAACTTACGGGTCGATGTGGTGACACACCAGCCCGGTCAGTGGCGGTCGTGCGGTGCGTCGCCCGGGTGGTAGCCGCCGTGCTGCGCGGGCTCGGGCTGCGCGAACGGGTTGCCGGCCGGAGCACCGGTCGGGCCCGCGTGCTGCAGCGCCGGCGTGCCGCCGGTCGCGGGGGCCATCGTCTGGAAGCCACCGGTCGTGTTGGGCGGCGAGTTGTGGTCGTTCGCCCCCTCGGCGAGCTCCCGCAGCTGCCGCTCGAAGTAGTCCTTCAGCCGGCTGCGGTACTCGCGCTCGAAGTCCTTCAGCCCGGCGACCGTGTGCTCAAGCTCCTCGCGCTGCTGGACCAGCGAGCCCATGACCTGGCGGTGCCGCTCCTGGGCGTCGCGGTCGAGGTTCTCCGAGCGGGCCCGCGCCTCGTTGACGATCTGCTCGGCCTGGCGGCGCGCCTTGCCGAGGATGTCGTCGGCCTCGTGGCGGGCACGGCCAAGGGTCTCGTCGGCCTCGCGGCGCGCGTCGGAGATGGCCTGGTCCGCGGTCTGCTGGGCCAGCGCCAGCACCCGGGCGGCGGTGTCCATGTTGTCCTCGGCGCCCGGCAGCCCCATGTTCGCCATCTGCGGCATGGGCTCCGGCGGCTTGACCGGCTCCGGCCGTGGGGGCTCGGGAGGCGGTTCCGGGGCGAGCTGCGGCTCCTGGGGCTGGAAGTCCTGCATGCCCGCGTTGGGCACCTTCCCGCGCAGGCACTCCGCGAGCTTGCCGCGAAGCTCCTCGTTCTCCTGGATCAGCCGGTCCAGCTCGGACTCGACCTCGTCGAGGAACGCGTCGACCTCTTCTTCGTCGTACCCCGGCCGCAGCCGGGTGGTACTGAACTGTTTATTCCGTACATCCGCGGGTGTCAGCGGCATGTTCGTCTCCTTGGCGCGCTTGGACTCTGTCCGTAGGGACGCTACCTGATCGTGACCTTACGGCAATCCAGATCATGACCAAGACCACATATCGGAACCGGAGCTTACCTTTCCGACATTGGCCGCCCGCTACATGGCCGGGATCGAGGCCACGATCTGGATCAGGATCACCACCAAGAGGAAGAGGACGGTGAAGCTCAGATCCAGCGCCACGCTCCCCAGGCGTACGGGCTTGATGAAGCGACGCAGCAACCTCAACGGCGGGTCGGTGATCGTGTAGGTCGTCTCGGCGAGCACCAGGACGAATCCGGTGGGTCGCCAGGACCGTGCGAACGACTGCACGATCTCGAACACAAGCCGCCCGATGAGTACCAGCATGAAGAGGTACAACACGGCGATGAGTATGTTCTGGACGATACTCACGGTCGTTCCCCGGCCCAATCCCTGGACATCTGTGATGGTCTAGCTCTGATTGAAGAACCCTCGCTCAGCGATCCGTGCCTTGTCTTCAGCGGTCACCTCAACATTAGCGGGAGACAGCAGGAAGACCTTGTTGGTCACCCGCTCGATACTGCCGTGCAGACCGAAGATCAACCCCGCCGCGAAGTCGACCAGACGCTTGGCGTCACTGTCGACCATCTCGGTGAGGTTCATGATCACCGGTATGCCCTCCCGGAAATGCTCTCCGATAGTACGCGCTTCGTTATACGTGCGTGGATGCAGCGTGGTAATTCGCGCGAGATCGGCGGTGGCCGGTGCGGCGTGCGTGACGTTGCGTCGCTCTGCGTGGGACACGGCGTAATCGTCCGCCTCCGTCACGTTCCGGGAACGGGGGTCGCCGCTCCTGGAGTCGAGGTCGCGGTCACGCCGGTCCTCGACGCCCTCGTCGAAGTCCTCGAAGTCATCATATTCGTCCGCATAGCGGTGATCGTAACGGTCGTCCTCCACGAGGCCGAGGTAGACCGCCATCTTGCGCATCGCGCCGGCCATCTCTTGTCCTCCGTCGTCCCTGTGGTGCTGCACCGCAGATGACTTATCGCTGATTCTCGGCCGGGCCCGCCACGCAGGGCGAACTCGACAGATGGGCGCCAAGGTCCATGTGGGGACATTACCCCACGTTCGCCGCACGATCGCCGAGCAACGCCGTACCGATTCTCAGGTGTGTCGCGCCACTCGCGATCGCGGCTTCCAGGTCCCCGCTCATCCCCGCGGATACCACCGTGGCTTGAGGGTAGCGAGCCCGGACCTGCGCGGCGACCTCGGCGAGCCGGCCGAACGCCTCGGCGGGATCGCCCCCGCGCGGCGCGACCGCCATCACTCCGCCGACCGCGAGCCCCTCCTCCGCGTGGACGGCGTCGGCGACCGAGAGGACGTCACGGGGATCCGCTCCGCCGCGCGGTCCCAGCACACCGGCCGCCGACTCCGGGTCGAGGTTGACCTGGACCAGGCAGCTGATCTCGCGCCCCACCGCGCGCGCCCGGGTGCCGAGTTCGCGGGCCAGGCGTTCGCGGTCGACGGAGTGGACGACATCGGCGTAGCGCACGACCGACCGGACCTTGTTCGTCTGCAACTGGCCCACGAAGTGCCATCTCAGAGCGAGATCGGCGCACTCGGCGGCCTTGGGGGCGGCCTCCTGGTCCCGATTCTCACCGACGTCCCGAATGCCCAAATTTGTCAGTATTCGCACATCTGACGCGGGGTACGTCTTCGTCACCGCGATCACGGCCACCTCGTCCACCCGCCGTCCCACGGCCTCGCACGCCGCGGCGATCCGGCTCCGCAGGGTGGCCAGGTTGGCCGCGATGCACCCGGCCCGGGACCGCTCCGCCTCTGGTCCCGTCATCAGGCCCGCCAGACGAAACCGGCCAGGCGCCCGGTCTTGGCGTCCCGCCGGTGCGAGAAGAGCTCCGGGCTCTCCAGCGTGCAGCGGCCGTCGGCGGAGACGCGCCGCACCCCCGCCCGCTCCAGCTGGGCGGTGACCCCGGCGCGCAGATCGACGCTGGTGGTGCCGGCGCGGGTCCGGCCCGCGGCCTCGGGGGTGCGCGCCGTCACCTCCCGCTGCAGGTGCGGCGGCACCTCGTAGCAGGCGCCGCAGATGGCCGGACCGAGCAGCGCGCTGATCCGGTCCACGGACGCGCCCTGCCGGACCATCTCGGCGACCAGCGCCTCGGCGACTCCGAGCGCGGTGCCGACACGGCCGGAGTGCGCGGCGCCGATGACGCCCGCCACCGGGTCGGCCGCGAGAATCGGCAGGCAGTCCGCGGCCAGCGTCGCGAGCACCAGCCCGGGGCGGGTGGTCACCACCGCGTCGACCCGCCCGGCGTCGCCCGGTGCGTCCACCACCGCGACGTCGGCGCTGTGCACCTGCGACATCCACACCACACGGTCGGGGTCGAACCCGAACCGGGCCGCCGCGATGCGGCGGTTCTCGGCGACGGCGGACGGGTCGTCCGCGACCCCCGCGCCCAGGTTGAGCGTGTCGAAGGGGGCGGCGCTGACACCACCGGCGTAGCGCTCGGTGAACGCGGCGCGGACGCCCGGTCCGATCTCGGTCACGGCAGTCATCGGGGAAGTCGGTCCTCCAGGAACCGCGGGGGGAGCGTGCGGCAAAAGGATATCGGCGGCCGCCCCTCGGAGGCGCACCGCCGACACGACGGAGCCGGCGGCCCGCTGGGGACCGCCGGCCCGAAATCCGGTCACTTCAGGAAGTCGGGGACGTCGAGGTCGTCGCCCTCGTCGAAGATCACCCGGCGGCGCGGGGTGGGCACCTCGCCGGAACGGGAGAACGGGCTCTCCGTCCCGCTGCGGCGCACCGTCCCCGGGACGCCGTCGCCGACCGGGCGGATGCCGCGCGGCTGGTAGGGCTGCTCCTCCTGGGCCGGCTCGGCCGGTTCGGCCGGTCGCTGCGGCTCGGGCGAGCGCGGCTGCGCGGCCTCTTCCGCCTGCTGCGGCTCCGGAGCCGGCTCCGGCTCGGGCTCGGGGACGACGGCCTGCTCAGCGGCGGTGTCCTCCCCGGCTCCGGTCGCGTTCGTTCCGGCCCCCGCCCCGGAACCGCCCGGGCCGGGCACCGGCTCGGGCCGCGGGCGCTCCGGCTCGGGGGCGGGCGGCGCCGGTGCGGCGCGCGGCGGTTCGATCCGCTCGGCCGTCGAAGCGCGCGACGGAGTGATGGGCTCGTTCGCCGGCTCGTCGAAGCCGGCCGCGATCACCGTGACCCGCACCTCGTCGCCGAGTGCGTCGTCGATGACCGCGCCGAAGATGATGTTGGCCTCGGGCGCCGCGGAGTTGGCCACCAGCTGGGCGGCCTCGTTGATCTCGAACAGCCCCAGGTCCGAACCGCCCTGGATGGACAGCAGCACGCCGTGCGCGCCGTCGATGCTGGCCTCCAGCAGCGGCGAGGAAATGGCCATCTCGGCGGCGGCGACCGCGCGGTCGTCGCCGCGGGCCGAGCCGATGCCCATGAGCGCCGAGCCCGCCCCGGACATGACCGATTTGACGTCGGCGAAGTCGAGATTGATGAGACCGGGCGTGGTGATGAGGTCGGTGATGCCCTGGACACCGGAGAGCAGGACCTGGTCGGCGGCCTTGAAGGCGTCCAGCACGCTGACCTGCCGGTCGGAGATCGACAGCAGCCGGTCATTGGGAATGACGATCAGGGTGTCGACCTCCTCGCGCAGCATCGCTATCCCGGACTCGGCCTGGGTTGCGCGCCGCTTGCCCTCGAACCCGAACGGACGGGTGACCACGCCGATCGTCAGCGCGCCGAGCGAGCGGGCGATGTTGGCGACCACCGGAGCGCCGCCGGTGCCGGTGCCCCCGCCCTCTCCGGCGGTGACGAACACCATGTCGGCGCCCTTGAGGACCTCCTCGATCTCCTCGCGGTGATCCTCGGCGGCCTTGCGCCCGACGTCGGGGTTGGCGCCGGCGCCCAGCCCCCGGGTCAGCTCCCGGCCGACGTCGAGCTTGACGTCGGCATCGCTCATCAGCAGCGCCTGAGCGTCGGTGTTGATGGCGATGAACTCGACGCCCTTGAGACCCTCCTCGATCATCCGGTTGACGGCGTTGACACCGCCGCCGCCGATTCCGACGACCTTGATGACCGCGAGGTAGTTCTGCGGTGCTGCCACGACGAGGGGCCTTTCCGCTCGCTTCTCGCCAGCCGGCCGCGGCATCCCGCGGAGACTGCTGCGTCCCCACCGCCGGTGGCACGACCGCCTGGCTGTCCGGTTCTACTGTCTGCTGTGTGGCGCCGGGGCCCGCACGCGGCCGGCCGCCGTGTCACCAGGTCCCGGGCGGGGCGAGCGCATCCGGGCGGCTCCGCCCGCGCTCTCCCGCAATGGTCCGAGTCCCTACTTATGTCAACTAAAGGTATTGCGTTACGACAGTAGGCTGACGCCCCGCTGACGAGCAACTAACCACGAGTTCAGCCTATCGGCGTGTCGCACGGGGAGACGATACGTGCGCTCGGCGCGTCGCGTCCCGAATGTCCCGCCCGCCCGGCGCGCCACGGCGCACGGCACCGCTACTCGACGACCGCCACGTCGGGCGCGCTGACGTCGTAGCGGCGTTCCTCCGCTGGCGGGTGCTCGCGCATGAGGATGTCGAGCAGCCGCGCCTTTTCGGCGGTCCGTTCGCCGTCGCCCCACACCACCTCGGCGCCGTCGGCGAGCAGCAGGACGACCGAGGCCCGGTCCGTGGCGTCGATGCGATCGGTCCGTTCGAGCACGCTTTGCGGAAGTTCCTCGACGATGGCCGCCGCCTCGGCGACGCCCGGGTTGCCGGCGACCTCACCGCGCACGGTGACCAGCGGGTACCGCTCCGGCCGCTCGGCGGCGTCCTCGATCGCGACCCCGTCGCCGTCCAGCAGGCGGTATCCGTCACCGGCGGCCACACTGAGCAGCGGGGTCCGTTCGGTCACGTTCACCCGCAGCGTGGCCGGCCAGCCCCGCGACACCTCCGCCGACTCCACGAGCCGCAGCCCGGCCACCCGGTCCCGCGCCGCATCGGTGTCCACCCGGACCAGCGGCGTGCCGGTGGGCACGTCGACGGCGGCGAGCACCTCGGCGGGGTCGACGCGCTCCGTCCCCGAGATCTCGACGTCCCGGACCACGAGCAGCCGCGAACCGAGCAGCAGCCACGCGACGACGGCGAGCACCGCGACGACGAGCAGCGCGACGAAGGCGGCCTTCCACGGGTCCGAACGCCGGGAGCGGGCGGCGGCGCCGCCCGCCCGGTCCGGCCCCGGCGCGGCGTCGGACGGCGTGGTCCCGGTGTCGGCCTCCTGCACCGCATCCCTCCAACGTCCGGCGGCGGACTCCGGTCAGTCCGCGGACCGATGGCCGCTCCGCAGCCGCTCCACGACGGCCGGCCCGAGTTCGGTGACGTCACCGGCCCCCATGGTCAGCACGATGTCGCCGGGCCGGGCCAGCGCCGCCACCTGCTCGACCGCGGCGGACCGGTCCGGTTGGTACCGCAGCCGGCCGTGCCCGGCGCTCCCGGTGATGAGCTCGGAGGTCACCCCGGGCTCGGGGTCCTCCCGGGCACCGTAGATGGCCAGCACGACGGCCTCGTCGGCCAGGCTGAGCGCCTCGGCGAACTCGGTGGCGAAGATCCGGGTGCGACTGTACAGGTGCGGCTGGAACAGCGCCACGACCCGGCCGCGCGTCCCGGCGGAGCCGCCGTCGCCCGTGTCGCTCTCCAGGGCGGCCCGCGCCGCGCGCAGGTCGGCCGCCAGCTCGGTGGGGTGGTGGGCGTAGCTGTCGTACACCCGCACGCCCGCCGCCGTTCCCTTGAGCTCGAACCGCCGGGCGGCGCCGGTGTAGGCGGTCAGCCCCTCGACGGCGACCTCGGGATCGTGCCCGAGCTCGTCGGCCACCGCGATGGCGGCGGCCGCGTTCAGCACGTTGTGGCGGCCGGGCACCGCGATGGCGCACCGCAGCGGCTCACCGCCGGGCGTGCCGAGCGTGAACTCGGTGGTGAAGCCCCGGGCGGTGATGCCGGAGACCTGGAAGTCGGCCTCGGGAGACTCGCCGTAGGTGCGCACGCGCAGGCCGCGCTCGCGCGCCGCCTCGGCGACCTTGCGCGCTCCGGGGTCGTCGATCCCGGCCACCAGGGCCTCGCCGACGCGCTCGGTGAAGGCCGAGAAGTTCGCGTGGATCTCGGCGAGCCCGTGGTAGTTGTCGAGGTGGTCGGCCTCGACGTTGGTGACGACCGCGATCCGGGGCGCGAGCATCAGGAAGGAGCCGTCGCTCTCGTCGGCCTCGACCACGATGACGTCGCCGGCACCGGCGTCGGAGCCCTTCCCGGTGGTGACCAGGGTCCCGCCGATGACGTATCCGGGCTCGGCGCCCAGTTCGCGCAGGACCACGGTGAGCATCGAGGTGGTGGTGGTCTTGCCGTGCGTGCCGGCCACGGCGACGCCGCGCCGGTCCAGCAGCAGCGCGCCCAGCGCCGCCGCGCGCGGCAGGACGCGCAGGCCGCGCTCACGGGCGGCGACGAGCTCGGGGTTGTCGGCGCGGATCGCCGAGGAGACCACGAGGGTGTCGGCGTCGCCGACGTTGCCCGCGGAGTGGCCGACGTGCACCCGTGCGCCGAGTCCCTCCAGTTCGCGCAGCAGCGCGCTGTCCTTGGCGTCGCTGCCGGAGACCTCGACCCCGCGCTGGATCAGCACGCGTGCGATGCCGGACATCCCGGCACCGCCCATGCCCACGAAGTGCACCCGGCCCAGCTCGGCGACGGGGACCGGATCGGTGGGGGTGACCAGGCCGCTCACGAGGCCGCCCCCGCGCTTCGGGTACCCGGAGTCATCGGGCCTCCCCCGGGTCGTCGTCGCCGTCGTCGATCGGCATCTCGGGGGTCGGCCGGTCGCCGCGCGCGATGGCCATGACCTCGCGGGCCAGTTCGACGTCGGCGTCGCGCCGGCCGAGCCGGGCGGCCGCCTCGGACATCGCCACGACGCGGTCGGTGTCGGTGAGCAGCGGGACGAGGTTGGCGCGGATCCAGTCCGGCGAGAGTTCGGAGTTGGCGACCATCAGCCCGCCCCCGGCCTCGACGATGGGCTCGGCGTTCAGCCGCTGCTCGCCGTTGCCGATGGCCAGCGGGACGAACGCCCCGGGCAGCCCCACGGCGGTCAGCTCGGCGCAGGTCATGGCGCCCGAACGGCACATCGCGACGTCGGCCGCGGCATAGGCGAGGTCCATGCGGTCGATGTAGGGCACGACGACGTAGGGGACGCCGTCGCGGGTGCGGTCCTCGGGCTCGCTCGCGTTCTTCGGGCCGACCACGTGCAGCACCTGGATCCCCGCGCGGCGGAAGTCGTCGGCGGAGGCGAACGCGGCCTCGTTGACGACCTGCGCCCCCTGGGAGCCGCCGAAGATCAGCAGCGTGGGCATCTCGGGGTGCAGCCCGAAGTGGGCGCGCGCCTTGTCGCCGACGGCGAGACGGTCGAGGCCGGAGATCTGCTCGCGCAGCGGGATGCCGATGTAGCGGCCGTTGCGCATCTCGGTGTTGGGGTGCCCGGTGAAGACGTGCGGGGTCAGCCGCGCGCCGAGCCGGTTGGCCAGCCCGGGCAGCGGGTTGGCCTCGTGCACGACGATGGGCACCCGGCGGCGGCGTGCCGCGAGGTAGCCGGGGGTGGCCACGTACCCGCCGAAGCCGACGAGCACGTCGGCCTGCAGGCGCTCGATGTGCCCTGAGGCGGTGCTGATGGCGTTGGCCAGTTTGCCCGGGACCGTGAGCAGCTGCGGGGTGAGCTTGCGGGGCAGCGGAACGGCGGGGATCAGGCCCAGTTCGTAGCCGCGTAGCGGGACGAGCCGGGTTTCGAGTCCCCGTTCGGTGCCCAGACACAGGATCTGGGTGTCGGGGTCGACGCGCCGCAGCGCGTCGGCCAGGGCCAGTGCGGGCTCGACGTGCCCCGCTGTGCCGCCTCCGGCGAGGACTACCCTCATCGTCGCCGATTCCTCCTCGCTTGTCGCGATCCGATGGTTGCCTGGCCCCGGGTGGCCTTCGCGGCGGGAGTTCCCGCGTTGTCCAGGCCAAGCCAGCTTAGAGCCCTTTGCACCCGGCTGGGACCGCGTGCGGCCAGGGCCTCGCGGGCGTCCGGCTCGGACTTGGCCAAGGCGAGCAGGATGCCCAGTGCGAGCATCGTCGGGATGAGCGACGAACCTCCGGCCGAGACGAGCGGCAGCGGGATGCCCGTGATGGGCAGCACCCCGATGACCGTTCCGATGTTCACCAGCGCCTGCACGACGATCCACGCGGTGAGCGAGGCCGCGGCCAGCCGCACGAACGGGTCGTCGGCCCGGGACGCCACGCGCAGCCCAGCGTAGCCGAGGAGTCCGAAGAGTCCGACGACGATGAGGGTGCCGATCAGCCCCAGCTCCTCGCCGAGGATGGCGAAGATGAAGTCGCTCTCGGGGTGCGGCAGGAACCCCCACTTCTCCCGGCTGCCGCCGATGCCCACCCCGAACACCCCGCCGGTGCCGAGCGCGTACAGGCCGTGCAGCAGCTGGAACCCCGACCCGGTCGGATCCGCCTCGGGGTCGAGGAAGGACATGAGACGGGCGATGCGGAAGGGCTCGACCGCGATCATGATCGCCACGAGCGCGCCCACCAGCGCGATCATCGCGAGGAACAGCCGGCCGGGCGCCCCCACCACCCACAGCAGGGTGAGGAAGATGGCCATCAGCACCACCGTGGTGCCGAGGTCGCTGCCCAGCAGCACCAGGATCACCAGCACGCCGCAGCCCGGGAGCACCGGGATCAGCAGTTGCCGCCACTCCAGCAACTGCCGCAGCTCCTCTTTTCGGGCGAGCACGTTGGCGCCCCACAGCGCGAAGGCGAGCTTGGCGGGCTCGGAGGCCTGCACGGTCACGCCGCCGATCTCCAGCCAGCGGGTGGCGCCGTAGTACTCCTCGCCCTGGAACACCGTGAGCACCAGCAGCGCGACCGAGGCGAGCACCGCGGGGTAGCCCATGAGGCGGAACACCGACAGCGGCAGGTGCGAGGCGATCACCATGAGCGGCAGGCCGATCGCCGCGGCGACGACCTGTTTCTGGAACAGGGAGTAGGCGGACCCGGTGTCGGTGTAGGAGTCGACCATCGAGGACGACAGCACCATGACGAGACCGAGCGCGATCAGCAGCGCGCTGCTGCCGAAGATGAGGTAGTAGGAGGTCAGCGGGCGGTCCAGCCGCTGCGGGATGTCCCGCAGCCGCGCCTGGACCGCGCCACCGGCCCGCGGATGCGCGTCGGCCCTGTCGGCCGACGGGATCGTCACCGCCATACGCCACCTCCGCTGGTCGCCCCGGAACCGCCCGCCGGGGGCTCGTCCCGCCGCCCGGCCGAGGGCGCGCCGTCGTGGGGGGCGGCGCTGTCGGACAGGCCCCGGCGTCGACCAAGTCTGGTGGCAGGGAGCGACACGGCGGTGGACATTACGCGCGTGTTGCGGTTTTTCTGCCCGTGACACGGGTAACGCCCGGGGGCGGCCCGGCGGCGGCGAGCCGCCGGGCACCGGGCCGGCGGGCCCGCCGCGCTCAGGCGCCGAGCGCGCGCACGGCCGCGGCGAAGACGTCGCCGCGGACGTTGTAGTTGGCGAACATGTCCATGGACGCGGCGGCCGGGGCCAGGAGCACGGTGTCGCCGGGCTCGGCCAGCTTCGCGGCGGCGGCCACGACCTCGGCCATGGCGCCGTCGTCGGACCGGGCGACGTCCACCACCGGCAGGTCCGGGGCGTGCCGGTCCAGCGCCTCCCGCAGCCGCGCGCGGTCGGCGCCGAGCAGGACGGCGCCGCGCAGGCGGGGAGCGGCCGCGGCCACCAGGTCCTCGACGTCGGCGCCCTTGAGCAGGCCGCCGGCCACCCACACCACCGACGGATACGCCGCCAGCGACGCGGCGGCGGCGTGCGGGTTGGTGGCCTTGGAGTCGTCGACGTAGTGCACGCCGGCGACCGTGGCCACCGGGGAGATCCGGTGCGGCTCGGGAGCGAAGGCGGCCAGTCCGGCCCGCACCGAGTCCGGACGGACCCCGACGGACCGGGCCAGCGCGGCCGCGGCCAGCGCGTTGGCGACGTTGTGCGGCGCGGCCGGCCGGACGTCGGCGAGGGTGGCGAGTTCCTCGGCCGTTGCGGGGTCGGCGACGAACGCGCGGTCCACCAGCAGGTCCTCGACCACGCCGAGTTCGCCGGGCCGCGGGGTGTCCAGCGTGAACGCGACCCGCCGGGCGGCCGGGGCACCGGACGCGGCGGCGCCCTCTGCGGCGTCCGCCGTGTCCGCCAGCCTCCGCGACAGCGGGTCGGCGGCGTTCACGACCCGCAGCGTGCCGGGCGCGTACACCCGCCCCTTGGCCTCGGCGTAGGCGTCCAGGCCGCCGTGCCAGTCGAGGTGGTCGGGGGCCACGTTCAGCACGACCGCGGCGTGCGGGCGCAGCGAACTCGACCAGTGGAGCTGGAAGCTGGACAGTTCCACCGCGAGGATGTCGGCCGGCGCGCCGTCCGGGCCGGGCGCGATCGCCTCGACCACGGGGGTGCCGACGTTGCCCACCGCCAGGGCGGACCGGCCGTCGGCGCGCAGCATCGCTTCGAGCATGCGCACCGTGGTCGTCTTGCCGTTGGTGCCGGTGATGGCGAGCCACGTCTGGCCGGCCGGGCGCAGCCGCCACGCCAGTTCGACGTCGCCGATGACCTCGACGCCCGCGCGGGCGGCCCGCACCAGCGGCACGGCGTCGGGCCGCCAGCCGGGCGAGGTCACGACGAGGCCGGTGTCCTCGGGCAGGGTCTCGGTGCCGAGCAGCACCCGGGCGCCGAGGTCGCGCAGCCGCGCGGCGCGGTCCTGGGTCGCGTCGTCGGTGCGCCCGTCCAGGACCGTGACCCGCGCCCCGCGGTCGAGCAGGGTCCGGGCGACCGCCGGCCCGGACACGCCGAGCCCGGTGACGCAGACCGCGCGCCCCGCCAGGGCCGCCTCGAACTCCCGCTCCGCAGCCGTCTCCGCCATGGGGTTACCTCGGCATCCATTCCAGATAGAACAGGCCGATGCCGACACCGACGAACAGCCCCTGGATGATCCAGAACCTGATCACGATCGTACTCTCGGCCCAGCCCTTCAGCTCGAAGTGGTGCTGCAGCGGCGCCATGCGGAAGACGCGCTTGCCGGTGAGCCGGAACGACCCGATCTGGATCATCACCGAGAGGGTGATGAGCACGAACAGGCCGCCGATGATGAGCAGCAGCAGCTGGGTGCGGGTGGTGATGGCCAGGCCCACGATCAGCCCGCCCAGGGCCAGCGAACCGGTGTCGCCCATGAAGATCTTGGCCGGCGGCGCGTTGTACCAGAGGAAGCCGATGCAGCCGCCGAGGCCGGCCGCCGCGACCACCGCCAGGTCCAGCGGATCACGGACGGTGTAGCAGTTGGCCTCCAGCGCGTTGACGCAGCTCTGCCGCAGCTGCCAGTTGCCGATGATGACGTAGGCGACCAGCGACAGGATGGTGGCGCCGGTGGCCAGGCCGTCCAGGCCGTCGGTGAGGTTCACCGCGTTGGAGAAGCCGACGATGAGGAAGAGCGCCCAGATGGCGAACACCGGCAGCGCCAGCGCCGGGCCGAAGTCGCGGAGGAAGGACAGGTGCGGGGAGCCGGGTGTGTAGGTGTAGTTGTTCGGGAAGAACGTGACGCCGACGGCGAAGCCGATGCCGACGATCGCCTGCCCGAGCATCTTGGCGCCGCTGCGCAGGCCGAGACTGCGCCGCTTGTAGATCTTGATGAAGTCGTCGAGGAAGCCGACGGCGCCGAGGCCGACGAACAGGAACATCACCAGCAGGCCGGACACGGTGGGCCGGGTCATCGCCGCCAGGTGCGCGCCGAAGTAGCCGATCACCGCGCCCAGGATGATGACGATGCCGCCCATGGTGGGCGTGCCCTGTTTGCTCTTGTGGCCCTCGGGACCGTCGTCCCGGATCTCCTGACCGAACTTGAACCGGTACAGGATCCGGATCACCATCGGCATGATGAGCAGCGACACCAGGAGGGAGAGCGCCGCCGCGACGAGGATGCCGGTCACTTGGCGGCCTCCTCGGCGGTCAGCTGCTCGGCTACCTTTTCCAGCCCGGCCACGCGTGATCCCTTCACCAAGACGATGTCGTCGGGCCGCAGCAGGCCGCGCAGCGCCTCGACCGCCTGTGCGGGGTCGGACACCTGGCGGACCTCGCCCTGCCACCCGGTCACACTTCGCGCGCCATCGACGATGGGCGCGGCCTTTTCCCCCACGGCGACGATGCAGCCGACCCCCGTCTCGGCGGCCAGCCGCCCGAGGCGTTCGTGCTCGGCCCGGTGCGCCGCGCCCAGCTCGGCCATGATCCCCAGCACCGCGACCGAGCGCCGCTGCCGGGCCAGCGCCGCGAGCGTCCGCAGGGCCGCCGCCATGGACTCGGGGTTGGCGTTGTAGGCGTCGTTGACGACGGTGACGCCGTCGCGGCGGTCGGTGACCTCCATGCGCCAGCGGCTCACCGGGCCGGCCTCGCCGAGCGCCGCGGCGATGTCGGCCACGGGCATGCCCAGTTCGGCCGCGACGGCGGCGACCGCCAGGGCGTTGTGCACCTGGTGCTCGCCCAGCACCGCGAGGCGGACCGGCGCCGCGTGGCCGCCGATCTCCAGCGTGAACGCGGCACGGCCGTCCGCGGCGACCTGGACGTCGCGGGCGCGCACGTCGGCGTCCTCGCCACGCCCGAAGCTCACGACCCGGGCCGTGGTGCGGGCGGTCATCGCGATGACGGCGGGGTCGTCGGCGTTGAGGACCGCGACTCCCCCGGCGGCGGCCTCGGGCAGCGCCTCGACCAGCTCGCCCTTGGCCTGGGCGATGGCCTCCCGGCTGCCGAACTCGCCCATGTGCGCGCTGCCGACGTTGAGCACCACGCCGATCCGCGGCGGCGCGATCCCGCACAGGTAGGCGATGTGCCCCACTCCGCGCGCGGCGACCTCCAGCACGACGTGGCGGGTGTTCTCGTCGGCGCGCAGCACGGTGAGCGGGTGGCCGATCTCGTTGTTGAACGAGCCGGCGGGCGCCACCGTCGGGCCGAGGCGGCCCAGCACCTGGGCCAGCAGGTCCTTGGTGGTCGTCTTGCCGGACGATCCGGTGACGCCGATGACCTCCGTCCCCGGGAGTTCGGCGAGGACCGCCGACGCCAGGCGGCCGAGGGCGGCCACGACCTCGGCGTCGCCGCCGTCGACCAGCAGCTGTGGTGCCGCCAGTGGCCGGGATCCCAGCACGGCCGTGGCACCGGCCGCGACGGCGGCGTCGGCGAAGTCATGTCCATCGACCCGCTCGCCACCCAACGCCACGAAGAGCGCTCCCGGGACAGCCTGTCGCGAGTCGATCACGACGGGACCGGTGACGACGTCCGCGGGGTGCGCCGATCCGTGTATGCGGGATTGGGTGATCTCAGCGATCCGATCGAGCGTCAGCGCGATCAAATCCACTCCTCATGTCGGGCCCGGTCCACCGCGCCTTCGGGCGCCTCGACGGCGAAACAGCGTGCTGTGTATGGGGATTCGCTGCACAGAAGCCACAAGGCGGCGGGTGACGCCACGGTGCCGGGCTGCAATTGCCGGACCTACCTTAGAACATGTTTGGTTATCGGGGTTGCGTCCCAACCGAAACACCCGATGGCCCCTCCCGGCCCCCGGCGGGGCCGGGTTCGCCGGGTCCGGCGCCGGTGCCGCGACCGGTACGGGCGAACCCGCAGGTCGGTGCGGCGGCACCCCGCCGGACGGCGCCGGACGGAGGCCGGCGGCAGTCCGGCCGTGGCGGAGTCCGGCACCGCCGCCGCGTGTTCACGGCAAGATCACGATCCGGTCGGCACCGGGCCGCAAGCGGCTCAGCCGCCGCCGACCCGCCACCGGAGCGCGTCGCGCAGCACCTCGCGGTCGTCGAACGGCAGGACGCGGTCGCCCACGTACTGGCCGCGCTCGTGCCCCTTTCCGGCCACGACCACGACGTCACCCGGTTTGGCGCGCTCCACCGCCATCTCGATGGCGGCGGCGCGGTCCGGCTCGACGGTCACCCGGGCGCGCTCCACCGCCGGAACCTTGGCGACCCCGTCCAGCATGCTCGTGATGATCGTGATGGGATCCTCACTGCGCGGGTTGTCGTCGGTGAGGATGACGGTGTCGGCGAGCCGGGCGGCGGCCTCCCCCATCAGGGGGCGCTTGGCGCGGTCGCGGTCGCCGCCGCAGCCCAGCACGATGGTCAGCCGGCCGTCGGTGACCGTCCGCAGGGATGTGAGGACCGCCTCCACCGCGCCGGGCTTGTGGGAGTAGTCGACGACGGCGGTGAAGTTCTGGCCCTCGTCGATGCGCTCCATGCGGCCCGGCACGCCCGCGGCGCTCGCCACACCGCGCAGTGCCGCCTCCAGCGGGATGCCCGCCTCGACGAGGCCGACGATCGCCGCCAGCGCGTTGGCGACGTTGAAGGGGCCGGGCAGCCGCACGGCCGCGTCGACCTCCAGCCCTCCCGGGCCCACCACCCGGAACGCGCTGCCGTCCGGTCCCAGTTCGACGTCCACCGCCCGCCAGTCGGCCTCGGGGTCGCCGTCGGCGGAGTACGTGGTCACCGGGATCGCGCCGCGGGCCGTCACCATGTCGACCAGGGCGCGGCCGAAGCGGTCGTCGCGGTTGACCACCGCGACCCGGGCGAACTCCGGCGTGAACAGGAGCGCCTTGGTGTCGAAGTAGTCGCGCAGGTCGGCGTGGAAGTCCAGGTGGTCCTGGGAGAGGTTGGTGAACACGGCGACGTCGAAGTGCGCGCCGCCCACCCGGCGGCGGGCCAGCGCGTGGCTGGACACCTCCATGGCGGCGGCGCCGACGCCGCGCTCGCGCATGACGGCGAACAGGCCGTGCAGGTCGGTGGCCTCGGGCGTGGTCAGGGCGGAGTCGACGCGTTCGTCACCGACCCGCATCTCCACGGTGCCGATCAGGCCCGTGCGCTGGCCCGCGGCCCGCAGGCCCGACTCCACCAGGTAGCTGACGGTGGTCTTGCCACTGGTGCCGGTGGTGCCGATGAGCAGCAGGTCGGCGCTGGGGTCGCCGTAGATCCACGCCGCCACCTCACCGAGGCGCTCACGGGGGTCGGGCACGGCGAGCACGGGCAGGCCGGTGGCGGCCGCGCGGTCGGCGCCGTCGGGGTCGGTCAGGATGGCCACCGCCCCGGCCGCCGCGGCCTGCGCGGCGAACTCGGCGCCGTGCGCTCTCGCGCCGGGCAGCGCGACGTACAGGTCCCCGGGCCGCACGGCGCGGGAGTCGTGGGTGATCCCGGTGATCGTCGTCTCGGTGGCGGGGCGGGATTCGCCGCCCGTCGCGGCGGGCGCCGTGTCCGGCGCGGCGGTTCCGGACGGAACGGCCGCGTCCAGGAACTCGGCGAGGCCGGACAGCGGGCGGAGCTGGTTCTGATCAGGTCGCATTACCGGTGGCACGTCGTGAGGCTATCGGCTGGCGGGCGGCGAGGGATAATTCTTCGTCGGCGGGGCGGCCGGTTCACTCCGACAGGCGGATGTTCGGCGGTTCGGTGTCGGTCGGCGGAACCTGAAGGGTCTTCAGCGAGAACGACATCACGTCGGTGAAGACCGGCGCGGCGGCCTCACCGCCGTAGTAGTCGCGCTGCGGGCCGTGCAGCACGACCTGGACGACCAGCTCCGGGTCGTCGGCCGGTGCCATGCCCACGAAGGTGCTGGTGTAGCCGCCGCCGGCGTAGCGGCCGGTTTCGGGGTTGACCCGGTTGGCCGTTCCGGTCTTTCCGGCCACCCGGTAGCCCGGAATCCGGGCCTGCTGCGCCGTGCCCTCCTCCCCGGTGACCGCCTCCAGCATCAGCCGCACCTCCTCCGCGGTCTCTGCGCTGACGACCTGCTCCTGCCGGGCGCCGGGCGCGGGTGTGAACTCCCCGCTGTCGTCCACGGTGCCGGCGACGACCCGCGGCTCCACCCGGACACCGTCGTTGGCGATGGTGGCGTACACGCTCGCCATCTGTACGGCGTTGACCGAGATGCCCTGGCCGAACGAGATGGAGGCGAGCTGGGTGCCCCACCAGTCGTCGGGGTCGGTCAGGATGCCGGCGTTCTCTCCGGGCAGGTCCAGGCCGGTGGGCTTGCCGAAGCCGAACTTGCCGAGGTAGGTGTACAGCCCCTCGGCGCCCAGTTGCTCGGCCACCTGGATGGTGCCGGTGTTGCTGGACTGCGCCATGATCCCGTTCAGGGTCAGCCGCTCGGTTTCGTGGAAGTGCGCGTCGCGGAAGGTCTGGTCGTAGCGCTGGATGGCGTACGGCACCGTGTAGACGGTCTCGGGCGTGGTCAGGTCCTCCTCCAGGGCCCCGGCCGCGGTGATGACCTTGTTGGTGCTGCCGGGCTCGAAGGCGACGGCCAGTGCGCCGTTGCTGCGCTGCTCGGGAGTGGAGTCCTGGATGTCGTTGGGGTTGTAGGTCGGGTAGCTGGCCATGGCGACGATCTCCCCGGTGGGGCGCATGACGATGACGCTGCCGCCCTCGGCGTCGAGATCGGCCACGCGGTCGGCGAGCGCTCGTTGGGCGTGCCACTGGACGTCCTGGTCGAGGGTGAGCCGCACGTCCTGGCCGGGGACCGGCTCGCGGGCGAGTCCGTTGGCCATGGGGATCTGGGTGCCCGCGGCGCCGACCTCGACCTGCTGCTGGCCGGGTTCACCGGCGAGGGTGTCCTCCAGCACGCTCTCCAGGCCCTCCAGCCCGTGACCGTCGCTGCCGACGAAGCCGACGAGGTTGGCCGCGCCGGTCTCCTCGGGGTACACGCGCTTGTAGTCGGTCTGCGCGGCCACGCCCTGGAAGTCGAGCTCGTCGAGTTCTTCCCACTCCGCGGGCGAGACGTTGCGCATGATGACCTGGTAGCGGCTGGGCTCGGCGTCGACCTTGGCCGCCACCTCGTCGGGGTCGAGGTCGAAGCGCTGCGACAGCTCCGCGACGATCTCGTCGCGCTCGTCGTCGCGGATGTCCACCGGGTCCACGAACACGGTGCGCACCGCCACGGACATGGCGAAAGGGTTGCCGTTGACGTCGGTGATGTCGCCGCGGGTCGTGGGGATGTCGATGGTGCTGAGGCGCAGGTCGGACGCCGCCGAGGCGTACTCGGCCGCCTGGATGCCCTGGATCTGCACCAGCCGGCCGGCGAAGATCAGCAGCACCACGACCATCAGCAGCACCGCGATCTTGATGCGCCGCCCGGGGTTGCCGCGGCGGAACCGCCGGCGCAGCGGAGGCACCGGCGCGGAACGGCCGGCCTGCCGTGCCGGCCGGCGTTTCCCGGGCGGCGAAGCTCCCGCACCGGGTGGTGTGCGCGGATGCGGCACGGGTTCGCGCGAGCCGCCGCGGCGCCGCGGCGGCTCGCCGCCCGCCCGGGCGCGGCCCGGCTTGCCGGACGAGCGAGACGCCGCGGCCCGCCGGGTGGAATCGGCGGGCCTGCGGGGGTCGCGAGGGCGCGGCTCGCGGGACCGGCTCATCGGCGCCTCCCCGTGGGTCTCGGGCGGGCACCGCCGTGTCCGCCGGGTGCGGCCGCCGGGCGCCGCGCCGGTACCGTCGCGCTCATCCGTCGTCCCCCTCGGCCTCAGGGTCGGGCTGCTCGCCGGTGCCGGGCAGGTCACCGGAGCCGCCGCTGTCGTCGCCCCACGTCTCACCACTGTCGAGGCTGACGAACAGTGGGGCCTCACCGGGCTCCATGCCGAGTTCCTCGGCGCGCTCGGCGATGGTCTCCGGCGACTCCGCGTGCAAGTTCTCCTCGCGCAGCGCCTCTTCCTGGTTGGTGAGCTCGCGGTTCTCCTGCTGGAGCCGGCTGATGGCGAAGGCGTCCTCGGTGAGCACGGTCCGCAGCACGAGCAGGCTGGCCAGAGCGCCGCCGAGCAGGCCCAGGATGAGCAGCACGAACGGCATGCGGGGCGCGGACGCCGTCGCATCGTGCCGGGCGGCCGATGTCCGTGTGGTGCGCCCGGTGGCGCGCGCCCGGGCCGTGCCACGCCGCCCGGTGGATCGCGGCGCGCGTGGTGGCGCGGTCCGTGCGGTGCCGGTCTGGCCGGCGGTCGGGCGGGCGCGCCGGGCGCCGGTGGCCCCGCCGCGTTCGCGGTCGTCGGTCGCGGTGCTCATGTTGCCTCCCCGCCTCCCTGTCACTCTGCTCGCGCGCCGGGGGTCGGCCGGTGCGCGGCTTCCACCTTCGTGTCCGACCGCCGGGTCATGGCTCCCGGATCCGTTCGGCGGCCCGCAGCCGGGCCGACGCCGCGCGGGGATTGCGGGCGTTCTCCTCTTCCGAGGGCTGTTCGGCTCCCCGGGTGAGCAGGCGCAGTTCCGGCTGCCGATCGGGCAGCGGAACCGGGAGGTCGGGCGGTGTGGTGTCGGTGGCGAGGGCGGCGAGGGCGCGCTTGGTGATGCGGTCCTCCAGGGAGTGGTACGACAGCACCGCGATCCGCCCGCCGACCGCGAGGCGGGCGACCGCCGCGGGCAGCGTGCGTTCCAGGATGGCCAGCTCGGCGTTGACCTCGATGCGCAGCGCCTGGAAGGTGCGCTTGGCGGGGTTGCCTCCGGTGCGCCGGGTGGCGGCGGGGATGGCGTCGCGGACGAGTTCGGCCAGCCGCCGGGTGGAGGTGATGGGGGCGGCGGCGCGCTCCCGGAGGATGGCCTGGGCGATGCGGGCGGCGAAGCGCTCCTCGCCGTACTCGCGCAGGATGCGGGTGAGTTCGGCGGCGGAGTAGTCGTTGACGACGTCGGCCGCGGTGCGGCCCTGGGTGCGGTCCATCCGCATGTCCAGCGGCGCGTCGTAGGAGTAGGCGAACCCGCGTTCGGCCTCGTCCAGCTGCGGCGAGGAGACGCCGAGGTCGAGCAGGACGCCGTGCACGCGCTCGGCGCCGGCCTCGTCGAGGACCCGGGGGATCTCGTCGTAGACGGCGTGCGCGAGGTGCACCCGGTCGGCGAAGGGGGCGAGGCGGCGTTCGCTGCGGGCCAGAGCGGTGCGGTCGCGGTCGATGCCGATGAGCCGCAGCCGGGGATGCGCGGCGAGCAGGGCGGCGGAGTGGCCGCCGAGTCCGAGGGTGCCGTCGACGAGAACCGCGCCGGGGGCGGCGAGCGCGGGCGCGAGCAGCTCGGCGACCCGGTCCAGCATGACCGGGACGTGCGCCGCCTCGGTGTCGCCCATAAGAACTGTGCCCCCTGCGCTTGCGGATACCACCCGACCGTGGTTCTCGGGTGCCACCCGACAGTCTCCCTCGTCGCTCTCTCGGCCGTGGACGCGCGTTCGGCGTGCGGCCCCTTCGGCGCCCGCCCCCGCGGACGCGTTTCCCCCGGGCCTGCCCCTCGCGTGCCCCGTGCGCTGCCCGTCCGGGCTCTCGCCCCGGCCGGCCTCCAGACGCGCCCCCGAGAGGCCACCTGGCGCCGGGGAAGATGCGTCAGCTGGCCGGTGGACGCGTCTGGAGGCCGTAACCAGACAGGGCTTGGTCAGTGACCACCGGATCACCGTGCCGGGTGTCGATGCCGACCGGCGATGCCGTGCGGTCACAGCACCCCCGGCAACACCTCCTCCGACAGATCCGCGAATGCCTGTTCCTGTTCGGCCTCGTAGGCGGCCCAGGCCGCCGCGTCCCAGATCTCCAGGCGCGTGTTGGCCCCGATGACCACGCACTCGCGGCGCAGCCCCGCGTAGCCGCGCAGGCCGGCCGGAATGGTGACGCGTCCCTGTTTGTCGGGCACCTCGTCGGACGCGCTGGCGAAGAAGACGCGGCTGTAATCGCGTACTGCCTTGGCGGTGACGGGCGCGGAGCGGAGAGTCGCGGTGACGCGCTGGAACTCGGGCACGGGGAACACGTAGAGGCAGCGCTCCTGGCCCTTCGTGATCACCAGCCCCCCCGACAGTTCGTCGCGGTACTTCGCCGGAAGGAACAACCGCCCCTTCTCGTCAAGGCGGGGAGTGTGGGTGCCGAGGAACATCCGGCCCACCTCCCGTACCCCCAGTGGAGCAGTCCCCGTCTCCACGATGCTCCACTGTACTCCACTATCCCCCACCGTCAACAGATTCAACCCGCGGCACAGCGCGGAGGCGCCACCGAAACCGCAGGTAGCCGAGGGTGACCGTGCGGCACGGCCGGGGACGGCCCCGCGGCGGGCGGCGACGGGCGCTCCGGGAGCACGGAGGGCGGCGTGCGGCGCGGGCCGGCCGGACACGCCGGGACGTGAGCCGTCCCACACGGCCGGGATCCGGGAGGCTCCGGCGCCGGGCTCCCGGCGGCGGGCACGAGCCGCCACGGCGGGAAGGAACGGCCTGAGCGGCTGCGCAGCGGGAAGCGGCGGACACGCACCGCCATGACCGGCCGGAAAAGGCCCACGGCGGCGGGCCCGCCGCGCCGGCACCGGCGCGCCCGGCATGGTTTGCAAAGCTCCGCTTTGCGCCTAGCCTCGATTCGACAAAACAGCCGCTGCGGGAGGGGACACGTGTCACTCGATACGCGCGCCACGGAGGGGGCAGCGTCAGCGCGGGCGGCTGCGGACCGGGACGCGGGCTCGGGGGAAGTCCTCGCCACCGCGGACCGGATCCGGACGGCCATGGAGACGGTGATCGAGGGCAAGTCCGAGATCGTGCGGATCGCCCTGACCGTGCTGCTGGCCGAGGGGCACCTTCTCATCGAGGACATCCCCGGCGTCGGCAAGACCATGCTGGCCAAGGCGCTGGGCCGGTCGGTCGACTGCTCCGTGCAGCGCGTCCAGTTCACCCCCGACCTGCTGCCCAGCGACATCACCGGGGTCAGCGTCTACCACCGGGACCGCCACGAGTTCGAGTTCAAGCCGGGCCCGGTGTTCGCCAACATCGTGGTCGGCGACGAGATCAACCGCGCCTCGCCCAAGACGCAGTCCGCGCTGCTGGAGTGCATGGAGGAGGGGCAGGTCAGCGTCGACGGCGTCACCCGCCCGCTGGAGCGGCCCTTCATGGTGGTGGCCACCCAGAACCCGGTCGACATGGAGGGCACCTACCCGCTGCCCGAGGCGCAGCGCGACCGGTTCATGGCGCGCATCGCGGTCGGCTACCCCGGTGCCCAGGCCGAACTCGACATGATCGACGCGCACAGTGCGGATTCTCCGCTGGACGGACTGCGGCCGGTCGCCAGCGCCGCTGACGTGCGCGCCATGGTGGAACGGGTCCGCGCGATCCACGTCTCCCCCGCTGTGCGGCGCTACGTGGTGGAGCTCGTCTCGGCCACCCGCACCTCCCCCGCCCTGCGGCTGGGCGCCTCTCCGCGCGCCACCCTGCACCTGGTGCGGGCGGCCCGCGCCTACGCGGCGCTGGACGACCGTTCCTACGTGATCCCCGACGACGTGCAGGCCCTGGCCGTACCGGTCCTCGCACACCGGCTGCTGCCCAGCCCCGAGGCGCAACTGGAACACCGGACGCCGGAGCAGGTCGTCCGCGACCTCGTCGGCCGGCTCCCGGTCCCCGACCGGCGGTAGCGGCACCGCAGAGACCCCGGAACGACATGACCGAACGGGCGAAAGACGTCCCGCGCCCCCGTCGGGAGGTGGCGAGGTGACGTTCCTGCGCGCGTTCACGGCGCGTGGCCGGATGCTCCTCTGCGCGGGCGTGCTCATCACGGCGGGCGCCCTGGCGCTGGGCGACCGCGACCTGGCGCGGGTGGGCGTGCTCGTCACCGTGCTGCCGCTGCTGTCGGCGCTGGCGCTGCTGCGCGCGCCACGCCTGGTCTCGCACGACCGCGAACTGACCCCCGCCCGGGTGCCCGTGGGCGGCGACGCCCGCGTGGTCATCCGGGTGGCGAACACCGGATCGGCGCTGCCGGCCGGCGGCCTGATCGTGGACGACGCCCTCCCGCACACGCTCGGCGGCCCGCCGCGCTTCGCGTTGGGACGGCTGCGCCGGGGCGAGCAGCGTGAACTGCGGTACCGGGTGCGCTCGCAGGTGCGCGGACGCTTCCCCATCGGGCCGCTCACCCTGACGTTCGACGATCCGCTGAGGTGCGCGCGGGTGCGGTGGCGCGTCGGGTCCGGGGTCGCGCTGCTGGTCACCCCCGCCGTGGTCGCGCTGGACGGGATGCCGCTCGGCGGTTCCACCGGCGGCACGCGTGGCCGGGTGCGCGCCATGTCCGGCGCCGGCGAGGACGACACGCTGCCCCGGGAGTTCCGCCACGGCGACGACCTGCGCCGGGTGCACTGGCGCTCGACCGCACGCCACGGCGAGCTGATGGTCCGCCGCGAGGAACAGCGCTGGCGCGAGCACAGCACGGTGCTGCTGGACGTGCGGGCGTCCGCGCACAGGGGCGACGGCCCGGGCTCGTCCCTGGAGACGGCGATCTCGGCCGCCGCCTCGATCGCCGCCCACCTGCTGGCGGCCGGCCAGGAGCTGCGGCTGCTCACCGGCGCGACCGAGGTGGCCGCCGTCGGCCGCGCGGACCGCGTGCTCGACGCGCTCGCGCTGGTCCGCCCGGCGCCGTCCCCGGCGCTGCACGGCGCCGTCGACCGGCTGCGCGGGTCGGCCGCGTCGGGGCGCGGAATGGTCGTCGCGGTGCTCGGCGCCGTCCGCGCGGCCGAGGCCGACGCGCTCGCCGACGTCCGCGGCGCGGACGGCGGCCCTCGCGTCGCGGTGCTGTGCCGTGGGGCCGCCTGGAGCGCGCCCGCGGCGCTGCCGCGGGTCCGTGAGCGGCTGGCGGCGGCGGGCTGGTCGGTGATCGAACTCGACTCCGTCGAGCAGCTGGCCTCCGCGTGGCGGGCGCTACCGTCCTGGGCCGGCCGGCGGGAGGCGCCGCGGTGAGGCTGGGAATCACGCTCGCCGCGATGGTGACGACGCTGGCCGCCATGCCGCTGCTGCACCCGCTCTTCGACGGCGCAGGATGGTGGCGGCCGGCCGCGCTGGCGGTCGTCGTGGTCGCGCTGACCGGCGCCGCGGCACGGCTCGCCCGGCTGCCCGGCTGGGCGGTTCCGGCCGGGCAGGCGATCGCGGCGCTGTGCCTGCTGACCGCGCTGCTCGCCCCGCCCGGCACCGCCTGGCTCGGTTTCGTTCCCTCGCCGGCCGCGCTGACGGCCCTGCGCGCCCTCGCCGCGGAGGGGTGGGCGGCGATCCTGCGCAATCCGGCGCCGGTGCCGGTCGGCACCGGCCTGGCGCTGGTGGTGGCGCTCTGCCTCGCGCTGTTCGCCATTCTGGTCGACCTGTTCGCCGTCACGTTGCGCACCGCGGCCCTGGCGGGGATCGCGCTCCTGCTCCTGTTCCTGGTGCCGCTCACCGTGCACCCGGGCGGCGTCGGGTGGGTGGAGTTCGCCTCCGCCGGTGGCGGCTACCTGCTGCTGCTCGCCGCCGACGGCTGGGACCGCACCGCACCCTTGACGTTCTCCGGCGCCTCGGCCCCCGGCCTGTCCCGGGCCGGGCTGCGGGAACGGCTCGGCGCGCTGCGGGACGGCGCCCGCCACGCCGGGGGCGGTCTGGGCATCGCCGCCGCCGCGCTGGCCGTCGCGCTGCTGCTGCCCTCGGCCCTGCCGGGGCTCGCGGACGGCGCCGTGTACGCGCTGGCCGGCGGGCAGCGGATCGGCGCACAGACGCTCATCACCACGCATCCCCTGGTGTCGCTGCGGCGCGACCTCGCCTCGCCAGCGGACCGCCAGGTGCTGGAGTACCGCACCTCCTCCGACCGGCCGGAGTACCTGCGCATGCACGTGCTGGACGTCTTCGACGGCCAGAACTGGACGATGTCGCCGGTGCAGGCGGGCCGGAGCAACCGGGTGGGAGACGCCGACCTGCCCGCGCCCCCGGGGTACGACGGCGACCCGGACGCCGCGACGGCGACCACCCAAATCACCGTGGCCGGTACCGCGAGCCGGGTGGACTTCCTGCCGCTGCCCTACCCCGCGCGCCAGGTGGCGGTCGGCGGGGAATGGTACGTCGACCCGGCCACCCTGATGGTGTTCGCCACGCAGGAGCAGGCGGCCGGCCTGACCTACCAGGTGCGCAGCACGGTGGCCGACCCCGACCCGGCGGAGCTGGCGGCGGCACCGCCGAGCACCGTCGCGACGGTGGACCGCCGCTACCTGGAGGTCCCCGACTCGCTCGATCCGCGCGTCGCCCAGCTCACCCGGTCGATCGTCGACGGCGCGGACAGCCCGCACGCGCGGGCGGTGGCGCTGCAGCAGTGGTTCACCGGCGGCCGGTTCGAGTACAGCCTGCGCCCGCCACCGGTCCCCGAGGGGGTCGACCCGCTGGTCGACTTCCTCTTCGACAACCGCGTCGGCTACTGCGAGCAGTTCGCCGCCGCCATGGCGCTCATGGCCAGGGAGGCCGGCGTCCCGGCGCGCGTGGCGGTGGGATACACGTCCGGCACCCGGACCGCCGACGGCCGCTGGGTGGTGACCGAGCAGAACGCCCATGCCTGGCCGGAACTGTACTTCGAGAGGGTCGGCTGGCTGCGGTTCGAGCCGACGCCGGCCTCCGCCACCGGCCAGGCGAGCGCGACCACGCCCGCCTACGCCGTGCCCTCCGCGCCCGCGGTGCACGAGTCCGACGACGGGACCGACCCGGGCGGGCAGCCCGAGGCCCCCACGGGGCCGTCCCCGGAGGATGATCCGCCGGCGACGGCCGGCCCTGCCGCCGGCCCCGCGGAGCCGGCCACGGACGACGAGCGTTCCGGCTCCGGCACGGCGTGGCGGATCCTGGTGGCCGCGGCGGCGCTGCTGCCGCTGCTCGCCCTTCCCGCCCTGGCCCGGCTGATCCGCAGCCGGATCCGGTGGGCGCGGGCCACCACTCCTGCCTCGCGGGCCCGGGCGGCGTGGCGGGAACTGCGTGCCGACGTGCTGGACTCCGGGCTGCACTGGGACCCGGCGGAGACGCCGCGCGCGACCGCCCGCCGGCTCACCGCCCAGGCGGGGCTGTCCGGCCCGGCGCGGGCGGCGCTGCTGCGGATCGCGCTCGCCGAGGAGAGCGCCCGCTACGCGCCGGTCCCGGACGTGCCCAAGGACCTGGCCTCCGACAGCGCCGTGGTGCGGGCCGCGCTGGTCGCCACCCGGAGCCGCCGCGTCCGCCTGCGCGCGCTGCTGCTTCCGGCGCTGCGCTGAGCCCTCCCCGCCGGGGGACGCGGTCCGGCAGAGGCGCCCTCCCCGCCAACGCAGGCGGTGGCGACGTCTCACGCCCCCGGACACGACGACGGGCGCCCGCCCCGGCTGCCGCCGGTGTGGACGCCCGTCCGTGAATCCGTGCCGGTATCCCGTTGTGGGGGCCTGGCCGCCCGGTGCTACTGGTCGCCCTCCTGGCGCCTGCGCCACCGCTCCTCGAACCTGTTCATCATGCCGGGACGCTGCTGACGCCGCTGCCGGGGCTGCGGGGTGCCTCCGCCGCCGGCGTCCGGGCTGCTGCCCACGACCCGCCGCCATCCGGAGAGACCCCAGAGCGTGCAGGCCAGCATGACGATGAAGCCGATCGCGCCGATGGCGGGCGCCTTGGCGATGACGCCCCCCATGAGGAGGCACACGCCCAGAACAAAGCCGATCGACGCCTTGATGATCCAGCGCTTGTAATGGACCTTCGGGTTCGTCTGACGTACGGTGTTGGCGAACTTCGGGTCCTCGGCATACAGCGCCCGCTCGATCTGTTCGAGCATGCGCTGCTCGTGTTCAGAGAGCGGCACGGCGCCTCCCAATGACAGTCCCCGGGTGGGGTGGCGGGTACTGAGCAACAACCTGACGGCCAGTGATATGCCCAGAATACGTTGCCCTAGCGGTCGGTGAAAAGAAAAGATGTGCGTCCGGGTGACCCACATGGGTCACACTACCCTCACCGTCTGCCCGAACCACCGGCTCCCTCGTTCCCTGTGATCCGCTGCCGAGCAGCGGAAAGCGGCGTGGGATGCGTCCCATCCCTTCCGTTGCGAACGTATGAGACGGGACGAAAGTGCCTCATCATACGTCGTCATCGCGACGCACCAGCGCCGCGGGCTGGATCGCACCGGCGCCGAAACGGCGGGCGACCCGGTCCATGACGCGCTCGGCCTCCCGCCAGCCGGTCTCCGGCTCGTCCAGCGCCAGTTGCCGGGGCGCCGTGGCGGCGTCCGTGAGCCCCTCGACCCGCACGCCCACCAGGCGCAGCCGCACCCGCTCCAGTCCGGCCGCGGCGTACAGTTCCCGCGCGGCGGCGTTGATCTCGCGTGCCACGTCGGTGTGCTCCGGCAGAGTCCGGGACCGGGTGATGGTGGTGAAGTCGGCACGGCGCAGCTTGACCACGACGGTGCGCCCCACCTGCCCACTGGCACGGAGCCGGCGCGCCACCTTCTCCGAGAGCCGCAGCAGCTCCCGGTGGATGAGCTCGACCTCGTCCACGTCGCGGGGGAAGGTCTCCTCGGCGCCGATGCTCTTGTCCGGGGTCTCGGTGACCACCGGCCGGTCGTCGCGCCCCCACGCCAGCGCGGCCAGCCGCCCGCCGAGCGCGTGCCCCAGCTCGTGCCGCAGCGTCTCCGGGGAGACCGCCGCGACGTCGCCCACGGTGCGCAGGCCGAGCCGGGTGAGGGCCTGCTCCGCCTTCTCACCCACGCCCCACAGCGCGCCCACCGGAAGCGGGTGCAGGAACGCCGTGACGTGCTCGGTGGGAACGAGCAGCAGGCCGTCCGGTTTGCAGTGCGTGGAGGCCAGCTTGGCGACGAACTTGGTGGCGGCGACGCCCACCGAGCAGGTCAGCTGCTGCTCCTGGCGGACGCGGTGCCGGATCAGCTCCGCGATGCGCACCGGGCTGCCGAGTCGGCGTTGTGCCCCGGAGACGTCCAGGAACGCCTCGTCCGTCGACAGCTTCTCCACCTCGGGGGTGACGGACCGCAGGATGTCCATGACCGCCTCCGAAGTCCGCCGGTAGGCGGCGCCGTCCGGCGGGAACACCACGGCGTCGGGGCAGAGCCGCAGCGCGCGGACCATGGGCATGGCGGAGTGCACGCCGAATCCACGGGCGAGATAGTTGGCCGACGACACCACACCGCGCGCGCCGGTACCGCCCACGATCACCGGCCGGCCGCGCGCTTCGGGGTGCCGCAGCTGCTCGACGCTGGCGAAGAACGCGTCCATGTCGATGTGCAGGATGCGGCAGTCGGCGTCGGAGTCGGTCCCGGCGGCCAGCGGTTCGATCCCGTCCGGGCCGACCATGCCGCGCAGCGCCGCTCCGCGCTCCAGCTGGCGTCGGCTCATGTGACCAGTGTGCTCCCTGCGACGCGTCCGGCGCCAATCCGGCACCGGGCCGCCCGGGTGGTCGAGTCCGTCGGCCCGCGCCATGTCGACACCGGCCGCAATGCACATCTGCTAGATCAATGACATGAATGATCCGGTCATCGAATCCATGGCCGCGGTTCGCAGCCACCTGGCTGACGTCATCGACCGCGCTCGCAGGGAGGGAGTCCCGACGATCATCACGCGGCGGGGCAGGCAGGAGGCCGTCGTGCTCGATGTCCAGGAGTACCAGCGCCTTCGCGACATCGAGGAAGCCACCGAAGATACCTGGCTGAACCGATTGGCCGACGAAGCCGAAGCCGAGGGTACGGAAGGATCGATCACGCTCGAAGAGATGGCCGCCTTGCATCGCGCTCGGCACGGCTGACCCTCATGGGCGGGACACGCGCTGCGCGCCGGGGCTGCTCGGCGGGACGTGCTCGACTTCCGCGACCGGGTGCCCCGCGAGTCCTCATGTCACCTGACCGGCCTCCACAGCAGGGAGGAACGCCGCGACGGCGCGGCTCCGATGTCAGGGTGATCCAAGGGCACAGCGGCCCGTTGGCGGCTCGGGACCGGCGTTGATCGCGTCGCCCGCACCTTCGAGGACGGCCGACCGGCCGCGCGGGTGCTGACCGTCGGCCATCGCCGCGACGTCGGCCCCCGATTCGGCAGGCCGCGGACGCCGGAGTCGGCGTCCGCGTCACCAAGAAAGGCGGGCGGTCTCCGGCTAGGACGCCGGGCGCCGGGCGAGCACGTGCAGCTGGGTGGCGATGCCGGACAGCGCCGGGTGCACCGACGCGGCCTGTTCCAGCTCCATCAGCGCCTGCCCGGCCTGCGGGTCGCCCTCGAACACCCGGCCGGGCAGCAGGTCGGCGAAGACCCGGACGCCGCGCACCTCGGTCTCCGTCAGGCCGGCCTGTGCCGCGAGGCCGGTGAGGTGCCGCTCGGTGAACCGGCGCGGCATCGGGTCGGCCGGCCCCCATCGGCCGTCGGCCGACTCCAGCAGGCGGCGCGCCTCCTCGAAGTGCCCGGCCAGGGACCGGTGCAGGATGCCGGCCACCGCGTTGGCGGCCAGCAGGCTGACCGCGCCGCCCGGGCGGGTGACTCGCACGACGTCGCGCAGGGCGGCCAGCGGGTCCTCCACGTACTCCAGCACGTTGTGCACCAGCACAAGGTGTGCGTGCCCGGCCGGGACCAGGTCGGCGAGGTCGCCGGTCTCCCCCTGCAGCGCCCGCACCCGGACCCCGACCTCGGCCGCCCGGCGCTCCAGCGCGGCCAGCGAGTCGGGGCTGGGCTCCACGACCGTGACGTGGTGGCCGAGTTCGGCGAGCGGGACGGCGGAGCCGCCGGTTCCGCCGCCGGCGTCGACGATCTCCAGCGGACCGCCGGCCTCGGTGCCGAGATCGGCCAGCACACCGCGCAGCACGTTCCACACCACGGCGGTGCGCGCCGTGGTGGCGGCCCGCTGCGGGACGGTGCGCGACCCGGTGTGCGAGCCGGTGGCGGACGTGCCGTTCGAGGGCACGCCGGGGTTGTCGGTCACGAGAGTTCCTTCCCCTCCGCCCGGACGGCGGGACCGGCGCGGCGGGCGCCGTCCCGGGCGGCCTGCCGGCCCCGCGCTAGAGGGCGAGCGTCGCCTTGTTCTCCATGAGCCGCGAGAGCAGGCCGTTGACGAACGTCGGTGACTCGTCGGTGGACAGCTCCCGGGCCACCGCGACGGCCTCGGCGATCGCGACCCCGTCGGGGATGTCGTTCGCCCAGAGCAGCTCGTAGGCGCCCATCCGCAGGATGTTGCGGTCGACCACGGGCATGCGCTCCAGCGTCCACCCGATCGCGTACTCGTTCAGCAGTTCGTCGATGCGCCGGCGCCGGTCGTCGACCTCCGTGGCCAGCTGCTCGGTGAACTCGTTGATCGGCGGCTCCGCCTGCGCCCGGCGACGTTCGATGACCGTGGCCACCGGGACACCGCGCACCTCGGCCTCGTAGAGGACCTCCACCGCGCGTCTGCGGGCCTTGCGCCGCGCGCCGCTCATCGGTCGCCCGCCTGGGGGCCGCCGGCGGCCGAGTACCCCGGCATCAGTTGACGCGGCCGAGGTAATCGCCGGTGCGGGTGTCGACCTTGACGCGCTCACCGGTGGTGATGAACAGCGGGACCTGAATGACGGCTCCGGTCTCCAGCGTGGCCGGCTTGGTACCGCCGGTGGACCGGTCGCCCTGCAGGCCGGGCTCGGTCTCCTTGATCTCCAGCTCGACCGCGGCGGGCAGCTCGATGTAGAGCGGGTTTCCCTCGTTCACCGCGACGGTGGCGGTGTTGTTCTCCAGCAGGTAGTCGGCGTTCTTGCCGACGACCTCGCGCGAAACGTTGAGCTGGTCGTAAGTCTGGGTGTCCATGAAGACGTAGGAGTCGGCCTCGGCGTACAGGTACTGCATCTCGCGGCGGTCGACGTTGGCGACCTCGACCTTTACGCCGGCGTTGAACGTCCGGTCCACCACCTTGCCGGAGGTGACGTTCTTCAGCTTGGTGCGGACGAACGCACCGCCCTTGCCGGGCTTGACGTGCTGGAACTCGACGACGCTCCAGAGCTCGCCACCGTCGAGTTTCAGGGTGATGCCGTTCTTGAGGTCGTTCGTCGTGGCCACTTCGGTCGTCTCTCCCAGCGGTCGGGCAGGATCGGTGATCGTCTCAGCCGCGGTCGCACCCGCGTCCGTCCCCGCGCGCGGGTCACGCGCGCTCACGGCGGAGGCTGTGTCGGCTCTGCGTCCCGGCCGGGCGGCGCCACGAGATCCTGGGCTGCGGGCGCCGGGCATGCGTGATGCGGCCGGAACTGTTCCACAGAGCAGTCTAGTGGGTGTTCGAGGTACGCACGCGCGGAGCGCGAGCCGTCGAGCGCCCGGAGCCGTCGGCGCCAACCGCCGGAGGCCCCCGCGTCGGCGGCGGAGGAAAGCGAGACGGCGAGCGCGACCACAAGCACAGAGCGGCGAGCCGCCGAGCGCCCGGAGCCGTCGACGCCAACCGCCGGAGGCCCCCACGTCGGCGGCGGAGGAAAGCGAGACGGCGAGCGCGACCAGAAACACCCAGCGGCGAGCCCGATGCCTAAGGCGCCACCGTCAGGACGCCACCGCGCGGTAGGCGGCGTCCAGGAGGTCGTCGGACGGACCGGCGAGGATGGCCGGCCGGCCGAGGGCGTCGAGCACCACGAACCGCAGCGTCGCCCCGCGCGCCTTCTTGTCGACTCGCATGTTCTCCCGCAGCCGTGGCCACGCCTGGGCGGCGTAGCCGGTGGGCAGGCCGACGGAGGCCAGGATGTCGCGGTGCCGCCGTACCAGGGCGGCGTCGATCCGCCCGGACAACCGGGACAGTTCGGCGGCGAAGACCATGCCGACGGCGACCGCGTAGCCGTGCCGGAACGTGTAGTTCTCGGCGCGCTCGATGGCGTGGCCCAGGGTGTGCCCGTAATTGAGGATCTCGCGGCGGCCGGCCTCGCGCAGGTCGCCCGAGACGACGTCCGCCTTGACCGCGACGGCCCGCTCGATCAGTTCCCGGGTGTGCCGGCCCTCGGGCCGGGTGGCGCCCTCGGGGTCGTCCTCGACCAGGTCGAGGATCACCGGGTCGGCGATGAATCCGGCCTTGACGATCTCGGCCAGCCCTCCGATGTAGTCCGCGGTGGGCAGGCTGGGCAGCGTGGCCAGGTCGCACAGCACCCCGGCGGGCGGGTGGAAGGCGCCGACCAGGTTCTTGCCCTCGGCGGTATTGACGCCGGTCTTGCCACCGACCGCCGCGTCCACCATGCCGAGCAGCGTGGTGGGCATCAGCACCACCGGCACCCCGCGCAGCCAGGTCGCGGCGACGAAACCGGCGAGGTCGGTGGTCGCGCCGCCGCCCACACCGACCACGGCGTCGCTGCGGGTGAACCCGGCCTGCCCGAGCCGCGCCCACAGGTCGGCGGCCACCGCGGGCGTCTTGGCCGCCTCACCGTCCGGCACCGGCATGGCGTGCACGGTGTGGCCCGCTGCGGCGAGGGCCGCGATCACCGGCCGGGCCACCTCGCCGAGGGCCGCGGAGTGGATCACCGCGACCTGTTCGGCGCGCGGCCCGATGAGCCCCGGCAGCTCGCCGAGCACACCGCTGCCGATGACCACGTCGTAGGGCGCCGATGTCCCGCCGACACCGATCCGGGTGGCCGTCATGGTCGTCCTTTCCTGCACCGCGGGGGTGTCCGCCGAGGCCGCACCGCGGAGGGGTCGTCTGTCGTCATACCGGAAAGCATGGTCGCCCATCACCCGTCAGGGGAGCCGACGCGCGTGCACCGCCACGGGAGGCCAAGCCCCCGTTCACCACCACGGGAGACCAACCCCCCGTTCACCGCCACGGGAGGCTGTCACCCCTCCTCGTGCGCCGGGAGCGCCGCGACGATCGCGTCGACGACCTCCTCGGGGTGGTAGCCGCTGGTCGTGACCGTGCTGACGGCCAGCCCCTGGTAGATCGGCAGCCGCTGCTCCAGGAGGGCGCGCAGCTTGGCCCGCGGATTGCCGGCCAGCAGCGGGCGGGACTGGTCGAGGCCGACCCGTTTGGCGGCGTCCCGGAATTCGACCTCCAGGTAGACGACATGGTGGCCCTGCAACGCCGCGCGGGTGTCCGGGTTCAGGACCGCGCCGCCCCCCAGGGCGAGCACGCCGGTGTGCGTGGTGAGCGCCTCGGCGACCACCTGGCGCTCCAGCGCGCGGAACGCCTCCTCGCCGTCCTCGACGAAGATGTCGGCGACGGGCTTGCCGGCGCGCTCGGCGATCACGTCGTCGGTGTCAATGAACGCCGTTCCCAGCCGCTCGGCCAGGGCGCGGCCGACGGTGGTCTTGCCCGCGCCGGGCGAGCCGATGAGAACCGCGACGGGTCCGCTCATCAGATCTCCTCGTGTGCCCGCCCGGCAAGGGCGGGACAGGTCCGTGGTGGGCTTGCCGGGCCGGGGTGGCGGGTCAGGCGCCGCGACGTCCGCGCGGCCGCATCCTTCGCCTACCCGGCCGGGCACTACCTGATGGTCAGGGAGTCCAGGTAACCGCGCAGGTTGCGCGCGGTCTCGGTGACCGAGTCGCCGCCGAACTTCTCGACCGCGGCCTCGGCCAGCACGAGGGCGACCATGGCCTCGGCGACCACCCCGGCCGCCGGGACGGCGGTGACGTCGCTGCGCTGGTGGTGCGCCTGTGCGGTCTCGCCGGTCGCCACGTCGATCGTGTCCAGTGCCTTGGGCACGGTGGCGATGGGCTTCATCGCGGCGCGCACCCGCAGCGGCTCGCCGGTGGACATGCCGCCCTCGACGCCGCCCGCGCGGTTGCTGCGCCGGCGCACCCCGTCGGGGCCGGGCTCGATCTCGTCGTGTGCCGCCGAGCCGCGCCGCTGGGCGGTGCGGAAGCCGTCGCCGACCTCGACCCCCTTGATCGCCTGGATGCCCATGAGGGCTCCGGCCAGCCGGGCGTCCAGCCGCCGGTCCCAGTGCACGTGGCTGCCGAGGCCGGGCGGCAGACCGTAGGCGAGGACCTCCACCACTCCGCCGAGCGTGTCGCCGTTCTTCTTGGTGTCATCGACCTCGGCGACCATGCGGGCGCTGGTCTCGGGGTCGAAGCAGCGCAGCGGGTCGGCGTCGATGCGGTCCAGATCCTCCGGCGTCGGCGTCGGCGTCCCCTCCGGCACGGCGACCGGCCCCATGGACACGACGTGGCTGAGAATGCGCACGCCGAGCGCTTGCTCGCAGAACAGGCGGGCGACCTCGCCGATTGCCACCCGGGCCGCGGTCTCGCGCGCGCTGGCCCGCTCCAGAATCGGCCGGGCCTCCTCGTGGCCGTACTTCTGCATGCCGACGAGGTCGGCGTGGCCGGGGCGCGGCCGGGTCAGCGGGGCGTTGCGGGCGAGCCCTTCGAGGACATCGGCGGCCACCGGGTCCGGTGACATCACCTGCTCCCACTTGGGCCACTCGGTGTTGCCGACCTCGATGGCGATGGGGCCGCCCTGGGTGCGGCCGTGCCGGATGCCGCCGATGACGGAGACCCGGTCCTGCTCGAACTTCATCCGCGCGCCGCGGCCGTATCCGGCGCGGCGGCGGCGCAGCGCGGCGGTGATGTCCTCAGAGGTGACGGAGACGCCGGCCGGCAGCCCCTCCAAGATGGCGACGAGTGCCGGTCCGTGGGACTCTCCTGCAGTCAGCCAGCGCAACATGGTGCTGATCCTTTCACGATTCGGCCGTCGGCGGCACATCGGGGAGGCGCCCGTGCCGCCGCCCCTGCCTGCTCAGCGGTCGTCCGGTCACCCCAGGAGCGCGGGCAGCGGGTCGCCGGCGACGATGACGCCGAGGGCGCCGAGGATCATGAACGGCCCGAACGGGATCTGGCTCTTGCGGGTCGCGCGGCGCAGCGCGATGAGGACCAGGCCGTAGCTGGCGGACAGCAGGAAGGCGACGAACGTCCCGCTCAGCACGGTGCCCAGACCGGTCCAGCCGAGGTACAGGCCCAGCAGCCCGGAGAGCTTGACGTCGCCCCATCCCATGCCGGCGGGATGAATGAACCAGAGCAGCCAGTAGCCGGCGGCCAGGGCGGCCATGCCGGCGAGCGCCGACAGCAGGGCGCGGCCACCGCCGGGCGTGGTCGCGGCGGCGGCCACGAGCAGGGCGAGCGCGACCGGATAGGCCGGCAGCACCAGCGGGTTGGGCAGCCGGTGGGTACGGGCGTCGATGACGGCGAGCAGCACGCCCCACAGCCCGAAGAAGCCGAAGGCCACGAGCTCCAGCGGGGCCCACATCGGCGCGGGCGCGCCCGCGCCGCCGGGAAGGGCGCCGGAGCCCGTGACACCGAGCACGGCCAGGACGACCGCGGCGAGCACCGCCACGGTTCGCGGCGAGCGGACGGTGGTCCCGCATCCGGGGCAGCGCCCGGTGGTGACGAACCGGACCGGCAGGGCGCTCCACCGCGGCCACGGCACGGTGCCGCCGCAGTGCGGACAGGTGGGCGGCGGCGGCCCCGAGTCATCGTCGGGGTCGTACTCGTAGGCGTGGAACAGCGGGACGACCCGCCCGAGGACGGTGCCGAGCACCGCACCGAGTCCGGCGCCGAGCGCGGCCAGCGTCACCGGGAGCACGATGTCGGCGGGCGCGGGCATGGCGGGTCTCCAGGCGGGTGGTCGGGGGCGGGCCGGGGTGGCCCGTGGAGAGTGTTCCACAGCCGCCGGGAACCGGGAGCGGCCGGCCGGACGCCGGTCCGGCCGTGAACCGGGTCCGGGCTCGCACGGCGGCGCGGCCGGGCGGAACGACGGCCGCGACCTGCGGTTTCCGTCCGGCGGGCGTCGGCGTGCCGCATCTTCCCGGTGGCGCGGACGCGGTTACCATCACCCGAATGAGCCAACACGTCCACTTGCTGATCGTCCGGTACACGGTTCCACCCGCGCAGGTCGGACCGCACGTTCCGGCCCACGTCCGCTATCTGGAACGCCACCACGAGGAGGGCACCTTCCTGCTCTCCGGCTCCGCGGTTCCCACCGAACTCGGCGGGGCGATCGTCGCCACCGGCGTCAGCCGGGAACGCGTGGAGGAGATCACCGCGGAGGACCCGTTCGTGCGGGCCGGGGTGGCCGGCTACGAGATCGTGACCTTCGACGCGGGACGTCGGCACCCGGCACTGGCGGAACTGTTCGAGCGCGAGCGGGAGGGTAGCAGCCTCCGTGGCGTGTGAACGGACAACACGGCCGTGGCGTGTGAACGGACAACACCGCCGTGCCGCGTGAACGGACAACACGCCGTGCCGCGTGAACGGACAACACCGCCGTGGCCGGTGATCACGCGCCCCGTTCCCGGGTGCTGCCCTACGGGGTGTTCGGCGTCGCGGGGGCGCGGCCGAGGTGCCCGGACGTGACCGTCTGACACGGCGGAGGCGGGCCCGGTGCGGCGTCAGGCGCCGGGCCGGGCCCGCCGTACCGCGCTGAGTTCGATGCCGCCGGGCAGCACCGGGGCGAGTTCCGCGGCGAGGCGTTCGGCAACGCGGCGCAGCATCGGGTCGTCCAGCCGGTCGACCTCCAGCCGGACGCCGATGTCGGCGCGCTCGGAGGCGAGGATCCGCACCCGGTCGATGCCGAACTCGCCGTGGGTGACCTGGTAGATGCGTGCGAGCACCTGGGGGTCCTCGGCGGGGTCGGGCACGGTGCCGTGCTCGGCCAGACTGGCCAGGAAGTGGCCCTGGACGGCGTAGGTCACCGGGCCGGCGACGTCGACCACGAGGGCGTCCGCTCCCTCGTCGATCGCGGCCCGGCACGCCTCGACGGCCTCCACGGGAACCGGGCGGGCGTCGGGGCGCCAGCGCCGGACCGAGTCCACCGACGTGAACGCGAGCACGCCGCGGCGTCCGTCGCCGCCGACCAGGATGGGCAGCGCGACCTCGCTCTTCTTGTCGTGCCGGAGGCCGTCGGCGTCCTCGGTGGTCTCGACCGGGACGGCGACCACCGGGACCAGGAGGCGGGAACCGCTGAGGGCGTCGAGCACCTGGCGGTCGCCGCTCGTCCCCTTGGCGTAGCCGTCGAGCTGTTCGCGTACCCGCGGATCGGCGCCGCCGTCGTCGTCGCGGAAGCGCTGTGCCCCGATGATGCGTGGTCCCGTCACGGAAGGCGACTCTACTTGCCCGCCGGCGCCGTCCGGCGGGCGCCCGTGCGCGGGGAGTTCCGTCACGTCCCGTTGGTCTCGCGCAGGTGCTGTTCCAGTACGCCCATGATCTCGCCCAGCTGCTTGGTCTGCTCGTCGCTCAGGACTCCGAACAGGTTGGCGCGTACCGCCGCGACGTGTCCGGGGGCGGCACCGTGCAGCGCGGACTCGCCGAGCGGCGTGAGGACCGCCCAGGCGCCGCGGCGATCCTCGGCGCAGGTTTCGCGGCGCACGTAGCCGTCGCGCTCCAGGCGCGCGATCTGGTGTGAGAGACGGCTTTTGGAGACGATCACGGTGTCGGCCAGGTTGCGCATGCGCATGCGCCTGCCCTCGGCCTCGGAGAGGTGGACGAGGATTCCGTACTCGACCAGGCTGAGGCCGTTCCGCTGCTGGAGGTCGCGGTCGAGCCGCTCTTCGAGCAGGGAGTTCACGACGAGATAGCTCCGCCACGTCCGTTGCTCGTCGGCATCCAGCCAGTCGACCCCGCTCATACAGCACATGGTACTTGCGCGGTCTCCCGATCAGCGTAGACTCTCTTCCCGGAAAGAATCTTTCGCTGATGATTCATCAGTGTCATCAATAGCGACGCGACGGCCCTGGAGGCAGCAGCATGTCCGAGCAGACCCTTCTCCCCGGCACCTGGAAGATCGACCCCACGCACACCGAGGTCGGATTCTCCGTCCGGCACATGATGATCAGCAAGGTGCGCGGCCGGTTCGAGAAGTTCGACGCCACCGTGACCGTGGCCGAGGACCCGGCACAGTCCTCGGTGACCGCCACCATCGACGCCGGCTCCATCAACACCAACCAGGAGCAGCGCGACGAGCACATCCGCTCGGCCGACTTCTTCGACGTGGCCAACCACCCGGAGTTCACCTTCGTCTCGACCGGCCTGGCCCAGAAGGGCGAGGACATCGTGCTCAGCGGCGACCTCACCATCAAGGGCAACACCCGTCCCGTCGAGCTCGCGCTGGAGTTCCACGGCGTGACCAAGGACCCCTGGGGCCAGGACCGCGCCGGGTTCAGCGCCACCACCGAGATCAGCCGCAAGGAGTTCGGGGTGGACATCGAGATGCCGATGGACGGCGGCGGCGTCGTGGTCGGCGACAAGATCAGCATCACCATCGACGCCGAGTTCACCCGCCAGGCCGACTGAAGCCGGGGCAGCGGACGCGAAGCGCGGAACCGGGGAGACCACGGGGGTCCCCGCTAACGTGGAGGGCGCCGGCGAAGGCCGGCGCCCTCGCCCGTTCCGGGTCCGGCGACCGCGCCGGGACGGCGGGCACGGGGCCGAACGAAAGGACCGGCAGGTGAACTCGGCGCCGACTCCGTCCCCTGAGCCTTCCGGGCCGGCCGCGTACCACCCGGCGGCCGACGTCGTGCGGGCCATCACCCGGCACATGAACGAGGACCACGCCGCCGACACCCTGCTGATCTGCCGGGCGCTGGGCGGCGTTCCGGCGGCCACGGCGGCGCGGATGACCGGCCTGGACGCGACGGGTGGCGACTTCGCCGCGACCGTGGCCGGCACCGAGGTACCCGTGCGGATCCCGTGGAGCGCGCCACTGACCGAACGCGCCCAGGTACGCCGCGAGGTGGTCCGCATGTACCAGGAGGCCCGGGCCCGGCTCGGCGCGCCGGCCGAGGAGGACGGTGCCGCGGGCGGCGGGCACTGACCGGCCGCCGCGTGGCGGCACACGGCGGCGGTCACGTCCCGGCTGCCCTTCAGCCCGCTCAGTCCGCCGCTTCCTCCGGCTGCACCGTGTCCAGCCACGCGCGGATCGAGGCGTTGTGCTCGCCCAGCCCCGGCGGCGGCAGGTGCTCGGTGCGGCCGCCCGCGACGTCGTCGAAACGCACCGGCGGGCCGGGGAGTTCGATGCGGCCGAGCACCGGGTGCTCGACCGGCAGCACCAGTCCCTGCGAACGGGTCTGCTCCCACTCGTAGACCTGGTCGATGGTGCGGATCGCGCCGCACGGCACGCCGATGGCGCCGATGCGCTCCAGCCACTCGTCGCGGGTGCCGGTGGCCAGCACCGCCTCGATCTCCGCGTTCAGCTCCGGGCGGTTGGCGACGCGGTCGGCGTTGCGGGCGAACCGTGGATCGGCGGCGTCCAGTCCCAGCAGCCCGGCGAACTTGGCCCACTGGCCCTCGCTGGCCACCGCGACCTGGAGCATGCCGTCGGAGCAGGCGTAGCTGCCGTAGGGGGCGATGGAGGGGTGGTGGTTGCCGATCGACTTCGGCACCTCCCCGGCCACCGTCCAGCGGGTGCCCTGGAAGGCGTGCACCCCCACGATGGAGGAGAGCAGCGAGGTGCGGACCACGCGCCCGCGCCCGGTCCGCTCGCGCTCGTACAGGGCGGCGAGCGTGCCGTAGGCCCCGTGCAGCCCGGCGAGCAGGTCACCGATGGGCACGCCGACCTTCGTCGGCTCGCCGTCGGCCGCGCCGGTGATGCTCATCAGCCCGGCCTCGCCCTGCGCGATCTGGTCGTAGCCGGCGCGGCCGCCCTCCGGGCCGTCGTGGCCGAACCCGCTGATCGAGCAGATGACCAGGCGCGGGTTCAGCTCGTGCAGGCGCTCCATGGAGAAACCGAGGCGGTCGAGCACGCCGGGCCGGAAGTTCTCGACCAGCACGTCGCTGGCGCGGACCAGCCGGGTGAGCAGCCCCACGCCCTCCGGCGACTTCAGGTCGAGCTCGATGGACTCCTTGTTCCGGTTGCACGAGAGGAAGTAGCTGCTGATCGGGTCCTCCTCCGGCCCGACGAAGGGCGGACCCCAGCCCCGCGTGTCATCGCCCGAGCCGGGCTGCTCCACCTTGATGACCCGGGCCCCCAGGTCACCGAGCAGCATCGCGGCGTGCGGCCCGGCCAGGGCGCGCGAGAGATCCAGGACGACGATGCCGGACAGCGGTCCGCCGACTTCTGCCATGTCTGCGACTCCTCGTGGCGGCGGCCAGACCCGGGCCACCACGTCCTCCCGACTGCAGGAATTGGCCTAGCCAGTGAGCCACGCTAACCCCTCCGGACGCACCGGAACAACCCCGCGCGGACCCCGCTGCCGGCGGCTCGCACCTCGCCTACCCTGGGAGGCGGGAACCGCACCGCAAGTGAACCCGTCCACACCCCGAGTCGTCCACCACCGAGATCCGCCGAAAGGCGTCGCCCGCACGATGGTCACACCCGAACCCTCCGATCCGAGCGCCCCCACCCAGAAGGTCGAGCCGGCCGCGGCCACGACCCGGCTGGAGCGCGAGCAGGGCCGGACCCGCTGGATCACCGCCGTCCTGCGCCCGGGCGCCCGGGCCGCGGAGCACCAAGGCGCCGACGCGGAGCGGACCGAGCACCTGGCCGCGCGCACCCGCCGCTTCGGCGCACCCGGCGGCGGGCCGGCCGGTACGCGCGCGGACGGTCCCGACCCCGCCGGCTCCGGCACCTGGTGGCACCGGCTCCTCGCGCCGCTGCTCGCCTGGTGGGCCCGCCTGGTCGGGCGGCTGGTCACCAGCCCCGCCGGCGACACCGACTACGCCGTGCCCGCCGAGTTGCGCCGGCGCTACACGGTCCTCGGCCACATCGGGTCCGGCGGAGAGGCCATGGTGTACCTCGCCGAGCCCGCCGGGCGTTCCACGGCGCAGCGCGGCGCCGATGGCTCCGCTCCCACCCGCCGCCTGGCGCTCAAGGTGTACCGGCCAGGGCACGACATCAACCGCGAACTGCTGGAACGCCTGCGCGCCCGGGGCACCGCGGCGCCGCACACTCCGGCGATCCACGGCTACGGGCACGCGCTCAGTTCCTGGGGCGAGCAGGTCGCCTGGGAGGCACAGGAGTACTTCCCCGAGGGCTCGCTGCGGGGGCTGATCGACCAGGCCCCGCTCTCGGACGAGCGTGCGCGGGAGGTCGTCGCGGCGGTGGCCGCCTGCCTGCACCACTGGCAGGACGAACTGCAGCACAACCATACCGACGTCAAGCCCGAGAACCTGCTGATCCGGCAGCTGGATCCGCCGGTGTTCGCCCTCACCGACTTCGGTGGCGCGGTGCGCGCCACCATGAGCCGGGTCTATGGCGGGCTGGCCATCACCGAGGACTACGCGGCCCCGGAGGTCGTCGAGGGCCGCCGCGAGGCGCCGGCCGCGTGGTGGTCGCTCGGCGTCATGGTGCACGAGATGCTCACCGGACGCCGTCCGCCGCGCGGCGAGAACTGGCTGACGGCGCGCAACACCGAGGTGGACGTCTCGGCCATCACCGACGAACGGTGGCGGCTGCTCGCCCGCGGCCTGCTCACCCCCGCGCCGGACGCGCGCTGGGGGCACACCCAGGTGACGCAGTGGCTGGACGGGCAGACGCCGCGGCTGGAGCGGGTCCGCCGCCACGCGCCGATCCGGTTCGCCGACGTCAGTCACGACGACCCGCCCAGCCTCGCCTTCGACCTGCTCGACCGCTCGGACAAGGGCGAGATCTGGCTCGGCAGCCACTGGGCGACCCTGCGGACCTGGCTGGACCGGGAGGTGCGCGACTACACGTTCGACCGCGGCTACCTGACCCGGCTCGCCGACCACCCCGAGCAGGCGCACCTGACGATCAGCGCGCTCGCGGCGCGGTTCGTGCCCGGGATGCCGCCGCGCTACCGGGGGCACGAGGTCACGGCGGAGGGGGTGCGCGCCCTCGCCACCGGCGACGGCAGCCGGTACCCCACCCTGCGCGAGGCCATCGAGCTCGGCGCGCTGGGGCTGGCGGCGCGGCACTGGTGCGGCCACCCGGCATGCCGGTCGGAGGGGACCAACCGGTGCGCGCTGCTGGAGCGGGTGCAGCACGAGGTTCCGCTCGTCATGGAGCAGGTGGAGCTGACGGTCAACCGGCTGGGCCGCTCCGGGCTCGCCGATTTCACCCGCCCGGCCCGGCACGAGTGGGACGCGGCGTGGGCGCTCGCGGTCGAGCTCGTCCTGGACCCCGACGCCGACCAGCGGCACCGCCGGCGGCTGCGCGCGCAGTCCTGGCACCCGGCGCAGCGCAGCGACGCCCCACGGGTGGACTGGTGGCGCGAGTTGTGCCGCACCGGTCTGCGCGGCCGGGTCTCCGAGGTGGACACCAACGCCGCGCTCGTCGGGTCGCAGCTGCTGCTGCCCTGCGCCGCCCGGGCGGGGGCGAAGGTGCGCGAGCGCGACCGCCGGGACGCCAGTGCCCGCTGGCGGCATCGCTGGGACCAGATCACCGCCGCCGTGAGCGGCGGCTGGGCCGGCCTGCGCGATCGTGTCGGCGACGGCCGCCGCCCTCCGCAGGAGGGGTCGGCCGCCACCCGGTACGGCCCTCAGTGGGCGCGCCGCCGCGACGGCCGCCCGCTGGCCGACTGGGAACGCGAGGTGCTCGACCCCAAGAACCCGGCGGAGCGGAAACGCGCCGACCGCGCCATGCGCCGTCTCAAGCGCGCGATGCGGGCCGGCCGGTGCCGCAGGTACGCCTACCCGGCCGGGGTGCTCGGCATCGTGGACGGCCTCGGCCACTGGCTGTGGACCTCCGTCGGCCTGTACAGCTCGCTGCCGTTCATGGAGAGCGCCCGGCTGGGGCTCACCGAGTTCAGCGGCAACGCGGTGATGGGCGGGCTGTCCCGCGTCGCCACCAACCTGCTCGGGCTGCTCCCGGGCGACGTGGCGCAGGGCCCCTGGTTCCCCGTCCTGCTGGGCGTGGCACTGCTAGTCCTGGCTCGCACGGCCGGCAATGGGCGCTTGGGCTCCCGGGTGCAGCTCACCGCACGGGCGCTGGTGCGCCTGGGGGCCGTTCTCATGGTGCTGCGGCTGCTGGCGAGCGGGCTGTTCCTGCTGGGCATGGGCGTGCTGATCCCGCTCAGCCTGGTGACGGGGTAGCGGTTCGCCGGGCGGTGGCCGCGCGCACGGCGGCGGATGTGGTGGACTCCGGCAATGGTGCACCGCCTTCGCCGTCCCACTCCAGGGGCGGGCTCTGGGTGCCGCTGAATTCCGGGTTCTCCCACCCCGGCGGAAAGGGACCGGTCTGTAGCAGGTGAACGCTTGAGGAAGCGGAGTAGCGACCAGGCTCTGTCGGAGTCATCACGAATGGGCCGCAGGTGGCGATCTCCGCTCCGGTGACCGTGAGCGAGCAGGGTTTCAGCAGGTCATCGTCGCGGCTCAGATCCCACCTGCCGCTCCTCCCGAACTCCTGCACGAGTTCCCGATCGCTGCGCATGAGCCAGACCCACGCCGAAACCTCCGTCGTGTCTTCCGTGGGATCGATCAGCTGGACCTCGACGGACAGGCGCAGGCCGTCGTCGTCCGGCGCGATACAGGGCCGGTACAGCACGCTCGCGTCCTTCTCGACCCACGGCTCGTGGCAGCGCACCTGGTCCCCCTGCGGTCGGCTCGCCACCGCGGGGGGAGCAACGGCTCCCTCCCCTGATTCCGTGGACAAGGATTCCCCGGCCGGGGCCGAGCGGTCCGGGAGCGCCAGAAAGCCGATCGCCGCCACGGCGAACACCGTGACGCCCACGCCCGCGGCCACCAGCGGCCCGCGCCCGGTCCACCGGGCGGCGTCCCGCTTCGCCGCGCGCTTTCCGGCCTCCGTACCGCGCTCGCCGCCGGAGACGCCGACGGACCCCACGACGCTGCCGATCTGGATCACCGTGCCGGGCACGTCGCCGAGGAGGGTGTTACTCGTCGCTCCCGCGCCACGCGCGGCGACCTCGGTCACGAACGCGCCCAGCCGCTCCGCGGCCGTGGGATCGGCCGCCACGAGCCGGCGCAACCGGGACCGCCATTCGACCTGGAGCTCCTCGGCCACCGAGGCGCCTCCGCTCCGCGCCTCGGCGCGGGCCCGCTCCAGCTCGGCCGCGATCTCCCGGGCCGCCGCCGCGCCGAACAGCCCGGCGAACATGTCGCGTGTCTCGGGCCAGTCCGGAGTCGGCATGCTCGCCACGAGCGCCTCGGTGGCCCTTTTCTCCCAGCTCGCTGCCATGCGCCGTCGGTTCCTTCCCGCACCGCCCCGGATTCCGCACGGAACGGCGGTATCCAGCAGACCCGCAACGTAACCCTACGTTTCGGCTTACCACATAACGTGACCACATCAGGCCATCCGCGACGAACACGACGGCTCCGGTACCGGCCGGGGCCGACACGGTCGGGTGGCGCCATCGCCCGGGACGGACGCGCTCCGCAACGTTAAGATCGCCGATGGTGCACATCCGAGCGGAGAGACGGCGAGGGCGCATGACCGGTCGCGACACGGTGGTGGCAGCTGACGAGATCGAGCTCACGGCCGGGGACTACCGCGCCGTCGTCGACCGGCACGGCGCCGCGCTGCAGCGGCTCGTGTGGCGTGACCACGACCTCGTCTGGGGCTACACGCGCCCTCCCGGCCCCGCCGCCTTCCAGGGGCAGGTGCTGGCGCCCTGGCCCAACCGCGTCGACCACGGCCGGTACACCTTCGAGGGCGTGACCCACCGGCTCGACATCACCGAGCCGCAGCGCGACAACGCGATCCACGGGCTCGCGCACGCTCAGGCGTGGCTGCCGGCGGAGATCGCGCCCGCCTTCACCCGGCTCACCCACCGGACGGCGGGCGCGCCGGGCTATCCGTTCGCGGTGGAGCTGTCGGTGGAGTACGAGCTGACCGCGACGTCAGGGCTGACCGTGCACATGACGGCGCGCAACATCGGCGACCGGCCCGCTCCCTACGGCGTCGGCAGCCACAACTACCTGACCGTGGGCACGCCGGTGGACGCGGCGGTGCTGCTGCTGCCGGCCGGTGAGCGGCTGCCGGTGGACGACCGGCTGCTGCCGTCGGGGCCGCCGGTTCCGGTGGCGGGCGGCGAGTTCGACTTCGGCACCCCCCGGCGGATCGGCGGCACCGTGCTCGACACCGCGTTCACCGGGCTCCGCCGGGGCTACGACGGCCGCGCCTGGACCGTGCTCTCGGGAGCCGACTCGGCGGTGGCGCTCTGGGCGGACGCGGCGTTCGGGTGGCTCCAGGTGTTCAGCTCGGACGGGCTTCCCGACGGTGCGCACCGCGGCCAGGTGGCGGTCGAGCCGATGACCTGCCCGCCGAACGCCTTCGCGTCGGGCGTGGACCTCACCGTCCTGCCGCCGGGCGGCGGCAGCCGGGCGTCCTACGGGATCTGCCACGTCGGCCCGCTCGCCGTGGGGTGACGCCGGCGGGCGCCCGTCAGGACGCGTCGCCCTGGGCGGTGAGCAGCCGGCTCAGCCGGGCGAGGTCCTCGGGGGTGTCGATGTCGTCCGGACGGGCCACGTCGTCGCACGCCACGGTGGTGACCAGATGCGAGTAGGCGCTCAGGAACGGCCGGGCACCGACGTCGCCCTGCGCGAGGGCCTGCACGCTCGGCCAGTGCTCCCGGCCGAGCAGCACCGGGTTGCGCAGGTTCCCGGCGTAGGTCGCGACGGCGGCGCGGGCCCCGTCCCGGTAGGCGTCGACCAGGCGCTCCACCGCCGCGGGTGTGACGAGCGGCTGGTCGGCGAGCGCGACGACGACGGCGTCCACCGGTTCCGGGAGCGCTTCCAGCCCGACGCGTAACGAAGACCCCATCCCGCTGGTCCAGTCGGGGTTGTGCACCTCCACCGCGTCCTCGACCGTGATGTCGGCCGCTCCCGTGACGACGTAGACCGGTGCGCAACCACCCTCCCGCAACGTGCGCACGCCACGATCGACCAGCCGCTCGCCGCCCAGCTTGACCAGGGCCTTGGGACGGCCGAGCCGGGTGCCCTCGCCTGCGGCCAGGAGCAGACCGGCGACCGCCGCGCCGTCGTCGCCTCGCGCACGTGTCGTCATGACGCGATGATGCCATGGGCATTGCGTCCGGGCAGGGGGCCGATAGCCCTCCGCATCGCCCGTTACGCCCACAAACGACCCTGATCGTACGGTCGGTTACCCCGATCCCGGCCGTGGTTTACCCGAATCGGTGACCGGTTCCGGCCGTTCAGCCATCCCGCCCGCGCGGTTCGTCGTCGAGGACATGCGGCTGCGGCGGACCGTCGGCGTCCGCGGCGCCGGCAGCGCCGTGCGCGCCGGGTCCGTCGTCCGCCGGCCGGGTCCGGGGCTCCCGGCCGGCGGAGCCGTCGGCAGGACCGTCGTCGTGCTGCTGGCGGACCTCCTCGTCGACCACCGCCGCGGCCTCCTCATCGATGGTCGGCGACAGCTCGCCGTGCGGGCGCTCCCCGCCCTCCACCAGGGCGGCGGCCTGCGCGTCGATGCCACTGACCATGTCCATCGGCGCCTGCGGCTCCTCGACGACCTCGGGGGCGAGGCGCGCGTGGTCGGCCGGCTCGATGCCGTCCTTTCCGGGATCGAGCACGCCGCCGCGGAAGAACCGCCGCGGCCGGTTCTCCCGGCGCCACGCCGCCCAGATCCCCACGAGTCCCACCGAGACGATCAGCAGTGCTCCGAGCCATCCCCATCCAGGCACAGGTACCTCCCACCGGAATCGCCTTGCGGCGCACCTGCCCGGTGGACGGAGTCTCATGCACGGCCCGGCGGGCGTGTCCTCAGGCACGCCCGCCGACCAGGCCGGCGGCGGGGAGGTCCGGCCGCCTCTCCCGGCCGGGCCCGGGTCAGCGTCCGGTGGAGCCGAAGACCGGCCCGGCCGGCAGCAGCCCCTGCGGCACCGCCGACTCGCTGTGGATCCGGCCGTGCGTGGCGTGCAGCGGCAGGCCGCTGCCGCCCCACCGGTTCTGCACGATCTCGGCGGCGATGGACACCGCCGTCTCCTCGGGGGTGCGAGCCCCGATGTCCAGGCCGATCGGGGACCGCAGCCGGGCCAGCTGCTCCTCCGGAACACCGGCCTCGCGCAGCCGTTCCAGCCGGTCGTCATGGGTCCGGCGGCTGCCCATGGCCCCGATGTAGCCCGCGCGGGTGCGCAGCGCCAGCCGCAGGACCGGCACGTCGAACTTGGGGTCGTGGGTCAGCACGCAGATGACGGTCCGCTCGTCGATCTCGTCCTCGATCTCGCCGAGGTAGACGTGCGGCCAGCGGACCACGACCTCGTCGGCGTCGGGGAACCGCTTGGCGGTGGCGAACACCGGCCGGGCGTCGCAGACCGTGACGCGGTACCCCAGGTAGCCGCCCATCCGGGCGACGGCCGCGGCGAAGTCGATGGCGCCGAAGACGAGCATGCGCGGTGCCGGTGCGAACGACTGCACGAACACCTCCAGGTCGTCGCCGCGCCGCTGGCCCTGCGCTCCGTAGCGCAGGATCCCGGTGCGCCCCTGGGCGAGCATGCCGCGGACGTCGTCGTCCACCGCGTCGTTGAGCCGGTCGGGGCCCAGCCGCCCCTCGGCGCGGTCCGGCCAGACGACGCGGCGCGCCCCCACCTCACCGGGGCCGCCTACCACGGTCGCCACCGCCACCGGCCGGTGCGCCTCGACCGCGGCCAGGACCTCGCCCAGGTGCGGGTGCCGGAGCGGGTCGACCGGCTCCACGAAGATGTGCAGCACTCCGCCGCAGGTCAGCCCCACGGCGAACGCGTCGTCGTCGCTGATCCCGTACCGCTCCCGCGCGGGTCGGCCGGTGCGGATCACTTCCTGCGCCAGCTCGTAGACGGCGCCCTCGACGCAGCCGCCCGACACGCTGCCGACCACCTCGCCCGAGGCGGAGACGGCCATGGCGGCGCCGGCGCCGCGCGGCGAGCTGTGCTGGGTGTCGATGACGGTCGCGAGCGCGAACGTCTCGCCGGCGGCGTACAGCTCCGCGACGGAACCTCTGATGTCACGCACGTGGCGCTCCTCCTCTCGCCCATCCGCCGATGACGACGGTGGCCAGTTCCTCAAGCGCCTCCAGGCTGTGTCCGGAGACGAAGTCGTCAACATAGGGCAGTGCCGCGCGCATTCCGCCCGTCAGCGGCCGGTACCCCGGCTGCGCCTTGTGCGGGTTGGCCCACACGACCCGGTGCGCGAGGCGGGACAGTCGCGCCATCTGGCGGCCGAGCTGCGCCGCTGGGCCGCGCTCCCAGCCGTCGGAGGCGATGACCACGATCGCGCCGCGCGCCATGCCGCGCTGCCCGTACTCGTCCAGGAACTCCCGGAGTTCGCCGCCGAGACGGGTGCCGCCGGACCAGTCGGGGATGGCGGCACCGGCCGCGGCGAGCGCCGCGCCGGGCTCGCGGACGCGCATCTCCCGGGTCAGCCGGGTGAGCCGGGTGCCCAGGCTGAACACCTCGGTCTGGCCGGGGTGCCCGCGGGTCACGGCGTGCGCGAGGCGGAGCAGGGCGTCGGCGTAGGGGGCCATCGAGCCGCTGACGTCGATCAGCAGCACCACGCGGCGCGGCCGGGTGGTGCGGCCGCGGCGCGGCAGCCGCACCGGTTCGCCACCGTGGCGCAGACCGGCGCGCGCGGTGCGGACCCAGTCGAGCCGGCCCCTGCGGGCGGGCGCGGTGCGGCGGCTGCGGCGCTGCGGGCGGCGCGTGGCCAGCAGGGCGAGCAGCCGGGCGACCTCGGCGCGTTCCTCGCCGGTGAGGGTGGCGAGGTCGCGCGAGCGCAGCACCTCGGTGTCACTGGCCGCGCGGCGCCGCCGGGTGTCCGGCGGTTCGCCGGGCCGGTCGCGCCGGTCCGGCGGCCAGGCCGCCGGGCGCGGGACCGGCACCGCCGGGAGCGGCGCGCCCGTGCCGCGCAGCCCGGAGAAGTAGGCCGCGAAGCACGCGTCGTACCGGGGCAGGTCGGCCGGAAGCGAGCACAGCGTGAGCCGGCCGGCCCAGTAGACCTGGCGGGGGTCGGCCACGTCGAGGGTGGCCAGCGCGGTCGTGAAGGCCCGCGCCCGGTCGCCACCGGCCGGCACACCGGCCGCGCGCAGCGCGGGCAGCAGACCGAGCAGGGCGCCGAGGCCGTCCCCGGCGGGCGGCGGCGCCGTGGCGGTCATACCGGGTCACCTCCCAGCGAAGCCGGCTCCCCGCCGGTGGCGCCCGCGGCACCGTCCAGCAGCGCGTCCAGCCGCCGGCGCACCTCGTCGTGGTCCTCGCGGTGCTTGACCAGCGCGCCGAGGGTACGGGCGGCACGGTCCCGGTCGAGTTCGCGCGCCCCCAGCGCGACCAGCGCGGCCGCCCAGTCGATGCTCTCGGCGACCCCGGGCGGTTTGAGGAGTCCGGCGCCGTCGGCGGCCGAGTCGCGGAGCCGCTGGGTGACCCGCGCGACCTCGCGCACCAGCCGCTCGGCCGCCTCGGGGAGCCTGCGCCGGATGATGGCGATCTCGCGGGTCAGGCCGGGGTGCGCCATCCAGTGGTAGAGGCAGCGGCGCTTCAGCGCGTCGTGCACTTCGCGGGTGCGGTTGGAGGTGAGCACGACCAGCGGCGGCACGGTGGCCCGGACCGTGCCGAGTTCGGGGATGGAGATGGCGAAGTCGGCGAGGAACTCCAGCAGGAACGCCTCGAACTCGTCGTCGGCGCGGTCGATCTCGTCGATGAGCAGTACGCTCGGCACCGGACCGCTGGTCTCCAGCGCCCGCAGCAGTGGCCGCGCCAGCAGGAACCGCCGGTCGTACAGCCCGGCCTCCAGCTCGGACAGATTCCCGGCGCCCGCGGCCTGGGCGGCGCGCAGGTGCAGCAACTGGCGCGGATAGTCCCAGTCGTAGAGGGCCTGGGCGGCGTCGATCCCCTCGTAGCACTGCAGGCGGATCAGCGGACCGCCAACGGCGGCGGCCAGTGCTTTGGCGAGTTCGGTCTTGCCCACCCCGGCGTCGCCTTCGAGCAGCAGCGGGCGGCCCATCCGCAGGGCGAGGAAACAGGCCGTGGCGACGCCGTCGTCGGCGAGGTAGTCCTGCGCGTCGAGCAGCGCGGCGATGTCGGCCGGCTCCGAGACCGGGAGACCGCGGGACTCGATGAGATCGCTCATGGCGTGGCCGCTCCCTCCACCTCTCCGCCAGGCTATTGCGTCGTGGGCCGCGGAGGTAAGGCGGACGTTCCCCGAAACCACCGCCCTGATCCCGCCATACGCCCCCACGACCGGCCGCGCTCGCCCAGAAGCACCGAAGGACGGCCGCCGCCGCGACCGTCCCGAGTGCTGGACCGCTGGTGCTGTTGTTCCCGACGGGCCGGCCGCGGTGTCCCCGCTACCAGCCGGGCAGGTGATCGATGACGAAGGAGAGCAGCGCCAGGGCCACCACGACGAACCAGAGCAACGGCCCGACCGGGTCCGCCCGGCGCGGCCGATGCGCGTTCCTGTTCCGGTCCTTGACGTCCATGTCCGTTCGACGCGGCACAGCGGGACCGCGTTCGGTCGCCGTCCGCATCGATATGACGCCGTGACGTTTCCAATCGGGGACGCCGCCGTCCTGTGGCCGCACCCGTCCGGTCGGCCACGCACCCGATTTCGCCGAACAGAGCAGGTGACCGCGGGTACGGAGCCGACGTCATCGGCTACCGGCGGGCGAGATGGAGGCCGTCACCACGCACGCGACGTCGCAGGCGCGGCCGATTCCGGCCATGGCCGGCCGTCTCGCAGCCGGGGAACCCGCGCGCCGCGAGGACGGCCGGGGTCGCAGTGCAGGTGCGGCGGGCGGTCTCGGCACCGCGGCACCGGCCGGAACACGCAGGGCGGTCACGCCGAGCGGAACACCGCCGGGGCCGGTGAAACGCACAGCGGTACCGCCGCGAGATGCGCCCCAGCGGGAGCTTTACCGACCAGGTCTCCACCTCTCCCGAAAAGCCTTAGAGTAATCGCCGAATCACGGGTTGTCATCACAGGGAGGATGGTCGTGACCCATTTCTCGCGCACCGGCAAGCGTGCGCTGGCTCTTGTCAGCACCGGCCTGCTGTCCGCAGGTCTCGCCACGGCGACGGCCACCGAAGCCAGCGCCGCGGAGATCATCATCATCGACGGCTACACCCAGACGGTGCGAGAATCGGACGGAGTCCCCGTCGTCTGCCCCACGAACCAGGTTCTTCTCGGCCGGTCGCATTCCGGCGACGAGAACGGCAGCACCACCTACTACTGCGGCCTCATCCTCATCGACGGGCAAGTGGTCCAGGTGAGCGCCCCGTCCTGGAGCGGTTCCCAGCGCGAGAGCAACTCGTTCTTCGCGGCCCCGGCGAACCAGGTCCTGGTGGGCCGACAGCACTCCGGCGACGAGAACGGCCAGACCCGCTACGCCACCGCCTCCATGAGCGCGGGGGGACGCCCGGTGGAGCTGACCTCCTACCGCTGGAGCCCGGGACAGCGGGAGAGCAACAGCTACTCCAAGGCGGGCGCCTACGAGGTCATGGTCGGCCGGCAGCACTCCGGCGACGAGAACGGCGAGACCCGCTACCAGTACGCCCGTATAGCGGACTGACCGGCGTCCTGACCGGAGCGAACGCCGCCCGCCCGGCGTGCCCGGCCGGAGAGCCACTGCCTGCCCCGGCCGGTCGGGAACGCCTCGCCGTCATGTTCGGGGTGGGCGAGCGCCGGAGCGGAAACGGCCCCGCATCCACCAGGATGCGGGGCCGTTCGCGTCTCAGAGGCGGCTGTGCCGCACGGACACCGCCCGTCTCGGTGGGACCGCCGATGGGCCAGAGGCAGACGGTGCTCCGGCCACGGCGGGGATCGGGACCCGGGTGCGAGCACCTCCGGTCCCCGACCGGCCTTGCGATCCGCGCCGCGGGCCTCAGCCCGGCTCCTGCGCCTCTCCGCGCTGGTGGAGCAGCGCCTGGAGCTGTGCCAGGTTCTCACCGGCCATCCGGCCGTCGTTGCTCTGGATGCCCATGGCCGCCAGCGTGGAGCCGTCGGCGAGATCGATGGTGGGCCACGGTTCGCCGACCGGCATGCGGATGTCGATGATCTCGGCCCAGTCGAGCACGTGGGTGCGGATGGAGTTGACCACGGTGAGCCCGCGCTCGGTCGCCTCCACCCGGGGGCGGGCGAGCAGGTGCAGGGCGCCGACGCCCACGATTCCGAGGCCGACGAGGCCGACGCGGTCCTGGACGCCCCAGTCCGGCGGCAGGATCACCGCGAGAACGGCCATGGTGGCCAGGACCACCACGGCCAGTCCGTAGCCGACCACGCGGATGTTGCGGGGCCGCCACGTGGCGGGCAGGTCCGGAACCGGCGGGCGGGCCGCTTCGCCCACAGTGTCACCATCTCTCACGTCGCCCGGCTGCACGGCTGGTCCTCGTCTCACGTCTCGGGAGGCCGGTTTCCCCGGGCTCCGTCCGGCGGCGCCGGTGGCATGCGGTTCTCTCGCGGGGTTGCGGTCCCGCGCGGCAGGCACGGGCGGCGCCGCGCGTCCTGCCGCGCCGAGGAGGTTCCCGGCCGCGGTCACATCGGCATGGTCCCGGTGCCGGGTGCACACGAATGCGCCTCGGTTCCCGTGCGGCTCCGCGTCCACCTGCGCGCACCGGTGACACGCCTGCGAAGTTTAACGCGAAACCCGGGGTCCGCGCCGCGACAGGCTGCGGAGCGGCCCCCGGACGCGACCGCGCAGCCGTTCCCGGCGGGCCGTCAACCCCCGGCCGCCTCCGCGGCGGAGCGCAGCCGGCGCAGGACCAGCGCGGTCTCCAGCGCGGCGATGGCCGCCTCCCACCCCTTGTCCTCCCGGCTGCCGGGCAGGCCGGCGCGGTCGCGGGCCTGGTCCATCGTGTCGCAGGTGAGCACCCCGTTGCCCACGGGGGTGGCGGCGCACAGCGCCACCTCCGTCAGGCCCTGGGTGAGCGACTGGCACACGTACTCGAAGTGCGGGGTGCCGCCGCGGATCACCGCTCCGAGGGCGACCACGGCGTCATGCCCGCGGGCCAGCTCCTGCGCCACCACGGGCAGTTCGACCGCGCCGGGCACCCGCACCACGGTCGGCGCGGGCACGTCGCTGTCCCGGGCGGCGGCCAGCGCGCGTTCCAGCAGCGCGTCCACGATCTCGGCGTTCCAGCGGGTGGCGACGACGCCCAGGCGCAGCCCGGCGGCGGCGACCGCGCTCACGTCGGGGAGTCCGGCTCCGCTCATGGTGGTTCTTCCGTTCCGTTCGCTCGCGATGTCATGGTCTGGGGAGTCGTGCCGGCGCCGTGCGGCGGCCGGGCGGGCATGGTCAGTTGGCCGTGGAGACGTCGGCCAGACCGGGCAGGTCGTGCCCCATCCGGTCGCGTTTGGTCTCCAGGTAGCGGAGGTTGTCGGTGGTGACGGCGGGGGGCATCGTCACGCGCTCGGTCACCCGCACGCCGTGCTGGGTGATGCCGTCGACCTTGCCCGGGTTGTTGCTGAGCAGCCGGACCGAGCGCACCCCGAGGTCGGCGAGGATCTGGGTGCCGGTGCCGAACTCGCGCGCGTCCGCGGGCAGGCCGAGCTCCAGGTTCGCGTCGACGGTGTCCGCGCCGTCGTCCTGCAGCCGGTACGCGGCGAGCTTGTGCAGCAGGCCGATGCCGCGCCCCTCGTGGCCGCGCAGGTAGACGAGCACGCCGCGGCCCTCCGCGGCGATGGCGGCCATCGCGGTGTCGAGCTGGGTCCCGCAGTCGCAGCGATGCGATCCGAAGGCGTCGCCGGTGAGGCACTCCGAGTGCAGCCGGGCGAGCACGTCCTGGCCGTCGCCGAGGTCGCCGTAAACGAGGGCGACGTGCTCGACACCGTCCACCACGCCCCGGTATCCGACGGCGCGCCACTCACCGTGGCGGTTGGGGATCCGGGTCTCGACCGCCCGCTCGACCAGCCATTCGGTCCGCCGCCGGTACTGCACGAGCTGCTCGATCGACACCAACCGCAGCCCGTGCTCGTCGGCGAACCGGCGCAGCTCCGGCAGCCGCGCCATGGTGCCATCGTCGTTGACGACCTCGGCGAGGACGCCGGCCGGGCGGCGGCCCGCGAGCCGGGCGAGGTCGACGGCCGCCTCGGTGTGGCCGCCGCGGGCGAGGACTCCGTGCGGGTGGTACCGCAGCGGCAGTACGTGGCCGGGGCGCACGAGGTCCGCGGCCTCGGCGGCGGGGTCGGCCAGGGTCCGGATGGTGTGCGCCCGGTCCGCGGCGGAGATCCCGGTGCTCACGCCGGACCGCGCGTCCACGGTGACGGTGTAGGCGGTGCGCAGCGACTCCTCGTTGCGGGCCGTCATCAGCGGGAGGTTGAGCCGGTCGAGGTCGGATCCCAGCATGGGGACGCACACCACGCCCGAGGTGTGCCGGATGGTGAAGGCGAGCAGTTCGGGGGTGGCGGCGTCGGCGGCGAAGATGATGTCGCCCTCGTTCTCGCGGTCCGCGTCGTCCACCACGATCACGGCCCGGCCCGCGGCCACGTCCTCGATCGCGTCGGCGATGTCGTCCAGCAGGACGGTGCCGGGGGCGTCGGCGTCTCTGGCGCGCTGCGCGGTGGCGTCCGTGGCGTCGTGGATGGCGGCTGTCATGCTCACTCCTGGTCTGCTCGGTCTCCGCTGCGGTGCGGGGCGCTGGGCACTCGCGCGATCGCGTCTTCCGGTCCGGGGGCTCATCACGCCACCACCTGCTCCCGCCCGGGGCCGGTCACGGCGGTGAGTGTCCGGTACCGCCGCATCCAGTCGCGGACGCCCACGACGGCGAGCACGAAGAAGACGCCGTAGACGAGCCCGCTGACCCACAGGCCCGACATCAGGGCGAGCGGCACGCCGACCAGGTCGACGATGATCCACACGATCCAGAAGTCGACGAGCGCGCGGCTTTGGCCGAAGGTGGCGACGGCGCTGCCGACGAAGATGAAGGCGTCCGGCCACGGCGCCCACGAGATGCCGGTCGCCTCGAACAGCAGCGCGACCGCCACCGTGCCGCCGACGAGCGCGCCGGCGAGCAGGCCGCGTTCCCGCGCGGTCGCCGGGCGCACCGGCAGCGCCGCGCCACCGCGGGTGCCCCGGGCCCAGCGGTACCAGCCGTAGCAGACCAGCAGCACGAACATCACCTGCTTGAGGGCGTTGCCGAGCAGGTGGGCGTCGATGGAGACGGCGAACAGCAGGACCGCGCCGGACAGCTGCACCGGCCACGTCCAGATGCTGCGGCGCACCGCGAGCGCCACCGTGCCCAGGGCGGCGAGGTTGCCCAGCAGATCCGCCCAGCGCACATGTTCACCGAACAGCGTGAAGCCGGCGTAGGCCCATTCCAGCCACCACACGCCGGTTTCGGGCCCGCTCATCGGAGCGTCTCCCGCCCGGTCGCGCCGAGCAGCCGCTCCACGTACTTGGCCAGCACGTCGACCTCCAGGTTGACCGGCTGGCCGATCGCCGTCCGGCCGAGGGTGGTGAGGTCGAGCGTGGTGGGGATCAGGCCGACCGTGAACGCGTCGTCGGCGGCGGCGACCACGGTGAGGCTGACGCCGTCGACGGCGATGGACCCCTTCTCCACGACGTAGCGGGCGAGGTCGGCGGGCAGCGCGATGCGGACGGTCTCCCAGTCGGCGCCGGGGACCCGCTCAAGGACGCGCCCGGTGCCGTCCACGTGGCCCTGCACGATGTGCCCGCCGAGCCGGCCGGACACGGGCGCGGCGCGCTCCAGGTTCACCGGGGAGCCGGGGGTGAGGACGCCGAGGCTGGAGCGGTCGAGCGTCTCCTTCATCACGTCGGCGGCGAACCGGCCGTCGGCGCACTCGGTGACGGTGAGGCAGACCCCGTTGACCGCGATGGAGTCGCCGTGCCGGGCGTCGGCGGTGACGGTGGGGCCGTGGATCGTCAGCCGGGCGGCCTGGCCGGCGGGGCCGACGTGCGCGATGGCGACGACCTCGCCCAGTTCCTCCACGATTCCGGTGAACACGTGAAAGCCATCCCCTAACCTGTCCAGGCTCCGGGGATGTGCACACGGCCGCCGCCGCAGGAGGACGACGGCCATCCCGTCAACCGGGAACGGGTCCGCTGCCCTCCACGCGCGCTGCCTCCCATCCGGACTTTCACCGTCGGTACCGGAATTCCACCGGTTCCACCGGCCGATGGATTCGGCCGGGTCGCGGACTGTCACCGCCGGTTCGGACTTTCACCGACCCCGGAGCACGCGTGTCAACGTCTCGGTCAACCAGTCTGCCACGGGCGGCATTCCCGGCCGGATGTCGGGTCGCTCACACGGGCGGGCGCCGCGCCACGGTCACCCGGCGGCGGTGTGCGAGGCCGCGCGTTCGGCCTGCGCACGCAGCGCCTCGACGGCACCGGCCCGGTCCTCGGCCCCATAGACGGCGGACCCGGCGACGAACACGTCCGCGCCCGCCTCGGCGCAGCGCTCGATGGTGTCCGCACTGACGCCCCCGTCGACCTGCAGCCACACGGCGCCCGCACGCCCCCGGATGAGCTCACGGGCACGCCGGATCTTGGGGAGGACAATGTCGAGGAACCGCTGCCCGCCGAAGCCGGGCTCGACCGTCATGAGCAGCAGCATGTCGAACTCGGGCAGCAGGTCGGCGTAGGGCTCCACGGGCGTGGCCGGATTCAACGCCAGCCCGGCCCGCGCCCCGGCCGCCCGGATGGACCGGAGCGTGCGCACCGGGGCCTTGGCCGCCTCGGCATGGATGGTGACGCTGCCGGCTCCGGCCTCCGCGTACGCCGGTGCCCACCGGTCGGGGTCCTCGATCATCAGGTGGCAGTCCAGCGGAAGCGCGGCGGCCTTGCGCAGCGCCTCGACGATCGGAAGTCCCAGCGTCAGGTTGGGCACGAAGTGGTTGTCCATCACGTCGACGTGCAACCAGTCGGCGGAGGTGGCGACCGCCGCCGCCTCGTCGGCAAGGTGGGCGAAGTCGGCGGCGAGGATGCTGGGAGAGATCTGGATGGCCACGGCACCGAGTGTAGATCGTGGCGGGTAAGGCGGCGTCCTCAGACGCCGAGGTGGAAGGGCGGATGGTGGAGTGAGGGTGGGGCAACGAGCCGACGGGGTCTTCGGGGGTGCGGGTGCGTTGGATGCGCATTCGAGGATTTTCAAAGTGCTCGTGAGGCGGGCTCGGTCCTGATAGCGTCCCAGGTCGTCAAGAGTGCGCCCCGCGTACGCGGGGATGACCCCGCCTCGTCGGGATTCAGCGACGGAACCGTCACGTGCGCCCCGCGTGCGCGGGGATGACCCCGTGGCCGGGCTGTACCCGCACGACTGTGCGATGTGCGCCCCGCACACGCGGGGATGACCCCATGACCGTGGCCCCGAGGAGTACCGGCACGAGGTGCGCCCCGCACACGCGGGGATGACCCCGGGTGCCCCAGAGGGAGAGGCCGGGCGGCTCTGTGCGCCCCGCGTACGCGGGGGATGACCCCGGGCTGGCGTGGTCGCTCGCGGAAAGCGGCCAGTGCGCCCCGCGTACGCGGGGATGACCCCTCGTTGTACGGCGTCTTGGTCGTGCCGTAGTAGTGCGCCCCGCATGCGCGGGGATGGTGGGCATGGGGCGGTCGCGTGACTGGACTCTGCTGTTGCGTCCCGCACCCGGGGGACGACGTCACGACTTCTGACAGCCGTACCGCGCACGTTAGGTCGGCTGCTTCCCCGGTCGGCAGCGCGTGGAGCGGCTGTGTCCAGGGCGTCGAAGCATCGAGTCTCAGGTGCGGGCGTCGGCTGGTCCGCGTCGCCCGGGCCTGGAAGGGCGAGTCGGCATTCCGCTCCGTCCACGTCAACCTCGCTGAGGGGGAGACTTCGTCCTCCTGGACTGGCTGAGTCACCGTTCATTGGGAAAGTGGTCGAAAACGAGACCTCGCGCTGATAACGTCGCAGGTCAGCAAGACTGCTCCCCGCACGCGCGGGGATGGTCCCTCGACGGCCTCCCGGCCGTGGCCGGACTCGGCCTGCTCCCCGCACGCGCGGGGATGGTCCCCACCGAGCGGGCGGTGGCGGCGTCCAGGCCGTCTGCTCCCCGCACGCGCGGGGATGGTCCCGCCGGGTTGACGCCGACGACGACCGCGCCGGCCTGCTCCCCGCACGCGCGGGGATGGTCCCCGGCCTGATCTGGGCCGGGATCATCCTGGGGCCTGCTCCCCGCACGCGCAGGGATGACCGTGGCGCGGTATCGCCTGTCCAAGAGTCCATGTCGCGCGTCCCGCTCGATCGGCCGGGCAAGGTTGCGGCGCGCCGCCCGGCTGACGATGTGCGTGGGCAGGCATCGCCTGCGGTTCGGCGCGCGGCGCCGAACCGTGCGGCGTGGTGTTCCCCACGGCCATCTGGGACGGCGTTCCCAGGCGTGACCGAGACCGGTCGTCAAGACTTTCCGACCAAAGCAGGCGGGACGAGCCCGCATGCGGCCCGGCGACGCCTAGATCGCTGATGGGGTGTGCGCTCTCTTCGGTGGGCCTGAGCCATCCGGCCGTGCGGTGCGCGCACGCCCCGGACCCGCCACCAGACGTGCTCGTCCAGACGGCCGTGCGAAGTGGTGGGAAGGGCGTCCGGATGCCTCTTCACAGCCTGGCCGCGGGTGCCCGTCGCCAGGCCCGCGGCCGGTTCAGCGAACCCCCATCGACCATCAAGCCGGTGTGCCGGAAGAGCTCGGTGACCGCCACGATCTCCGGCACGCCGTCCCAGCCCGGCTCCGCCGGCCGCGCCGATCGGGCCGCCGCCGTCGGACGGTCAGACCCGCCGCAGCAGCGCCAGGAACATCGCGTCGGTCCCGTGCCGGTGCGGCCAGAACTGCACGTAGTCTCCGGCCGCCGCGTCCGGCGCCTCCGTCAGGTGGTCGGCCGCCCGGATCGCGGCCACGTCGGTTCGCTCGGCGCGCACCGCGTCCACGATCCCCCGCGTCTCCGGCAGGTGCGGCGAGCACGTCACGTACGCCACCACTCCGCCACGCCGCGTGGAGTCCAGGGCCCGGTGGAGGAGCGCGCGCTGTAGCGGGGCCAGTTCCTCGGCGGTCTGCGGGGTGCGGCGCCAGCGCGCTTCCGGGCGGCGGCGGAGGGCGCCGAGGCCGGTGCAGGGCACGTCCACCAGAACCCGGTCGAACGCCGCCTCCCGCCAGGCCGGGCGGGTGGAGTCGGCGACGACGACCCGTGCGGCGTCGCGCACCGAGCGGCGTACCGCGCTGGCGACCAGTCCGGCGCGGGCCGGTTGCAGTTCGGCGGCGAGCAGGTGGGCCTCTCGCTGCCCCGCCAGCCCGGCCAGCAGGCCGGCCTTGCCGCCGGGGCCCGCGCACATGTCCAGCCATCTGGCGTCGGTGCCCTCGACCGGGACCCGGGCCAGGGCGAGCGCGACCAGTTGGCTCGCCTCGTCCTGGACGGCGGCGCGCCCCTGCCGGACCGGGCGCAGCGCGGCCGGGTCCCCCTCGGGCAGGTAGGCGGCGTACGGGGAGTACCGCGCCTCGGCGGCGCCCTCGGAGACGAGGTCGGCCACGGCGGCCCGGCCCGGCTTGGCGACCAGCGTCACGCGCGGCCGCTCGTTGTGCGCCGCGAGCAGCCGCTCCGTCTCCGCCAGCCCGCCGTCCGGCCGCTCCCCCAGCGCGGCGGCCAGCGCCTCCACGATCCAGCGCGGGTGGCTGTGCACGACCGCGAGATGCCCGGCCCGGTCCGTCTCCGCCGCGGGGGCGACGATGGCCAGCCACTCGTCCAGGTCACGGACGCTGACCTTGCGCAGGACGGCGTTGGCGAACTTGGCACGGTGCTGGCCGACCACACGCCGGGCGAGGTCGACGGTGGCGCTGACGGCCGCGTGCGGCGGGATCTTGGTGCTGAGCAGCTGGTGCGCGCCGAGCCGCAGCAGCGGCAGCACCTCGGCGTCGACCGAGCGCAGCGAGCGGTCCACGCACGCGTCCAGGATCGCGTCGTAACTGCCCTGGCGGCGCAGGGTGCCGTAGGTCAGCTCGGTGGCCAGCGCGGCGTCCCGGCCGGTGACGCCGCGGTCCCGGAGCTGGGCGGGGAGCAGCAGGTTGGCGTAGGCGTCCCGGGTGTCCACCGCGCGCAGGACGTCGTAGGCGACCCGCCGCGCCGGGTCCTTCGGGGTCGGCGGCGTCGCCGGCCGCCGCTGGCCGCGGCGCGTGGAGCGGTAGGGCGAACGGGGACGGTCGGTCACGGTGAATCAGCCTCACGCGGGGTGTACGGGATCGGTCCGGCGGCCGCCCGGCCTGGTGACGGGCGTCCTGGGTCCATTCTCCCAGTGTCGGGCAGGTGGTGGCCGCCGCCCGGGAAACAGGACGGGCGAGCCGGTCGCCCGGTTCCCGGCGCGACGATGCCGGCGGTGCGCGTTGCCGGGATTGACGAGGCACCGCAACCGTAACTACTCTCGTTGCAGTTCGATGGCGCGGCGGAGTGCACGGGAGGCACGGTGGGGCTCAGCAGCAGGAGCGCGGTCGCGATCCACGCGCTCACGATGATGGGGCGCTGGAGCGAGCGCTCGCTGACCTCCGCGGAGATCGCCGACAGCCTGGAGAGCAATCCGGTCCTCGTGCGGCGCATCCTCGGCAGTCTGCGGGACGCCGGCCTGGTGTGGTCCACCGAGGGGCGCGGTGGCGGCTGGTCACTGGCCCGCCCCCCACGCGAGATCACGCTCCACGACGCGTTCGCCGCCGTGGAGGCGGGGCCGATCCTGTCACGGCACCCCCATCCGCCCAGCGCCGAGTGCGAGGTCGGGCGCAACATGCAGGCGCTGCTCGAAGTGGAGTTTCGGGACGCCGAACGAGCCATGGAAGAACGACTCAGCCGGACGACGATCGCCCACCTGGTCCAGCGGGTGCTGGACACCGAGCGCGAACTCGGGCTGGTTCGTTAACCGAGCAACGGCGGAGGCGGGTCCTCCGCCTTTCTCATGGCATAACTGTAACCGTCACAGTGCCAGTTAATCACCCGATAGGAGCGCCGAATGCCCCCCGAACCGCCCACGACCGAACGACCCCCCTCTGCGCCGGCCCTGTTGGCGGTGCTCACGACGACCCTGCTCATCACGGTCATCGCCAGCGACATGGTCAACCTCGTGCTCCCGTCGATCGGAGCGGAATTCGGGGCTTCCGAGGCGGAACTCGCCTGGGTCGTCACCGGCTTTCTGCTGACGTTCTCGGTGGGGGTCCCCCTCTACGGCCGCGTCTCCGACCGGGTGAGCCTGCGGCGGCTCTTCGGGTTCGCCCTGCTGGCCTACGCCGCCGGAAGCCTGATCTGCGCGCTCGCCCCGGACCTCCTCGTGCTCGTGCTCGGGCGGATCGTGATGGGCGTGGGCGCGGCCGCTATACCCGTGCTCTCGGTCGTCGCCGTCACCCGATTGCTGCCGGCGGACAAGCGCGGCATGGCGATCGGCGTCATCTCCGCGGCCTCGGGTGTCGGTACCGCCGCCGGGCCGGCAGTCGGCGGCGGGATCGGCCAGTACCTCGGCTGGCCCGCGCTGTTCTGGCTCATGCTCGGTGCCGCGCTGGTCCTGCTCCCCGCCGCGCTGCGCGTGCTCCCGGGCGAGGCTCCGGCGGGCACGGGCCGCTTCGACCTTCCCGGCGGCATCCTCCTGGGCCTGGGCGCCGGGCTGCTGCTCTTCGGCATGACCCAGGCCCAGGTCGCGGGCCCGGCAGTGCCCTCGACCTGGGGCGGTCTCGCGGTGGCGGTCGTGGCGATCGGGCTCTTCGGGTGGCGCACCGCCTGCGTGGCGAACCCGTTCGTCCCACCCGCGCTGTTCACCAACCGGGTCTACCGCGCCGCGGTCGTCGTCGCGTTCCTGGCCATGACCGCCAACCTCGGCGGCCTGGTGTTCGTTCCGCTGCTGCTGGTCGACGTCAACGGTCTCACCCCGGGGGCGGGGGCGCTGGTCATGATCCCGGCCGGGATCGCCGTCGCCGTCATCTCGCCGTTGATCGGCCGCCTCGCCGACCGTATTGGCACCCGCCCCCTGGTCCTGGCGGGCCTGGCGGCCATGGGGGTCTCCGCCCTGTTCCTCTCCGGTTCCGCCGGAGATACGTCGGTGATCCCGGCGGGTGCCGGGATTCTCGGGCTCAGCGTCGGCTTCATCTGCGTGCTGACCCCGATCATCAGCGCCGCGGCGAGCGCGCTACCGGCCGGCCAGACCGGCGTCGGGCTCGGGATCCTGCAAGGTGCCCAGTTCCTCGGCGCCGGCGCCGGGCCCGCCCTCTTCGGCGTGCTGGTGTCCGCGAGGCAGCAGAGCGGCGGCGGCGCCGTCAACCCCTTGTACGCCGGTCACGAGGGCGCCGCGTTCTCCGACGCCTTCCTGGCCATGGTGGTGGTCGTCGTCCCGGCTCTGGTCGTGGCCTACCGGATGCGCCCCGCAGCGGTCCCCGCGACCGTGCCGTCCCGCGACGCCGGCACCGTGCGCTAGGACCCGGCCGGGGACCGCGCCCCGGTCCGCGCCTCCTTACTCCGCCCCGAGGAGGTCCCCCTCCCCCGGCCGGACGCCGCGCGCCCACTCCACCGCCGTCATCCGGCGCTTGCCCTGCGGCTGCACCTCGCCCAGTTCGACCGGGTGGGTTGCGGTGCCCACCAGCACCCGGTGCTTGCCGGCGGCGACACGGCCCGGAGGCAGCGGATCGGCGTCCGGGGCGGGGGCCACCGGGCCGAGTTTGAGGCGGCCGCCCCGGAAGGTGGTCCAGGCGCCCGGCGCCGGGGTGCAGGCCCGGACCACGCGGTCCACCCGCAGCGCCGGCGCGGTGAAGTCGACGCGGGCGTCCTCGGTGGTGATCTTGGGGGCGTGCGAGACGCCCTCGGTGCTCTGCGGGCGGGCGACCAGTTCGCCCGCCTCGATCCCGTCGAGGGTGCGCACGAGCAGTCCCGCGCCCGAGTGGGCGAGCCGGTCCAGCAGGTCGCCGCTGGTGTCAGTGGGGCGGATCGGCTCGGTCAGCACGCCGAACACCGGTCCGGAGTCCAGGCCCGCCTCGATCTGGAAGGTCGCCGCCCCCGTGACGTCGTCACCGGCGAGCACCGCGTGCTGCACGGGTGCCGCCCCGCGCCAGGCCGGCAGCAGGGAGAAGTGCAGGTTCACCCAGCCGTGCCGCGGAATGCCCAGCGCCTCCTCGCGGAGCAGCGCGCCGTAGGCGACCACCGGGCAGCAGTCCGGGCCGATCTCCCGCAGCCGGTCGAGGAAGTCCGGGTCGCTCGCCTTCTCCGGCTTGAGGACCTCGATCCCCGCCTCGGCCGCCAGCCGGCCGACCGGACTCACCGATATCCGCCGCCCCCGCCCGGCGCCCGCGTCCGGTCGCGTGACGACCGCGGCGACGTCGTGACGCGACTCCAGCAGCGCGCGCAGCGACGGCACCGCCGCCTCGGGTGTTCCGGCGAAGACCAGCTTCATGCATGCCCCCAACGGCTCGGATGATCTCGGATGACGACGTCACGCCGAGCCTAGCCGCAGCGGGTGCGCACGCCCGGTCGCCGACGGTATGCGGAATGCGATGCCGGACTGATGCGGACCTCCAAGAAGGGCGGCGAAAACTCGGCGGCACCGCCGATCGCCTGAGGATCCGGCACGGCGTACTATGCCGCACAGCACACCGTCCGGCGGTACGGGGACCCGGCGGCGCGCCCTCCGGCACGTCGTCGTTCCGCCGTCGCGGCGATCCCGTCCGGCTGACCGGCCCCGTTACCGCGTGCCCCGTGTCCCTGGGCTCTGAGCGGCGGCGTCGTGGTTGCGCGACCTCGTTTCCGGTCCGCCAGCCTCTGCTTCCCCCTCACCCCATAAGAGGAGTCACCGGAATGGCCACTGAGCAGTCCGAACAGTCGCTGGCGGAGAGAGCGGCGGAGGAGAGATTTCAGGAGGCGCTGCGTCCGACGACAGGGCGATCAAGAGCCCCCATCTTCCCCGTCTACCTCGAGGTCGTGGCCGCCGTCGGCTCCGACGCGGACCCGGCGATCGAGAACGTCGTCGGCCAGCTCGGCAAAAGAGGTGCCGTGGTGGTCGCCGACGAGCGCGACCTGATGCGGCAGGATCCGGCCTGGCTGGACGCCGTGCGCTCCGACTCCGGCGAGGGCTGGGACGCGGCCCGGGAACGCGCGGCGCGCGCCGCCGCCGATCTCGCCACCCGGGCGCGGGAGGAGGGGCTGCACTTCGTCCGCGTCACTGACGGCGCCAGCGAAGCCGCGTACCGGATCGGCGCGGAGCAGCGCGCGGAGTTCGCGAACGCCACCGGCTGGAGCCTGCAGCAGCTGACCGTGGTGCCCAGCAGCCACGTCGGGTACGCGACGGCCGCGGCACAGCGGGTGAACGACGCGGTGAGCGTCGCCGGCGACGATGGCGCGCAGCGGATCAGGATCCCGGACCTCCCGGCGTACGAGGAGGATCTGCGGCGGGCGGCCGACCGCGCCGTGACACCGGGCAAGGACACCGATTTCGAGCGGTCCGGCATCGTCGCGAACGGGCGGGTCCGGCCCTTCGTGACCGCCACGAGAGAACGGACCCCCGAGTCCTCGCTGGCGGCGAGCGCCCAGGAGGCGACGGAGCGCAACCCGCAGCGGCTGCTCGGGCAGCACCGCAGGGACGGCCGGTACGTCCAGGGCGTGATGGAGGAGCTGCGGACGCACGAGCAGGTTGACAACGCGTCCAGCGTCCGCAAGCTCGCCCAGGAGTACAGCGGCGCCAACCAGGCCGCGGACGCCTGGGGCCCGCAGCAATCGGGCGTACTGGGCCGGATGGCGGGTGCGGCCGTCAAGGTGACCGACGCGGTGAGCGGGGCCAAGCGCAGCAGCCACAAACCGTCCACGGTCCGGGTCGAGCGGGCCACCGACTCCAGCAAGCAGCAGCACGGGCACGGCATCTGACCGGCCGCTGAACAGATCGAGCGAAGACCGGTACCACAGGGAGATGCACATGGCCATTGAGACCTCCACCGAGCTGGACGGGATCTTCGACGGGACCGGCGACCGCGGCCCGGCCGACCCCGCTCCCGCGCTCGACCGGATGAGGGCCCGCGACACGGTCAACATCGCCATTGCGAAGCTGAACGCGCGGCGGATCGAGGGCTACGTCAACGGCGACACCGACCTCGTCGACCGCACCACCGCGGAGATCGCGCGGGCCTACGGGGTGCTGCACACGCTTCGCACGCTCAAGGGCGCACGCGTGCGCGAGGTCCACGCGCAGTACCAGAAGTTCTGTCGTTCCATCCCCGCCGTCGCCCCCGAAACCCTCGACAGATACGCGAAACTGCTCGCCCAGGACGAGGCGGGCGCGCGGTAGCGCACCGCGGGCCACCGGCGGTCCCGGCTCCGAGCATCCCCATCCCGCTCGGGGCCGGGACCGGGCGCGGCGGCGCCGGGCTTCTTCCTTTCCCCGTGTCCGGCGGGGAGGCCGGGCGACGGCACGTCGCTCCTGGTAGACCGGAGACAGGCCGCACCGGTCGATCACGAGGAGGATCCGGAATGACCCCCGAGCAGCTGCGCTCGCACTGCCTCTCCCTGAACGCGGCCGTGGAGGACTTCCCGTTCCCCCGTCACCCGGACATCGCGACGTTCAAGGTGCTCGGCAAGATCTTCGCGCTGACCACCCTGGACGCGCGCCCCTTCAAGGTGAACCTCAAGTGCGATCCGGAGGACGCGATCCGCCTCCGCGGCGAGCACCCGGACCTGATCCTCCCGGGCTGGCACATGAACAAGCGGCACTGGAACACGGTGGTGCTGGACGGCGGGCTGCCGGATCGGCTCGTCCGGGAGCTCATCGAGGATTCCTACGACCTGGTGGTGGCGGGGCTCCCACGGGCTGAGCGCCTGCGCCTGGACCGTCCCTGAGCCCCTGGCGGCCGGCGACATCGACCGCCCAGCGCACGGCGAGGGAGACGTGCGGGTCGGGATGGAACTCGAACAGCAGCCGCAGGGCGCGGTCGCGGTCGGGGTGGTCGGTGGCGGGGATGCGGGCGATCAGGCCGAGGTCGCGACGGTGTACCAGCCGGCCGAGCAGGCGCATGAAGTCGTCGGGCCCACGGTGTTCGGCGAGGGCGGCCACCGCGTCGGCCAGCAGCCAGCCGCGGTCGGTCTCGGTGAGGTCGCGGACCGGGTCGAATCCGCGGTCGTGCAGCCACTCGCGGCAGTGCCGCCACATCAGCGGCTCGGCCAGCCCGGCGCGGACGGCGGGTTCGGCGGGACGGCCGAGCCGGCGGAGCAGCGCGACCGCCATCCCGCGCCGGCCGCATCCCGCCCTGCCTCCGGCGGCGACGAGTTCGGCGGCGGCCTGCCGTTCGGAGCGCTGCCGCAGCCAGCCCACGAACTCCGCGAGCCGGTCGGCCTCGCTGTAGCCGACCAGCACGTCGGCGAGCTCCGCCGCGTCGGCGGTGGCGTAGTCCCCGATCACCGGGGCGGTCATGCCGGCCTCGGTGAGCAGCTGGTTCATGGCCCACCGGCCGAGGCCGGTGAGTTCGACGGTGCCGCCCTGGTGCAGGAGGACGGCGCCGTGGCGGGCGAGCGCGGCGAGCGACCGGTACACGGCGAACTCGGCCACGGCGCGCAGGCGGGCGCGCTGGCCGTCGCGGATCAGCCCGTCCATGGCGGCGTCGGCGAGCACGTCCGTGACGAGCCGCGCGACCCGCGGTTCGAGCTGGGCGGCCCGGCCGGAGTGGTAGAGCTCGAACGTCAGCTCGCCGAGGACGCGCTCGGCGACGTGGTAACCGGTGTGGTCGTGCTCGCCGCAGTACTCCGCGAACCCGCTGGCGCGCACGTAGACGGCGAGCCAGCTGCGCAGTGCGGCGGTGTCGGAGTCGTCGATCTCGGTGACGTGCGCCCGCGCCTCGCCGGTGCCGGGCTCCGGGACGATCGCGAGGAGACCGGCGTCCAGCGCCATGGACCACAGGCGCACGAGTTCGGGCCGGCGGCCGTCGAAGCTGGTCGCGCAGTCGTCCAGGAGCCCGAGCGCGGCGGCCGCGGCTCTGGCGTCGTCGGGGGCCAGCACCCCGCCGACGACACGGGGGCGGTGCGCCTCGGCCCATCTGCGCATGGCCCACGCCTCGCGCAGCAGCGGTGAGACGCGGGCCGTGGCGGCGAGTTCGGCGTCGGGCGGCAGCCGCACGGGCGGCAGGAGGGTGGCGTGGGCGGCCCGCAGGGGTACGGGGAGGTTCGGCTGTCTCCGCGCCTGCGCGGGCACCGCGGGTGGGCCGTCCGGGCGGACGCCCGGCCCGGGGTTCCGGCGCAGCCAGGAGCGCACGGCCGCGGCGTCGGCGATGTCGACGCCGTCGCTGGTCATGGCGTTGAGGATCTCGCGCTCGTAGGCGGCGAAGCTCGTGTGTCCCGTCACCCGCCCAGCGTGGCATGGCGACCACTGAGCGTGAGGGCGTTTGCGGCATTGCATCCGACCCGGCCGGACCGGAACGACCCTCACCACGCGCCCGTATCCTCGCCACTCGGCACGCCCGCCCGCCCGCGTCGCGCTGTCCGCGCGCTCTGGTAAGACTGGCAGTGACTTCCATCCCCCGAGAGAGGGGGAATCCCCGTCCGCCCTTACGGGATCAGTGGCGCGCACCGCGTCTCCCGCGCGGCGGGGCGTCCGCCGCACGGCCGCCTGGAAGGAGGCCCTTGCCGTCTCACGCCGGTTTCCCGGACATCACCGGGGTCCTTCGCGGCTGCGGCGCGGCCGGTCCCGAGGATGTCGTTCGCCGCGTTGACGTCCCGGTCGTGCCGGGCGCGGCCGGTGGGGCGCACGCGGCCCGGATCGGCACCGGGCTCGCCTCCCGCCGTCTCCCGGGGCTCGGGGGCATCGGTGTCCGCCACGCCGGATCGGGTGTAGCGCGCGCGCTTCGGGGAACCGGGGTTCGTGTAGCGCGGGTACCCGCCGCGACCTGCGGCGACGTTCGCGAACACCGCATGCTGACGATGACGTGTCCGCTGAAGCGGAACGAACGAGACCTCGGACGGGAGCACGGACGCTTCGCATCCCGTCCCGTGCGTCGGCATGGCGTCGGCCGGCGCGTTCGGGCGCTGCTCGCCCCGCTCGCGGTAGCCGGCACGGCGCCGTCCGGGCGGCTCGTTCCCCACCGGGCGCGCGCGGCCGGAGACCACCGTCCGGCCGGACGCCGGGGAGCGTTTCCTCGCCCCGCGCGGCATGTCCCGCCGCGCCCGGCCACGGGGGCGGTCCGATGAGCGCGCGGTCCGAGCCCGGCGAGGGGCTGCTGTTCGACCTCCCGCGCGCGAAGGAGAAGGCACGGGCAGCGGGCCGGAAGCCTCCCCCGCGGCGCCGCCCGGCGGCGGAACTCTCGGTGGCGCGGGTGATCGTGGACATCCCGCTGCCGCACCTGGACTCTCCGTTCGACTACCGCGTGCCCAGCACCATGGACGCCGACGCGGTGCCCGGCTGCCGGGTGCGGGTGCCCTTCAAGGGGCAGCACCTCGACGGTTTCCTGCTGGAGCGGGTTGCGGAGTCGGAGTTCCGCGGCCGGCTGGAGTACCTGGACGCGGTGGTGTCCGCCGAGCCGGTGCTCTCCCCCGAGATCCGCGACCTGGCCCGCGCGGTCGCCGACCGCTACGCCGGCACGCTCATCGACGTGCTCCGGCTGGCGATCCCGCCCCGGCACGCCCGGGTGGAGAAGGCGCCGGCGGAGCCCCCCGATCTTCCCCCGCTCACGGCGCCGGAGCCGGGCCCGTGGCGGGACTACCCGGCCGGTCCGGGATTCCTGGCCGCGCTGCGGGACGGCGGCGCGCCGCGGGCCGTGTGGAGCGCGCTGCCCGGCCCCGACTGGGCGGACGCGGTAGCGGTCGCGGTGGCGAGCACGGTGGCGGCCGGGCGCGGCGCGGTCGTCGTCGCCCCGGACGGCCGCGACGTCGAGGTGCTGGACGCCGCGCTGCGCTCCCGGCTCGGCGCGAACCGGCACGTGGCCCTCACCGCGAGCCTCGGCCCCGAGGAGCGGTACCGGCGCTGGCTGGCCGTGCGGCGCGGGCACGTCCCCGCGGTGGTGGGCACCCGGGCGGCCATGTTCGCCCCCGTCCACGATCTCGGGCTGGCCGTGGTGTGGGACGACGGAGACGACGTGCACAGCGATCCGCACGCGCCGTACCCGCACGCCCGCACGGTGCTGTCCATGCGGGCGCACCGCAGCGACGCGGCGCTGCTCGTCGGCGGTTTCACCAGCACCACGGACGGCCTGGCGCTCGTGGAGTCGGGCTGGGCGCGCCCGCTGGCCGCCCCCCGCGAGGTGCTGCGCGGCCGGGCGCCGGTGATCCGCGCGGCCGGCGACGACGCCGAGCTGGCGCGGGACGAGGCGGCGCGCTCGGCCCGGCTGCCCAGCGTGGCCCTGCGGGTGGCGCGCGAGGCGGCCCGCAACGGGCCGGTGCTCGTCCAGGTGCCGCGCCGCGGCTACCTCAACTCGCTGGCCTGCGCGCGCTGCCGGGCGCCGGCCCGCTGCCCCGGCTGCCAGGGGCCGCTGGCGCTGCGCAGCGCCCACGCTATGCCGTACTGCCGGTGGTGCGGGCGCATCGCGGGCGAGTGGCGCTGCCCGGACTGTGAGCACGCCCGGCTGCGGGCCAGCGTCGTGGGCGCGCGGCGGACGGCCGAGGAACTGGGCCGGGCGTTCCCGTCGCTGCCGGTCCGCACGTCCGGCCGGGAGGAGGTGCTGACCGAGGTCGGCGAGCGGCCGGCGCTCGTGGTGGCCACCCCGGGCGCCGAGCCACGGGCGGCGGGCGGTTACGCCGCCGCGCTGCTCCTGGATGGCTGGGCGCTGCTCGGCCGCGCCGACCTGCGTGCGTCGGAGGAGGCGCTGCGGCGGTGGTGCAACGCCGCCGCACTGGTCCGGCCGGCCGGTGAGGGCGGCCAGGTGATCGTGCTCGCCGATGCCGCGCTGCCGGTCACGCAGGCGTTCATCCGGTGGGACCCCATGGGCTTCGCGGAGCGGGAGCTGGCCGAGCGCCGGGAGCTCGGCTTCCCGCCCGCGGTGACGATGGCGTCGGTCACCGGGGAGGCGGCGCACGTCCGGGAGCTGGTGGACGAGCTGACGCTGCCCGAGGACGCCGAACTGCTCGGCCCCGTGCCGGTCCTCGGGGCGCCGGAGTCCGCCGGGACGGAACGCGCCCTGCTCCGGGTCCCGCGCGGCGGCGCCCGGCGGCTGTCCGCGTCCCTCAAGGCCGCCGCGGCCGCCCGCAGCGCCCGCAAGGACGACCGGCTCGCGCAGGTGCGGGTGGATCCGCTCGACGTGGTGTGAGCGGCCCCGCCCTCCCGGTCGGGCGAAAACCCGTGGCGGCACCGCCACACGCCGCTCTACGCTGCCGGACATCTCCGGGGGCGGCGTTCCGTCTCCGGTCTCGCGTGACGGGGAGGTGACGGATGCGGCATTCCACCGACGAGTTCGCCCGGCTGGCGGAGCGCGGCACGATCCTGCGCTGCCAGGTCGGCTCCGGCGTGCACGGCACCGCCATCAGCGGGCAGGACGACCGCGACGAGATGGGGATCTGCGTCGAGCCGCCGGAGTACGTGGCGGGGCTGCGCCGCTTCGAGCAGTACATCTTCCGCACCGCCGGCGAGGGACGGCGCTCGGGGCCGGGTGACCTGGACCTCGTGGTGTACGCCCTGCGCAAGTGGATGCGCCTGGCCCTGGCCGGAAACCCCACGGTGCTGCTGCCGCTGTACGTGCCCGAGGCGGAGATCACGCACTGCACCGACCTGGGCCGCGAACTGCGCGCCGAGGGCCACCGTTTCGTCTCCCGCGACGCGGCCCGGCGGTTCCGCGGCTACCTGCGGTCGCAACGCGGCGGCCTCACCGGCGAGAACACCCGGCACGTCAACCGCCCCGAGCTGGTGGCCGCCTACGGTTTCGACACCAAGTACGCCTACCACATGGTCCGGCTGGGCGTGCAGGGCGTCGGCCTGCTGGAGACCGGCCACATGCCGGTGCCGGTCCCCGAGCCGTGGCGCACCTGGCTGCGCGACCTGCGCCAGGGCCGGCACACCAGGGAGGAGGCGCTGGAGGCGGCGGCGGACCTTGAGGCACGGCTGACGGAGTTGAGCGAGAGCCCGGACCTGCCCGAGCGGGCCGACTCCACCTGGGCGAACGCCTGGCTGGTGACGGCCCACGAGCGCACGTGGCAGGAGTGGGCGGCAGCAGCGGCGTAGCGCCGTCACGCGGACGGACACCGGTCGACCTCGAACCACACGGTGGTCCGCCCGTCGGGGCCGCGGAGCGTCCCCCAGCGGTCGGCGTAGTGATCGACCAGGAACAGCCCCAGCCCGCCGACCCGATCGGGGTCGGCGGGCTGGACGCGTGGGACGGCGGAGTCGTCGTCCGTGCCGTCATCGATCACCTTGACCTGGGTCCGGGCGGGGTCGGTCAGCTTGGCGACGGTGACCGTCACACCGCCGCCGGGCAGGCGGGAGCGGGTGTGGGTGACCGCGTTGTTGAAGAGTTCACTGGCGAGCTGTTCCAGCACCTCGCTCTCGTCGCGGGGCAACGCGGCGACGAACCGGACATGCCGCCGGAGCACGGCCGCCTGGGCCGGGTCCCCGGGGATGGTGATGGCGTAGCCGGTACCGGGGCTGGCGGAGCCGTCCAAGGCGACGGCGGCGCGGTCGGCCGATGTCGTGGCTCGGCGGGGAAGCGGGGTGACGTAATTGCCCTCGCGTTGTTCGTCGGAATTATCCGCGACTATGACGGTTGCACTCATTGGCGCGCCCCTTCAATTCATCCCATAACCAATGGAAACTCGCAGACCGGCAGTGAGTTCCATGGGCACCACCATGAACGACACCGCACACCTCGGACCAGGCGGATCACCGTTCGGCTACAAAAGGTCAGAACCGGTGCTCGACAGAGGCGCCACCGTGCTGCACTGGTGTAGTCGGTCGTGAACCGGTTGTGAAGGCGGGCTAATGGATCGCAAAATCAAACCGGCCTGGCGTCGTCTCGGTCGGGAAATCCGGACACTCCGAATCAGGTCCGGGATGACGCAGGCACAGGTCGCCAAGGAAATGCAGATGGTGCCCTCGCATATCTCCGCCTGGGAATGCGGGACTCGGGGGATGACCGGGAAGCAGGCAGAGAAGCTCGACCGAGCGCTCAACACGTCTGGTGTTATCGCACGGGCGTGGGCGAAGGCACACGCGCCGGACCCGCTACCGGTGTGGTACGAAGAGGTCGAGCAGCTGGAACACCGGGTTACCGAACTGCGGGAGTACCAGCCGCAACTGATTCCGGGGCTGATCCAGATCGAGGACTATGCGCGGGCGGTGTACCGTGAAGGTGCTCCCTGGATCACTCCAACGGACCGGGAACGCAGGGTAAGGTCCCGGCTGCAGCGGCAGCACATCCTGGAGAAGGAGGCCCCACCTCTGGTGTCAATGGTGGTGGAGGCGTCCGTAATCCAACGCGCCATCGGCGGACAGAAGGTGCTCAAGGAGCAGCTCACGCACGTCCTGGGACTGATCGAGCGAGAAGCCATCCGGTTCCAGGTCATGGCTCCAGACGCAGAGTGCCACCCGGGAGCGTCAGGGCCATTTCGCATCTACACCTTCGTGGATACTCCTCAGGTCGCCTCAGCCGAGTACATGGGAGGCGAGATGACTTTGGACGACACAATGAAGATCCAACAGTGCGCGACGATCTTCGGTGTCCTCCAGTCCGAAGCGCTCTCACCCCGCGCAAGCAGCGAATTGGTCCGGAAGGTCAGGGACAACCTTGATGTTCGAGCATGAGTCCACGTGGCACAAGAGCAGTTACAGCGCTGTAGAAGGCAGCTGTGTGGAGGTAGCGGAAGGACCTGCCGTCCTCGTCCGCGACACCCAACACCGCCACCTCGGCCACCTCACCTTCTCCCCCAACGCATGGGCGACGTTCCTCCACGAACTCAAGACCCACACGATGTAACCCCGCCCCAAGAACGCAACCAGCGGCCAGGCATCAGCCCGGCCGCCGGTTCATTGCAGGCCGTCTCGGGGGGAGCGGAGTCGCATGACCTCCTCGCGCAATTCCGCGCAATCGAGCGGTGGACGTGCGGCATCCGGAGCATCCTGGTCCCCGACATCGCTGAAAGGAAAGGGACCCATGGCGCGCAGGATTCGCGTGATCGGTTCGACATCTGAGTACGGCAATTGCCCCACGTTGTACGAGGACGTGGACACTGGCGAAGTGATCGTGCAGGGCTATACCGTCACCGACCCGAACGACCTCCGGCAGTTCCGGCACGTGCTGGACGGCGAGTCGTTCGTCGTCGTTCCCCGCGAACTACTCACCCGCTTTCCGTTGAAGGACTGATTAACGTGGTGACATACATCGACGAGGCCACGTTCGGCGACTACTTCCGGGACTTCCAGTACACGGCGTGGCGACTGGAGTCCCGGCGCGGCTACGCCAGTGACCGGGCCAGCGAGAAGTACCAGCGCTTCCTCGCCGGACAGCCACTCCCGGACGATCGCCACCGGCCATGGCGTGTGAACGTGCGGGAGCAAGTGCGCCAGGGCAAGTGGTTCGCTCGGGTGCGCATCCTTGACTCCCCTCCCACTGAGGGCCAGCGTTACCTTCTCACCTCAGCCGCGTCCAACATCGCATCGGGCGAGGACATCCGGAACCTGTGGCGGGCCGACGCCGAAAAACTCGGCCTCCCCGCCGTCGACTTCTGGCTGTTCGACTCCCGTCGCGCGCTGGTCCTGCACTTCGACCAGGATGACGAGCTTCTCGGCTCCGAACTGGTCGAGGACCCGGCGCGCATCGTCGAGTTCTGCCAGATCCGAGACGCGGCATGGCACCACGCCATCCGCCGGGACGACGTCCTTAGACAGCTACCGTCAACAGCGTGAGCACTGACTTCCAACAGGGGCGTGCGGCCCTCGGTGCGCGGCTGCGTGAGCTGCGCACCGAGGCCGATCTGACCGGCAAGCAACTTGCCGCACGTCTCGGCTGGCAGCCGTCCAAAGTTTCACGTCTGGAGAATGGCAGGCAGACCGCTACGGTTGCCGACCTGGAAGCCTGGGTTGCGGCCCTCGGCGCAATCGACGACCTTCACGAACTCAAGGCACGCCTACGGGGCCTGGAAACCTCGTATCGCAGTTGGAAACGCCAACTGGCCGCCGGCCACCGAGCTGTCCAGGAGGGTCACGCCCTCCAGGAATCGCAGGCCAAGATCGTTCACCTCTTCGAATCCGGCATCATCCCCGGCATCTTCCAGACTCCCGAATACGCCCGCGGTGTCCTCACCGACGTGTCCGACCGCATCGGTTCGCCACGCGACATTGAAGCCGGCGTGCGCGCCCGAATGCAGCGACAGGAAGTGCTGTATCGACCTGGCCGCCACTTTCATGCCCTCCTCTGGGAGGGTGCACTGCACGTGGTGCGCTGCGCCCCTGAGGCGATGGCCGCCCAGCTCGACCGCCTGTGTGGTGTCATCGGACTGGATACCGTCACGCTCGGCGTAATCCCGTTCGGCGTTCGCACCACATTTTCGCCGATGCATGGCTTTTGGATCATGGACGAACGTCTCGTCGTCGCGGAAACGTGGAACGCTGAACTTTGGCTCGACTCGACCGACGACGTGACCCTCTACCGCAAGATCTGGAACCTCATGGCCGCCTCCGCCGTCTACGAGCACAAGGCGCACCGCCTCATCACCCGCGCACGGGATCAGTTCACCCGGCCGTAAGCGACTTCGCGCAACGCCGGCCAGCAGCGCCGCAATCCGGCGCAATCGCCAGGAGGCGCCGGGTCACTCCGTCATACGGTCCGGGCATGGCAATCACGATCGCTCCGATCACCGTGGACCTGCCGCACACCTTCGACGCACGGTGGAACCGCATCCCCGGTATCACCGTCACCGGCAGGACGCTCACCATCGATCCGGCCTCGTACTACTTCCGCGTCGAGTCCACCACGTGGACGGTCATCGACTGGGAGAAGGTCGCCGCTGCACTGCTGCCCATCAATGAGACGCCCACCGAGTCCATCGAGCAGATCGCGCTGAACTACATCGCCGAGCACGGCCGAACGACCACCGACCCGGCCGAGGTGCTGCGGATCGCCTGGCAGGTCTACGGCTTCCTGTTCCGCGAGGAGCACCTGCCCTCGCTCGGCCTGGAAGCGGTGACCGCGGACCACCTGCGGATGCTCGCCGAGGTCTCCACCCTCACAGCGCTCAACAAGGTCGAGCCCGACGGGAGCATCAGCAACGTCGGCCCTGCGTGGTTCTTCGTCGACGCCGCCAAAGTGGTCTACGACCTCGACCGGGAGACCGCCGACATGCTGGACGAGGTCTTCCACGGCGGATGGTTCAACGAGAACCGCCGCATCGAGAGCATCAAGGCCCACGCCGCCCTCGGCGGGAGGCTGGTGCACGCTTGTCAGTCCGTCCCCGACAGCCGGGGCGGCGTCGTCGCCCCCTACGGCACCCCAATGGACCGCATCCGCGACGAACTCGCCGGATTCCGCGACGAGTGGATGTCCCGGGTCCAGTCGTTCGCGGTGAACTGACACCCGCCCAACGAGGCTCCCCGCGCGGCGGGGAGCCTCTCTTCGCCCACGAGAGGCCCCATGCACACCGCCGACATCGACCAGCTCCGCGATACCGTCCTGCGCCGCGCGGGGCTGACGGCCCGGGACCGTGACGTCCTGCACGACTGGGCGCTGTCCCACGTCGAACGCCTGGGCACTCCCAGCGGAACCGTCATCTTCAAGTGCGCCGTCCAGCCGTTCCTGGAGGAGGCCCGGTCCCTGTCCCATCTGCGCACGGCCGGAATCGACGTCCCCGAGGTGATCGCGTCGGTGCGTACGCCCACCGCGCTGGGGATGGTCCTGGAGGACCTGGGCACCCCTGAACGGGAAGCGACCGACGCCGACGGCGTCGCGGCGATCGTCCCGCTGCACGCGGCCACGGCACCCGACCACCTTCCCATCGGCTCAGCGGAGTGGCTGGCCACCCTCCCCGCGCGGGCGCTCGGGCACCTGAACCGGCTCCGTGCGGCCGGTCGGTGGAACGAGGCCGGCGACATCGCTGCGGCCCTTGCAGCACTGGACGAGGCGTCCTTCCCCCGGGCCCGCGGTGTTCGCACGCCGCCGTTCGGGTGGGTGCACTCGGAATTCCACCCGGAGAGCCTGCACGTCCGCGGTGATCGCCGCCGCCTCTACGACCTGGCGCGCGCGTTCGCAGGCCCGGGGCTGATCGATCTGGCGTCCTGGCACGGCACCATCGACGCCCCCGACCCCGCGCGCACCCGCGCCCTCATCGACGCCTACGTCGCGGCCGGCGGGCCGGACCAGGCGCTCGCCATGCGCGGCGGGCTGCCGGCCGAGAACTGGGCGCTCGGCTGGCACCGCGTCTGGGTCGTGGAATGGTTCCTCGCCCAGGCCGCCGTCTGGATCGTCGACCACGCCACCGACCACGTCTATGTCCGCGTCGTGCGCCGCCACGTCCAGGACGCGGTCCATCTGCTGAAGGTGTGAACCATGGAGCCCCCCGCCCTGCTCATCGACATCGACGGGGTCCTCAACCCCTTCCCCGGCCCTCAGGGATCGGTGCCTCCCGGCTACCGTCCGCACCGCGTTTCCCCCGAGGGCCATCGCAACATCCTCGTCTGGCTCGACCCCCGCCACGGGGCGTGGATCACCGCGACCGCCGCGATGGGCCTCGTCCGACCGGTGTGGGCGAGCAGTTGGATGGCCGACGCCGACCGGTGCGTCGGCCGCCACGCCGGCCTGGACCCCCAGCCCTACATCGACCTGGGGCGCCCCGGCATCTGCACTCCGCACCCCAACGGCTACCTGTGGAAACGGGACTCTGTCCGCACCTGGGCGGCTGACCGGCCGTTGGCGTGGATCGATGACGACTTCACTGACGCCGACCACGCGTGGGCGGCGCAGCGGACCCGTGCCGGGACGCCGACTCTCCTCGTTCAGCCCGACCCCCACATCGGACTCCGGCGCGGTCATCTCCAGGCCGTCCGGCTGTGGGCGGTCGGCCTGATCCACGAACAGGAGGCCGAGGAGGGCCATGCCACGGCACCCGGGTGACCGCCTCACCGCTCCGGACGGGCGGACCGTGCACATTGACCTCCGGCTGGTCCCGCTCATCCGCCTGCTGTGGAACCTCGACATCCGCACGCGGGCCAGTTGCCAAGACTACGGCGAATCCCTCCAGGCGCATCCGGGCCTGCCTTCGGGCGACCCGCGATGGATCGAGTTCCACCGGGGCCGCGTCTGGCTGAAACTCCCCGCCCAAGACGCCCAGCGACTCCTCACCATGGTCGGCACCGACCGTGGGCTACGAGCGGCTCTGCGACGATGGGCCACTGCGGACTCCTGGCTGGCCTTCCGCCCGGTGGTATTGGACGCGTTCGGGGTCGGCGTCGAGACGTCGAACGACGTCCACCTGTTCTTCCCCTCGGCTCACCTCGGCAGGATCGAACACGTGCTCGGAATGGCGTCCGCACGGCCGGTGGACCACCCGGCGGCGGAACCCGGCCGAAGTCCCGTCGCGCCCAAGCCCCCGTCACGCAACCGGCGGCCAGGCATCAGCCCGGCCGCCGGTTCAGGGGACGTCCCCCAGGATCACAGCTCGTACTCGAACACCACTCCATAACCGACCGGAACGTCCGGGTCGCCCTCGGGGTAGGCCTGGCCGGCCGCGAGCACGCTGGTGGTGCCGGGGATGGCCGTCGGCTTCGGGATGTTGAGCTCGTACCCCTCCTGGGTGGGGGTGTAGCGGGTCAGCTCGCCGTCGGCGGCCCGGTGCACCAGGTCGCCGTCCCAGCTGCCGTCCTTGAGCCACAGGCCGCCGGCGCCGTCGTCGGTCACGCCGGTGTACTCGCCCTCCTCGTCGCCGGTCTGCACCGTCCACTCCGTGCCGTCCCAGTGGGCGAGCAGCGGGAGGTAGCGGTTCCGCTCGTCGTCGTCGACGTAGTGGATGGAGCCGACGGCCCACACGTCGTCGGCCGCGCGGGCGTAGACGTCGTCGAAGGCGGCGGAGGGCTCACCGCCCGGCAGTTCGACGTCGGGGACGTCCATCGGCTGCCACGCGGTGCCGTCCCAGCGCTCGGCGGTGGGCTGGTCGCCGTCGTAGCCGACCGCGAACACCGCGTCGGAGGCGACGCCGGACACCGCCTGGTGCGCCGCCTCCGGAGCGGGGTAGTCGCGCCAGATCTCGCCGTCGAAGTAGGCGGCGCGGGCCCAGCCGTCGACCGGCTCGGAGAGGAGCCACACCGCGTCCTTCGCCACCGCCTCGATGTCGGTGGGGACCAGTGCCGGGTCGAGTTCCACGGCGCGCCACGAGGTGCCGTCGTAGTGGAGGGTGCTCGCGCCGTCGGCGGACTGACCGGCCGCCCAGACGTTGTCCGGAGCGGAGGCGTCCGCCACGGTCGGGCGGACGGTCCAGTCCGCCGGGAGCTCCTCGCGCACCCACTCGGCGCCGTCGCGGCGGTGGATCCAGGTCGGCCCCTCGTCGTCGGCGATGCCGAAGGCCCAGACGTTGCCGGCGTCGGCGGCGGCGACCGTGTCGAACGTCCCGCCGAGTTCCGGCGATCCCAGTGTCAGGCGCCCGGTGGTGTTCTCCGCCGTTTCCGGGCCCGCGGGCGCCGGGTCCGCGTGCGCCGAGCCCGTGAGGGCGGCCGTCGTCGCCAGCGCGACGGCCGTGGCCGCCGTCACGCGGACGGCCTGGCGGCCTCGGACGGCAGCGGTACGCCTGCGCCCACCAGAATTCGTCATACGGTCATACTCCGTTCGCTCGGAGATCACGAAAATCTGTTGGTAGGACGTGCCACCGCACGCGCAGGTTTGCCGGAAACCACGGGTTTTTCCGACGTATCACTGAATAATTAGCGGCGCAGACCGCCTGAACGGCGGCGTTGACACCGAACCGGCTGGTCGTCCGAGTGTGGGGATGGTCAGAGCGCGTCGGCCCCCCGGCCGGGACGACTGCGGTAGAGGTCCCGCATGAGCGCGATCTCCGCGCTGTGGTGGATGACCTCGCGGTTGATGTGCAGCGCCAGCGTGACGAACGGCAACTCCGACCACTCGGGCGGCTCGGCGGCGCCGACCGGCGCGTCCCAGTCCTCGGGGTCGAGGGCGCGGACTCCGGCGCACCAGGCCGTGTAGGCCCGCTCCAGCCGCCGCAGCGCCTCGTCGGCGCTGCCGGGCCAGGCGGCGTTCTCCCGCATCATCGTCCGGCCGCCGAAGTGGTGGTCCACCCGCATCTCCAGCACCTCGACCACGATGTGGCCGAGCCGCCAGCCGACCGTGGTGACGGGGGGCGGCACGGGCTCCGGCCACTCGCGGTCCGGGGCGAAAGTGCCGTCACTGAGCCGGCGCACCGACCAGCAGCCCTCCACCGGCTCCCAGAAGAACTCGTCGTCGCCCAGCCCGATGAGCCGCGGGCGCAGCGAGGTCTCCCAGTAGAACTCCAGCTGCCCGAGAATCTCGGCGGTCCAGTTCACCACATGTCCCCTCTGCCCGGCACCGGCGTCGATTATCCATCGCCGGGCGGGCGGAGCGCCCTCGCAACGGGCTCTCAGCCCCGCCGGCCGACTCCGGCCAGGACGCCGACGCCGACGGCGGTCACCTCCTCGTCCGGATACGGCCACCACGCCATGTCGGCCAGCCCGGGCTCCACCAGCGTGAACGGCTCGAAGAGCGCCGCGGCGCGCTCGCGGGCCCGCCGCCCGGCCGGGACGTCGGCCGGCGCCGTCGCCCCGTTCGCGGCCCGTTCCTCGGGCAGCGACCGCTGGGCGATGGCGATGCGGCTGCCCGGGCAGGACGCGGCGTGGAAGGCGCGCACCAGCGCCCCGGGATCCACCCCCGCCGACCGCACGGCGTCGGGCTCCACCATGAGCACGGCGACCGGATCGGCGAAGTCGACCAGCCCGCGCGCGGCCAGCACCGCGACGACCGCCTCCGGATTCTCCCCGAACGCCCGCACCACCGGCACCGCGTCCGCGGACGACGACGCCCGGCCGTGCAGGGACACCGTGGATTCGGTGGCGACGTACACGGCGCGGGCGCCGGAAAGGTGATGGCGGGCGACGTGGTGGATTCCGTCCGCGGCCGGAAGCCGCGACCCCACGTCCACGAATTGCGCGATCCGCAGATCCGCCGCGAAATGACTCACGGCCCGCCGGAGGAATCCGCGTTTCAGCTGTTCCAGCCGCGCGTTCCCGGGGGCCGCTTCCGCCACGGGCGGGCTCTCACGGCCGGATCGCCGCAGGAAGTCCGCGACCCTGATGACGCGCGGGGGCGGAACCTCAAGCGCGGGGAGATCGTGCTCGAAGTGCCGTGCCCGCTGATCGTCAGTCACGATCACGCTCCCCGACCGTCGCCTGATCAGGGCTCGGTGAACGGGTGAGAGCTCCGCGTCGGTGCCCTCGGAATCCCGCGACGTCCCGTGGCCCTTTCATTAGCGCCCGATGGTACCGCCTCCACCGTCATTTATCCCCCCGGTGCAATTCAACGGCGGGTAATGCGGATTTCGCGGGGACGGCGGTTTTCCGCCGGTCCTCAGGGACGCGGGCGCGGGTCCGGAACCGGGGCGATCCGGTCGTCCACCAGGTCGTAGTGCCACCTCGGCCCGCGCGCCGCCAGCTCCGCGACGGCGCCGACCAGCCGGTCGACGTGCTCCTCGGTGGTGCCCAGGCCGAGGCTGGCGCGCACCGCCTGGGTGTGCCCGGCCGGCAGGAGTCCGCGGGTGAGCAGGTGCGCGCAGAAGAGGCCGTCCCGCACGCCGATCCCGTACTCCGCCGACAGTGCCGCCGCGACCAGGTCGGCGGCGAGGCCGTCCACCACGAACGACACGATGCCGACGCGCGGGTGGTCGCGGTCCCAGAGGCCGAGGTCGTGCACGCCCGGGATCCGGGCCAGTCCGGCGCGCAGCCGGTCGAGCAGCGCCTGCTCCCGCTCGTGCAGCCGCTCCTGATCGGCGGCGCTGAGCGCGTCACAGGCCGCGGCGAGCGCGACGGCGCCCAGCACGTTGGGGCTGCCCGCCTCATGCCGGGCCGGCAGGTCGTTCCACCGCACGTCGTCCTCGGTGACGTTGGCGGTGGCGCCGCCGCCCGCGAGGTAGGGGGTCGCGGCGCGCAGCCAGTCGGTCCGCCCGGCGAGGACGCCCGAGCCGAACGGGGCGTACAGCTTGTGCCCGGAGAACGCGACGTAGTCGGCGCCGGTCGCGGCCAGGCTGAAGGCCCGGTGCGGAACGAGCTGCGCGGCGTCGACCACGATGCGCGCCCCGGCGGCGTGCGCCACCCCGGTCAGCTCCTCGACCGGCCAGATCTCGCCCGTGACGTTGGACGCCGCCGTGACGCACAGCAGCCGTGGCCCCTCCGGGGCGGAGCCGAGCGCCGCGCGGGCCGCCTCGACCGCGGCCCGTGGGCTGTCCGGCAGCGGCAGCCGGACCACCCGGCCGGCGCGGCTGCCCCGGTGCTGCCAGGGCAGCAGGCTCGCGTGGTGCTCCGAGGCGAAGACGACGACGGTGCAGCCGTCCGGCACCGAGCGGGCCAGCAGGTTGAGAGCGTCGGTGGTGCTGCGGACGAACACCACCGCGTCGCCCTGCCGCGCCCCGACGAACCCGGCCACCGAGCGGCGGGCCCGCTCGTAGGCGTCGGTGCTGACCTGGGAATGGAAGCCGGCGCCGCGGTGCACGCTCGCGTAGTAGGGCAGCGCCGCCTCCAGCGCCCGGTGCACGGCGGTGAGGCACGGCGCGCTGGCGGCGTAGTCGAAGTTGGCGTAGTCGACCCGCTCTCCGGTGACGAGCGGGACGCGGACGTCGGCCCCCAGGATGCCGACGGCGTCGCCGTCAGCAGCGGGGACGGCCGCGTCCGTGGACCGGGACGACTCGGCGATCGGGTTCTCGGCGACAGCGGTCATTCAGGGCACCTCCATGGGTCCGGGGACCCCGGGGTGCACGCGGCGGTGCTGGCACGGGAGGGGTCCGCGCTTGCCTGACACGGTTACGTACTCGGTCGTGTCTCGACCTGGTCCTCACCCGGGGCACCCCACCGCGGAAGGAGGGTTGCCGGCCAGCAAGCCGGGGCTTGACGCTGGCGCTCATGACCTGCCGGTGACTATAGCGCACGGTGTCCGGTTCGCGGCAAGCCGGGGGCGCGGGGGACACGGAGTGATTGACAACACCCCGCGCCCCCCGGTGATACTGGCGATGCCCGGCGCCGCCGGAGGCACCTCCGTGGCAGCCGCGCGGAGGAGGACCCGCGCACCCGTGGGAGGAGACCCGCCCTGGACGGCCACGACCGCTTCCGGCGCCGATCCGGCCTCCCCGGCGGACCGCTCCCCACGCCCACCGGCGCGGCGCGGTGAACCCCATCAGTGCGGCCGGGGCGCCGCTCGCGGGCGTGCGCGTCGCCGACCTGTCGCGTGTTCTCGCCGGCCCCTACGCCACGATGCTGCTCGCCGACCTCGGCGCCGAGGTCGTCAAGGTGGAGAGCCCGCGGCACGGCGACGACACCCGGTCCTGGGGACCCCCGTGGGCCGGCGGCGAGTCCGCCTACTATCTGGCGGTGAACCGTGGCAAGCGCAGCCTGGCCGTGGACCTGAAGGACCCCGACGGCCTGGCCGCCGTGCGGGAACTGTGCGCGCGTTCCGACATCGTGGTGCAGAACTTCCGCCCCGGCGTGGTGGACCGCCTCGGCCTGGACCATGCCGCGGTGCGGGAGCGCAACCCCGCGGTGGTGTACTGCTCCATCAGCGGGTTCGGGCCGGACCACCGTCCGCCGGACCGTCCCGGCTTCGACCTCATCGTGCAGGCGGAGAGCGGCCTCATGGCGGTCACCGGCGAGCCGGCGGGGCCGCCCGTGAAGGTGGGGGTGGCCATCACCGACGTGCTCACCGGCCTCAACGCGGCCGTGGCCGTGCTGGGAGCGCTGGTCCGCGCCCGCGCGACCGGCCGCGGCGAGCACGTGACCGTCTCCCTGATCGGCTCCGCGCTGTCCGGCCTGGTCAACGTCGCGCAGTCGGCCCTCGTCACCGGCGAGGAGCCGCGGCGGTACGGCAACACGCACGCCTCCATCGTCCCCTACCAGGCGTTCGGCACCGCCGACGCCGACATCGTCATCGCCGCCGGCAACGACGCGCTGTACCAGCGGCTGTGCGCGGCCCTGGACCGCCCCGACCTCGCCGCCGACCCGCGCTTCGCCGCCAACCCCGGCCGGGTGGCGCACCGCGCCGAACTGATCGGCGCGCTCTCCGCGACGCTGCGCGAACGCGGCGCCGCCGAGTGGCTGGACCGCCTGCGGCGGGCCGGCGTCCCCGCCGGCCGGGTGCGCGGCGTCCTCGACGCCGTCCGCGCCGCCGATGAGGCGGGCGACGACGTCACCCTGTCCCTCCCCCACCCCACGGCCGGGCCGCTCGACCTCGTGCGCGCCGGATTCCGGCCGGCCGCCGAGCCGCACGGCGGCACCGGCGAAGCCGCACCACCGCACGGCTCCCCCGGCCCGCTGCCACCACCGCTGCTCGGCCAGCACTCGACCGCGATCCTCGCCGAACTGGGCCTGTCCGAGCAGGAGATCGCCGCCATGGTCGAACGCGGTGCCGTCCACCAGCACGAGACCCGGTGAACATCCCGCACCGCACACCACGCCCGCACCCTTCCAACGGTCCGGAACCCGGCCAATGGCAGGCGAACGGGGGGAAGCACACCGGCCGGAACCACGAACACCGGCACGGCCACCACCGACCGCCACCCGTCCCGATGAGGTCGATCACGCGGCGCGTGGACGCCGTCGCGGTGGCCGAGGTGATGGCCGAGACGGTCCAGCCGGGAGGGTTGGGCGGCAGCGACCGAACGGTCCCTCCAGGCGAGTCCGACCGCCTGCGGCCTGGCGGGGGCGATGGCGGCGCGAAGGCCGCACGGGCCGCACCGGCCGCGTCGTTAAGGGTGCGGATGGCCAAGGACTCGTGGACGTCGATGAAGTTCCTGCCCGTCCCGTTCCCCCACTCCACGGCGCGCTCCACGTCCAGGTGGCCGGGCGGACGAGCGGGACGAGTGACCGCCGGCCGGGTTCGGTCCGTGCGAGCGTGCCGGGGCGGCCGGTGGTGGCGATGAAGGCGGTACCGAGGGCGCCTTGGCGGACCGCAGGGGGCGTGCGAACCTGTTCGCGTGAGGTGCGGGCCGAGGAGCGCGGTGCCGGCGGCGTATCCGTTCCAGCGGAGCGTTCACGTCGACGACGCCAAGGCGCTGCTCCCCTCCGGTGCGGAGCCGCCGGGGCTGCGCGCCCGCACCGCATCGCGGAACCCCGGTTCCACGCGGCTCTCCTCCGGGAACGGAAGGGGTAGCACCGGCTCCATCCGACCTCGCCCGGCGGAGCCGCCCGCAGACCAGACCGGACCTCACCCAACGACGTATGGAGTCCCGATGACCGACCAGCGCGGACCGGCGGTTCCCGCTCCCGACGACTTCCTCGCGGTCGACGCCGCGCTCACGGCCGAGGAGACCGCGATCCGCGACACGGTCCGCGACTTCGCGGCCCGCGAGCTGCTGCCCGGCGTCGCCGACTGGTTCGACGCCGGCACCATCCCCGATCCGCGCGCGCTCGCCAAGGCGTTCGGTGAGCTGGGCCTGTTCGGCATGCACCTGTCCGGCTACGGCTGCGCGGGCGCCAGCGCCACCGCCTACGGGGTCGCCTGCCGCGAACTGGAGGCGGTGGACTCCGGGCTGCGCAGCTTCGTGTCGGTGCAGGGGTCGCTGGCCATGGCCGCGATCCACAAGTACGGATCCGAGGAGCAGAAAACGTCCTGGCTGCCGCGCATGGCGGCCGGCGAGGTCATCGGATGCTTCGGGCTGACGGAGCCGGACTCCGGCAGCGACCCCGGCTCGATGCGCACCCGCGCGCGGCGGGACGGCTCCGACTGGATCCTCGACGGCACCAAGATGTGGATCACCAACGGCTCGGTCGCCGACGTCGCCGTGGTATGGGCGGCCACCGATGACGGCATCCGGGGCTTTCTGGTGCCGACCGATGCCCCGGGATTCACCGCGAACACCGTCCACCGCAAGCTCTCGCTGCGCGCCTCCATCACCTCCGAGCTCGTGCTGGACGGCGTCCGCCTCCCCGGCACCGCACTGCTGCCCGGCGCGACCGGGCTGGGCGCACCGCTGTCCTGCCTGAACGAGGCGCGGTTCGGCATCGTGTGGGGCGTCGTCGGCGCCGCCCGGACCTGCTACCTGGCCGCGCTGGACTACGCGGGCACCAGGGTGCAGTTCGGCCGGCCGATCGCCGGGTTCCAGCTCACCCAGCGCAAGCTGGCCGACATGGTCGTCGACGTGAACCAGGCCGGCCTCACGGCCGCGCGGCTCGGGCGGCTCAAGGACGCCGGGCAGTGCCACCACACGCAGGTGAGCTTCGGCAAGTTCGCCAACGTCGCCGCCGCCCAGCGGGTGGCGGCCGCCGCGCGCTCGATCCACGGGGCCAACGGCATCACGCTGGAGTACCCGGTGCTTCGCCACCTGCTCAACCTGGAGACGGTCGCCACCTACGAGGGGACCGAGGAGGTGCACGCCCTCAGCATCGGGCAGGCGGTCACGGGGCTGTCCGCGTTCCGCTGACCGCGTGACCGGCTGACCGACCGTCCGGGCCCGGGTGGACGCGTGCGTCCGCCCGGGCCAGGGCGTTCGTCCCCGGCCCGGTGGTGCGCGCTTCTCAGCTGCGCAGCAGGAACGGGTCGGCCATCGGCTCGTCGCTGGTGTTGATCCAGACGCTCTTCACCCGCGGTACTCCCGGATCACCTCCGTGCCGTGCTCGACGCCGAGCCCGCTGCGGCCGAATCCCTCGCGCGGCGACATTGGGTACATCGAGCGGTAGGTGTTGACCCACACCGTGCCGGCCTCCCGACGGTCGGCCATGCGGTGCGCGCGGGCGAGGTCGCGGGTCCACACCCCGGCGACCCGCCGGACGCCGGCGGCGCCCCAGTCATCGAGGGCGCCGCCGCGTTCATGGTGGCCGAGGTCGGTGAACGGCTGCGGGCCAGCGCCCACACGGTCTTCATCGGCCGCGTGGTCGGGGTCGGCACACCGACAAGCCGCCGATGATCTACAGCGCGGGCTCCTGCTACGACGCGGCACGGCTCGTCCCGGTCCCCGACGGCGCGGAGGCCAGCTGAACCTCCGTCCCTGCGCCACCGACCCCGTGCACGCCCCCAGAATGGAGGCGGACGCGTGATAGGGAGAAGGCATGGCCAAGCAGACCAAGCGGTTCGAAATGACGCAACTGCGTCGCACCGCCAACGCCGTCATCGGCGGATTCCTCAAATTCGGGCTCGGTCCGCCCGAGCTGCACCTGCTCACGACGCGGGGCAGCAAGTCGGGGTTCCTGCGCACCACCCCGGTGAGCCTGGTGGACAACGACCAGGGGCGGTTCCTCGTCGCCCCCTACGGCCCGGTGGGCTGGGTGCGCAACATCCGCAAGGACGGCTTCGCGACGCTGCGCCGCGGCGGCTGGATCGAACTGGTGAGCGTCACCGAGGTCGCTCCGCAGCGCGCGGCGCCGGTGCTGCGGGAGTACCTCAGCCATCCCCGGGCGGCCATCGTGGGCGCCCACTTCGAGGTGGAGCCGGACGCCCCCGTGGAGGCGTTCGCGGCGATCGCCGACGCCCACCCGGTGTTCGAGATCGTGCGGAGCACCACCGTCCGGTTGTGATCCCGCCCCGCTGACCGCCGGTGCGGCGCGGGGCGGCGGACGTGCGCTCGCGCGGCCGCGGCCCCGTTCGCGCCGGCCCCCGCGCGTACATCGAAGTCTGCAGGTCCTCTCCCTCCCGAAGAGGAAGCGGCCGGGCATCCGCCTCGGCCAGCATGGGGCGGAGCGTGGCGACCGCCGCGCGCTCCGTCTTCCTCGGGAGGGACCCACGATGGACACGACCGCCGCCACGCCCGCACCCCGGGCGGACGCCGCGGCGGCGCCGCACCAACGGTCGGCGCTTCTGGACATCCTTCGGGGGGTGGCGATCGTCGGCACCCTCGGGACCAACATCTGGATCTTCACCGCCGCGGGGGGCGAGGCGTCGCTGCTCGTCGGCGCCTCGATCAGCCCGGCGGCATCGATGCTCGCCGACCCCGGCCCGGGCACCATCGCCGAGGGGGTGTTCCGGTTCCTGGCCAACGGCAAGTTCCTGGCGCTGCTCACCCTGCTGTTCGGCGTCGGGCTGGCCATCCAGTTCCGGTCCGCCGCCCGGCGCGGCGGTCGCTGGCCGGGACCGTACCGCTGGCGCGCCCTCTTCCTGCTGGCCGAGGGAACGGTGCACTTCGTCCTGGTCTTCGCCTGGGACGTGCTCATGGGGTACGCCGTCACCGCGCTGGTGGTCGCCTGGCTGCTCACCCGCTCACAGCGGGCCCAGCACGCCGTCATGTGGACGGCCGCCGCCCTGAACGTCGCGCTCATGGCGCTGCTGACACTGGGCCTCACGCTGTCCCCCGCCGGGTCCATCTCGCGCGGCGGTGACGACGCCGCCGAGGCCGCCCGGTTGTACGCCGAGGGCGGCTACCTCGACCTGGTGGGACTGCGGCTGTCGAACGCCGTCGCGTTCCGCATCGAGCCGGTCCTCTCCTCGGCGCTGCTGCTGTTCCTCTTCCTGCTCGGCGTGCGGCTGTTCCGGGCCGGGGCGTTCGGCGACGACGCCACCGGGCGGCGCATCCGGGGCCGGCTGCTGGGCTGGGGCCTGGGCGCCGGGCTGCCGCTGAACCTCGCCACCACGCTCGGCGGGGAGAACTTCTTCCTCCTGGACCGCTACGTCGCGGCGCCGGTCCTGGCGCTCGGCTACATCGGGCTGGTCGGGTTCGTGGCCGACCGGGTCCGCCGCGGTCCGGTCACCACGGCCTTCTCCGCGCTCGGCCGCACCGCGCTCTCGGGGTACGTGCTGCAGAACGTGATCTGCGTGCTCGTGTGCTACGGCTTCGGCCTCGGTCTCGCCGCCCGGTTCGCCGGGACGGGGCCGTGGTGGGTGTTCGGGCTGTGGGCGGCGGTCAGCCTGCTGCTGCTGGTGGCCGCGCCGCTGTGGCTGCGCCGCTTCCCGGCCGGCCCCCTGGAGGCCCTGCAGAAGTGGACGCTGACGCGCCTGCCGGAAGGCGCCCGGCGCTGACGCCGTCGCGGGCGGACGCCCCGCTCCGGCACGACGCGGCCCCGGTGTCCGGACGGACACCGGGGCCGTGGTTCTCGTTCCGGCCCCGGAGGGCCGTACGCCGGGTGTCTCAGGCCCCCACGGCCGAGCGCAGCGCCTCGGCGCGGGTGGTCTGCTCCCAGGTGAACTCCGGCAGCTCGCGGCCGAAGTGGCCGTAGGCGGAGGTCAGGGAATAGATGGGCCGCAGCAGGTCGAGGTCGCGGATGATGGCGGCCGGGCGCAGGTCGAAGACCTCCTGGACCGCCTTCTCGATCACCTCCGGCGCCACGCTCTCGGTGCCGAACGTCTCGATGAAGACGCCCACCGGGTGCGCCTTGCCGATGGCGTAGGCCACCTGCACCTCGGCACGCTCGGCGAGGCCGGCCGCGACGATGTTCTTGGCGACCCAGCGCGTGGCGTAGGCGGCCGACCGGTCCACCTTGGAGGGGTCCTTGCCGGAGAAGGCGCCGCCGCCGTGCCGCGCGTACCCGCCGTAGGTGTCCACGATGATCTTGCGGCCGGTGAGGCCGGCGTCGCCCATGGGCCCGCCGATCTCGAACCGCCCGGTGGGGTTGACCAGCAGCCGGTAGTCGTCGGAGTCCAGGCCGTAGTTCGCCACGACCGGGGCGATGACGTGCTCCTTGATGTCCGGCGTGAGGAGCTCGCCGAGGTCGATGTCGGGGGCGTGCTGGCTGGAGACCACCACGGTGTCCAGGCGGACCGGGGTGTTGCCGTCGTACTCGACCGTGACCTGGGTCTTGCCGTCGGGCCGCAGGTAGGGGATGGTGCCGTCGCGGCGGACCGCCGAAAGGCGCTGGGCGAGGGCGTGCGCCAGCTTGATCGGCAGCGGCATCAGCTCGGGGGTCTCGCGGTTGGCGTAGCCGAACATCAGCCCCTGGTCGCCGGCCCCCTGCCGGTCGAGGTCGTCGATGCCCTGCTGCTGCCGAGCCTCGTAGGCGGTGTCGACGCCCTGCGCGATGTCGGGCGACTGCGCGCCGATCGAGACGGAGACGCCGCAGGAGGCCCCGTCGAAGCCCTTCGCTGAAGAGTCGTAGCCGATCTCCAGGATCTTCTCGCGGATGATGCTCGGGATGTCGACGTAGGTCTCGGTGGTGACCTCTCCGGCGACGTGCACCTGGCCAGTGGTGATCAAGGTCTCGACGGCGACCCGGCTGCGCGGGTCGTCCTTGAGCATCGAGTCGAGGATCGCGTCACTGATCTGGTCGGCCATCTTGTCAGGGTGGCCTTCGGTGACCGACTCGGAGGTGAAAAGGCGACGGGACACGTTGAGTGACTCCTTGCAGCGGCTGCTGGCTGACAGTGTCAGTGGTCGGCTGTTGGCGCGTATTGGTGCCCGACGGGTGGGGTGGCGGCCCCGTCGAATCCCAACCAACGCGGTCGGATGGGGCCCACTGTAGTGGGGACGAGGCCGGATGCGCCGCGCGACGGCACCGGGTGGGTCCCCGCCGCAGCGTTCCCCGGGCATGATTCGGTTGGGTGGGCCGGCCCGTCTCGACGGTCCGAACCACAGTGTGACGTTGGGAGCGGAATTCGCCAACCCCCGGAGCATAAGCCGCCGGGCCGCGATTCCCGCTCGAATCTCCGTAGCGTGTTGCTCGATGCCATCGTCGCAGAGGCCACCCTACCGGGGTGTCAGCGGACGAGCCGTTCGCGGACCAGGTCCCACACGCGGTCGGCGAGGTCCTCCTTCGGCCCGTGCGGGATGTCCGTTGCCGAGCCGTCGGCGCCGAGCACGACGGCCTGATTGTCGGCGGTGCCGAACGCCCGCCCCTCGCCGACCTGGTTGACCACGAGCAGGTCGCAGCCCTTTCGGGCCAGCTTGGCGCGGCCGTGCTCCAGCACGTGGTCGGTCTCGGCGGCGAAACCGACGATGATCTGCCCGGATGCGGTCCGGTCCCGCTCGCGGGTCAGTTCGGCCAGGACGTCGGGGTTCTCCGCCAGCGCGATGGGCTGCGGGGCGCCCCCGGACTTCTTGATCTTGGCGGTGGCGACCGTCTCGGGCCGGAAGTCGGCCACGGCCGCCGCCATGACCACGGCGTCGGCCCGTGTAGTCTCGGCCAGCATGGCCGCGCGCAGTTCCCGCGCCGAGCCGACCCGGCGCACGTCGGCGCCGGCGGGGTCGGGCAGATCCACGTTGGCCGCGACGAGGGTGACGCTGGCGCCGCGCGCGACCGCCGTGGCCGCCAGGGCGTACCCCTGCCGGCCGGAGGAGCGGTTGCCGAGGAAACGGACCGGGTCGATGGGTTCGCGGGTGCCGCCGGCCGAGACGACGACGTGCCGTCCGGCGAGGTCGCTCGCCGGGCCGCCGCGCCGCAGCACCCTGCGGCCGACGGCGAACAGTTCGTCCGGTTCGGGCAGCCGGCCGCGTCCGGTGTCGGCGCCGGTGAGCCGGCCCACCGCGGGATCCAGCACGATCGCGCCGCGCGCCCGCAGGGTGGCGACGTTGGCCTGGGTGGCGGGGTGGTCCCACATCTCGGTGTGCATCGCCGGGGCGAAGATCACCGGACATCGGGCGGTGAGCAGCGTGTTGGTGAGCAGGTCGTCGGCGATTCCGTGCGCCGCGCGGGCCAGCAGGTCGGCCGTTGCGGGGGCGACGAAGACGAGGTCGGCCTCCCGCCCGATGCGGACGTGCGGCACGTCGTGCGCCGCCGCCCAGACGCCCGTGGCCACGGGCTGGCCGGACAGCGCCGCCCAGGTGGGCTCGCCCACGAACCGCAGGGCGTCCTCGGTCGGCACGACGCGGACACGGTGGCCGGACTCGGTGAAGCGGCGCAGCAGCTCGCAGACCTTGTAGGCGGCGATACCGGCGCCCACTCCGAGGACGATCGTGGGGTGCTCTGTACTCACGCTGGGACTCTAACGAAGCGGCTCCGGCGGATCGGAGCTGCCCCCGCCGCCGGAACCGGCGGACCGGACCGGCCACGGCTCTCGCGCGATCGTCACGGAGGTTTCGCCCTCCGTTCATCCACCGCGGGCGTCGGCCGGCCCGGAGGCTCGGTCAGGAGCCCTCGTAGGGCTCCGCGGTCAGCAGGCGCTCCTTGACCTCGCGCAGGGCGATGGACAGCGCCTTCTCCTGCACCTGGGTCTCCACGAGCGGTCCGACGTACTCCAGCAGGCCCTCGCCCAGCTGGGCGTAGTAGGCGTTGATCTGCCGGGCACGCTTGGCCGCCATGGTGACCAGGCTGTACTTGCTGTCGACGACCTCCAGGAGGTCGTCGATCGGCGGGTTGGTGATGCCTTCGGCGACGGGCTGCGTGCCTGCCACGTTGCGTACCCCTAGACGGTTCACCGGTCCCGGCTGGCAGGACCGTGGGATGGTTCGGATTTCGGTCGGCGACCTGGTCGCCACGGCCGACGGTGCCGGCGGGCCGGCCACCGGCCGGCCGTCCTGCCGGCCGACTTCCAAGTTAGCCGGTCAGCCGGGGAGATGCGCCCTTACGGCCGTGGACGGGTCCGCCGGGCGCGCCGATATCACACCGATGGCGCAACCATCAACGCTAGCAGGTCGTCGCACACCTCGCGCACCGACGTGTTGACCAGCGTCATGTCGAACTCCTTCTCGGCGGCGAGTTCGACCCGGGCCGCGTCGAGGCGGCGCCGCACCACCTCGGGCGCCTCCGTCCCCCGGCCGGTGAGCCGGCGCACCAGCTCCTCCCAGGAGGGCGGCGCGAGGAAGACGAGCAGCGCGTCGGGCATGGTGCCGCGCACCTGGCGGGCGCCCTGCAGGTCGATCTCCAGCAGCACCGGCTGCCCGGCGCGCAGGTGGCTCTCCACCGGCCCGCGCGGCGTGCCGTAGCGGTTGCCGGCGAACTCGGCCCACTCCAGGAGATCGTCGGCCTCGACGAGCCGGTCGAACCGGGCGTCATCGACGAAGTGGTACTCGACCCCGTCGGTCTCGCCGGGACGCGGGCGCCGGGTCGTGACCGAGACCGACAGCCACACCTCCGGGTGCCGGCGGCGGATCTCCCTGACGACCGTGCTCTTGCCCACGCCCGAAGGCCCGGACAGCACCGTGAGGCGTTTCGACGCGCCTGCCGCGCCGTCGGATATGCCGGACTCGTTGAACAATGGATTCAGACCCTCAGTCATCCGCGCGAGCGGCTCGACGCTGCTGGTGTGCCGCGGGCGCCGGCGGGGATCCGGCCGACGCGCCCGCCGCGTTCCGGAGGCCGTTCGCTCCGGGCGGCTCGCGGCGGTGGTGATCGTCAAGATCTCTGCGATCTCTGCCCAGTCTACGGAGATCGGTCCCACGCCGGGCGGGAAGTCCGAATTGCCGCATTGTGGGCGCGGCACCGGCTGCGCCTGTACCGCCGGTGCGACGTCCTTCCGGTTCACCGGCCCGCCGTGGGCGGCCGGTCGACGACGACCGGGAGCAACGTCCGGCGACTCTGGACGGGCACCGTCCGCCCAGGCCGAGTGGGTCTTTTATACCACCGTGCCGCGGCGCGCTCGGCCCGGTCGCGGTCGTCTTCACCGCTCCGGATGCCGTTCGCGCCGCGGCACGCGGCGTCCGTGATGGGACCGGCCGCCGTGGGACGACCGGTGTCACGTGGCGGGCCGTCCGGACTACCGGCCGCCCCGCCACGCGGTCACACCGCTACTTGGCTTCACCACCGAACTCGCGCTCCAGCGCCGCGCGCTGGTTGGCGCCGAGACCCCGGACCCGCCGGGACTCGGCGATGTTGAGCCGCTCCATGATCTGCTTGGCGCGGACCTTGCCGACGCCGGGGAGCGACTCCAGGAGGGCGGAGACCTTCATCTTGCCGATGACGTCGTCGGTCTGGCCGCCGGCGAGAACCTCGGACAGCGAAACGCCACCGTGCTTGAGACGGTTCTTGACTTCCGCGCGCTCTTTTCTGGCCTTCGCGGCTTTCTCCAGAGCCGCGGCGCGCTGTTCGGGTGTGAGGGGAGGAAGGGCCACGCCGGGTCACCTCGGTTTTCTCTCGATTTCGGAGGGCGGACGCCTGCGCAAGTTAGTAGGTTCCGGGCCTCTTCGGCAACGCAAAGTGGCCTTTCAACCGCTATTTGGTCCAACTAACTACGCCCAGTAGGCGCCTGATTGCGGAGCGGGAGCAAATTCGGGACTTTAGGCCCGACCTGCCGGGCACCGGAATGGCGGACGCGCAGTACTCCGAGCCGCGTGACGTTCACCATGCCCGCCCCCGCGGTCCGCGTTTCGGACAGTCGATTTTCGCGCAGAATTCGGTGTCCGAAACCGGCGACTCAGCGCCATCGGCCGCCCCCTCAGGCCAACGGCGCGCCCGTCTCGGCGCCCGATCCGGCGCCCGCCCGGCGCAGCGCGGCGGCGATCGAGGCGGCGGCCGCGCCGGGGTCCGCGGCTTGGGTGATGGGCCGGCCGATCACGAGCAGATCGGCCCCCGCGGCGAGCGCCTCCTCGGGGGTCGCCACCCGCGCCTGGTCGCCGCGGTCGGCGCCGGCCGGGCGCACCCCGGGTGTGATCATCGTGATGTCGGGGCCCACCTCGGCGCGCAGCGACGCCACCTCGTGCGGCGAGCAGACGAGCGCCCGCGCCCCGGCCTCCACGGCGAGCACGGCCAGCCGACGCACCGCGTCCGGTGCGGGGCCGCGCACCCCGATCCGCTCCAGCGCGGCGTCGTCCAGCGACGTCAGCACGGTCACCGCGGCGATGCGGGTGTCGGGGGCGGCGTCCACCGCGGCCCGGATCATGGCCGCGCCGCCGGCCGCGTGCACGGTCAGCAGGGACGGCCGCAGCCGGGCGACGGCGCGCGCCGCCCCGGACACCGTCGCCGGGATGTCGTGCAGCTTCAGGTCGAGGAACAGCGAGACGCGGTTGCCGCCCCGGATCGTGGTGATCACGTCCGGGCCGTACCGCAGGTAGAGCTCCAGCCCGACCTTGACCGTGCTGACGTGCGGTGCGACCGACGACGCCCAGCGGGCGGCGGTCTCGATGTCGGGTGCGTCGATGGCGACGGCGATGGGCGCGGCCACGATCGTTCTCCTTCGGATCACAGGTGAGCGGGATCACACATCCGTTGTGCGGACGGGCGTGCGTGGCAACCAGGGCACCGTTCCGTGCGGTTCCCCGGCTGCACGGGTTCATGCCTGGCGGGCACGGCCCGCGGGCCGCGGACTTCCCCCCAGGCGGCACGGAACCGCCTGGGCGGCCCCCAGACGGCTGCAGCCGCGCCGGTGGCCACTGGGAGCCACCGGCGGTACTACCAGGCCGTTCGACCCGGCAGCGGGCCTCTCAGTGCGTTCGGTGAAACCGTCGTCACGGACCGGCCGAATTCAGCGCGCCGGCAGCGCCCCCATCGGCCGGTGCGCGGCCCCCACCAGGTCGGCGGCCCGGCGGACCCCCCGTTCCGCCAGCTCCTCCTCCAACTCGCGGAGGATCCGCACGCAGGCCGACGGATCGTGGAAGATGATCGTCCCCACGGCCACCGCCGACGCTCCGGCCATCAGGAACTCCAGCGCGTCGGTGCCGGTGCGGACGCCGCCCATGCCGATGATGGGCACATCGGGCAGCGCCGCGTGCACCTCGTACACGCACGCCACCGCGATGGGGCGGACGGCCGGCCCTGAGAGGCCGGCCACGCCCCCGGCCACCGCAGGGCGCATGGTGACGGTGTCGATGGACATGCCGCGCACCGTGTTGATCATGGACAGGCCGTCGGCCCGCGCCTGGACGCACGCCCCGGCCAGCGTGACGATGTCGGGGACGTCGGGCGACAGCTTGGCGAACACCGGGATGTCGGAGCGGGTGTGCGAGCGCACCGCGTGCACCACGCGCGCGGCCGCGGCCGGATCGTCGGTGAAGTGCCGCCCCTGGTCGGCCAGGTTGGGGCTGGACAGGTTCACCTCGATCATCGTCACACCGGGTGCGTCGGAGAGCCGCCGGGCCAGCTCGGCGTACTCGGCCGGGCTGCCGCCGGCGATCGACACCACCGCCCGCCCACCGCGCGAGAGCAGCCACGGCAGGTCCCGCTGCAGGAACACCTCGATCCCGGGCCCCTGCAGGCCGGTGGCGCTGAGCAGCCCGCTGGGGGTCTCGGCCATGCGCGGCGCCGGCAGGCCGGCCCGCGGGTCGAGCATCACCGACTTGGTGACGACCGCGCCGATCCGCGCGATGTCGATGAACTGCGCGAGCTCCCGGCCCGCGCCCGCGCAGCCGGCCGCCGTCAGGATCGGGTTGGCCAGCTCCACATCGGCCAGCCGGGTCCGCAGGTCCGGGCTCATCCCCGAGGCACCTTTCGTCGTCGTCCGTTCCCGCCCTGGCCCCGAAGGGGTCCCCCGGCCCGCGCCCGGCCCGGTGCCGCCGGCACCGGACGGCGGCACCGTGGGCGGCACGGCCGCCGCCCACGCCCCGGCCGGGTCCGGTAAGCCCTTCCACCACACGGCGCCCGGGGTGGCCTCCGCGGCGGGAACCGAGAACTCCCCCGTCACGCCTCAGCCCGCCTCGCGCGCCGAGACCGGGTCGTCCCCGCGCGCCTTCCACCCCGGCGCCCCGAGTGCGTCGAACGGGATCGTGCCGACATCGTCGAAGCGCACCCGCTCGCCCCGGAACACCGGCCCGTCGACGCAGGAGCGCGCCATCCGGGTGATGCCGTCCTCGCCGACCACCGGCACCACGCACGTCATGCACACGCCCGTGCCGCACGCCATGGTCTCCTCCACCGAGACCTGGATCGGGATGTCGTAGCGGGCCGCCATCGCGGTCACCTCCCGCAGCATCGGCATCGGGCCGCACGCGTAGACCACGTCCGAGGGCGCGTCCTCCAGCACCTGCGGCAGCACGTCGGTGACCCGGCCGCGCACCCCGAACGAGCCGTCGTCGGTGGTGAACGTCGCGGTCTCGGCGACCCGCCGGGCGGTGATGGCGCTGAAAACCCGGTCGGCCGAGGCCGCGCCCAGCACGAAGTCCACCCGGCAGCCGCGGCGGCGCAGCGTGTGCGCCAGCGGGAACAGCGGCGCGCTGCCGGAGCCGCCGCCCACGAGCACGCAGTTCACCGGGTCGCGCGGCAGCGGGAACGGCCGCCCCAGCGGGCCCACGATGTCCAGCAGGTCCCGCGACCGGCGCTCGGCCAGCCACGCGGTCCCCTTGCCCCGCACCGCGAACAGGAACTCCACGGTGCCGCCGTAGTCCGGCTTGACGTCGTGGATCGCGAACGCCCGGCGGGAGAGCATGCTGGACTGCTCCCCGCCGACCGCCACCGCGATGAACTGGCCCGAGCGGAACCGCTCGGCGATGCCCGGGGCCACCACGGTGACGGCGTAGTAGGCGTCCACCCGCCGCACGGTCAGCACCGGGCTGCGCATCTGCACCGGTCGGAAATCAGTCACCCGTGGGCCCCTCTTCTCGGCGTCTCTCGGCGCGGGCGCCAGCGCCGCCCGCGCCCTCGGTCAGCCCTCGCCCCCGCGCAGCGCCTCGGCGTGCTCCTGGAGGGAGCGCACGCCGACGTCGCCGCGCACCAGAGCCTCGATGCCCTGGACCGCGGCGGCCAGTCCCTGCACCGTGGTGACACTGGGCACCCCGCGCACGACCGCGGCGGTACGGATCTCGTAGCCGTCCAGCCGCGGGCCGGACTGCCCGGCACCGCCGAAGGGGGTGTTGACGATGAGGTCCACGCCGCCGTCGTGGATGAGTTGCACGATAGTCGGTTCCCCGGCGGGACCGGGACCCGCGCTGTGCTTGCGGACCACGGTGGCGTGCACGCCGTTGCGGCGCAGCACCACCGCCGTTCCCTCGGTGGCCAGGATCTCGAAGCCGAGGTCGGCCAGCCGCTTGACCGGGAAGATCGCCGAGCGCTTGTCCCGGTTGGCGACCGAGACGAAGACCCGCCCCGAGGTCGGCAGCGAACCGTAGGCGGCGAGCTGCGACTTGGCGTAGGCCGCCCCGAACTGCGCGTCCAGGCCCATGACCTCGCCGGTCGAGCGCATCTCCGGGCCCAGCACGGTGTCGACGCCCTCGCCCTGGCGGTCGATGAAGCGGTTGAACGGCAGCACCGCCTCCTTCACCGCGATGGGCGCGTCCAGCGGCAGCGTGCCGCCGTCGCCGTGCGCGGGCAGCAGCCCCTCGGCGCGCAGGTCGGCGATCGTGGCGCCGAGCATGACCCGGGCCGCCGCCTTGGCCAGCGGGACCGCGGTCGCCTTGGACACGAACGGCACGGTCCGCGAGGCGCGCGGGTTGGCCTCCAGGACGTAGAGCACGCCGGAGGTGAGCGCGTACTGGACGTTGAGCAGCCCACGCACGCCCGTGCCACGGGCGATGCCCTCGGTCGAGGCGCGGATCCGCTCGACGTCCTCACCGCCCAGCGTGATGGCGGGCAGCGCGCACGCCGAGTCGCCGGAGTGGATGCCGGCCTCCTCGATGTGCTCCATGATGCCGCCGAGGTACAGCTCGGTGCCGTCGAAGATGGCGTCGACGTCGATCTCGATCGCGTCGTCCAGGAACCGGTCGACCAGCACCGGGTGCTCGGTGCTCACCTCGGCGTTGCGCTCGATGTAGTCGCGCAGCATGTCCTCGTCATAGACGATCTCCATGCCCCGGCCGCCCAGCACGTAGGACGGCCGGACCAGCACCGGGTAGCCGATCTCGTCGGCGACGTTCTTGGCCTCCTCGAAGGACTGCGCCATGCCGTGCTTGGGCGCCGGCAGCCCGGCCTGGTCCAGCACCTCGCCGAACGCGCCGCGGTCCTCGGCCAGGTCGATGCTCTCCGGGCTGGTGCCCACGATCGGCACGCCGGCCCGCTTCAGTTCGCGCGCCAGGCCCAGCGGGGTCTGGCCGCCCAGCTGGACGACGACCCCGACCACCTCGCCGGTGAGCTGCTCGGCGCGCACCACCTCCAGGACGTCCTCCAGCGTGAGCGGCTCGAAGTACAGCCGGTCGCTGGTGTCGTAGTCAGTGGACACGGTCTCGGGGTTGCAGTTGACCATGACCGTCTCGTAGCCGGCCTCGGCCAGCGCGAAGGACGCGTGCACGCAGCTGTAGTCGAACTCCACGCCCTGGCCGATGCGGTTCGGCCCGGAGCCCAGGATGATCACCTTGGGGCGCTCGCCCTGCGGGACCTCCGTCTCCTCGTCGTAGCTGGAGTACAGGTAGGGCGTGCGGGCGGCGAACTCCGCGGCGCAGGTGTCCACGGTCAGGTACACCGGGTGGACGCCGAGGGCGTGCCGCAGCTCGCGCACCACCTCCTCGGTCTTGCCGACGATCTCCCCGATCTGGAGGTCGGAGAAGCCGAGCCGCTTGGCCGCGCGCAGCAGGCCCGCCTCCAGCTTGGGGGCGGCGGCCAGCTCACGGGCGGTCTCCTCCAGCAGCATGAGCTGGTCGAGGAACCACGGGTCGATGCGGGTCGCCTCGTGCAGTTCGGCCACCGTCGCCCCGGCGCGCAGCGCCTGCTGTACCTGGCGCAGCCGGTGCTCGGTGGGGGTGGCCGCCGCGCGCAGCAGCGCCTGCTTCTCCTCCTCGCCACCGGCCGGCCCGGCCCAGGTCAGGCCCACGCCCTTCTTCTCCAGGGACCGCATGGCCTTCTGCAGCGCCTCGGGGAAGGAACGGCCGATCGCCATGGCCTCGCCCACCGACTTCATGGTGGTGGTGAGGCCGGGGTCGGCGCCGGGGAACTTCTCGAACGCGAACCGCGGCACCTTCACCACCACGTAGTCCAGGCTCGGCTCGAAGCTGGCCGGGGTCTCGGCGGTGATGTCGTTGGGGATCTCGTCCAGGGTGTAGCCCACCGCGAGCTTGGCGGCGATCTTGGCGATGGGGAAGCCGGTGGCCTTGGAGGCAAGCGCGGAGGAGCGGGACACCCGCGGGTTCATCTCGATGACGATGATGCGCCCGGTCTCGGGATTCACGGCGAACTGGATGTTGCAGCCGCCGGTGTCGACGCCGACCTCGCGGATGACCGCGATGCCGATGTCGCGCAGCCGCTGGTACTCGCGGTCGGTGAGCGTCATCGCGGGCGCGACGGTGATCGAGTCGCCGGTGTGCACGCCCATCGGGTCGAGGTTCTCGATGGAGCAGACGACGACCACGTTGTCCTTGCCGTCGCGCATCAGCTCCAGCTCGTACTCCTTCCAGCCGAGGATGGACTCCTCCAGGAGCACCTCGGTGGTCGGCGACAGCGCCAGTCCCTGGCCGGCGATGCGGCGCAGCTCGGTGGCGTCGTGCGCGAAGCCCGAGCCGGCGCCGCCCATGGTGAAGGAGGGCCGCACGACGACCGGGTAGCCGAGCTCGTCGGCGGCGGCCAGGCACTCCTCAAGGGTGTGGCAGATCCGCGAGCGGGCCGACTCGCCGCCGATCCGGTCCACGATGCCCTTGAAGGTGTCGCGGTCCTCACCGGCCTGGATGGCGTCGATGTTGGCGCCGATCAGCTCGACGTTGTACTTGTCCAGCACGCCGGCCTCGTGCAGCGCGACGGCGGTGTTCAGCGCGGTCTGGCCGCCCAGCGTGGGCAGCAGGGCGTCCGGGCGCTCCTTGGCGATGATCTTCTCGACCATCTCGGGCGTGATGGGTTCGACGTAGGTGGCGTCGGCGAACTCCGGGTCGGTCATGATCGTGGCCGGGTTGGAGTTCACCAGAATGACGCGCAGGCCCTCGGCCTTGAGCACCCGGCACGCCTGGGTGCCGGAGTAGTCGAACTCACACGCCTGGCCGATGACGATCGGGCCGGAGCCGATCACGAGTACGGAAGACAGATCACTGCGGCGCGGCATTGTTCCCTCGGATGATGACGGTGGCACGGCGCGCGGCACGGGGCCGCGCGGCGCGGAAGACGGCAGGGCCGGCGGGCATGGCGATCGGGGCCGGCGCGCTCCGGGACCGGCCGGGCCGGAGCGGACCGGGCGTGCCCCGGACCGCCGCGCGCCCGGCGGCGTGGTGGCGAGGCGGGACGCCGCTCACCGGGCGGCCCCGGTGGGGACCGCGCCCTTCTCACGGGCCATGAGGGCGCAGAACTCGTCGAACAGCTCGGCGGCGTCGTGCGGCCCGGCGGCGGCCTCGGGGTGGTACTGGACGCTGAAGGCCGGCCGGTCCAGCAGCCGCAGGCCCTCGACCACGCCATCGTTGAGGTCGATGTGGCTGACCTCGGCCCGGCCGTACGGCGTCTCGAACGGGCCGTCGACGGGCGCGTCGACCGCGAAGCCGTGATTGTGGCTGGTGATGTGCACCCGGCCGCTGTGCACGTCGCGCACCGGCTGGTTCACCCCGCGGTGCCCGAAGCGCAGCTTGAAGGTGCCCAGGCCGAGGGCCCGGCCCAGGATCTGGTTGCCGAAACAGATTCCGAACAGCGGCGTGCCGGCCTCCAGGACGCCGCGCATCGCCGCTACCGGGCCGTCGGCCGTGGCCGGGTCGCCGGGCCCGTTGCTGAAGAACACGCCGTCGGGGTCCAGGGCCAGGATCTCCTCGGCGGTGGCGGTGGCCGGGAGCACCCGCACCTCGCAGCCGCGCTCGGCGAGCCGCTGCGGGGTCATGGCCTTGATGCCGAGGTCCACCGCGGCGACCGTGAACCGGGTCGGCACGCCCTCCGGCGGGTGGACGGTGTAGGGCTCCGTGGTCGTGACCTCGGACGACAGGTCGGCGCCCGCCATCTGCGGGCTGTCCAGCACGCGCGCCAGCAGCCGCTCCGGATCGGTCTCGGTGGTGCTGATGCCGGCGCGCATGGCCCCGCGGTCCCGCAGGTGCCGGGTGAGCGCCCGGGTGCCGGGCATGGCGATCCCCACGACGCCCTGACGGCGCAGTTCCTCGTCCAGGGTGCGGCGCGCCCGCCAGTTCGACGGGATGCGCGCCGGCTCACGCACCACATAGCCGGCCACCCAGATCCGCCCGGACTCGGGGTCGTCGTCGTTCACACCGGTGTTGCCGATGTGCGGCGCCGTCATGGCGACGATCTGGCGGTGGTAGGACGGGTCGGTGAGCGTCTCCTGGTAGCCGGTCATACCGGTGTTGAACACGATCTCGCCGAACGTCTCACCCTCGGCTCCGAACGAGCGTCCGTGAAAGACGCGGCCGTCTTCGAGCACCAGCATCGCGGGAATCTGCACGTTCTTCTCTTCCTCCGCGGGACGGCCGCGCACCACCTGGTCGCTCACCGGCCCTCACTCACTCCGCCGCCGACGAACCCGGCGCTGCGCGCGTTCTTCTCTTCCGTCACTGGATCTTCCCATCGAGGACCGTCGGGGTGCCCCGCAGGAAAGTGGCGACCACTCGGCCGGGCAGGGTCATGCCCCGGTACGGGGTGTTGCCGCTCTTGGACGCCATCGCCGCCGGGTCGATCTCCCTGGTCGCGGCCGCGTCGTACAGGGTAACGTTCGCGGGTTCGCCGGGCCGCAGCGGGCGGCCGTGCCCGGCGAGACGGCCGATGCGCGCGGGGGTCGCCGACATCCGCTCGGCCACCCCGGCCCAGTCGAGCAGGCCGGTGTCCACCATGGTGTGCTGCACCACCGAGAGCGCGGTCTCCAGGCCGATCATGCCCATGGCCGCGTTGGCCCACTCGGTCTCCTTGGCCTCCCTCGGGTGCGGCGCGTGGTCGGTGGCCACACAGTCGATGGTGCCGTCGGCCAGTGCCTCGCGCAGCGCCGCCACGTCCTCGGCGGTGCGCAGCGGCGGGTTGACCTTGTAGATCGGGTCGTAGCTCTCGGCGAGGTCGTCGGTGAGCAGGAGGTGGTGCGGCGTCACCTCGGCGGTGACGTCGCAGCCGCGGCTCTTGGCCCAGCGCAGGATCTGCACGGACCCCTTGGTGGAGACGTGGCAGATGTGCAGCCGGGAACCGACGTGCTCGGCGAGCAGGCAGTCGCGCGCGATGATCGCCTCCTCGGCCACCGCGGGCCAGCCGGCCAGCCCGAGCCGGTCGGAGACCACGCCCTCGTTCATCTGCGCGGACTCGGTGAGCCGCGGCTCCTGGGCGTGCTGGGCGACGACGCCGTCGAACGCCTTGACGTACTCCAGCGCGCGCCGCATGAGCAGCGCGTCGGAGACGCACATGCCGTCGTCGGAGAAGACGCGGACCCCGGCGATGGAGTCGGCCATGGCGCCCAGTTCGGCCAGATGCGCGCCGTCGAGGTTCTGGGTGACGGCGCCGACCGGCTGGACGTCGCAGTGGCCGGCGTCGCGGCCGAGCCGCCAGACCTGCTCCACGACTCCGGCGGTGTCGGCCACCGGATCGGTGTTGGCCATGGCGTGCACGGCCGTGTAGCCGCCCAGCGCGGCGGCCCTGGCGCCGCTGGCCACGGTCTCGGCGTCCTCGCGGCCGGGTTCGCGCAGGTGGGTGTGCAGGTCCACGAGGCCGGGCAGCGCGATGAGGCCGTGCGCGTCGACGGTCTCGTCCGCGTCGGCGCCACTGGCGCCGGGGCCGACCGCGGCGATGCGGCCGTCGCGGATCAGGATGTCGGCCGGTTCCGCGCCGAGGAGGCGGGCACCGCGGATCAGGATGGTGCGGTCGTGGGTCATGGGGTGGGGTCTCCTAGCTGCCGTTGTGCCCGATCGCGGACTCCGAGCCGCCGAGCAGGAGGTAGAGCACCGCCATCCGGACGCTCACGCCGTTGGCGACCTGCTCGGTGATGGTGGAGCGCGGCGAGTCGGCGACCTCGGCGGAGATCTCCATGCCGCGGATCATCGGGCCGGGGTGCATGACGATCGCGTCGTCGTGCAGCCGGGCGAAGCGGTCACGGTCCAGCCCGTAGCGCCGGCTGTACTCGCGCGCGCTCGGGAAGAAGGCGGCCCGCATGCGCTCGGCCTGCACCCGCAGCATCATCACGACGTCGCTCTTGGGCAGCGTCTCGTCGAGGTCGTAGCTCACGCCGCACGGCCAGGTGCCGACCGATACCGGCAGCAGGGTGGGCGGCGCCACGAGGGTCACCTCGGCGCCCAGGGTGTGCAGCAGCAGCACGTTGGAGCGGGCCACCCGGCTGTGCCGGACGTCGCCGACGATGGCGACCCGCAGGCCCTCCAGCCGGCCCATGCGCTCGCGCATCGTGTAGGCGTCCAGCAGCGCCTGGGTGGGGTGTTCGTGGGTGCCGTCACCGGCGTTGATGACCGCGCCGTCGACCCAGCCGGCGAGCCGCCGGGCGGCTCCGGAGGCGCCGTGCCGGATGACGACGCCGTCGGCGCCCATGGCCTGCAGCGTCAGCGCGGTGTCCTTGAGGCTCTCTCCCTTGGAGACGCTGGAGCCCTTGACGGAGAAGTTGATGACGTCGGCCGACATCCGCTTGGCGGCGGCCTCGAAGGAGATGCGGGTGCGGGTGGAGTCCTCGTAGAAGAGGTTGACCACGGTGCGCCCGCGCAGGGTGGGCAGCTTCTTGACCGACCGGCTGCTGACCTGGGCCAGCTCGCGGGCGGTGTCGAGTACGAGGGTGGCCTCGTCACGGGAAAGGTCTCCCGCCGAGAGCAGGTGGCGCATCAGTCCTCCCCCTCACCGGTCTCTGCGGCGGGCCGGCCGGCGCGGGGCCGCGCCGGGCCGAGCAGCACGGCGTCGCGGCCGTCGAGCTCCTCGACCAGGACGGTGACCGTCTCGCGCAGCGAGGTGGGCAGGTTCTTGCCCACGTAGTCGGCGCGGATCGGGAGCTGGCGGTGGCCGCGGTCGACGAGCGTGGCGAGCTGGACGGCGCGCGGCCGGCCGATGTCGTTGAGGGCATCGAGCGCGGCACGGACGGTGCGGCCGGAGAAGAGCACGTCGTCCACCAGGACGACGACGCGGCCGTCGACCCCCTCGGCCGGGATCTCGGTGCGGCCCAGCGCGCGGGCGGGGGCGAGCCGCAGGTCGTCGCGGTACATGGTGATGTCGAGCGATCCCCAGGGGATGGCCTGGCCCTCGACATCGGTGATGCGCCCGGCCAGCCTGCGGGCCAGCGGGACGCCGCGGGTGGGGATGCCCAGGAGGGTGATGTCGGTGGCGCCCTTGGTGCGTTCCAGCACCTCGTGCGCGATGCGGGTCAGTGCCCGATTGATCTCGGGGCCTTCCAGAACGGCCCGTGCGTCGCCGAGGTCCGCGCGCGAGGGCGGTCCGGCGGCGGTGCTGCTACTGCCACCTTCCGCATGCTTTCGGGCATGCATGAGATGACCTCCTTCCCTGCCTCACGGGACAGGTCGTTAAAGGACGTCGAACGTCTTTCACGCTACCAGCGTGATCTTGAGGCCCCGACGGGGTGGGCCGGCGTTCCCGGCGGGATTGTGACTCTCAACACAGCCAGGGTTCTTGATTTCCCGGGTCCGGGAGTCGGCATCCCGTTCGTGCGATGCGCCCCGGAACCACCCCCAGATCCCCAAAGTCCTTGCGCAACGGGCGTTTTCGACGCTCCGTGACCAGACATTGTGTCCTATTTGGTTGCGGTATGAGAGACCCCTCACCTACGCACAGTTTGGCCACTGATTAGTCGCGTTTTCGCCTAACGGCTTGACCTGGCGTCGCCACCGCCTTACGGTCACTGTCCGTAACCAATCTGGGTGGGACAGCTGCACGCCGCCCCCGCGAGACAACCGAATCATCACGAGTTTCCGGGGCGGCTGCCGGAACCGCGTGACCCAGTGGCCGCTGGGCACCGGGACCGCTCCGCCCACACCACCACCATTCATGGCCGGGGAGCGACGAAGAAGATGCCATCGGAATACGCGAAATCCCTTGGCGCGCGGCTGCGCGCCATCCGGACCCAGCAGGGTCTGTCCCTGCACGGGGTCGAGGAGAAGTCCCACGGACGCTGGAAGGCCGTCGTCGTGGGCTCCTACGAGCGCGGTGACCGCGCCGTCACCGTCCAGAAGCTCGCCGAGCTGGCCGACTTCTACGGCGTCCCGATGTCGGAACTGCTTCCGGGCGGCGCCGCTCCGACCCCGCTGGGCCCCACGCCCAAGCTCGTCATCGACCTGGAGCGCATGCAGCAACTGCCGCAGGAGAAGGCCGGACCGCTCGCGCGCTACATCGCCACCATCCAGAGCCAGCGCGGCGACTACAACGGCCGGGTGCTGTCCATCCGCCAGGAGGACCTGCGCTCGCTGGCGGTCATCTACGACCGCTCGCCCGCGGACCTGACCGAGGAACTCATCAACTGGGGCGTCCTCGACCCGGAGGCACGCCGCGCCGTGGACGCGTTCTAGGTCCCGGCCATTCTGCAGGGGCCTCTTCTTCAACGGCAGGTGGCGTCCCCCCTGCCCCGGGGATGCCCACGCGGAAGGGCCGGCGCCCGGTCGGTTCACGCCACCCCCATCGGCACCGCGCGACGGGGGACGGGGAGTCACGGCGCGACCGGGACACGCGGATGACACGGGGCGCCGGGTCCCGGACCCGGCTGGACGAACAAGTGGACACGGTCGAGCGAGAGGCTTCCCCTCCCCCCGCCCGACCGCTCCCGCTCCGGGTGACCGGAGCGAGCCCCGAAGGGCCGTAACCACCCATCGAACATGCGTTCGATAGACACCAAAGTACCCCTCGAACAGGCGTCCGTCAATCGTCGTGCCGGCGTGCCCCCCTCCCCGCGCCGGCCCGCTCCCCCGGCCGCCCGGCGCGGGCGACGCGCGGCGGCGGAGCCCGGCGAATCCACCGGGGCGCCGTAGTGTGGCGCTGTGCAGACCGAGATCGACCTGTGGGAGCTCGCCGCCCCCGCCTTCGTCCGTGCCCTGCCGGCGCTGCTGGAGGTGTACCGCGCCGCCATGGACCCGCCCCGCGACCAGCTGACCGGACGCCGGGCCATCATGGAGCGGCACGCCGGCCATCCCCGCTTCCGGTCGTTCACCGCCGTACGGACCAGCGACGGCAACGCCGTCGGGTTCGGCTACGGTTTCCACGGCCGGCACGGGCAGTGGTGGCACGACGTCATCAGCGACGAACTGCGGCGGCGCGACCCCGAGGCCGAGCGGCGCTGGTTCGGCGACGCGTTCGAGATCGCCGAACTGCACGTGCTCCCCGAATGGCAGGGGCGCGGCATCGGCCGGCGGATCCTGGAAGCGCTCACCGCCGACCGGCCCGAACCCACCGCCGTGCTGTCCACGCACAGCGGACCGACCCGGGCCCAGGCGCTCTACCGCTCGTGCGGCTTCACCGAGGTCCTGACCGACTTCCGCTTCCCCGGCAGCCCCGACCAGCCGTTCACCATCATGGCCGCGCCGCTGCCGCTGCCGGCTGCCCCGCACCCGCGATCCGCTGGTAGATCTCCCGGGTCGCGGTCGACTGGTTGAACGTGATGAAGTGGATTCCGGGCGCGCCCTCGTCGAGCAGCCGCTCGCAGAGCCGGGTGGCCTGCTCGATGCCGAGCTCGCGCACCGCCTCCGGATCGTCGGCCACCCGCTCGAACTCGGCGGCCAGCCGGCGCGGGAACGGGGCACCGGACAGCTGCTCGGACCGCTCGATGGTGGCGAGCTTCACCACCGGCATGATCTCGGGGATGATCGGCACGTCACAGCCGCGGGCCGCGACCCGGTCCCGCAGCCGCAGGTACTCGTCGGCCTCGAAGAACATCTGGGTGATGGCGTAGTCGGCCCCGGCCCGGCACTTGCGCACGAAGAAGTCGGCGTCGGTGTCGGCGTCCACCGAGCGGGGGTGCTTGTACGGGAACGCCGCGACCCCGACACAGAAGTCGCCGCTCTCCTTGATCAGCCGGACGAGCTCCTCGGCGTACGTCAGGCCCTCCGGGTGCGGCACCCACTCCCCCAGCGGGTCGCCCGGCGGGTCACCGCGCAACGCGAGCATGTTCCCGACTCCCACCCCCGCGAACCGCCCGATCAGGTGCCGCAGCTCCCGCACGGAGTGGTCGACCGCCGTCATGTGCGCGACCGGCAGCAGTGTGGTGTCGGTCGCCATGCGCTCGGTGATCTCCACCGTGCGGTCACGCGTGCCGCCGCCGGCCCCGTAGGTCACCGAGACGAAGGACGGCTGCAGCGCCTCGATCTCCCGGATGACCCGCCACAGCTTGCGCTGCCCCTCCGCGGTCTTCGGCGGGAAGAACTCGAAGGAGAAGGTGGGTTTCCCGGCGGTGAGGAGGTCGCTGATGCGGCGGGGGCGAGTGGCGGTTCCCGGCGCGGCGCCAGGACGTGTCGGTGACCCAAGCATGCGTCCAACTGTAAATCACGAGGCTGATGGGAGCCCTTGCGGAACGGCTGAGGACGGGTCGGGGCCACGGTCCGGCGTGGACCGCGCCCGCCGCGTTCCCTCCACCGCCACCGGGTCGCCCGGCGGGGAGAGCGACCGCGGGAGGATACGCTGCCAGCATGGATTCCTCGCATTCGTCCCCCGTCACCTTCGTGCGGCCGGCCGTGGACGCCGAGCTCTCCGGCTTCGTGCAGCGGCGCCGCGCCGAGATGCTGGAGATCGGCGAGGAGCTGGCCCCCGTCATCGACGCGCTGGAGGCCATGCTGGCCGGGGGCAAGCGGATCCGCCCGGCGTTCTGCTACTGGGGCTGGCGCGGCGCCGGCGGCTCCGAGGTCCCGGAGATCTACACCGCGGCGGCGGCGCTGGAGTTCCTTCAGGCGTGCGCCCTCATCCATGACGACGTCATCGACAACAGCGACACCCGCCGCGGCCTGCCGGCCACCCACCGGCGGCTGGCGGCGCTGCACGCCGCGTCCGGCTGGAGCGGCGACTCCACCGCCTTCGGGCAGGGCGCCGCGGTCCTGCTCGGCGACCTGTGCCTCGCCTGGTGCGACGAGATGTACCAGTCGAGCGGCCTGCCGGAGCCCGCGCTGCGGGCCGGCCGCGCGCCCTTCGACCGCATGCGCTCGGAGGTCATGGCCGGCCAGTACCTCGACCTCGTGGAACAGGCCCGCAGGGCCGACACGGTCGACGCCGCGCTGCGCGTCATGAGCTACAAGGCGGCCCGGTACACGATCCAGCGTCCCCTCCACCTGGGCGCCGCGCTCGCCGGCCGATACGCGGAGCTGGCGCCGGTCTACAGCGCGTACGGGATGCCGCTCGGCATCGCCTTCCAGCTCCGCGACGACGTGCTCGGCGTCTTCGGCGACCCCGCGCAGACCGGCAAGCCGGCCGGCGACGACCTGCGCGAGGGCAAGCGCACCATCCTCGTGGCCGAGACCCTGCGCCTGGCCCCCGCCGCCGAGGCCGCGGAGTTCCGCCGCCGCCTCGGCGACCCGGAGCTGTCGGCGGAGGCGGTGCGGTGGATGCGCGACGTCATCACCGACAGCGGCGCGCTGGCGGCCTGCGAACGCCGGATCGACCGCTACGTGGAGGAGGCGACCACGGCGCTGCAGACCGACGCGATCGCCGACGACGCGCGCTCCGCGCTGGCCGACCTCATCGTGGCGGCCACGGCCCGCAAGCACTGACGGGCGGCACGGCTGCGCGGCGGTCAGTTGTGGACGTGCCCGCACGCGCTCGGGTTGCGGCGGATGAAGCCCTCGATGGACTGCGCCGGGTGGCCGGTGAGGTCCGCCACCGCTGTGCTCACCACGTTCAGCTCGCCGCGGGCGATCGCGGCGTAGCTGCTGGCCCACCCCTCGATCTGCCACTCCGGTGCGCCGGACGCCCGCCGGTACTCCAGTGCCTCCTCCCACGTCTCGGGCAGGTAGCGGAGCGGCTTGCCGGTCAGCGCCGAGAGCCGGTCGACGGTCTGCCCGAGGGTCACCGCCTCCGGGCCGGTGACGTCGTAGGTCCGCCCGTCGTGCTCGGGGCCGCCGAGCAGCACCGCCACGGCCACATCGGCGATGTCGTCGCGTGAGACCCAGGCGACCCGGCCCTGGCCGGCCGGGCCGCGGACCAGCCCGGACTCGTCGGCCCAGCGCGGCACCAGGTCGAGGTAGAGGCTGGGACGCAGGAAGGTGTGCGCGACGTCGGTGGAGCGGATGTGCGCCTCGGTGAAGAAGTGGTCCCGGGCGAAGGTGAAGGTGGCCGCCGGACCGGCGGCCAGGAACGACAGGTAGACGATGCGCGTGACCCCGGCCTCGATCGCGGCGTCAACCGCGCTGATGTGCGTCTGGACCCGGTCGGGGTCCTCCCCGGCCGAGACCAGGAACAGGGTGTCCGCGCCTCGCACGGCACGCTGGAAGGCGGCGGTGTCCTCATAGGCGGCCATCGCGGCGCTGGCGCCCGGCAGCTCAGGAGCCCGGTTGAGGTCGCGGACCACGAGTCGCTGGGTGGCGCCGCGCTTCGCGAGCCGGCTGGCCACCCTGCCGCCCACGGCTCCGGTGGCACCGGTGACTCCGATGACGTGTGCTGCTGACTGGTCGTCGCCCATGACTCCCTATCTTCGGCGACGGGACCGGCGGAGGCCGCGATCGGCACGCGGAAGGAACCGGTTGGTCCCGACTTCTCCCTGGGATGTGGCGCACCATGCGCCGCTATTTCCGGCATGCAGCTGGTTTCGGTCCGGCGACCTCCCACGTCCGCCGATTTCGGGCCGTGCCCCCTAAGCCCGTCCTTTATCAAGTAGATTCGCAAAATGGGGCAATCTCCTCCCGGGGCGCCGCCGGGCGGCGGCGCCCCGGGCCGGACGGCTCCTCAGAGCCGGACCGCCACCAGTTCCCCCTCCGCGTGCCGGTGCCGGATCAGCTTCTTGTCGAACTTGCCGACCGACGTCTTCGGCACCTCCGTGACCACGGCCCACCAGTCGGGAAGCTGCCAGCGGGCGACGTGCTCGGCGAGGAAGTCCCGCAACTCCGCGAACTCCACCGTGGCCCCCGGTTCCAGGACCACCGCCGCGAGGGGGCGCTCCCCCCACGTCTCGTCCGGGACGGCGATCACGGCGGCCTCGCGCACGTCGGGGTGCGCCATGAGGCGGCCCTCCAGCTCCACCGAGGAGATCCACTCCCCGCCGGACTTGATGACGTCCTTGGACCGGTCGGTCAGCCGGAGGTAGCCGTCGGGGGACAGCGTTCCGACGTCACCGGTGCGCAGCCAGCCGTCGTGGAAACGGTCCGCGGCGGCTGCCTCGCCGGTCTCCCCGGCGTCCCCGTGGTAGCGGCCGGTGACCCACGGCCCGCGCACCTCCAGTTCGCCCACGCTGTGGCCGTCGTTCGGCACCGGGCGGTCGTCGGGGCCGACCAGCCGGCCCCGGACGCTCGCCGGCAACCGCCCCTGGCTGAGCCGGTAGGACCACCGGCGCTCCCCCTCGGAGCCGGGCGGCGGGTGCGCGACGGTGCCCAGCGGCGAGGTCTCGGTCATGCCCCACGCGTGCAGGACCGGGACGCCGTACCGCTCCTCGAAGACCCGCATCAACGCCGGCGGGCAGGCGGCGCCGCCGATCACCACCTGCCGCAGGGAGGAGACGTCGCGCGGGACGTCCGCCAGCTCGCGCACGAGTCCCTGCCAGACGGTCGGCACGGCGGCGGCGAGGGTGGGCCGTTCGGCCGCGATCATGTCCGCGAGCGGGCCGGGCTGCAGAAAACGGTCGGGGAGCACCAGGGAGCAGCCGACCATGAGCGCGGCGTACGGCAGGCCCCACGACATCGCGTGGAACATCGGGACCACCGCGAGCACGTGATCGTCGGGGCGCACCAGCAGGCCGTCCGTCATGCAGACCTGCATGGAGTGCAGCCAGATCGAGCGGTGGCTGTACGCCACGCCCTTGGGGTCACCCGTGGTCCCGGAGGTGTAGCACATCGCCGCGGCGTCGCGTTCGTCCACGACGGGCCAGTCGAACTCCGTGGGCCGCCCGGCCAGCAGGTCCTCGTAGCGGTGCACCTGGACACCGCCGGGCACCGACTCCGGGGCGGGCAGGTCCTCCGCGCCGCCACCGGCCACGACGACGTGCCGCACGGTCGTCAGGCGCGGCAGCACCGGTGTGAGGACGGGCAGCAGGGAGGCGTCGACGATCACCACGTGGTCCTCGGCGTGGTCGGCGACGTAGGCGATCTGGTCCGGGTTCAGGCGGATGTTGAGGGTGTGCAGCACCGCCCCCATGGCGGGAACGGCCAGGTAGCTCTCCAGGTGCTCTTGGTTGTTCCACTGGAACGTGGCGACCCGCTGGTCGCCGGTGACCCCGAGGTCGCGCAGGGCGTGCGCCAGCTGGGCGGCCCGCCGGCCGACCGCCGCGAGGCTGCTGCGGCGCGGTTCGCCTCCGGTCCAGGTGACCACGGCGGCGGCGCCGTGCACCGTGGTGCCGTGGCGGACCAGGTCGGCGACGGAAAGCGGGACGTCCTGCATGGTGCTGCGCATGTACCCTCCCGGATCGGCCGTTGTGATCGATGCCACGAGGGTAGGAGGCTCCCGCGTTGCGGGGTACCCGGCCGGCAATGACGGTTGGCTAACGAACGGCGGGTCCGGCCGCTGGACGGGAGTTCCGCGAACGTGCTGCGGACCCGGCGAGCGGCGCCGGGGAACGGTACGTGACCACCGATGCCCTTTCCCATCGCGCACGGCGACCATGAGGGCTCCGCCCCGGCCGGCATCGACCAGCCCCCGGCCGACGGAACCGCTGACAGGTGCGCGCCGCACGGCCCCGGGGGCGTGCGGCGCGGCGCTGCGGTCGAGGCTGGATCGCCGACGTCCCGGGGACCGCCCCGGTCCGCCCGCGCGGCCATCCGGGAACATCCGCGCGGCCGATCCGGCGCGGCATCACGCGCCGGGCGGTGCGCGCACGTCCCCGGCCGGGCGCGGGACGTACCGTTCACGTCAACGTCGCTGAGGGCGAGGCTGGGTCCTCCGGGGCTGGCTGAGTCACCCTTCATTGGGAAAGTGGTCGAAAACGAGACTCCGCGCTGATAACGTCGCAGGTCAGTAAGAGTGCTCCCCGCACGCGCGGGGATGGTCCCACCGCCCTCGTGGAAGTCCCCTGCTAGTCCCTGTGCTCCCCGCACGCGCGGGGATGGTCCCATGCTCAGTGGGACCCCGAAGGCCCGCTACATGTGCTCCCCGCACGCGCGGGGATGGTCCCCATCCCGTTATCAGGACGTAGTGCTTGCGCGGGTGCTCCCCGCACGCGCGGGCCGCGCGCACCCACCCCATGCCCGACGACGAACACGGACCGGCGACGCGCGGACCCTCCGAGCGGCCTCCGGCGGCCCCCGGCGGACCGCACCCGCCCGCGCACCCACGCGGTGACCCGGCGCAACCCGCCGATCGGGTACCCCGGGCCGGACGGTCACTGGTCGCTGGTGACCACCGAACAGAGCGCCCTCCGCCGGCGTTCTACCCGGTCTCGGCGAGCCGGCGCCGGAACTCGGCGGCGGCGGCGTGCGGGTCGGCGGCCTCGGTGATGGCCCGGACCACGACCACCCGCCGGGCGCCGGCCGCTATCACCTGGTCGAGGTTGCCGAGGTCGATGCCACCGATGGCGAACCACGGCCGCGCGGTGCCCAGCGCCGCGGCGTGCTCGACGATCGGGAGTCCGGCCGCCGAGCGGCCCGGCTTGGTGGGGGTGGCCCACACGGGACCGACGCAGTAGTAGTCGACTCCCGGCTGCGCGGCGGACGCCGCGGCGAGGGCGGGGGTGTCGTTGGACCGGCCGATCAGCGGCTCGTCGCCGATGATCGCGCGGGCGTGGGGCACCGGCAGGTCGTTCTGGCCGAGGTGCAGCACGTCGGCCCGCGCCGCCCGGGCGATGTCGGCGCGGTCGTTGACGGCGAACAGCGCGCCGTGCCGGCGGCACGCGGCGCGCACGACCTCCAGCGCGGCCAGCTCCTGCCGGGCCTCCAGGCTCTTGTCCCGTAGCTGGACGACGTCCACGCCCCCGGAGAGCGCGGCGTCGAGGAAGTCGGCGAGGTCGCCCCGCTCGCTGCGGGCGTCGGTGCACAGGTAGAGGCGGGCGGCGGCCAGGCGGTCCCGGAGATCCGTAGCGCTCACGTCGGCCAGCGTAACGCCCGGCGTGGCCGGCCGGGCGGCCGGGACCGGCCGGGCCGTCGCGCGGCGGGGTCAGCCCGCCGCCGCGTCGGCCGGGTCGTCGCGGGTCTCCTCCGCCAGGGACGCGAGGACCGCGTCGAGCAGCCCCGGGAACCGGGCGTCCAGGTCGGCGCGGCGGAGCCGGATCCAGCGGCTGCGGCCGTCGATGCGGGTCCGGGTGACACCGGCCTCGCGGAGCACGCGGAAGTGGTGGGAGAGCGTCGACTTGTGCACCGGCACGTCCCACGCCTCCACCCCGCAGGTGCGCTCGGCGCCGTCGGCCATCTGGGCGACCAGGCGCAGCCGCACGGGGTCCGAGAGGGCGGCCAGGACCTGGGGGAGCCGCATCTCCTCCGGTGCGGGCTGGAAGAGGTGGTTCATGGGATCAGGACACCCTCCCGCCGATTGTTTGACAAACATCAAACTACCGTGTGATGCTCTCGCTTTGTTTGATGGTAGCCAAACAAAGGAAGTCCTGTGACCGCCTCCACCACCGGCCTCCCGCCATCGGCCACGGCCGCGCCCGGCCGGCCGGAACGCTTCTCCGTCGTCCGGCTGCTCCCGCTCGCCGTGGGCTCCTTCGCCGTCGGCACCGCGATGTTCGTCACCTCCGGCGTGCTCCCCGGCATCGCCGCGGACGTCGGGGTCAGCGTCACCGCCGCCGGGCAGATGCTCACGGTGTTCGCGCTGTGCTACGCGGTGCTGTCCCCCGTACTGGCCGCGGTCACCGGACGGCTGGACCGGCGCACGGTGCTGGTGGCCGCGCTGGTGGTCTTCGCGATCGGCAACGCGGTGTCGGCACTGACCCCCAACTATCCCGTGCTGCTGTTATCGCGGGGCCTCGCCGCCGCCGGGGCGGCGATGTACTCGCCCAACGCCAGCGCCATGGCCGGCGTCCTCAGCCCGGCCGCCTACCAGGGGCGCGCCATGGCGGTGGTCGTGGGCGGCATGACCGCCTCCACCGCACTCGGCGTCCCCCTCGGGACCTGGCTGGGCACGACGCTGGGCTGGCGCGCATCGCTGTGGCTGGTCGCCGGGCTCGCCGTGGCCGCGGTGGTGGCGCTGCTGCGGATGCCGCGCGGGGTGCGGCTGCCCGCCGTCGGGCTGGCGGCCCGGCTGCGTCCCCTGGGGAACCGGCGGCTGCTGCTGGTCGCGGCGCAGACCCTGTTCCTCCTGTGGGGCTGCTTCACGGTCTTCAGTTACGTGGGCGCGGTGTTCGGCCCGGCCGCCGGCGGCGCCGGTGCGATGACCGCGCTGCTGTGGGTCTGGGGGCTCATGGCCGTGGCCGGGAACGTGGTCTCCGGGCGGCTCGCCGACGCACGCGGCCCGCGATCGGTGGTGCTGGTGGCGGCGCCGCTGCTGGTCGTCCTCACGCTCGCGCTGCAGGCCGCGACCACGGCCATGCCCGCCGCGGTGGTGTGGATGATGCTGTTCGGTGCGGTCTCCTGGCTGGTGACCGTGCCGCAGCAGCAACGCGCCGTCGCGGTCGACCCCGGCTCGGCCGCCGTGCTGCTCGGCCTGAACAGCGCCGCCCTGTACGCCGGGATATCACTCGGCGGTGTCACCGGCGGCGCGGCGCTGACCTGGCTGGACGCGTCCCAGCTGGGCTATCCCGCCGCCGCGGTGCTGCTCGTCGGCCTGCTGCTGGTGCTCGTCGACCGGCGTCCGCCGCGCTGACGCCCGGCCGCGCGGGCGCCGCGCCCGGTCCGGGCACGCCGTCCGCGCGGCGGGGTCCGTCTCGTCCGCCCTCCACCGCCGGCCGGGGCCGGGAGCTAGAGCGCCATCGCCTGGGCGCGGCGGCGCACCTCGGTGCCCCGGTTGGCCATGATGGCTTCGATCGGGGCGCCCGGCAGGGTGTCGTCCGACGTGAACAGCCAGCGCAGCGCCTCGTCGGTGGTGAACCCGCAGTCGGCCAGCACCGTCAGCGTGCCCGGCAGCCCCTTGACCACGTCGCCGCCGGAGATGAAGGCCGCGGGGACCGAGACCTCCCCCGCGCGCGTGGCGCCGAGAAGCTTGTGGTCGCGGATGAACTGCTTCACGCGGTTCGGGCTGACTCCGAGCGCCTGGGCCGCCTCACGCAGGGTGAGCCACTCGCCGACAAGGGCGTCCGTGTCACGGTCGATCTGTGTCACGTCCGTCAATGTCCCACAAACCGGCTGATTCCAAACGCCGACCGGCTGGTTATCGCTGTGGGCGTAGCGCACACCCCCGCCCTGGCCCGCCGGGCGGCCGGGATCTACCATGGACCGCAGCGACGTCCCCGCGGGAGCCGGGTAGGGACCCGGCTGAGAGGGAGGCTGGCAGCCTCCGACCGCACGAACCTGATCCGGGTCATACCGGCGAAGGGAGTGGAGCTGGCATCGTGCCGTCCCCATCAAACCACGCCACGCCCGCGAACACCGCCGAATCCGACGTCATCGTCGTCGGCGCCGGACTGATCGGGATGGTCACGGCGTGGCGGGCCGCCCGCCGCGGCCTGCGTGTCACCGTGGTCGGGCCCGAGCACCGGAACGCCGCGTCCGTGGTGGCGGCCGGGATGCTGACGCCCGCCACCGAGGCCGGCTACGGCGAGGACCGGCTCACCCGCTTCGGCCTCGCCGCCCGGGAGCGCTACCCCGGCTTCGTCGCGGAGCTGACCGCCGACAGCGGCCTGGACCCCGGCTACCGCACCGGCGGCACCTTGCAGGTGGCCTTCGACACCGACGACCTCGCCCGGCTGGCCGACCTCGGCGACCTGCGGGCCCGGCTCGGCATCGCCACCCGCCGCCTCACCGGCCGGGAGTGCCGGCGGCTGGAGCCCATGCTCGCGCCCTCGGTGCGCGGCGGGTTCCTGGCGCCCGACGACCACTCGGTGGACCCGCGCCGGCTGCTGGCGGCGCTGCGCGCGGCGGCCGTCCGGCGCGGCGTCACCCTGGTGCCCGCCCGGGTCACCGCCGTCGAGTGCGCCGGAGGCGCGGCACGCGGCGTCCGGCTGGCGCGCCCGGCCGGCACCGGCGCCGCTGCACCCTCCGAACTGTCGGCGCCACAGGTGGTGCTCGCCGCCGGGGCGTGGAGCGGCTCCATCGGCGGAATCCCCGAGGACGTGCTGCCCGAGCTGCGGCCCGTCAAGGGCCAGCTGCTGCGGCTGCGCACGCCCGCCGGGGAGCCTCCGATCGTCTCGCGGACCGTCCGCGGCCTGGTCCGCGGCGGGCCCGTCTACCTGGTGCCCCGCGACGACGGCGAGATCGTGCTCGGCGCCACCCAGGAGGAGGCCGGCCACGACACCCGGCTCACGGTCGGCGGCGTCTGGGAGCTGCTGCGCGACGCGCACGAGCTCGTGCCCGGCGTCAGCGAGCTGGAGATCGCGGAGACCTGCGTCGGCCTGCGCCCCGGCTCCCCCGATAACGAACCCCTGCTCGGGCCGACCCACGTGCCGGGGCTGCAGCTGGCCGTCGGCCACTTCCGGCACGGCGTGCTGTTCACCCCCGTCACCGGCGACGCCATGGCGGCGGCGCTCGCCGACGGCGAGCTGCCCGACGTCGCCCGCCCGTTCGCCGCCACCCGCCGGACGGCGCGCAGCGCCGCCTGACCCGGCCCGCGGGCGGCGGCACCCGCACCGCAAGGAAGGTGAGGAACCCGTGCACGTGATCATCAACGGCGAGCCGCGCGAGGTCGCGCCGGCCAGCACCGTCGCGGACGTGGTGCGCTCGCTGACCGATGCGACCAGCGGCGTCGCGGTGGCCGTCAACGACCAGGTGGTGCCGCGCACCGGCTGGGCCGACACCGCCGTGGCGCCCGGCGACCGGGTGGACGTGCTCACGGCCGTGCAGGGGGGCTGACGCGGTGGCGCCGTCCGCCGTCCACGCGCCACGGCGGCCGGGGCCCGGCCGTGCCCGGCGCAACATCCGTTTCCTCCCCCGCCGGCAGGCGGGGACGACCGCGGAGGAGAGCTGAATGACCGTCGAACCCACCACCGCGCCCACCGAACCGCGCGCCGCGGACGACCCGCTCGTCATCGCCGGGCAGAGCTTCGCCTCGCGGCTGATCATGGGGACCGGCGGCGCGCCGTCGCTGCACATCCTGGAGGAGGCGCTGGCCGCGTCGGGCACCGAGCTGACCACCGTGGCGATGCGCCGGGTCGACCCGGCCGCGCGCGGCTCGGTGTGGGACGTGCTGCGCCGCCACGGAATCCGGCCACTGCCCAACACCGCCGGCTGCTTCACCGCCGCCGACGCCCTGCGCACCGCCCGGCTGGCCCGGGAGGCACTGGAGACGAACTGGATCAAGCTGGAGGTGGTGGCCGACGAGCGCACCCTGCTGCCGGACCCGGTGGAGCTGCTGGACGCGGCCGAGCGCCTCGTCGACGAGGGCTTCGTGGTGCTGCCCTACACCAACGACGACCCGGTGCTGGCCCGCCGCCTGGAGCAGGTGGGATGCGCCGCGGTGATGCCGCTCGGCGCGCCGATCGGGTCCGGTCTGGGAATCCGCAACCCGCACAACATCGAGCTGATCGTCGAGCAGGCCGGGGTCCCGGTGGTCCTGGACGCCGGTATCGGCACCGCGAGCGAGGCGGCGCTGGCCATGGAGCTGGGCTGCGACGCGGTGCTGCTCGCCACCTCGGTGACCCGCGCCCGGGAGCCCGCGCTGATGGCGGCGGCCATGCGCGACGCGGTCGCCGCGGGCCGGCGGGCGCGCCGGGCCGGCCGGATCCCGGTCCGCCGGTACGCCGAGGCGTCCTCACCGCAGCCGGACCGGCCGGCGCGGTGACGCCGCACCGGCCGGGGGAACGTGCCGGAACGTCACATCCGCGTGACCACGAGCAACTGCTTTTACCCCGTTCCGGTAACGGGAAAACCATCGGCCCGTCGCACTTTGCCCGGCTACCCGTAAACTCGCCTCCGTGGACATGACGACTGCGGACCCGCTTGTCGGCGCGACCCTCGATCAGCGTTACTACGTCGAGTCGCGACTGGCCGGTGGCGGCATGGCGACCGTCTATGTCGCCCATGACCTTCGGCTCGACCGGCGGGTGGCCCTGAAGGTCATGCACCCCTCCCTGGCGCAGGACCCCCAGTTCGTGCGCCGCTTCATCAACGAGGCGCACGCGGTGGCCAAGCTGTCCCACCCCAACGTCGTGCAGGTCTATGACCAGGGGACCGACCAGGGCCACGTGTACCTCGCCATGGAGTACGTCCCCGGCCGCGCGCTGCGCGACCTGCTGAACCTGCGGGGCCGCCTGGCCCCGCACGACGCGCTGCGGATCATGGCTCCCGTGCTCGCCGGCCTCGGCGCCGCCCACCAGGCGGGCATGGTGCACCGGGACGTCAAGCCCGAGAACGTGCTGCTCACCCGGGACGGCCAGGTCAAGGTCGTGGACTTCGGCCTGGCCCGGGTGGTCGAGGCGGCGCAGGAGGGGCTGACCAAGACGGGCACGCTCATGGGCACCGCCGCCTACCTGGCGCCCGAGCAGATCGCGCAGAGCGTCTCCGACGCCCGCACGGACGTGTACGCGTGCGGCATCATGCTGTACGAGCTCCTCACCGGCGCGCAGCCGCACACCGGCGATTCCGCCATCGCGGTCGCCTACCAGCACGTCAACCAGGACGTGCCGCCTCCGTCGCGGACGGTCGAGGGCATCCCGCCCGAGGTCGACGCGCTGGTCGCCCGCGCCACCGAGCGGGACCCGCGCTACCGGCCGGCGGACGCCGGGCGGTTCCTCGCCGCGGTGCTGGACGTCTACCCGAACCTGGCGGGCGCCGGCCCGCACCCTCCCGCGGGTTTCGCCGCGGGCGCCCCCGGCGCGCTGCCGCCCGCCGCGACGGCCGCCGGGCCGTCCGGCTCCGAGGACGACTCCAACAGCACGCTCGTGGTGGAACTGCCCGACGTGCCCGACGACGACTACGAGGACGAGCGCCCCGGCCGGCGCCGGGACCTGCGCTACCCGCTGCTCGCGGCCGCCGCTCTGCTCGTGGTGCTGCTGGCCGGGTTCGGCTGGTGGATGGGGTTCGGCCGCTACGAGCAGGTGCCGGAACTCGTCGGGATGAGCCAGGAGCAGGCCGAGCAGGAGCTGTCGGCGCAGGGCCTGCGGATCTCGGTGGCCGACGAGGGCGTGTACAGCGACGACGCGGACGAGGGCACCGTCGCCGAGAGCACTCCGGCGGCCTCCGAGCGGGCGCTGCCGGGCGACACCGTCACGGTGGCGCTCTCGCTGGGCCCGCAGACGGTCCCGATGCCCGAGGTGGTGGGGCTCCCCGTCTCCGAGGCCCGCCAGCGGCTCCGGGAGGCCGGCTTCGAGGAGGTCAACGAGGAGCAGCAGTCCTCCCAGGAGCATCCGGCCGGCACGGTTCTGTCCTCCGACCCTGAGCCGGGCCAGGACGCCGACCGCGCGGCCGGGGTGACCCTGGCCGTCAGCGAGGGCTTCGACATGCCCGACGTGACCGGGATGAACCGGGAGGACGCCCGCGCCCAGCTCGAGTCCAGCGGCCTGCGCGTCTCCGTCACCGAGCAGGCCAGCGACAGCGTCCCTCGGGACCAGGTCATCTCGACGGACCCGGAGGCCGGATCCGCCGTGGCCAACGGCCATGAGGTGACGATGACCGTGTCGACCGGGCCCGAGCAGGTGGAGATCCCCGACGTCACCGGCTGGCGGGTGAACGACGCCCGCAAGGAGCTGGAGGAGCTCGGCTTCGAGGTCGAGGTGCACCAGATCATGGGCAACCGGGTCGCCGCCTACAGCCCCACCGGCCGCGCCGAGGAGGGCGCCACCATCGAGCTGTGGACCAGCCCGTTCGGCAACGGCGGGCCGGGCCGCGGCGACCGGGACGACCGTGACGAGGACTAGGGTCGCCGGGAATCCCGTCAATGGTGCGCCGACCGGGATCTGATCGGTGGCACAGCGGCGCGGTTCCCCGGACACCGGCGCCGCCTCCGGTACCTGGATCAACGGCCGAGGAGATTCCACGCACCGGAGGCTCTGCCGGGAGGTCGAGGTCGGCTCCACCAGGATCCGCACCGACGAGGCGCGCGGTTCCGCGGCGCTCCGCCCGCACGGGCGGGAGCAGAGCGACGATCCAACGGACCGGCTGGCCGGCCGTGGACGTGAACGCCGCAGGGGTGCCCGCCCATCCGTCTTCGGTCCGGCCGGCCATGGCGATCGGCGAGCGGGGGTGCGGGACCAGCGGCTCGAACGCGGCCGGGCGGTGGCGGCCCGGCCCAACAAGGCCCACGACAACACCGGCCGGGCGACCGCCCTAGCGCGCCGCCGCCCACGACCACACGCGCCTGGCTTGCTCTGAAATCCTGGACGACGGGAAGGCACCGGCCCGCCGCGCCACGGCCTGGTTCGCCGGCCACGGAATCGGCGTCAAGCGGGCGCTGACCGGCAACGCCTGGGCGTACGCCAAGGCCACCAAGCGTTCGGCCTGCTCCGAGCCGGGCGTCTCGCCCCGGTGGAGGCGTCCCTGGCGGCCCCAGGCCAACGGCAAGGCCGAACGCATCCACCACACCGCTGGAGGAATGGGGCGCACGCCCACCCGCACGGCTCAGCGGCCGACCGTCTAGCCGCCCACCCGGCCTCCCTGGACCGGCACAACGACCACAGACCCCACACCGGAATCGGCGGCCACGCACCGCCGAGCGTGTTCCCGGCCACTCCGAGCACCACGACTGGACACCGGCGGGCGCCGGACCGCGCGCAGCACGTTGCCGCCCGGCCACCATCCTCGGGATGGTGGCCGGGCGGCAACACTCCGACGCCGTTCCCCTCCCCGCCACGCGGCTTCCCGTTCCGGGTGGCGTGCACGGCGCCGGGGTCCTCCCCCCTCTCGGTCCCGGCCACGGCCGGAACCGATCGCTTCCGCCGACGAGACTGTCGGCCGGCCGCTGAGAACAACCCTAGGCTCTGCAGAGAGGCTGGAACGCCGTACGGCGCCGCCGATCGGCGGGCGGCGCGGAGGCGTCGCCACGCGGGGCCGGGCGGCCGACCAACGGTCGTTCCGGTACGACGAGCGGTCGTCCGGCTCGGTGGGCGGCTCCGCCGGGCCGCGCGATCCGGGCCGCGCGTCGCGGTTCCCCGGCCGGGCGGTGTGGCGCGCCAGCGCCGCGCCCCGCGCCACGTAACGTAGCCGTCGACCACGACCCGCGATCCCGCGAGCGGACGTGGCCGGGAGGTTCTCATGTTCGGAACACGGGCGCTGGCGGCGGCCGGGACCACGGTGGCCGCGCTGCTGGGCGCCGCGGGCCCGGCCGGGGCCGTCGACGACGTCGGGGGGACCGCGATCCTCAACGACCTGGACCTGGTCGAGGACCTGAACATCAGCATCCCCGTCTGCCTGGTGATCCCCGTCCACATCGCATTCGACTCCCTCTCCCGGCCGGACCGGCTCTTGGAGGAGTGCGTCCGCAGCGGGGTGACCGAGTTCTAGCCGAGTGGTTCCTCAGGGTGGCGGGTGTCGGGAACCGAGGCTCCGGCGCCTCGAGGAGCCAGGGGTGGCCGACGAGCGGTTCGCCGTGGATGGCCCGAACGGGACCGGCCGCCCGGCTCCTCCGGGTTCTCCGGGCGCGGCACCGGCGACCTGCACCGGCCCGAGCGCTCCGGCCGCAGGTCGCGCAGGGTTTGCATACCTGTCCGCTGTTTTGTGGTCAGTGCTCGTAGGCGATCCGGAGCGCGGACCGGGAGCAGCCGGAGTCCCCGATAGCGGCGCGAGTGGGGGCGGCAGTGGCCATACGGGCCCATCCGGCCGTTCGGACGGGCGTTCCCCGGCGGTCCGGCAGCCTCCGGTGCGAGTGCGTCGTCACGACGTCCGGTGGGGCAGGTGCATCCGGGCCAGCATCGCGTCCACGCTCTCGGGCACCCGGCGGCCGGTGAGCCGCGAGACGAGCACCATCACCGCGAACACGAGCGGGACCAGCAGCAGGGTCGGCACCGAGAGCAGCCAGCCGGCCGGCGTCGCCGGATCGAGACCGGCCAGCGGCGCCGCCACTCCCGCGGCGACCCCGGCCAGCCCGGTCGCCATCCCAGCGGCGGCGCCCACGTCGGTGAGCCGCCGCCACCACACGCCGAGTAGCAGGACCGGCGCCACGGTCACCGCGCTGATCCGGAAGGCGAGCAGCACCATCGGGACCAGGTCCGCCTCGGCCAGCCGCGGCAACGCGAGGAGGCCGGCCAGCGGCACCCCCACCGCCATCAGCACCCCCAGCCGGAACATCCCCGACCCGCCACCGAGGACGCACTGCGAGATGGTGCCGCCCAGCGCGGTGGCGAGTCCGGCCGTCACGGTGATGACCGCCGCGGCGGCCCCGGCGGCGAGCAGGGTGACCAGTGCCTGGCCCAGCGCGCCGGGGGCGATCCGCTCCGGCAGGGCGAGGACCACCATGTCGCTGCCACCGGTCAGCAGCAGGTCGCCCGCGTACAGCCGTCCCAGCCCGGCGTAGATCAGCGGGAAGATCGAGAACACCATGATCAGCACCAGCGTCAGGACGACCATCCGCCGGGCCGCCCGCGCGCTGGGGGCGCCGTAGAGCCGCGCCACCATCTGGGGCAGCCCCACCACGCCGAGCGCGAGCGCCAGTTGCATCGAGTACAGGCTGAGCAGGGGCACGTCGGCCTCCATCGCCAGCCACTGCCGTCCTTCGAGCGGGGGCACCCCCTCCGCGTGCGGCACGGCCGTGCCCGCCTCGAAGGTGAGCGCGCTGCCGGCCGCGACGTGGTGGCCGCCGGCCGCGAGCCGGAGCTCCGCGCCGGCGGCCGGCCGTCCGTCGATGCGGCCGGTCACGGTCACCCGCGTCGCCTCGGGCAGCGTCAGCCGCTGGTCCTCGGTGACGCGCACGGTGGTGGTCTCGGCGAAGACCGGCACCCCGGTGTGCTCGACGTGCGGCCCGTCCTGCAGGTGCCACAGGACCAGCAGCACGACCGCCGGAACGGCGATCGCCACCAGCTTCACCCAGAAGAACGCCGCCTGGAAGCCGGTGTCGGAGCCGCTGAAGGCGCGCAGCACGATCACGAGCGTGACCGCCGTGACGCCGATCCAGCCGGCCTGCTCGGGCAGGCCGAGGAAGCGGTCGACGAGGACGCCGGCCGCCGCGTACTGCGCGAGCAGGTAGACCCAGCCGGTGAAGACCACGCAGGCGCTCACCATCCGGCGCACCCTGCGGTTGCGCAACCGCCACTCGGCGAAGTCGGAGGGGCTGTAGACCCCGGAGCGGCGCAGCGGTGCGGCGACGAACACGGCCAGCAGCACATAGCCGGCGCTCAGCGCGATGAACAGCCAGACCGACTGGAAGCCCTGGACGAGCAGCAGCCCGGCGAAGCCGAGGAAGGTGGCGGCGGAGGTGTACTCGCCTCCGGCCGCCGCCGCCGAGGTCAGCAGCGGGGTGGGGCGGGTGGCGGTGGTGAAGTCGGAGACGCCGCTGGAGCGGCCGAAGTAGCCGGCCACGACGAGCAGGCTCATCAGCAGCGCGGTCACCATGATCGCGCCGCCGACGAGGGGGATCACCGCCGGCCCTCGCCGCGGGTGGCCGGACGGCCCGGCCGGAGCCGCGCAACGACGTGGCGCCGGGGAGCCACGGGCGGCTCCGGGGCGCCTCCGGCGGCCGCGGCCCCCTCGTCCACCGCCCACTGTTCCAGTCGCTCCGCGCGGCTCACGTGCAGCACGAGGACCGCGGCCATCGACGGCGGCGCACCGAGGGTGACCACGATCCAGGCCAGCGGCGTGCCGGCGATCTCCAGGTCGTCGAGCCACGGGACGAGGGCGAACAGCGCGGGCAGCGTCATCATGGTGCCCAGGACGAACAGCGCGCAGGCGCCGCCGAGCGCGAACTGGCGGCGCAGCAGCGGCCTGGCGCCGACGCCGTGGGCGGCCGTCCCGCGCTCCGGCGGCGGTGGCAGACGGTGCTGCGCGGCCCGCGCGGCAAGGGCGCGCCGCGTGGCGGGCGAGGCGACCACCGTGCGGCGCGGGGGCTCGCCGGGAGGGCCGGGCCGGTCCGGCCGGCCGGTCACCGGCCGCCCCGTTCGCCCGCGAGCCGGTGCACGAGCTGGTCGCGCACCTCCCGGGTCTGCCGGCGGCTGACCAGCAGCAGTTCCTCCCCCACCTTGACCTTGGCCCGCGCGCCGTCCAGGTGCAGCTCCGAGACGTGCCGCGCCGCCACCAGGACACTGCGGTGGATGCGGACGAAGCCGTCCCCGGCCCAGTCGCGCTCCAGCGCGCCGAGCGTGCTGCGGATCAGGAAGCTGCCCTCGGCGGTGCGCAGCCGCACGTAGTCGCCGCGCGCCTCGACGTACCAGATGTCGGAACGTTCGATGAACCGGATGCGCCCGCCCAGCTCCACCGGGACGCGGGTGCGGTCGGCGCGTCCCGGCCGCAGCCGTACCAGGCGGTCGACGGTGTCGGCCAGCCGCTCCTCGCGCAGCGGCTTGAGGAGGTAGTCGACGGCGCGCAGTTCGAACGCGGTCAGCGCGAAGTCCTCGTGCGCGGTGACGAACACGACGGCCGGCGGCAGCGCGAGCGCCGAGATGAACCGTGCCAGGTCGATTCCACTCGGTCCGGGCATGTGGATGTCGAGGAACAGTGCGTCGACGGGGTCCTCCGCGGCGGCCCGGTCGCTGATGAGGCGCATGGCCGATGTGGCATCACCGGCGGTCACCACCTCCGCGACGCGCGGGTCGCGCTGGAGGAGGTAGCCCATCTCCTCAAGGGCGGGGAGCTCGTCGTCCACCGCGAGGACACGAAGCATGTCACCGAGGATGGCCGAGCCCTCCGGCGCCCGCAACCGTTTTGGCGTAATGCGACGGGATCGGTGGCCGTGGTGAGCGGATGCCCCGTTATCGCCCCGACCAGCGGGCCGTTCACCACCGCGGGGCCGCCGGGAATGGCCGATCCGGCACTCGACGCCCGGGTCAGCCGTCGGCTTTGGGGAGGAATTTCGGGAATCGGAGGTTGACCCGGGTTCCCGCGCCGGGGCCGGTTTCGATCACCAGCCCGTAGGCGTCACCGAACATGTTGCGCAGCCGTTCGTCGACGTTGGCGAGCCCGATACCGCTGGAGCCGTCGGCCTGCCCGGACAGGATGGCACGCAGCCGGTCCGGGTCCATCCCGATGCCGTCGTCCTCGACGCTGATGTGCGCCTCGGCGCCGGCGTCCCGGGCGGTGACGCTGACCTGCCCGGCCCCCGGCTTGCCCTCGATGCCGTGCCGGATCGCGTTCTCCACGAGCGGCTGCAGGCAGAGGAACGGCACCTTGACCGGCAGCACCTCGGGCGCGACCCGGACGGTCATCCGCAGCCGCTCGCCGAACCGGGCCCGCTCCAGGGCCAGGTAGCGGTCGATGGAGCGCAGTTCCTCCTCCAGGGTGGTGAGGTTGCGCGAACTGCGGAAGGAGTAGCGGGCGAAGTCGGCGAAGTCGAGGAGCAGCCCGCGGGCGCGCTCGGGGTCGGTCCGCACGAACGAGGCGATGGTGGTCAGGCAGTTGTACACGAAGTGCGGCGAGATCTGCAGCCGCAGCGCGCGGAGTTCGGCGTCGGCCAGCCGGGCGCGGCACCGGTCGAGTTCGGCGAGTTCCAGCTGCCCGGAGGCCCAGCCCGCGACCTCGGCGGTGGCCTCGGCCAGTGCGGCGGCACGGTCCGTCGCGAAGGCCAGCAGCGCGCCGGCCGGCCGGCCGTCCACCACCAGCGGCGCCACCGCGGCGACGCGCACCGCGCAGCCCGGGTCGTCGCAGCTCAGCCGCTCGTGCACGTGCGGCCGGCCACTGGCGAGAACCGGGCGGGCGAGCCGCAGGGCCTCGGTGGCGTGCGCGCCGCCCGCGCCGTTCCACGCGAGCAGTTCGCCGGTGTCCACGATCGCCACCGCGGGGCTGCCCAGCAAAGCCCGCAGGTGCCGCGCGGCACGGCGGGCCGACTCCCGGGTCAGCCCCTGGCGCAGCGCGGGGGCCGCCAGCGCCGCGGTGTGCAGGGTCGCGCGGGTGGCGTCCGCGGCCAGGACCCGCTGCCGCCGCCGGTGCAGCACGGTGCGGCGGACCAGCTCGCCGGCGCTGGCGAGCGCGACCAGGAGGCTGCCGATGGCGAGGTAGAGCATGCGCACAACGTATCCCCGGCGCGCCCCGGCCCGGCTAGCCGAGCGGCGGGCCGTCCCCGGGGCGCTCCTGGTAGGAGTAGCGCTGCTCGTTCCACGGGTCGCCGCGGTTGTGGTAGCCGCGTTCCTCCCAGAAACCGCGCCGGTCGGCGTCCAGGTACTCGATGGCGCGCACCCACTTCACGCTCTTCCACCCGTAGAGCCGCGGCACCACGAGACGGACCGGCCGGCCGTGCTCGGGGGTCAGCGGCACGCCACCGCGGTGCGTGGCGAAAAGGACGTCGGGCGCGAGGAAGTCGGCCATGGACAGGTTGGCGCTGTAGCCGTACTCGGCCCACACCATGACGTGACTGGCGGAGTCGGCGGGCGGCGCCATCGCGACGAGGGCGCTGGCCGGCACCCCCGACCAGCACACGTCCAGCAGGGTGACCCTGGTGACGCAGTGCAGGTCCGCGGTGATCTCGGCCGTCGGCAGGGCGGCGAACTCCGGCCACGTCCACCGGTACTCCCCGAGCGAGGCGGTCATCCCGTAGACGCGCAGGTCCCAGCGTTCCGGCCGGAACCTGGGAACCGGGCCGTAGTGCACCGCCGGCCAGCCTCGCGGCACGTGCTGCCCCGGCGGAAGTCGATGCTCGGGCAATCGGGGCTCCTTCGTGGCTGTACCGCCATCTTGCCAGGCCGTGGTGACGTTCCGTGGCGGGCCCCCGCACCCGGCGCCGACCTGGCGTTACCCGGACCGCGTTCACCCGGCGATGGGCGGATCATTGGCGGAAGCTGGGACTTCGGCGAACGGGGGTGCGCTATAGTCGCTGACATGCAGCGGAACTTCTGGCGCTTTTATGGCTACCGGCCCATGGGTGGGACGGTCGCCCGAATAGCGCTGCGCTGACACGGACGACTTCCCAAGAGCCCCGGGCCGCACGGCCCGGGGCTCTTTCGTTTGTCCGGCGGTTATCTCCAGTCATCTTCAGACGCGTTGAAGGACGGCGTACATGGTCATCGTGATGGATTCCGAAGCCACGCCCGACCACATCGACCACATCGTCGATGTGGTCACCACGGCGGGCGGGACGGCGTACGTAACCCGAGGTGTCAGCCGGACGATCATCGGGCTCGTCGGCGACGTCCAGCAGTTCGAGACCCTGGACCTGCGGGCCCTGCCGGGGGTGAGCGACGTGCTGCGCGTCTCCGTCCCGTACAAACTGGTCAGCCGGGAGAACCACGACAGCCGCACGGTGGTGCGCGTGGGGGGCGTGCCGATCGGCGGCGACCACATGACGCTGATCGCCGGCCCGTGCGCGGTGGAGACGCCCGAGCAGACGCTGGCCGCGGCCCGCATGGCGCGGGCGGCGGGGGCGGCGCTGCTGCGCGGCGGCGCCTACAAGCCGCGCACCTCGCCGTACGCCTTCCAGGGCCTGGGCGAGGCCGGGCTGCGGATCCTCGCCGACGTGCGCGCCGAGACGGGGCTGCCGATCGTCACCGAGGTGGTGGACCCGGCCGACGTGGAGCTGGTGGCGAGCTACGCCGACATGCTGCAGATCGGCACCCGCAACATGCAGAACTTCGCGCTGTTGCAGGCGGCCGGCGAGGCCGGCCGGCCGGTGATGCTCAAGCGCGGCATGAGCGCCACCATCGAGGAGTGGCTCATGGCCGCCGAGTACATCGCGCAGCGCGGCAACCTCGACATCGTGCTGTGCGAGCGCGGCATCCGGACCTTCGAGAAGGCGACGCGCAACACACTCGACCTCAGCGCGGTGCCGGTGGCGCAGGAGCTGTCGCACCTTCCGGTGATCGTGGACCCGTCGCACTCCGGTGGCAAGCGCGACCTGGTGCTGCCGCTGTCGCGCGCGGCCATCGCGGTGGGCGCCGACGGCATCATCGTGGATGTGCACCCGGAGCCGGAGAAGGCGCTGTGCGACGGCCCGCAGGCCCTGGTGTCCACGGACCTGGACCAGCTCGCGGACGCGGTGCGCACGCTGCCCGCGCTGGTGGGGCGCACGCTCACCCCGGCGCCGGAGCCGGCGGTGGCCGCGGTGTGAACCGCCGGCCCGGGTCGGCCGCGCGGGCCGGGTCCGGCCCGCAGCGGTGGGCCCGGGTCGCCGTCGCGGCCGCACCCGGCCGCGACGTAGGCCCGGGCGGGCTCAGGCCGCCGGGGCGCTGTCGCCGAGGAAGCTCGGCCGGTGCAGTTGCGCGCTGGCGGCCAGGTGCTCGGCCAGCTCCTCGACGTCCAGCCGCTTCTCGATCTGGCGCAGGTCCTCGATCTTGGCAGCGGTCTCCACCTGACGCGGGGTGAGCAGGGTGCAGCAGTCCTCGTCGGGCAGTTCGGAGATGTGCAGCGTGCCGATCCGCCGGGCCTCGGCCATGATCTCGGTCTTGTCCATGCCGATGAGCGGGCGCAGAATCGGCAGGTCGACGGCGTCGTCCAGCGCCGTGATGTTGGTCAGGGTCTGGCTGGACACCTGGCCGAGCGCGTCACCGGTGACGAGGGCGGCGCCGCCGAGGCGTTCGGCCAGCGCCTCGGCCGTCTTCAGCATCAGCCGGCGCTGGGCGACGATCTGCAGCCGCTCCACTCCGGAGTTCTTGAGCTGCTGCTGGGCCTTGCCGAACGGCACGACGAACAGCCGCGAGCCCACCTGGAAGCGGTCGAGCTGGCGGACCAGGCTGTAGGCCTTGTAGATGGACTCCGGGCCGGTGAACGGCATCCCGGAGAAGTGCAGGAAGTCGACCTTGAGCCCGCGCCGCATCATGCGGTGCGCGGCGACCGGCGAATCGATGCCGCCGGACATCAGCACCAGCGCGCGGCCGCTCATGCCGACGGGAAGCCCGCCCTGGCCGGGGATGCCGTCGGTGAAGACGAACACCTCGTCCTTGTCCACCTCGACGAACACGGTGTTGTCGGGGTGCTTGAGCTTGACGGGGAGGCCGTGCGCCTCCTGGATCTCGGCGCCGAGGTGGCGGGCGAGCTCCGAGGAGGTCATCGGGAACCGCTTGTCGCGGCGCCGGGCCCGCACGGCGAAGGTGCCGGTGCGCTCGGCCATCGACCGCACGGCGACGTCGGTGACGGCGTCGACGTCCTTGGCCACCCGGCGCACCAGGTGGATCCAGACGATGCCCATCACGTTGCGCATGCGCTCGGCGAGTTCGGCGACCTGCAGGTCGGAACCCCCCGGAACCCGGATGACGATGACGCCCTTGCGCTGGGAGATCCGGATCTCGCCCAGGCCGCGCGCCGCCGCCCGGATGTTGTTGTGCAGCCGGCGCTCGAACAGCTGCCGGTTGCTGCCCTTGAGCACGATCTCGCCGAGCTTCATCAGGACGCAGAGCTCGCCCAGTCCGTCCTGGACGCCGGACCGCGCGGCGGTGTCGACCGCACGGACTTCGGCCGCCGCTGAGTCGAGTGGCGCGGACATGACGGCACCTCCGGGGAGAGTCGCTAGGGGGTGTCCCGGCCGGACCGGCGCGGGACCGTGACGTGTGTTCGTTTCCAGTATCGAACACCCGCGCAACCGGATCGGCCACGGCCGGCCCGGCGCACGGGCGCCCCCGCCCGGATGTCCGGGCGGGGGCGCCGCGGCCGCGGGGCGGCTAGCCGAAGAAGACCTCGGCCTCCTGGTAGCGCTCGACCGGGACGGTCTTGAGCTTGTCGGTGGCGGCCGACAGGTCGACCCGCACGATGTCGGTGCCCTGCAGGGCGACCATCTTGCCGAAGTCCTTGTCGTGGACGGCCTCGATGGCGTGCACGCCCAGGCGGGTGGCGAGCACCCGGTCGAAGGCCGACGGCGTGCCGCCGCGCTGCACGTGCCCCAGCACGACCGAGCGGGCCTCCTTGCCGGTACGCGACTCGATCTCCTCGGCGAGGCGCTGGCCGATGCCGCCGAGCCGGACGTGGCCGAAGGCGTCGCGCTCACCGGTGGCCAGCTCCATCTGGCCCTCCTTGGGGTGCGCCCCCTCGGCGACCACGATGATGGGCGCGTAGCGGGTCTTGAACCGGCTCTCGACGTGCGCGACGACCTCGTCGATGTCGAACGGCCGCTCGGGGATGAGGATGACGTTCGCCCCGGCCGCCATGCCCGAGTGCAGCGCGATCCACCCGGCGTGCCGGCCCATGACCTCCACGATCAGCGCGCGGTGGTGGGACTCGGCGGTGGTGTGCAGGCGGTCGATCGCCTCGGTGGCGATGTTCACCGCCGTGTCGAACCCGAAGGTGTAGTCCGTGGCGTTGAGGTCGTTGTCGATGGTCTTGGGCACGCCCACGACCTTGACGTCGGCGTCGAAGAGCTTGCGGGCCACGCCGAGGGTGTCCTCGCCGCCGATGGCGACCAGGGCGTCCAGCCCGAGACCGGCCAGGTTGTCCTTGATGCGCTCGACGCCGCCCTCGATCTTGATCGGGTTGGTCCGCGACGACCCCAGGATGGTGCCGCCGCGCGGCAGAATGCCGCTGACCGCCGCGCGGTCCAGCGGCATGGTGTCGCCCTCCAGCGGGCCGCGCCAGCCGTCCCGGAAGCCGACGAACTCGTACCCGTAGTCCTTGATGCCCTTGCGCACCACCGCGCGGATGACCGCGTTCAGACCCGGGCAGTCGCCGCCGCCGGTCAGCACCCCGACTCGCATTGCGTGTACTCCTCGAAATTGTCGATGAACCAGCAACCACAGGTAACCGGAAGCCCAGTATCCCCCGCGCCCGGCCCACCAGCCGCCGGAGCACGGGGAGCCGCCACTGGTCCCCGCGGGCGCGCCTGGGCGCCGCCGCGGACCCTTGACCTCGTGGCGTGTCCCCGCCACCCTGGCGAGGACGCTGTGACCGCCGTCACGGCCACCGGATCGCGTAGCGTTGCGACTTCCACGTACCGGGTAAGTCCGGGTGGAAGACGACCGACACGGGAGCACGGTGCCGTGCCGCATGTCTCACATGGTCTAGACCATAGTCGCCAGAGCTACTGGAGGCCAACCCCATGTCCGTGCTCACCATCGACGCCGGCACCACCGGCGTCACCGCGCTGATCGTCGGCGAGAACGGCGCCGTCCTCGCGCGCGGCTACCAGGAGTTCGCCCAGCACTACCCCGAATCCGGCTGGGTGGAGCACAACGCCGAGGAGATCTGGCAGGCCACCCTCGCCGCCTGCCGGGTGGCGCTGGACGGCACCGAGGAGGCCCCCACCTGCCTGGGGATCACCAACCAGCGGGAGACGGCGGTGCTGTGGGACCGCAGACGCGGCACGGCGCCGCGGCGGGCCATCGTGTGGCAGGACCGCCGCACGGCGGGAATCTGCGCCGAGCTGCGCGACGCCGGGCACGAGGACCGGGTGACCGAGCTGACGGGCCTGCGCCTGGACCCCTACTTCACCGCCTCCAAGCTCACCTGGATCTCCCGGCACGACGCCCGGGCGTGGAGCGGTGTGGAGTCCGGCGACGTCGCGGTGGGCACGGTCGACTCCTACGTCATCTGGCGGCTCACCGGCGGCGCGCGGCACGTGACCGACGCCTCCAACGCCTCCCGGACCCTGCTGTACGACATCCGGGCCGGCGCATGGTCCCCCGAGCTGTGCGACCTGTTCGGCGTTCCGATGTCGGCGCTGCCGGAGGTGGTGCCCTCCTACGGCCCGGTGGGCGACACCGACCCCGAGGAGTTCTTCGGCCTGCGCATCCCGGTGGCGGGCATCGCCGGCGACCAGCAGGCCGCGATGTTCGGGCAGAACTGCTACCTGCCCGGCTCCTCCAAGTGCACCTACGGCACGGGGTCCTTCGTTCTGGTGAACACCGGCGGCGAGGCGGTGGACCCCAAGCACGGGCTGCTCAGCACCGTGCTGTGGCAGCACCCCGACGGCCGGCTCGACTACGCGCTGGAGGGTTCGATCTTCGTCACCGGCGCCGCCGTGCAGTGGCTGCGCGACGGCCTGGGGCTGATCGACACCGCGCCGCAGTCCGAGGCGCTGGCGGCGAGCGTGCAGGACTCCGGCGGCGTGGTGTTCGTGCCGGCGCTCACCGGCCTGGGCGCGCCGGACTGGGACCCGCACGCCCGCGGCGCGATCTTCGGCATCACCCGTGGCACCGGCCGGGCGCACCTGGCGCGGGCGACGCTGGAGGCCATCGCCTTCGAGGTGCGCGACGTCGTGGACGCCATGGCCACCGCGTCGGGCACCGCGCTGCCGGAGCTGCGCGTGGACGGCGGCGCGTCGGCCAACGACCTGCTCTGCCAGCTGCAGGCCGACCAGCTCGGTGTGAGCGTGGCACGGCCACGGATCCAGGAGACCACCGCGCTCGGCGCCGCCTTCCTCGCCGGGCTGGGCACCGGCGTGTGGGCGTCCACCGAGGAGCTGACGCACACCTGGCAGCTTGACCGGCGCTTCGAGCCGGGAGAGCGCGACGAGCGCGCCTACGCGCGCTGGCGCACGGCGGTGGAGCGCTCGAAGGGCTGGGCCGAGCTGGAGTAGGCGCACGGTTCGGCTGACGCCCACCAGCTGGGACGACGAGAATTCGGACCATGAAGTCCCTGCCGTTGGCCGACGTCAAGGCCGGACCGTCCGAACTCGTCAGCGAGGTGGAGAAGCAGCGCGAGCGGCTCCTCATCACGCGCAATGGAAAGGCCGCCGCCGTCGTGATCTCGATCGGTGAATGGGAGAGTCTGCGGGAGACCCTGGAGATTCTCTCGGACCGCGCGGCGGTGGCGGCCATCTACGAAGCCGAAGCCGACATCGCGCGAGGTGACGTCTACACGACCGAAGAAGTCCTCGCGGACCGGCGGCGGAGGCGGAGCACCGCGTGAGCGTTCCCTACGATCTGCGGTGGTCTCGCAACGCCAGGCGAGCGGTGAATGAGGAACTCCCGGAGGGGGCGGCAGCTGCGGCCCTCGAACTCATCCTCGGTCCCCTGCGAGAGGAGCCCCGCCGGGTGGACAAGCCCCTGCGTGAGCCGTTCACTGGTCTGTGGTCCGCACGGCGTGCCACCTACCGTGTCGTCTACCGCATCGACGAGGACGAACATCTCGTCGTGATCGAAGATATCGGACACGGAGGAAGCATCTACCGTCCCCGCTGATCAGTCCTCGCCGTCCAGCCCCTGGTCGATGGCGTAGCGCACCAGCTGCACCCGGTTGTGGAGCTGGAGCTTGCTCAGCGTGTTCTGCACGTGGTTCTGCACCGTGCGGTGCGAGAGGGTGAGCCGCGCCGCGATCTGCTTGTACGTCAGGCCCTTGGCGACCAGCCGCAGCACCTCGGTCTCGCGGTCGGTCAGCCGCGGCGCCGCGGGGCGTTCGGGTGCGCGGGCGGCGGTGGCCAGGCGGCGGTACTCGCCGAGCACCAGGCCGGCCAGCCCGGGCGTGAAGACCGCGTCGCCGACGTGCACCCGGCGCACGGCGGTGAGCAGCTCCTCGCGGCTGGCCGACTTCACCAGGTAGCCGGTGGCGCCGGCCTTCACCGCGTCCAGGACGTCCTGGTGCTCACCGCTCGCCGAGAGGATGAGCACCCGCGGCGCGGGCTCCTGGGCGAGCAGCTCACGGGTCACCGCCACGCCGGACATGTCGGGCAACTGGAGGTCGAGCACGGCGACGGTCGGCCGGGCCGCCGGCGCGACGCGGACGGCCGTGCGGCCGTCGCCCGCGGTGGCGACCACCTCCAGGCCGGCCTCGCCGAGGTCGCGGGCGACGGCCTCCCGCCACATCGGATGGTCGTCCACGACCATGACCCGGATCTCCCCGTCCGCCATGCCGCCGTCCTCTCGTGGTCGCTGGCAGCGCCCGGCCGTCACCGTGGCACGCGCATCTCGATCTCGGTCCCCTCGCCGGGGGCGGTACTGATCGCCACCTCGCCACCGAGGTCGCGGATCCGGCCGGTGATGGACTGGGCGATGCCCAGCCGCCCGTCGGCCGCGGCCTGTTCGACCCGGCCGGCCGGCATGCCGGGACCGTCATCGCGCACGGTCACCGTGACGGTGTCCCCCTCGTCCTCCACCAGGATCCAGGATCGGGTACCGGGCGGGCAGTGCCGGTCGACGTTGGCCAGCGCGGCGCGCACCGCGGCCTCGACCTCGGCGGCGAGCAGGGCCGGGACCGGCACCTCGGTGGCGGGCGTGGAGACGGTGACCGTCGCCGAGCCGAGCGCGGCCAGCGGCCCGCACAGGTCGGTGCGGTCCGTCCCCGGCGGCGGGTCCACCCCGTCCCCCGCCGGGCGGTCCCGCCCGACGAGGCCGCGCAGCGCCGCCTCCTGTTCCCCGGCGAGGCGGCCCAGCTCGGCGGCCTCACCGCCGAGCTCGGTGCCGCGCCGCTGCACCATGGCGAGGACCTGGAGCACGGAGTCGTGGATGGAGCGCGCCAGCCGTTCCCGCTCGCGGGTACGCGCCTCCAGCTCGACCGCGCGGGCGAACCGGCGCTCGGACTCCGCGGCGATGTGCGCCATGTAGCCGACGGCGTAGCCGGCGAGCAGCAGCAGCACGACGCCGTTGAGGACCGCCGCGCCGAACTCGCCGCGCAGCAGCAGGTCGGCCACCCCGTAACCGAGGGCGGCGCCGACCGCCCAGCGGCGGCCGCCCAGCACGGCCGCCGACAGCGGGGCGGCCGCGAACCAGGTGGCCGTGAGCGGCGGTGCGGCGTCCAAATAGCCGGCGCCGCCCACGACACCGGTGCTCAGCATGCAGGCGAACGCGACGCCGAGGTCGGCCGCCGGCAGCGGCCAGCCCCGCAGCGCCGGGCGGGCGTAGGCGTAACCGGCGACGGCGGTCCACGCCGCCATGACCACGATGACCGCCCACGCCAGCGCGGGGTGGTCCATCCGGCCGAGGTGCTGGAGCATGAGGGCGACGGCGTGCACGAGCGCGGCGGTGCGGAACACCGCGATGCCGCGCCAGAGGGGGACCTCGAATCCCATGGCCGCGCCCGGGGCGTCAGTCCGTCCGGTCGCCGCGTCCTTCGGCACGGAGCGCCTTGCGCTCGGCGCGCCGCTTGGCGCGTTCGGCCCGGCGGGTCTCGCGCCTGGTCTTGCGCCGCTCCCGGCGGTCGGCGTGCTGCTCCTTGCGTCCCTCACGGGCCGCGGCCTCCAGTTCGGCCTTGACGGACTGCGCGTACCGGTCGACGTACTCCTGGCCGGACAGCTCCATCAGGGCGTACATGATCTCGTCGGTGATGGCCCGCAGCACGCGGGGGTCCTTCTCCATGCCCTGATAGCGGGAGAAGTCCATCGGCTTGCCGAACACCACCTTGGGACGGATGCCGAGCTTGGGCACGGTGCGGCCGGGCGGCATGATCTTGTCGACGTTGATCATCGCCATCGGCACCACGGGCGCCTTGGACTCCAGCGCGAGGCGGGCGACCCCGGTGCGGCCACGGTAGAGCTTGCCGTCGGGCGAGCGGGTGCCCTCGGGGTAGATGCCGAGCAGTTTGCCCTGGCGCAGCACCTTGAGGCCGGTGCGCAGCGCGGCCTCGCTGGCCTTGCCCCCGGAGCGGTCGATGGGGATCTGGCCCACGCCGGTGAAGAAGACGCGGCTGGCCAGGCCCTTGACGCCCTTGCCGGTGAAGTACTCCGACTTGGCGAGGAAGGTGATCTTGCGCGGCAGCGGCAGCGGGCCGAAGAAGTGGTCCGAGAAGGACAGGTGGTTGCTGACCATGATGGCGGGGCCGTACCGCGGCACGTTCTCCACGCCCTCGGCCCGCGGTTGCCACAGCACCGCGAGCACCGGGCCGAGAATCGCCTTGACCACCCAGTAGAACACCCAGTCTCACCCCCGCCCGTGCGGGGAGGGCCGGCCTCGTCGATTCCGGCGCGCCGTCTCTCCGCCACCCCGCTGCCACGAACAATCGCCGTTATCTTCGCATCGCCGGAGCACTGCTACCAATGGCGCGTCCGGTTACCAGCGGGTAAGACCGCGGCCCGGCGTGCCGGATGCCCCACGGGACGGGACTTCCGGCGATCCCGGCGCTCGGCTAGTTTCGATAGCGCCACCGCGGCGGCGGCCCCACGGCGCGCCGGGCCCACGACCCACGACATACGACATACGGAGACAGCGATGCCGTTTCTACCGGGAGCGGACCCTTTCCGGCACGACGGCGGCCCCGTGGGCGTCCTGCTGTGCCACGGCTTCACCGGCAGCCCGCAGTCGATGCTGCCCTGGGCGCGGCACCTCGCCGACGCCGGCCTGACGGTCGACCTGCCGGCGCTGCCCGGCCACGGCACCACGTGGCAGGAGATGAGCGGCACCACCGCCGACGACTGGGCCGCCGCCACGGAGACGGCGTTCGCGGCGCTTCGGGAGCGCTGCGCCGAGGTGTTCGTCATGGGGCTGTCCGTCGGCGGCTGCCTGGCGCTGCGGCTGGCCGCCGCGCACCCGGACGCGGTGGCGGGCGTGGTGGTGGTCAACCCCTCCCTCGCGCTGGAGAACCCGCTGCTCCTGGTGGCCCCCGTCCTGCGCCGCGTGCTGCCGTCGACGCGGGCGGTCGCGGGGGACATCAAGAAGCCCGGCGCGTTCGAGGTGGGCTACGATCGCGTCCCCACGGCCGCCGCCGCGACACTGCCCAGGCTGTGGCGGACGACCCGCCGCGATCTGGGCCGGATCACCGCCCCGATTTTGGTCTACCGGAGTCCGGAGGATCATGTGATCGGTCCGGCGAGTCTGCGTATCCTCACAAGTAGGGCGGTCAACGCACCGGTGACCGTTCGGTCCTGTGACGACAGCTACCATGTCGCCACCCTCGACAACGACGCGGCCGCGATCTTCGACGGCAGCCTCGCCTTCGTACGCGACAACAGCCGGAGCGGGGAAGGACTAGACGCATGACGCATCGCCGCGGCAACGGTCTGCTCGCGGACGCCTATGTCCCGCTGATCCTGCTGCCTCCCGCGCTGGCCGACGTCATGCTGGACGCGCTCCGCCGGGCCGGGATCGCCGCCTACGCCATCCCGCTGGACGAGGACGTACTGGAGCCCGGCGGCGCCGCGCTGCGGGAGCCGCCGACCGACCACCTGTACGTCGACGCCAACGAGCGGCACGCGGCCGAGGAGATCCTGCGTACCGAACTGCCCGACCTGGAGGCGCACACCGAGCCGGGCGGCGAGCCGGCCGACCGGCGCGACCCCCGCGAAACGGGTACGGCGCCCGCCGCCGGTACCGCCCACGACGCCGCACCGGCCGGGGACCCCGGCGACGACGACGTGTGGGCCGACCTGGTGTCCCGCTTCTACGAGCCCGGCGCGCCGGGCCGCGCCGCTCCGGAGTGGCCCGACGCCGAGAACCTGTCCGCGGGCGAGTCCCCGCCGCTGGCCGACCGCACCGGCCGCGACGAACCGGGCCTCCTCGACGACCTGACCGGCGACACCCCCGGCCCGGCCGGGCCCGCGCCGCACCCCACCCAGGGCCGGGCCGACGACCACGACCACTTCGTCCCGCCGCCCCCGCCACCGCTGCCACGCGGCGACCTCGTCAGCCGCCTGTCCTGGGCGGGCCTGTTCGGTGGCCCGGTCCTGCTGCTCACCTCGACCATGCTCAGCCTGAACATCCCCGGCTGGCTGGCGTTCTGCGCGGTGGCCGCGTTCATCGCCGGCTTCGTCGTGCTGGTCGTCCGGATGGGCGACCGCCCGCCGCGCGACAGCGGGCCGGACGACGGCGCGGTGCTCTAGGCGGCATCGGCCGCCCGGTGCCGGTCATGCCGAACAGCTGCGCGCGAGCGCGGGTCACCGGGTATCACCCAGGGGTGCCGGTTCTGCGTGTGCTCAGTTACAACGTCCGCTCGCTGCGCGACGACTCTTACGCGGTCGCGCGGGTCATCCGCGGCTGCCGGCCGCACGTGGTCTGCCTCCAGGAGGCCCCGCGGCTGCTGGGGTGGCGCGGATCGCGGCGGCGGCTGGCGCGGCGGGCCGGACTGACGGCGGCGGTGAGCCGCCGTCCGGGCGGGCTCGCGGTGCTCGTGCGGCCGGAGGTGGCGGTGGTGCACCGGGAGCACCATGTGCTGCGCCGCCTGTCCGGGCTGCCGGTCCGGGCGATCGCCGTGGCGGTGCTGGAGGCGCACGGCCGCCGCCTTGCCGTGGGCTGCACCCATCTCGACCTGGACGCCGGCGCCCGGCTGCGGCACGCGCGCGAGGCGCTCGACGTCCTGGAACGGGTCGCCACCGAGTGGGGAGCCCGGCCGGTGCTGGCCGGCGACCTCAACGAGGGCCCGGACGGCCCGGCGTGGCGGCTGCTGGCCACCCGGCTGGCCGACCCCGGTGCCCAGGCCGGCCGGGCCGCCGCCGGAACGTTCAGCGCCCGGCGGCCACGGCGCCGCATCGACGCGGTGCTCACCGCCCCGGAGCTCACCGTCCGGCGCGCCGGCGTCCCGGTGGAGCTGCTGGCCGCGGAGGACGTAGTGGCGGCCAGCGACCACCGTCCGGTGCTCGCGGAACTGGAGCTGTGAGCACCGCCCGGGCCGTTCCGGCGGTCACCGGTGCCCGCCGGATCACTCCACCGCCGCGGCCTCGGTCTCCGGGTCGCCGTCGATGAGGTCGGCGAGCCGCGGGACCAGCTCGTCGAGCGCGAACGGCAGGCTCAGCACGGAGCCGAAGGACAGCGCCCCGTTGACGTCGCTCATTTCCGGCATCGTGAGCATCCGGCCCTCGCGGGCGACGTCGAGATCGCGCACCACCGGACGCCGCGCGAGCCGTTCCCCATCGCCGTACAGGCCCACGAGCAGCACGTCGGAGTTGAGGACCTCCAGTTGCTCCAGGCTGATCTCGACCGGCTCCCGGTTCTCGCCGGTGAACAGTTCCGCGGCCGCCTCCGGCAGTTGCAGGCCGAGCTGGGTGAGGAACCCGGGGGCCGGTCCCTCGGCGTAGACGAAGGCCGCCTCGTCGATGAACGTGGCGAGCAGGCCGGTGGCCCCGTCGAACTCCGGGTGCTCGGCGCGGACCTGCTCGAACCGCTCCTCGATGTCGGCGACAAGCGCCTCGGCCTCGTCCTCGCGGTCCAGCGCGCGGCCGACGATGCGGGCGATGTCCTGCCAGGGCGCCCCGTAGTCGGGCAGGCCGGCCGGCTGCGCGACGGTCGGCGCGATGTTGGACAGCAGGTCGTACTCCTCCTGGGTGAGGCCGGAGTTCACCCCGAGGACGAGGTCGGGCTCCAGGGCGGCGATCTGCTCGAAGTTGAGCTCGTCGACCGGCAGCACCTCGGGGACGGCGGCGTCGCCGAGCACCTCCCGGGCCCACGGCCACAGCGCTCCGTCGTAGCCGCCGAACCACTCGCGGACGCCGACCAGGGTTCCGCCGAGCGCCAGCACGTAGTCCTGCTCGGTGAGCCCGACGGTGACCACCCGGGAAGGCCGTCCCGCGACCTCGGTGGTGCCGTGCTTGTGCTCGATCCGGCGGCCGGTGCCGGACGCCTCGCCGGTGTCCTCCGGTCCGCCCGCGCAGCCGGCCGCGCCGAGGAGCAGCACGCTCCCCGCCCCGGCGAGCAGCTCTCTGCGGCCCACTCCCGCGCGCACCCGCGCCGCGCGGGCCGGCCGGCCCGCGCCCAGGCGCTCGATCGTCCTCTTCATGACGTCCTTCGGTCTCGTGTCCACCCGTCGTCGCGACGGCGCCGGGTCCGGGCGGCGTCCGGCGTCCCGGGGCGGGAACGGACGGCGCCCCCAGGGGGTGGCGACCCGGTTAGGCAAGGCTAACCTGCGCTCGCTGGACTGACAACGGCGGGGGGAACACGACGCCCCCGCTTCCGCCGCACGGGGCGGACGCGGGGGCGTGGCGGCCGGACGAATCGGGGGGCGGAGGCGGGGAGGGGGACGTCAGCCGGGACGGCGGGTCGGCTCGGTGGCACCGGCCCGCTCGCGTTCCTCGCGTTCGCGCTGGGCGCGCTCGATGGACCGTCCGATGACCGTCCACGTCTCGCCGAGGGCGCCGACCAGCACCACTCCGGCCCGGCCCAGGTGCCCGGCCACCTCCGGGCCCTTCGTGCGGACGATGCCGAGCAACTGGTCCAGCGCCGGCTCGTCCTGACGCTGCTCCTCGCGCACCGCCTGTTCCCAGACGTCGGGGGTGCGGGGGGTGCCGCCCGTCGCACTGGCGACGCCGCGGCGCACCCCCGCGACGATGAGTCTTCGCCGCACCGCCCCGACGAGCCGCAGCGCGTCGTCGACGATGTCGGGGGATCCCGCGGGATCACCGTTGGGTCGTGCCATGCTCACCTGCCTGTTCGTCGCTTTACCGCCAGATTAATCAGCGGGCGGCGGGCAGGGTACGGCGCGGCGATCGAACCAGGGGCATCCCGGAGGGGATTCAGGGGCGGAGGGTGGCCTTTCTCCCCTACCTGCCCGTAACCCCGTGGCCCGCCGCGTCCGGCGGACCCGCGGCGGCATACTGGACCCCCGGGCGCCCGGCGGCCGGATCACTTTCCCATACCGAACAAGAACCGGTTCTACCAGCGAGTAACGAAGCTTGTTACCGTCGTCACAGCACTGTCATCCCCCGTAAGTCCAGGAGCGACCCACGTGCGCGAATACAGCCGTCCAGTGAAGGTCGAGACCCCCGCCGACGCGCGACTGACCGACACCCCCTTCGCGCGCGCCACCGAGGAGCCCGCCGCCGTCATGCTCCGGCGCCAGGAGTCCGGCCAGTGGCGCGACGTGACGTGCGCCGAGTTCCTCGGCGACGTCATGGCGATCGCCCGCGGGCTGCTCGCCGCCGGTGTCGGGCACGGCGATCGCGTGGCGCTGATGTCGCGGACCCGCTACGAGTGGACCGTCATCGACTACGCCGTCTGGACCGTCGGGGCCGTGACCGTACCGATCTACGAGACCTCCTCCGAGGAGCAGATCGCGTGGATCATCGGCGACTCCGGCGCGCTGGCGGCCTTCGTGGAACTGCCCGAGCACGCCGCGCGGGTCGACGCGGTGCGCGGCGAACTCCCCCACCTCAAGCACGTGTGGCCGATCGAGGGCGACGGACTGGCCGGGCTGCGGGAGTCGGGCTCCGGGATCGAGGAGTCCGCCGTACTGGAGCGGCGCACCGCGGTGGGCGCGGACGACCTCGCCACGATCATCTACACCTCGGGCACCACCGGGCGCCCCAAGGGCTGCGAGCTGACGCACCGCAACCTGCTCTTCACCCTGAAGAACATCATCCACGCCCCGCTGCGCGAGGTGTTCGAGGTCGAGGGCCGCCGCACGCTGCTGTTCCTGCCGCTGGCGCACTCCTTCGCACGTGTCATTCAGATCGGCTGCGTGGAGTCTCACACCGTCCTCGGCCACTTCCCCAGCACGGGCCCGGAACTCATCGACACCCTGGGCGACTATCAGCCGACCTTCCTGCTCGCCGTTCCGCGGGTGTTCGAGAAGGTGTACAACAAGGCCGAGCAGAAGGCGGTCGCCGAGGGACGGGGCCGCATCTTCGCCATCGCCGCCGCCACCGCCGTGGCCTACAGCAAGGCTCAGGACGCCGGTGGCCCAGGACTGTGGCTTCGGCTGCGGCACGCGGTGTTCAACCGCCTGGTGTACGGGCGGCTGCGGGCCGCCCTCGGCGGCCGGGCCACCCACGCGATCTCCGGCGGGTCCGCGCTCGGCGAGCGGCTCGGCCACTTCTTCCGCGGGATCGGCCTGACCGTCATCGAGGGCTACGGCCTCACCGAGACCTCCGCGCCGACCGCGGTGAACGATGCCACCACGCAGCGCATCGGCACGGTGGGTCGGGCGTTCCCCGGGGTGTCGTTGCGGATCGCCGACGACGGCGAGGTGCTGGTCAAGGGCGACCACGTCATGCGCGGCTACTGGAACAACCCGCAGGCCACCCGCGAGGCGTTCGACGAGGACGGCTGGTACCGCACCGGCGACCTCGGTGAACTGGACGACGACGGCTACCTGCGCATCACCGGGCGCAAGAAGGAGATCATCGTCACCGCCGGCGGCAAGAACGTGGCGCCGGCCGTGATCGAGGACCGGATCCGCTCGCACGCCCTCGTCAGCCAGTGCATCGTGGTCGGCGACAACCGCAACTTCGTCGCCGCGCTGATCACCCTGGACCCCGAGGCGCTGGAGTTCTGGAAGCAGCAGAACGGCAAGGACCCCGCCGCCACCGCCGCGGCACTGGCCGACGACCCGGACCTGCGGGCGGCGGTGCAGGTGGCGGTGGACCGCGCCAACCGGGCGGTGTCGCGGGCGGAGTCGGTGCGCAAGTTCACGATCCTCCCCCAGGACTTCACGGTGGAGGGCGGCCAGCTCACCGCGTCGCTGAAGGTCCGGCGGCACGTCGTGGCCAAGGAGTTCGCCGCGGAGATCGACGCCATCTACGGCGGCTGACGGTTCGCCCGGGTCCGGCCCCTCGGCGGCCGGACCCGCAACGTGACGGGGGCCGCGGCGCGTGTGCGCCGCGGCCCCCGTGAACGCCGGTCGCAGGACCGGCAGCGGACGGCTCGCTACGGGCGGACCCCACCCACGAAGTTGGTGCGGTAGTAGTCGCTGAGCTCGACCACGCCGATGGGCTTCGACGATGTCGAAGCGTGCACCATCTGGTTGTCGCCCGCGTACATGCCCACGTGGGTGGGCGCCGAGCTGTCGTAGAAGAACAGCAGGTCGCCCGGCTGGAGCTCGTCCCAGGAGACGCGCGTGCCCGCGTGGAACTGGTCCTGCGAGACACGGGGCAGGCTGACGCCGGCCTCCGCCCACGCGGCCTGAGTCAGGCCGGAGCAGTCATAGCCGTCCGGGCCGGTGCCGCCCCAGATGTAGGGCTTGCCGACCTGGGCGTAGGCGAACTCCAGCGCGATGCGCGCGTCGCCGGACGCCGAGCCGTGGTACGAGGCCCCGCCGGACGAGGTCTCCTCGGCCGCGCCGACCCCGGAGGTGGCGTCGGACTGCTCCTCGGCGGTGAGGGAGTCGAGCAGCTCCTGCTGCTCCTCCATCTTCTGCTCGCCCTCGTCGCGGGCCTCTTCGGCCTCGTCAAGGCGGTCCTGAGCCTCCTGCTCGGTCTGCTCGGCCTCGTCCTGCAGCGACTCCAGCGTCTCCCGCTTCTCGGAGTACTGGACCAGGCTCTGCTCCTGGCTGCTGGACAGGTAGCCGACGTCCGCGGCGTGCCGGAGCACGTCCTCGGGGCCGCTGCTGGACAGCAGGTAGGCCGGCGAGCTGTAGTCCGTGCCGCTGTAGGCGGCGTTGGCGAGGGAACGGACGCTGCCGCGCAGGCTCTCCAGGTCGGCCTCGGTGTCCTCCAGCTCCTGCTGGATGTCCTCCAGCTTCTTCTGGGCGGCCTCGTGGTCCTGCTGGGCGGCGTTGTACGCCTCGTTCAGCTCGGAGAACTCCTGTTCGAGCTGCTCGATCTGTTCCCGGACCTCGTCCGGGGTGGGCTCGGCGTTGGCGACGCCGGGCGAGAGGACCAAGGCGCCGGCGGCGACGAAGCCCACGGCCGCCAAATGGCGGCGATACGAGCCACGATCATGGCGGTTATCCACGGTTGTGGCACACCTTTCTCCCAAGAACCGCCTGCCGGCACAGCGCGTGTGCGGGGTTCGGGCGAGGTACGCGGTGACACGGGGGACACGGGTACACGAAGATATCGCCCTACAGCGCCACTGGGATGGTCACTGATTCACCCTGGGAGGCCGTCGCGGCCGCGCGCCTTGGGGGAACGGGGGTGGCGCGCCCCGGTCTGGCTTCCCCGGCCTCCGCGCTGCCGGGTGGGACGCAGCAGGGGGGCGCGGAGAACGGCGGGAGCCGGTCGCTGCCACCCTGGTGATGGCGAGAACGACGACCGCTCGGGAGTGCACAGTAGTGGACTCCCCTCCCGATCTCAACCAATTCGTTATTTTGCTAACTAATCTCGCATAATTCGCATATCGGATAGGGGTCCGGCGGCCCCGGACCCGCCGCGGCACGCGGCCGGAACGACGGCGCCGCCCGGCCCACGGACGCACCGTGTTCCGGGCGGCGAACGCCCTGCCGACGCGGCCGGCCTAGGGGCGGATGGCCATCACGAACTGGCCGTCCCAGTATCCGGCCAGGGAGACCACCTCGACGTTCTTGCCGGTGCGCGGCGCGTGCACCATCTGGTTGTTGCCGGCGTAGATGCCCACGTGCGTCAGGCCCTCGTAGAAGAACACGAGGTCGCCGGGCTGCAGCGCGTCGCGGCTCACCTGCTGCCCCGCGCTGGCCTGCGCCTGGGAGGTCCGCGGCAGGCTGACCCCGGCCGCGCCCCAGGCGCGCATGGTCAGTCCCGAGCAGTCGAAGGTGTCGGGGCCGGCCGCGCCATAGGTGTAGGGCTTGCCGAGCTGGGCGTAGGCGTAGTCGAGGGCGGAGCGGGCGTTCCCGGAGGCCGAACCCGTGTAGCTGCCGCCGGCCGTCTCGCCGCCGCCCGTGGGGTCGGAGCCGGGGAACTGCGCGAGCAGCTCCTCCTGCTCGGCGATCGCCTCCTCGACCTCCTGCTTCTTCTCCTCCAGCTCGTCCTTCTTGCCCTCGGCCTCCTCGACAGCGGCCTCGGCCTCGTCCTTGAGCTGCATCAGGCGCTCCGACGAACCGGCGAACTCCTCCAGCGCGGCCCGCTGCGTCTCCGACAGGTAGCCGATGTCGGCCGACTGGTTGAGGATGTCATCGGGGTCGTCCACCGAGAGCGCCGTCGAGACGGCGCTGAGGTCGCCGCCCTGGTAGGCGGCGCTGGCGAACTCGGCGACCTGCGAGCGCAGCTCGTTGTACCGGTCCTCCTCGTCGCCGACCTGGTTCTCCAGCTCCTCAAGCTTCTTCTCGGCGGCCTCGTAGTCTTCCTTCGCCTGGTTGTACTCCTCGACGATGGCGCTCGCCTGCTCGTTGAGCTCGTCGAGCTCGGCCTCGACGTCCTCCCGGGTGGGCTCCGGGTCGGCGTAGGCGATTCCCGAGGGCAGCATGAGGCTTCCGGCGGCCACGACGCCGAGGCCGGTCGCGATCCGGCGGGCCGTGCGCCGACCACCATGGTTGATCACGGGCGGTACACGCTCCTTAAGTCGAACTCCGCGGAGGGAGTGGGGGCGGGGGAGCCGGGCAGCGAGGCGCACGTGTCAGCGGGGAGGCGCCTGGCATCGCTGCACGTCGCGGTCGATGTGCACGCGGCAGCGCGACCACGCGGTCCCACTCCGGCGGGAGCTCGCGCGCCCAGGGCAGCGGCGGGACACAGGTCCGCCGTTCTATCTGACAGGCGATCAAGCTCCGGGAAGAACCTAGCGGACCGCCCCATGTCGCTCAACCGGCCAGAGGAACCTGTATTCCCCACCACAGTGGACTTGTCGCCCCGTCGCGTGAACAACGGCGGGACGCGCGCACGGCCGCATCCGGCCACCGCGGCTCCGGGGGCCGTGGCGCCCGCGCGGGATCAGCCGGAGCCGGCCTCCAGCCGCCGCAGCAGCATCACCGAGGAGACGGTCCGCGCGCCCGCCCGGCCGACGGCGGCGACGATCTCCTTGTCGGAGGTCACCACCGCCAGCGGCCGTCCGGGCGGTTCCGCCCGCACCAGCCCGATGATGAGCTCGTCCGCGGTCTCCCCCGGGTCGCTGAACAGCAGCCGCACCCGGCGGGTGGCGGACAGCGCCGGCGGCGCGTCCACCTCCGCGCCGTCGAACACACACGTGATCTCGGCCTTGGTGCGGGTGGCGAGCCCCTCCAGGCCGGCGAGCAGCCGGCTGCGCTGGTCCGAGAGCGGGAGCGTGCCGTACCCCGTCTTGGTCACGTTGTAGCCGTCGACGAGCAGGTGCACCCGGGGCAGGCTGAGCAACTGGTCGATCAGCCCGGGGTCGTCGTCGGGCAGCCCGCGCGCCGGGACCCCGGTCCCCTGCCCGCGGCGGCTGTCGGCCACCAGGTCGGCCGGGCTGTCGATGGAGCTGGGCAGCGCCAGTTCCCGCCGCAGGCCGTGCGCGGCGTCCATGAGGACGTCGATGAGGACCCGCAACCGGGCCTCCTCCGCGCTGCGTCCCGACCGCGCCGCGCGCCGCGCGTTCTCGACCTGGGCCTCCGCCGCGGCAAGGCGGTTGCGCAACCGGCGGTTCTCCGCCTCCACGACGCCGACCTGGTTGGCCGCCGTGGAACCGCGGTCCGCCGCCTCCGCGATCGCCTGCTCGGCGCGTTCGGTGGCGTCCTTGGCGCGCTGCCGCTCGGCGTGCACCCGCCGCCTGAGGTCCGCGATGGTGCTGCGGTGCTCCCGCAGTTGCGAGCGCAGCCGCAGCACCTCCTCGCGGTGCTCGGACTTGGCGGCGTCGAGCTGCCGGCGCAGGTCGGCGAGCGCCTCGGCGGCCTCGTCGGCCTCCCTGGCGCTCTCGCGCTCCGCCAGCTCGGTGTGCACCTGCTCCACGATGTCCGGCCAGCCGGCCGGGCGGAGCAGGTACGCGGCCGCCGCCACGGTGACCGGGTCGGCCGCGGGCGGCACCACGCCGCTGCCCAGACCGTCGGCCAGCTCCGGCCACACCTGGCGGACCCGGTCGCCGACCCGGCCGCGGAAGTCGGCGTCGGTCTCCAGCTGCGCGGCGATCTGCGGCCCGGCGAGGCGGGCACGGCGGCGCGGCTCGAACCGGGCGACGCGCCGCAGGGCGGACGGCAGCTCGGCCATGGGCAGGCCGCCGAGCACGTCCGAGCCGTACTCGATGACGCGCTCGCGCACCGGGCCGGGCAGCGGCCGGGTCAGCACCTGCCCGTCCTCGCCGGTGGCGCCGGACGGCTCGGCCGCCCGCTCGGCACGGGTCTCGGGCGCGTCAGCCGCTGCGGCGCCGTCGCCCCCGGGCCGGGGCGCCGCGCCGGAATCCGAGGTGTCGGAGGCCATGGCGCGTCACGCGCTTTCCGCGGGCGCGGATCGTTCCGCTGCCGGCCGGTCGACGACCTCGACGGCCTCGACGCTGCCGCACCAGCGGCACCGCACCTCCTCGATCGTCTCGCTGAGCGCCTCGCTCTCCTCGACGCGCGGCTCACCCGAGAGGTCGACGTGCACGTAGTCGCGGGACCGCCGCGTGCGGGTGACGTCGAACCGGGTGAGGTTCCCGCACTGCGCGCACCGCCACCGCTGGCTCACACTGGGCGCGGTCAAGCTCACGGCCATCCACTCCTTACGTCGCGGCATCCCGGCGCCGAGGCCACCGCACGCCGCGTCCACCGATCGGCACCGTCATGGTCGTTTCCATCTTTCCACGTGGCGTCGGAGCCGGGCCAAGACGGTGTTCACCGGGCGTTCACGGGCCCGCCCGCGGGCGACGGCGACGGAACCGGACGGCGGCCGGGCTCAGGCGGCGACGAGCGCGGCGACGAGGCCGTCGAAGTCCACCTTCCCGCCACAGACCGCCGCATATAGCGCGTCCAGATCGGGGTAGCCGAGCCTGCGGGCGACCGCGGTCGCCACGCCGCTGCTCTCCACTTCGATGAGGTCGATGCCCCGGTCGCGCAGCTCCGCCGCGACCCGGTCCCGCCCGTCCGCCGCGCTCTCCTCCAGGCGGCGCCGGGCCAGCCGCCGGGTGATGCCGACCCTGGCCTGCCCCGTCTTGACGAAGCTCAGCCACGACTCCGACGGGCCGCTGTCGCCGCCGGTCAGTATCTCCACCTTGCTGCCGTCGCGCAGCGGGGTGGAGACCGACACCAGCCGTCCGTCCACCAGGGCACCCATGTAGCCGTCGCCGAGCTCGGGGGCCACCGTGTAGGCGAAGTCGAGCGGGGTCGCGCCCTGCGGCAGGGTGACGAGGTCGCCCTCCCGGGTGAACGTCACCATGCTGTCCGGGCCCAGGTCGGTGCGCACCCCGGCCAGCAGATCCTGGGCGTCGGCCTGCCCCTGCCAGGCGAGGAGCCGGCGCAGCCACTCCAGATCGGGGCGGTGGGTGACCGCCCGGCGGCCGTCGGCGGAGGTGGCGTCGGCGACGTAGGCGATCAGGCCGAACTCCGAGACGCGGTACTCCGCGGCGGTACGGACCAGCACGTCGAAGACCCGCCCGCCGGAGTGCACGACGACGGTGTGCAGCGCGCGGTACAGGTTGTACTTCGGGACGGCGATGAAGTCCTTGAACCGGGCCGGCAGCGGACGCCACAGCCCGTGGATGGCGCCCAAGGCGATGTAGCAGTCGCGGTAGTCGTCGCCACGGACCACCACCGAGATGCGGGAGATCGCGAACGGGTCCAGTCCCGCGAGGTCCCCGCCGCGCGAGGTGTGGATCGAGTACAGGTGACGTTCCTTGACGAGAACGTCGGCCCTGACCCGGAACTCGGCGAGGACGGCCCGCAGCCGCTCGACCACGTCGTCCAGCTCGGACCGGTCCTGCGCGCGGGCCGCGTCCCGGGCCGCCACGGTGGCCGTGTACGCCTCGGGCTCCAGGAATTCGAAGCACAGGTCGTCGAGTTCCCGCTTGAGGTGGTAGACGCCCAGCCGCTCGGCGAACGGGATCAGCAGGTCGCGGGTGCCCTGCGCGATCCTGCGCTGCTTGTGCGGCGGCTGGAACCGGAGCGTGCGCAGGTTGTGCACCCGGTCGGCGAGTTTGATCAGCAGGACGCGCAGGTCGGCGGCGGCCGCGATGACCATCTTGCGGAACGTCTCCCCCGCCGCCGCCTCGCCGTACATCGACCGGTCGAGCTTGGTGACCCCGTCCACCATCACCGCGACGTCGTGCCCGAAGTCGGCGCGCAGCTGCCCGATGGTGAACGGGGTGTCCTCCACCGTGTCGTGCAGCAGCGCCGCGACGAGGGTGGCGGTGTCCATGCCCAGCTCGGCGAGGATCGTCGCGACGGCGACGGGGTGCGTGATGTAGGGCTCGCCCGACTTGCGGAGCTGGCCGTCGTGCAGGTGGTGCGCCACGGCGTGGGCGCGCCGCAGCAGCGCCGCGTCGGCCCGGGGGTGCCACCGCAGGTGCTCTCGGACCAGGGGCTCGACCTCGGGCAGCACGACCCGCCCCGCGCTCGCGTCGTTGAGGGCGCGCCACCACATCCGGTCGGCGGCGCCGTCGGCGCGGTCCGCGGAATCAGGTTTCGCCATGCACCGCTCCCTCACAGTCGTGCGCACAGTCGCCCGGTGCCCGTAGCGGGACGACGGCGTCCGATTGCGGAGCATCGGCGACGGATCGGTGTTCGGGCCAGAATACCGGCCGGCCCCCGCGCCGGAGCGCGCGGCCGGTCCCGGGGCCGCCCACCTGCGGCGGCACCGGCCGTACGGCCGCACCCGGCCCGCGTCTCTGTCGGGGCCGGACCGTACGCTGGCCGGGTGGCTCAGCAGCGACTCCCCCTCCAGGGCTCCCTCGACGACCTGGGGACCCCGCTGGCCGGCACCACGTTCGTCGTCGTCGACCTGGAGACCACCGGGTCGCGAGCGGACGGCGCCGGCATCACCGAGATCGGCGCCGTCCGGGTGCGCGGCGGCGAGGTGCTCGGCGAGTTCGGCACGCTCGTCAACCCCGGCGTCCCGATCCCGCCGTTCATCACGCTGCTGACCGGCATCACCCAGGCCATGGTGGCGCCCGCGCCGCGCATCGAGCAGGTGCTGCCGGCGTTCCTCGAGTTCGCCGGGCTGGACCGCGGCACGGTGCTGGTGGCCCACAACGCGCCCTTCGACGTCGGCTTCCTCAAGGCCGTCTGCGCCGCGCACGGTTTCGCCTGGCCGAACCCGCCGGTCGTCGACACGGTGCCGCTGGCCCGCCGCCTGGTCCCCCGTGACGAGGTGCGCGACCACAAGCTGGGCACGCTCGCCCGGCACTTCGGGGTGCCCGACGAGCCCACCCACCGGGCACTGGACGACGCCCGCGCCACCGTGGGGGTGCTGCACGCGCTCCTGGAGCGGCTCGGCTCGTTCGGCGTGGACACCCTGGAGGAGCTGCGCGCGTTCCGCACCGCGCCCACGGCCGCGCAGCGCCGCAAGCGGCGGCTCGCCGAGGACATGCCCGAGCGGCCGGGCGTCTACGTCTTCGAGGACGCCCGGGGCGATGCCCTCTACGTCGGCAAGAGCCGCAACCTGCGGCGGCGGGTGATGTCCTACTTCACGGCGTCGGAGACCCGCGGCCGGGTCCGGGAGATGATCGCCCTGGCCGAGCGGGTGACCCCCATCGTCTGTGGCACCGAGCTGGAGGCGGAGGTTCGCGAGCTGCGGCTGATCGCCGAGCGGCGGCCGCCGTACAACCGCCGGTCCCGCAACCCGGGGCGGGCCGTCTGGCTCAAGCTCACCCGGGAACGCTACCCCCGGCTGGCGCTGGTCCGCCGCGTGCTCGACGACGGCGCCACCTACTCCGGGCCGTTCCGGTCGGCCCGCGAGGCGGAGCTGGCCCGCGACGCCCTGCACCACGTCGTTCCGCTGCGGCAGTGCACGCACCGGTTCTCCCCGAGCCGGCCGGTCACGGCCTGCGTGCTGGCCGAACTGGGCCGGTGCGGCGCGCCGTGCGAGGGACGCGAGTCGCCCGAGGACTACGCCGCGCACGCCGAGCGCGCCGAGCGGGCGCTGACCGGCCAGACCGCGTCCGTCGTGCGGGCGCTCACCGGGCACATCCGCGAACTCTCGGCGCAGCTGCGCTACGAGGAGGCCGCCGCCCACCGCGACCGGCTGGCGGCCCTGCTCGCCGGCGCCGGGCGCGCCCAGCGGCTCACCGCCCTGGCGCGGCTGCCGCAGCTGGTCGCCGGCCGCCGCGGCGCGGCCGGGTGGGAGGTGTGCGTGGTCCGGCACGGCAGGCTGGCCGGCACCGGGCTGATGCGCCCCGGCACCGACCCGCACGCCTTCGTCCGCGCGCTCGTGGACACCGCCGAGACGGTCCCGCCCGGCCCCGGCCCGGCGCCACGCGCGGGCGCGGCCGAGATGGAGTGCGTGCTGCGCTGGCTGGACTCCCCCGGCGTCCGGCTGATCGACCTCGACACCCCGTGGACCTGCCCGGTGGACGGTGCGGACAGGTACCGCGACCTGACAGACTGGGACCGCGAGGCCGCTCCCGCGCGGCGGTGAGCCGCGGGCCGGGCGGAATCCCGCTTCGCCCAGGCGACCGCGACGACCCACGGAGACTGCGAGGCAGATGGCCGGCATCCCGCTCAGCGACGACTACCCGGTTCGCCGGGTCCCGGTCGTCACCTACCTGCTCATCGCGGTCAACGTCGGCGTGTACCTGCTCTCGCCGCTGTCGCAGATGGCGGTGTGGTACGGCGCCGAGCCGCTGGCGCGGTCGTGCGCGGTCGAGCTGTACCTGCTGCGGTGGGCGGCGGTCCCGGCGGAGCTGCTCACCGGCCAGCAGCTCCCCGACGCCACGCAGTGCCAGGGGGCCGGCTTCGGCAAGATCCCCGTGCTGTCGGCGTTCACCTCGATGTTCCTGCACGGCGGCGCACTGCACCTGCTCAGCAACATGGTGTACCTGTTCGTGTTCGGGCCGTGCGTGGAGGACCGGCTCGGCCGGTTCCGCTATCTCGCCTTCTACGTGGTCTGCGGGATCGCGGCCTGCTACGCGTTCGCGCTCGCCCAGGGCGCCGACGCCACGGTGCCGCTGGTCGGGGCGTCGGGGGCCATCTCGGGCGTGCTCGGCGGGTACCTGGTGGTGCAGTTCCGCAGCCGGGTCATCACCCTGGTGTTCGGTGTCATCCCGGTGCGGCTCCCCGGCTGGACGCTCGTGGCCACCTACTTCGTCCTCCAGTATTTTCTGTACGTCAGTCTCACCCTCTTCCCCGGCGAGCAGACCCAGACGGCCTACGCGGCGCACGTGTACGGTTTCGTCGCCGGGGTGGTCGGCGGACTGCTCATCTACCGGATCCGCTGGCGCGCCGGCTCCCGGCTCTCCGACGTGCACTGAGCACCGCCCGGGCCGCACCGGCGCCGCCCCGCCCACGCCAGGAGGCCCCCGTGATCACCGCGATCGTTCTCATCAAGGCCGACGTGCACCGCATCCCCGAGGTCGCCGAGGCGATCGCCGAGATCGACGGGGTCAGCGAGGTCTACTCGGTGACCGGTGGGGTGGACCTGATCGCGCTGGTGCGGGTGCGCCGGCACGAGGAGCTGGCCGATGTGATCCCGAACCGGGTCAACCGGGTGCCGGGCGTGCAGTCCTCCGACACGCACATCGCCTTCCACACCTACTCGCGGCATGACCTGGAGGCGGCGTTCTCGCTGGGTCTCTGACCGTAACGGCGTGCCGCCGGCCACGGCCGGCGGCACGGTCGGTCCCGTGACGGAGCCGCACTACGCCTGCTTGGCGAGCGCCTGACTGGTCTCGATCCAGCGCTGCAGCGTGGCGGCGGCGGCGCCGCTGTCGACGGCGTCGACCGCGCGGGCGTGACCCGCGGCCAGCGCCTCCTCCAGCGGGCCGCTGATGCCGTCGGCCGCGGCGAGGGCGGCGGCCGCGTTCAGCAGCACCGCGTCGCGCACCGGCCCGGGCCGGCCGTCGACGAAGTCGCGCACCACTGCGGCGTTGAACTCCACGTCGCCGCCGCGCAGCGCGTCGGGGGCGGCGCGCTCGATGCCGAGCACCGCCGGATCCAGGCTCTCGCGCCGGACCGCGCCGTCGTGCACGACCCAGACGGTCGACGTGGTGGTGGTGGTCAGCTCGTCGAGGCCGTCGTCGCCGCGGAACACCAGCGCGGAGTCGCCGCGCTCGGCGAACACCCCGGCGACGACCTCGCACATGCGCGGGTCGAACACCCCGACGGCGGCCGCACTCGGGCGGGCCGGGTTGGTGAGCGGGCCGAGGAAGTTGAAGACCGTGGGCACCGCCAGCTCGCGGCGGGTCCGGCCGGTGTGCCGCAGCGCCGGGTGGAACAGCGGCGCGAAGCAGAACGCGACCCCGGCCTCCTCGACCATCCGCGCGGTCTGCTCCGGGGGCAGGTCGATGACCACGCCCAGGCGCTCCAGCACGTCGGCGGTGCCGCACGAGGAGGAGGCGGCCCGGTTACCGTGCTTGACCACACGGGCGCCCGCGGCCGCGGCCACGATGACCGCCATGGTCGACACGTTCACGGTGTGCGCCTGGTCGCCGCCGGTGCCAACGATGTCGAGGGTCGGGCCGGGCACGGACACCAGGACGGCGTTGTCGAGCATGCCGCGCGCCAGTCCGGTGACCTCCTCGGCGGTCTCGCCCTTGGCGCGCATCGCCACGGCGAATCCGGCGATCTGCACGTCGGACGCCGACCCGGACATGATCTCGTTCATGGCCCACTGGGTGTCGGCGGCGGTCAGCGACCGGCCGGCCAGCAGGGCGCTGATCAGGGCGGACCAGGTGCGGTCAGGGGTGTTCACGGTCAGGGGTCTCGCTTCCTCGGGTGTGCGGTCTCGCAGCGTCGGACGGGTCGGCGTACGGCTCACCGGCGCCATCGGGCGCGAGCGCCGCCGGACCGGCCGCGCGGTCCGGGCCACCGGGCGGTGTTCACAGCCTCCGTGGCGGGAACGGAAAGCACAGCCTCCGTGGCGGGAACGGAGAACCCCGCCTCCGTGGCGGGAACGGACAACTCCGTCTCCGTAGGAACGGAAAGCACAGCCTCCGTGGCCGGAACGGCGAACACCGTGCCGGAGCCGGGTCTGAGTGCACACGTCATGGGAAGCAGCGTTCTGTCGGTCCTCGGGCCCCGCCACCGGCGGTGCGGGGCGGGGCGGAGCGGGCGGGGGCTCAGCCGGTGACGGCCAGCCGGTCGCGGCGCTGGCGCATCAGCTCGGCGAGCGACTCGGCCAGGGCCACGGGGTCGATCGGGTGACTCACGACCTTGTCGGCCCGCGACCAGGTGGCCAGCCACCCGTCGTCGCGCCGGCCGATGAGCAGCAGGACCGGCGGGCACTGGTAGATCTCGTCCTTGATCTGCCGGCAGACGCCCATCCCGCCGGCCGGGGTGGCCTCCCCGTCCAGGATCGCGACGTCGACGTCGCCCTCCTCCAGGCGGCGGACGGCACCGGGGGCCGTGGCGCACTCGATGAACTCCACCTTGGGGACGTCGGCGGCGGGCCGCCGGCCGATGGACAGCCGCACGTTCTCCCGAACCGCGGCGTTGTCGCTGTAGATGAGGACGCGCATCTTGGGGGTGTGCCGGGTACCGCTGTCCGCCATGGTGAACCGTCCTTGGGATCATCCCCGCGCGCGGGGAGCCGAGTAACTACCCAGTCGCGATCGTTTCCACACCGGCCGCACCAGGCCGGATCGCCCACACTCCGAGCCTATTGCCTTGCCGGTTCCGACACGACAGGATGCCAGCAGCGCTCCCCGAGGGGAAGCACCCGCCCCCGTCCGCCCGTTGCGGGCCCGGCGGCACGAACTCATAACGCACACCGCCGCGGTGGCACGGGCGGCGGACCGAAACGGCGGACCGCCGCGTCCCACCGGGGACCGGCCCACGGCACGGGTCCCGGCAGGTCGCGAAGGTGTCACGGCGGATCCGGCGGGGACGCCCCTCCCGGCGGCCCGAGGGCGCGGCCGGTCGGCGCGTTACGGGGGGTCGTGCAACGACCCTCGTCAGATGCCGCAATAATGCTCCCGTGGCGACAGCAACCGCGAACCAAGAAACAGGACCGACACCAGTACATGGTGCGGCGAAGCGACCTGACCTGGTGAGCGTTGGCACCATCGTCTGGTTGGCCAACGAGCTCATGTTCTTTGCGGCGCTGTTCGCGATGTACTACACCATCCGATCGGTGACCAAGGGCGATCCCAGCCTGGGCGAGTGGCCGGACGTTCACCTGAACGTGCCGTGGGCGCTCGGCATCACCGTGATTCTCGTGGCCTCCAGCTTCACCGCCCAGGCCGGCGTCATCGCGGCCGAACGCGGTGACGTGCGGAAGCTCCGTAAGTGGTTCTTCATCTCGTTCGTCATGGGCCTGATCTTCGTTCTGGGACAGGCGTATGAGTACTACGAGCTGATCGTGCACGAGGGACTGACGCTGCAGTCCAGCGCCTACGGCTCGATGTTCTACCTCACCACGGGCTTCCACGGCCTCCACGTGATCGGTGGTCTGATCGCGTTCCTGATCATGCTGGGACGCACGTACGCCGCGAAGCGCTTCACTCATCAGCAGGCGACCAGCGCCATCGTTGTGTCCTACTACTGGCACTTCGTTGACGTGGTCTGGATCGCTTTGTTCGCAACCATCTACTTCCTTCAGTAACCCGAACGGGGAAACCGTGAAATGGATTACCGCGCGGCGACGGCATCCCCTGGCGGGGTATGTCGTCGTCATACTCGCGCTGGCGTTCGTCGGGGTGGGCTACGCCTTCGTGGCGCCCACCGCGGAGCGGGCGCAGGCGCAGACCGTGGCCGCCGACGCTCCTGATGTGGATCTGCGCGAGGGACGGCAGATCTTCACCGAGAGCTGCGCCAGCTGCCACGGCCCCCAGGGCGCCGGCACCGCGACCGGCCCCGACCTGACCAACGTGGGTGCCGCGGCGGTCGACTTCCAGGTGAGCACCGGCCGCATGCCGTCGATGAACCCCGACGCGCAGATGCCCCGGCGCCCGACCCCCTTCACCCAGGAGGAGATCGACAACCTGGCGGCCTACGTCGCCACCTTCGGCGAGGGCCCGGCCGTGCCGACGAACGTGCCGGCGACCGCTCCGCAGCGCTCCGACTTCGAGAGCGAGGAGGAGTACGAGACCGCCCGGGAACGGTACGACGCGGCCTATGAGGAGTACATCGCCGGTGGCGACACCGAAGCCGGTATGAAGCTCTACCTGGCCAACTGCGCGCACTGCCACAGCTGGTCCGGCGCCGGCGGCGCGCTGACGGACGGGCGCTGGGCTCCCGAGCTGCACGACGCGAGCCCGCGTCAGCTCTACGAGGCCATGCTCACCGGCCCCGGTGCGATGCCGTTCTTCACCGACACCACCATCACCCCCGACGAGAAGCGGGACCTGATCGCGTACGTGAAGGACCTGCAGGCAGAACCGAACGCCGGTGGCATCTTCGCCCTCGACCGGATCGGGCAGGTCGCCGAGGGGTTCATCGGCTGGACCGTCGGCCTCACCCTGATCGTGGCGTGCGCGATCTGGATCACCGCGAAGCAGCGAGCCCATGACTGATAACAACAACCTCAACGGCGCCGGGGCGGGTGCGGAAGGCCGCGACCGTGTCATCGGCACCCCGACCGGGGACGGCGACACGCTGGTGTCGGCCGCCACGGAGTCGGCGTCCACCCACCCCCGGCACATCGGACCGTATCCCGCCGAGGAGACGCACCCGCGGACCGAGGAGCAGCAGCGCAGAGGCGAGAAGGGCGCCGCGCTGTGGTTCCTGATCGCGTTCGTCTCCGGCGTCGGCTTCCTGGTGAGCTACTTCCTGTTCGCGCCGTCGGACGGGGAGCCGGTGATCGCCAGCCCGGGCACGGGGCAGCTCGCCAACATGGTCATGGGCGGCACGCTCGCGCTGTCGCTGTTCGCCATCGGTGCGGGCATGACCGTGTGGGCCCGCCAGGTGATGCCGCACTATGAGGTGTCCACGCCGTACGACGAGCTCCCCTCCTCCCCCGAGGAGAAGTCGTCGTTCAGCGACTTCTTCATGAAGGGCGCGCACGAGAGCGGCTTCACCCGGCGCCCGCTGATGCGCCGGACGCTGATCGCCGCCATGCTGCCGCTGGGCCTCGCCCCCATCGTGCTGCTGCGCGACACCGGGCCGCTGCCCGGCGACCGCCTCAAGCACACCATGTGGGAGTCGGGCATGCGGATGGTGGTCGAGGGCACCGACCGCGAGATCCGGGTGACCGACCTGGAGCGCGCCGGTGGCATGATCACCGCGCTGCCCAAGGCGCCGCATGAGGGCGAGCACGGCCACGGGCTGACCCTCAACGAGCAGGCGAAGGCCGTCGTCCTGCTCATCAAGATGGACGAGTTCGGCCCGGACATGACCGAGGAGCAGCGCTCCTGGACGGCCGACGGGATCGTCGCGTATTCCAAGATCTGCACGCACGTCGGCTGCCCGGCGGCGCTGTACGAGCGGACCACGCACCGGATCCTGTGCCCGTGCCACCAGTCGACGTTCGACGCCGCCAACGGCGCCAAGGTCGTCTTCGGCCCGGCCCACCGGCCGCTCCCCCAGCTGCCGCTGAGGGTGGACGACGAGGGGTACCTCGTCGCGGCCGGCGACTTCTCCAGCGCCGTCGGTCCGACGTTCTGGGACGCGGAGAAGGGTGACTAGCAATGAGTGACACGCCGGCACCCAAGTCGCTGCGCGCGGTCGGCAACTTCATCGACGACCGGTTCCACCTGTCCAAGACGGGCGAGAAGAACCTGCGCAAGGTCTTCCCGAACCACTGGTCGTTCATGCTGGGCGAGATCGCGCTCTACTCGTTCATCATCCTGCTGCTCACCGGGGTGTTCCTCACCCTGTGGTTCAAGCCGAGCATGACGGAGATCGTCTACGACGGCTCCTACGAGCGCCTGAACGGCGTGCTGATGAGCGAGGCGTACGCCTCGACGCTGCACATCACGTTCGACGTCCGCGGCGGCCTGCTCATGCGGCAGATCCACCACTGGGCGGCGCTGATCTTCGTGGCGTCCATGACGGTCCACATGCTCCGGGTGTTCTTCACCGGTGCCTTCCGCAAGCCGCGGGAGATCAACTGGACCATCGGCGCCATCATCCTGGTGCTGTCCTTCGTCGAGGGCCTCTTCGGCTACTCGCTGCCGGACGACCTGCCCTCGGGCATGGGCGTGCGCATTCTGCAGGGTGTGATCCTGTCGATCCCGGTCATCGGGACCTACGTGATGATGTTCCTGTTCGGCGGGGAGTTCCCCGGCGAGGACATCATTCCGCGGCTGTACATGCTGCACATTCTGCTGATCCCGGGCATCCTGCTGGCGCTGATCGTGGCGCACTTCATGATCCTGTGGCACCAGAAGCACACGCAGTACCCGGGGACCGGGCGCACGGAGAAGAAGGTCGTGGGCACGCCCATGTACCCGGCGTTCGCCGTCAAGGCGGGCGGGTTCTTCTTCTTCACGTTCGCGGTCATCGTGGGCCTCAGCGCTTTCGTGCAGATCAACCCGATCCACCTCTTCGGGCCCTTCACTCCGACGTCCATCACCTCGGGTCTGCAACCCGACTGGTACATGGGCTTCATGGAGGGCGCGCTGCGCATCTTCCCGAACTGGTTCGACTTCGACATCGCCGGGTACGCGGTGCCGGTCGGCGTGCTGGTTCCGGGTCTGGGCAGCATCGGGGTCCTGGCCATCGCGCTCATCGCCTGGCCGTGGATCGAGCAGTGGATCACCCGCGACCGGGCGCACCACAATGTCGCGGACCGTCCGCGCAACGCCCCGACCCGCACGGCGCTCGGCGTCGCGGCGGCCACGGTGTACGGCCTGCTCTGGCTGGCCGGCTCCAACGACATCCTCTCGGAGACGTTCTCGATCAACCTGTACCTGACCACCTGGATCTTCCGGGTGAGCGTCATCGCCGGGCCGATCGTCGCGTTCATCGTCACCAAGCGGATCTGCCTCGGCCTGCAGCGCCGGGACCGCGAGACGCTGGAGCACGGTTACGAGAGCGGCACCATCGAGCAGCTGCCCAGCGGTGAGTTCATCGAGGTGCACAAGACGTCGTCCCCGGAGACGGTGCACGTGCTGCAGAGCAAGCAGCCGGTGCCCCGGATCGACGTGGAGGCCGCCGACGAGGAGGGCGTGGAGTCGCCGGAGGCCCGCAGCATCATGGGCCGCCTCCGCAACCGCCTGGCGCACTGGTACACGAAGGACAACATCTCCTTCGAGGGCGTCCGGCCGCACAGCGGGCACCACCTCCACCACGGCCACAGCACGGCCGCGGCGGACGAGGGCGAGCACGAACCCGCGAAGACCCACTGACGGCCCGCAGCGGCGCGCTGAGCGCCGTGCAGGACCGTTCACCGAAGGCCCGGACCCCGCATGGGGCTCCGGGCCTTCGTGTCGTCCACGGTGGACGTGGGACGGGTGCGGGCGGGACCCGGCGGCGGCGAGAGCGAGCCGTCCGGCCGGAGACGGCCCCGTACCGGACCGGACGCTCGGGAGAGACGGCCCGGGCGTCCTCGGGTCGGCGGCCGGCACGGGACGCCGAGCCGCTCCGCGCGGCATCCGGCGCGCCCCCTCGCCGGTGTCCGCCCGCGCGGGACGGCGGGGACGCGCGGAACCTCAGAACACCGGACGGCCCCCCGGAGCGTCCGCTCCGGGGGGCCGTAGGATGTACTCCCGTGAAGGGCGGGAGAGGCTCTGCGGCTAGCTCGCGGCCGGGGACACCTGGGCGTCCGCCTCGGCGCCGAACGGGCTGCCGGGGGTGCCGGGCTCGTCGGTGGCGTCCGGCTCCCCGACGGCGCTGTTCTCCAGCCACTCATCCCAGGAGCGCTGCCAGTAGCCCCAGCCGTTGTCGACCTCCAGCTCGCGGTCGGTGCCGGTCACCACGTACGGGTCGCCCATGAGCGAGTTCTCGTAGAACCAGCGGGCGTCCTCGGTACTGGCGTTGGTGCAGCCGTGGCTCAGGTTGGCCTGGCCGAGCGAGCCGTTCCAGGGGGCCGCGTGCAGGAACTCGCCGCTGTTGGAGAAGCGGACCGCGTAGTCGACGTCCAGCTTGTAGTAGTCCGGGTGGCCTTCGGGGATGCCCACCGTGGCCGAGTCCATGACCAGGTGCTGGTACTTCTCCATGGTCAGGTGCACGCCGCTGGTGGTGGTGTAGGCCCGGGTGGAGCCGTTGCCGTTGCTGATCGGGAACTCGCGGACGGTCTCGCCGCCGCTCTCGACCACCGCCTGGTGCGTGTCGTTGTCGACCGTGGTGATCTGCTCACGGCCGATCTGGAAGTCGATCTGGTAGTTCTCGACGCCGTAGACGCCGTCGGCGGCCGGCACTCCGGCCAGGTGCAGGTTCACCGTGACGTTCTGGTCGGGCTCCCAGTACTCCTCGGTGCGGAACACCGCGGTCTGGTCGCCGAACCAGTTCCAGGCGCCCACGGCCGGCTTCTCGGAGACGACCTCCATGGCCGCCTCGACCTGGGCCTTGTTCTGCACCGGCAGGTCGAAGTTGACGATGATGGGCATGCCGACGCCGACGGTCTCGTCGCTGAGCGGGAAGTTCGAGGCGAGCTCCAGCCGCTGGCCCTCGGTGGCCGGCAGCGTCGAGAAGGAGCTGACCACCTCGGTGGTCTCGCCATCGGCGTCCTCGGCCGTCGCGGTGACGGTGACCTCGCTGCCGGGGGTGAGGGTCCAGTCGCTGACCCACTCGGTCTTGTCCTCGTTGAGGCTTCCGGTGATGGCGTCCAGGCCGGCGGCGTCCTCCGGTGACCGCTCCGGTTGCTCGGCGGCGGGCTCCGCGCCCTCGGGTGCGGTCTGCTCCACCTTCACGTCGGTGATCGTGCCGTTCGTGGCGGTCACCGTGACGGGAAGGTCGGGGCGCACCTCGGCGGCGCCGTCTTCAGGGCTGATCTGGAGTTCGACCGCGTCGCCGCCGCCCTCGGCGCCAGTGGTGTCGGCTCCGGTACCGGAGCAGGCCGTGGCGAGGAGGAGGCCCCCCACGGCCAGTCCGACACCCATCCGGCGCAGCGACGGTGGGAATGCGCTGCCGTTCACGCGTGCGACCTCCAGCATCTGCTCGACCAGTGCGTTTCGGTCCGGTTGGACGCGTAACCGAGCACGCAGGTTCCGAGAAAACCGACAAGAACCACAAGCACTGCCAGGAGCGACCAAGGGGGACGACCTGCATCAAGAGGTCTCGACCGCCCAAATGAGAATACCCCGGCAAGGCACCGATCTCCGTGGAAAAAGGTGCCCAACCGGGGTCACAGATCAGTCAATCTGTCGCTAAAACGGACAGAGACCGCTCGGTGGTCGGGTCAGCTCAGTGCTGGAACTCCTTGCGGTAGTACTCGAAGACCCAGCCGATGGCCGTGAGGATGATGGCGAACCCGCCGATGAACACCATCCACCAGCCGATCGCCACACCGACGGCCGTGAAGGCCACCGACGCCGCAACGAACAGCGGCCACCAGCTGTGCGGGCTGAAGAAGCCGTACTCGCCGGCGTTCTCGCTGATCTCGCCGTCCAGCCGCTCCTCGGGAGCCAGGCCGTGGTGGCGCTCACTGCGCCGGGCGGCCTGCCACAGCCAGAAGCCGATCATCCACCCGAAGGCGATGGAGACCACCAGCGCGACGGTGCCCGTCCACTCGATGTGGCCCTCGACCGCCCACGCCCAGTAGGCGTAGAGCGCCGCACAGACCCCGAAGAAGGTCGAGACCCCCATGAACAGATACGCCTGCATCTTCATGCCGGAACTCCTCCTCCCCTACTTGTCGCCGGTGACGGTGGCCGGGACCGCGCCGGGCGCGGCCGCGTGCGGGTGGTGCAGGTCGAACGCCGGGCGCTCGGACCGGATCCGCGGCAGCGAGGTGAAGTTGTGCCGCGGCGGCGGGCAGGAGGTCGCCCACTCAAGCGAGCAGCCGTACCCCCACGGGTCGTCGACCTCGACCTTGGGCGCGTTCTTGTGGGTGATCCACACGTTCCAGAAGAAGATCAGGGTGGAGGCGCCCAGCACGAACGACGAGATCGAGGAGAACTGGTTCATGCCGGTGAAGCCGTCCGCGGCGGAGTAGTCGGCGTACCGCCGCGGGAAGCCCGCCGCGCCCAGCCAGTGCTGCACCAGGAACGTGCCGTGGAAACCGAGGAACAGCAGCCAGAAGTGCGCCTTGGCCAGCTTCTCGTTCAGCATCTTGCCGGTGAACTTCGGCCACCAGTAGTAGAAGCCGGCGAACATCGCGAACACCACGGTGCCGAAGACCACGTAGTGGAAGTGCGCCACCACGAAGTAGGTGTCGGTGACGTGGAAGTCGATCGGCGGCGAGGCCAGCAGCACGCCCGTCAGACCGCCGAACAGGAAGGTCACCATGAAGCCCACGGTGAACAGCAGCGGGGACTTGAAGTCGAGCTGTCCGCGCCACATGGTGCCGATCCAGTTGAAGAACTTCACGCCGGTGGGCACCGCGATGAGGAAGGTCATGAACGAGAAGAACGGCAGCAGCACCGCGCCGGTCGGGAACATGTGGTGCGCCCACACGGTGACCGACAGGCCGGCGATGGCGATGGTCGCCCCGACGAGGCTCTTGTAGCCGAAGATCGGCTTGCGGCTGAACACCGGGAGGATCTCCGTCGCGATACCGAAGAACGGCAGCGCGATGATGTACACCTCGGGGTGGCCGAAGAACCAGAACAGGTGCTGCCACAGGATGGCGCCGCCGTGCTCGGGCAGGAACACCTGGGTGCCCACGATACGGTCGGCGGCCAGCGCGATCAGCGCGGCGGTCAGCACCGGGAACGCGATGAGCACCAGCACGCTGGTCAGCATCGTGTTCCACGAGAAGATCGACATGCGGAACATCGTCATACCGGGCGCGCGCATGCACAGGCCCGTGGTGATGAAGTTGACCGCACCGAGGATCGTGCCCAGACCGCTGACGACCAGACCCAGGATCCACAGGTCGCCGCCCAGGCCCGGCGAGCGGACCGCGTCGGACAGCGGGGTGTAGGCGAACCAGCCGAAGCTCGCCGCGCCGCCCGGGGTGAGGAACCCGGCCACCGCGATGAGGCTGCCGAACAGGTACAGGTAGTACCCGAACAGGTTCATGCGGGGGAACGCCACGTCGGGCGCCCCGATGTGCAGCGGCATGATGATGTTCGAGAAGCCGACGAACAGCGGCGTCGCGAACATCAGCAGCATGATCGTGCCGTGCATCGTGAACAGCTGGTTGAACTGTTCGTTCGTCATCATCTGCATGCCGGGCAGGAACAGCTCGGCGCGGATGAGCAGGGCGAGGATGCCGCCGAAGATGAAGAAACCGAACGAGGTGATCAGGTACATGTACCCGATGACCTTGTGGTCGGTCGACGTCAGCCAGTTGACGATGATCGAGCCCTTGCGGGTCGGCCCGGACTCGGCCGGGCGCACCGCTTTCTCGGCGATGGCCGTCATGACTGGTCCGCCTCCTCTTCGGCCCGCTCCGCCTGGTCAGGCTGCCGGGCCTCCTGCTCGTCCGACTCCGCCTCGGTGGCGGAGGCGCCGGTGTCGCCACCGGTCCGCTCCTCATCCGCGGCGCCGGGCTCCTCACCGGCCGCCGGGGAGGGCGAGCCGGCCGGCTGTCCGGCCGGGCTCTCCTCGGCCGCCGGGCTGGGCTGGGCCGGAACGGGCTCCGGCAGCGCCTCGGGGTTCTGCCGCTGCTCCGCGATCCAGGCCTCGTACTCCTCGGGGCTGACCACCCGAACGGTGAACAGCATGCGGGAGTGGTCGACACCGCACAGCTCGGCGCAGCGACCGGCGAAGGTGCCCTCGACGTCGGGGTTCACCCGGACCTGGAACTCGTTGGGGTGCCCCGGGATGACGTCCATCTTGAAGAGGAACGCCGGGATCCAGAACGAGTGGATGACGTCCGGCGACTCCAGGTCGAAGTGGACGACGCTGTCATTGGGGATGACCAGTTCCGGGTCGTCGCCGGGGACACCGGCGACGGAGACGTCGTGGCCGTTGATGTCCTCCTCACCCTCGTAAACGAACTGCCAGCTCCACTGGAAGGCGTTCACGTGGATGTTGACGTCGGCCGGCTCGTCGGTCTCCAGCAGATAGGTCTGGTCCCGGGCGGTGAAGTAGAACAGCACCGCGATCACGACGATGGGCAGAACGGTGTACAGCGCCTCGATGGGCAGGTTGTAGCGCACCTGCGGCGGGAGCTGCTCGGAGCGCTTGCGGTGGAAGATGACCGACCAGATGATCAGTCCCCACACGAGAATGCCGACCGCGAAGGCCGCCACCCACGAACCCTGCCAGAGCGCCAGCACGCGCTCGGCCTGCTCGGTGATCGGCTCCGGCACACCCAAACGAGTGAACTCGTTCGACGCGCAGCCGGTCGCGGCAATGCCCAACGCGGCGAGCGCGGCGCCACGTGGTGCCCATCGGCGCAGCGCGTTGCGCCGATTCCTATGGCGGGTCGGACTCACGGATTGCCTTCCCAGCGGTGATCGCCCGCGCGGCGCGCGGGCGGGTGGTATATCCAAAGCTTGTCAACGGGAAACACTAGCGCGAACCGCCCGCGCCCCCGGTCGCGGGCGCCCGGGGTGAGCGTGTTGTCCGGCCGCCCGTCCAGGCGGAGCGGGCGCGGCGCGCGGGTCGGGGGACGCCGGGGCACGGCGCCCCGCCGAGTCGGCGTCCCGCGTTCTCCGCACGGTCGAGCCGTCAGCACGGCGCCGCCGACGTGCGGCCACCTCGGGTCCACCACCGCGGCGGCGCGGTATCGCGTTCGTGTCGCCCAGCCCGCCGCCGGCTCGCCTCCGGTCCATGTCGCTCGGCCTCGGGTCGCCGGTGCGGGCTACAGCGAGATTACCGCTGGTTTTACGGCGCCCTTAACCGGGTGCCGGTTAGCCGCCCACGTGGGTAAAGATTGGGATACGAGCCCAGTGCAGAAGGAGTTCCGGTGCCGGAGCAGCCAGTGCTGACCATCGACGCGATCGGCCGCAAGTGCCCGATCCCGATCATCATGCTCGCCGGGCGGCTTCGGGAGGTCCCGATCGGCTCGGTGATCGCGGTCACCGCCGACGACCCCGCGGCCAAGAGCGACATCCCGTCGTGGTGCCGGCTGAAGATGCAGCAGTTCGTCGCCGAGGTCCCGCTGCAGCACGGCAGCGCGTTCCACATTCGGCGAATGTACTGACGGACCGCTGAGGCAGCGCCGGGCCGCCTTCCGGCCGGCGCCGGGTGGAAGGAGCAGCAAAAGGGCCGCGCGACCGAGGAGGTCGCGCGGCCTTCGTGTCTGCGCGTCAGCGCGCGTAGTACTCGACGACGAGCTGCTCGTCGAAGGGCACCGGCACCTGCTCACGCTTGGGGCGGTCGACCACCGCGATACGGAGGTCCTGGTGGCTCACGGCCAGGAAACCGGCGATCTTGTCGTCCGCGTGCACGCCCTCGGCGGCCTCCACGAACGGCACCATGTTCCGCGACTTCTCGCGGACGCTGATGATCTGGCCCGGCTTGACCTGGTACGACGGGATGTCGACCTTCTTGCCGTCCACGGTGATGTGGCCGTGGCTGATGAACTGCCGCGCGGCGTAGATCGACGCCGCGAAGCCCGCGCGCAGCACGACCGTCACCAGGCGCAGCTCCAGCTCGGCGATCATCTCCTCACCGGTACGTCCCGGCCGCTTCTTGGCGGTCTCGTAGACGCGGGCGAGCTGCTTCTCCGACAGGTCGTAGTACCAGCGGAGCTTCTGCTTCTCGGCCTGCCGGACGGCGTAGTCGCTGGTGGAGCGACGCACACGGCGGCCGTGCTCGCCGGGGGGGTAGGGCCGCTTCTCGAAGTAGCTGACCGCCTTACGGGTCAGCGGGGTACCGGCGCGCCGGGACAACCGCACCTTCGGTCCGGTGTAGCGCATTCACGTCCTCCGTCGTTAGTCACTTGCGAAAGCGGGAATCCTAGGTAAGGCTTGCCTAAGTCTAGGAGGTGTCATGCGACAGCCCGGCCCGTCCGAACTCGAACGGGTGCGTTCCCTTGCCGCCACGGCGACCCCCACCACGGCGGCGTTGGCAGACGATCCCACCGCGCATTTCAGCGTGCGTGGGGCGGTCGATCACGTCGGTCGCGCGGTACTGCTGCTCCAGGCCGACAGCCCGCTGCACTCGGCACTGCGGACGGCCCGGCACGGCCGGCCCGACCTGATGGTCGGAATCGGCCTGTCCGCGCTGCGACATGTGGGTCGGACACCTACTGTACGCGCTCGTCTGTGGTGCGAAGGCCGGGTGTCGGCCGTCCCCACCGGCGAGCGCCGCGAAGCAGCCCTCGCCGTCTGGGAACGCGTCCCGGACGAGGAGCTGCTCGCCGCAGTCGATCATCATCCCACAACCGTGGAGGGGGACGCGCCACTGCTGGCCCGGGTCGAACCGGCCACGGTGCTGTACGAGACCTACGACAGCGCGGGCGTGATCGACGGCACGGACTTCCGCGACACCACCCCCGATCCGCTCACCAGTGCCGCCGAGCGCATCATCGGCCACGTCAACGACCGCCACCGTGACGATCTCACCGCCGTACTGCGGGAGATCCCCGCGGCTCCGGTCGGTTCGGCCTGGCTGTGGGAGCTCGACCGCCACGGCCTCACGCTGTGGGTCGCCCCCTACGACCAGGACCGGCCGGTGCTCGTCCGGCTGCCGTGGAGCGGTCCCGCCCGCTCCACCTGCGAGCTGGAGCGGGCGCTGCACGAACTCCTCACCCACCGCGCCCCGCACTGCTGAAGCGCCGAACGCGACCGGAGACGCCCGCCGGCCCGCCGGTCGCCGGGCCGGTGGGCGCCGTCCGCGATCACAGATGCGGCGCGACCTCGCCGGCGGCCTCGGCCCCGTACGACATCTCGATCCGGTCGAGCAGTGAGTCGCGGGTGAGGTGGTACTCCTGCGGGCCGTCCACCTCCAGGGAGTGCGCGGCCACCGCGTTGCCGACCTGCGCGCACCGCTCCAGCGGCAGGTTCCAGGCCAGGCCGGCCAGGAAGCCCGCGCGGAACGCGTCGCCCACGCCGGTGGGGTCGACCTTGGTGCGCACGGTGGCGGCCTCGACGTGCAGCGGCGGCTCACCCCGGCGGTCGATGCGCACGCCCTTGGCGCCGAGCGTGGTGACCCGGACCCCGACCCGGTCGAGGACCTCCGCCTCGCTCCAGCCGGTCTTCTGCTCGGCCAGCGCCTTCTCGTACTCGTTGGTGAACAGGTAGGCGGCGTCCTCGATCAGCCGCCGGACCTCCGGTCCGCCCATGCGGGCGAGCTGCTGGGAGGGGTCGGCGGCGAAGGGGATCCCGCGGTCGCGGCACTCGTCGCTGTGCCGCAGCATGCCCTCGGGGTCGTCCGCCCCGATCAGCACGATGTCGAATCCGCCGCTGCGCTCGGCGAGCGGCCACAGCTCGATGTTGCGCGCCTCCGCCATGGCACCGGCGTAGAAGGAGGCGATCTGGTTGTGGTCACGGTCGGTGGTGCAGACGAAGCGTGCGGTGTGCCGGATCTCCGAGACGTGCACCCCCGACGTGTCCACACCGTGCCGCTCCAGCCACGAGCGGTACTCGTCGAAGTCGGCGCCGACGGCGCCCACCAGCACCGGGTGCAGGCCGAGGCGGCCGAGGGCGAAGGAGATGTTGGCGGCGACCCCGCCCCGCCGCACCTCCAGCTCGTCCACCAGGAACGACAGCGACACCTGCTCCAGCTGGTCGGCGATGAGCTGCTCGGCGAACCGCCCCTCGAAGGTCATCAGGTGGTCGGTGGCGATGGATCCGGTAACCGCGATGCGCACGGCGGAGGGCTCCTTGGTCTCGGAAGCGGAACAGGCTGCCAAGCCTACCGAGCGCGACCTCAAGGATCGGAAGCGGTGGCGAACCCGCTTCCGGTCTCCCGTAACGGCGCAGGCCCGCGCGGCGGGAGCCGGCGGGCCTGAGCGGCGCCCCCGGCCCCGGCGGGGCCGCGGCGCTGCCGTGCGTCAGTTGAAGGAGTCGCCGCAGGCGCAGGAGCCGGTCGCGTTCGGGTTGTCGATGGTGAAGCCCTGCTTCTCGATGGTGTCCACGAAGTCGATCGTGGCGCCCATCAGGTAGGGGGCGCTCATCCGGTCGGTGACGACCTCGACGCCGCCGAACTCCGACACCTGGTCGCCGTCGAGCTCGCGCTCGTCGAAGAACAGCTGGTAGCGCAGGCCGGAGCAGCCGCCGGGCTGGACGGCGACGCGCAGCCGCAGGTCGGTGCGGCCCTCCTGCTCCAGCAGGGCCTTCACCTTGGCGGCGGCCTCGTCGGTCAGGATGACGCCCTGCGCGATGGCCTCGCTCTGAACCGTCATGTGCAAGCTCCTCATAAACGGGGTGGCGGCCGCCGGGGCGACCTGCTGACACCTACGTGTCCTCCAACATGTGGCCAACGTCGGAGGGCCGCATCGCATTCCAGCAGTATTCCGGTCGAATCCCGCCGGTCGTGGTCGGCGCCCGTCGGCGGCGAACGCCGATGGTGCTGTCCTCCAGGTTAGGTCGTCCGCGGCCGCGCCGCCACGTGCGGGGGCGGCGCGCGCCGGGGCGCCGGTCAGGGCCGGGCCCGCCAGCCACGGGCCACGTCCGCGGCGAGCGCGCGCAGTTCCTCAGCGGGGCGCGCGAGGGCCGCCTCCACCGACCCGGCGGAGTCGATCAGCGCGTAACTGCCGGTCACACCGGCCGCCGCGGCCTCGTCGCGGTCCACCGCGACCCGGCCGGCCAGCACCAGGCAGGGCACCCCGTGTGCGGCGGCGGTACGCGCGACGCCGTGCGGGAGCTTGCCGCGCAGCGACTGGGAGTCGAAGGACCCCTCCCCCGTGATCACGAGGTCGGCGGCGGCCGCCAGGCCGGCCAGGCCCACCGCGGCCAGGACCCGCGCCACACCCGACTCCACGGTGCCGCCGAGCAGCAGCAGCCCGTACCCCAGACCGCCGGCCGCGCCCGCGCCGGGGACATCGCGCAGGCCGCCGTCGGGACCCGCGGGGTCCGTGGCGGCGGCGAACGCCGCGAGCGCGGCGTCCAGCCGCCGGACCTGCTCCGGATCGGCGCCCTTCTGCGGGCCGAACACGGCGCTGGCGCCGTGCTCGCCCAGCAGCGGGTTGTCCACGTCGGTGGCGGCGACCAGCCGGACCCCCGCGACGGCCCTGCGCGCCGGTTCCAGGTCCACCGGGCCGGAGAGCGCGGCCAGGGGTGCGGCGCCGCCCGTCAACCCGGCCCGCGGGGTGGCGCCGAGCGCGGCGAGCATGCCGGCGCCCCCGTCGTTGGTGACGCTGCCGCCCAGGCCGATGACCACGGTGCGCGCGCCGTCGGCCACCGCGGCGGCGACCAGCTCTCCGACGCCGCGGCTGGTGGTCCGGCCGGGGTCGCGCAGCTCGGGCGGGACGAGGTGCAGTCCGCACGCCTGCGCGCTCTCCAGGTAGGCGGTCTCCCCGTCGAGGAGGTACCGCGCCGTGACGGCGGTGCCGAGCGGGCCGGTCACCTCGCGGGAGACCAGGGTGCCGCCGAGCGCGGCATGAAGGACCTCGACGAAGCCCGGCCCGCCGTCGGAGAGCGGCACGAGCTCGGTCTCGGCGTCCGGGTCGGCCGAGCGCCAGCCGTCGGCGACGGCGCGGGCGGCCTCGATCGCGGTCAGCGTTCCGGCGAATTTGTCAGGGGCGATAACGATGCGCACGGCGTCCAGTGTGCACGCCGCCACATTCCGGCCGGCGACCGGCACCCCGGCGGAGGCGCGGGAGCGCGTCGGCGTCCGTTCCCGTGGCGCGGCGGCTCACCCGGTGAGACCGGGCGCCCCGTACACCGGGAACCAGCGGGACTTGTCCGCCTCGATCTGGAGATCGTCGCCGATGGCCGCCGCGATCTGCAGTTCGAGGGCGGTGTCGCGCCGCTGCCCGCCGAGCGGGGCGAAGGGGTAGAAGGTGCCCCGCTTGTACAGGTACACGAGGGCGACCGACCGGCCGCCGCCGTCCGCGTCGGCGGTGCCGTCGGCGCCGTCGCGGAAGGTGATGAGCGAGCACAGCAGCGAGGGACCGTACCCGGCCGACTCCAGCGAGGAGTTCACCGCGTGCAGGTCGGTGACCAGATCGCCGGTGCCCGACGGGCTCGCGGGGTCGGCGCGCAGCACCAGCCAGGTGTAGCCGTACTCGTCGGTGACCGGCTGCACCGCGGGCCCCTCATCGGCGTTCAGCAGCTCGGTGATGTCGCGCTGCAGCGTCGCGAACGCCTGGCCCTCGACCGCGCGGAACGCCACCGACCCGGTTCCGGTGGGCCGGAATCCGGCGGTGGCCTGAAGGGTGACGGCCGCCGACGGCAGGCCGAACAGCCGGTCCAGGTCGGGCTTGACCGGCTTGGAGCGGCCCAGCAGAGCCCGCAGAAAGCTCATCGTCGTCGGTCCTCTTCCCTCTCGTGTTCCCTGTCGTGGCCTGGGTGGCGCGGCCGGCCGGGGCAGGTCAGCCCTGGCCGAGGCGGCGGGAGATGTCGGCGAGCTGGGCCAGCCGCCGCTCCACCGGCGGGTGGGTGGCGAAGAGCTGGCTGAGGCTGAACCCGCTGCGCGAGAACGCCGGAGTGAAGAAGAAGGCGTTGAACGGTTCGGCCTGACGCAGATCCCGCGACGGGATGCGGCCCATGTCGCCGGTGATCTTGGTGAGCGCGCTGCCCAGCGCCGAGGGGCGGCCGGTCAGGTAGGCGGCGGCGCGGTCGGCCGCGAGTTCGCGGTAACGCGACAGCATGCGGGTGAGCAGGAAGCTGAGCGCCCACACGATCGCACTGACCACGACGACCGCGAGCGCGACCACGGCGGGACTCGGACCGTTGTTGTTCCGGTTGCCGCCGCCCCCGCTGAAGGCCATGAACCGCAGGCCCATCTGGGTGAGGAAGCCGGCCACGATCCCGAGGAATCCGGCGATGGTCATCACCATCACGTCGCGGTGCGCCACGTGGGACAGCTCGTGCGCGAGCACCGCCTCCAGCTCCACCGGGTCGAGGCGGCGCAGGATGCCGGTGGTCGCGCACACCACGGCGCGCTTCTCGTCGCGGCCGGTGGCGAAGGCGTTCGGCACGTCGGTGTCGGCGATGGCCACCCGCGGCTTGGGCATGTCGGCCATGGCGCACAGCCGGTCGACGACGGCGTGCAGTTCCGGCGCCTCCTCCGGGGCGACCTCGCGGGCGCCCATGGAGTACAGGGCGATCCGGTCCGAGGCGAAGTACTGCACGAGGGCGACGCCGCCGACCACGAGCAGGACCAGCCCCCAGTGCAGGCCGACGAGGATGAGCGCGATGATGAACGCGACGTACACGATGCCCAGCAGGGACATCGTCAGGACCATACGGGTGGTGAGTCCGCGGTCCGGAATGAACTTGGATCCTGCCACGGCGGGCGCCTTTCGCCGATGTTCCGGGCGGTGGCCGGGGACGATCCGGGGCGGTGCCCCCGCCGCCACCTGGGCGTTTCGCGCTTTTCGCGCTTCCTCTCCTGATCTTAGGTGCACCGGGTGAGAGCCGGGTGAGAGGAAGAGGAACGGGCGGGGCGTGGTGGAGCACCGGCCCGCGCCGATACGCACACAGCCGCCGTGCACCGGGGTGCACGGCGGCTGTCGTGTACGGCCGCCCGGGACGTGGCGCCGGTGGCCCCGTTTCGGCGGGAACACCGGCGGTGCCGCTGCCGGTCACCCGACGTCGGGGATGAGCCCCTCGTCGCCGAGCATGGCGCGGACCTCGTCCATGCTGGCGTCGGCGTGCGGGAGGATGAACTGCGAGGGTTCGAGGGAGTCGGCCGGCAGGGGCTTGCCGTCCTTGCGCACCTTCTCCAGCAGGTCGGTGAGCGCTTGGCGGAACCGCGCCTCGTCGCCCGCCTCGATGGCGCGCTCCAGGGTGGCGTCGAAGCCGTTCAGCAGTTCGAGGTCGGCATCGGTGAGGTCGAGTTGCCCCTCGCCCATGATCCGGACGATCACGCGCCCTCCCCCTGACGGTAGGGCTGCACCTGGTTGCCGGAGCCGGTGGCGCCGGTGCTGCCGCCCTCGATCTGGGGGGTGGTCGAGCCGCCGCCCTGCCCGAGCTCGTTCTTCAGTCGCTCCAGCTCCAGCTCGACGCCGCTGGTGCTGGCCATGCGGTCCAGCTCGGCCTGGATGTCGTCCTTCTGCACGCCCGAGACGTCGTCCAGGGCGCCGGACGCGAGCAGTTCGTCGACCGCGCCGGCGCGGGCCTGCATCTCGGCGGTCTTGTCCTCGGCCCGCTGGATGGCGAGGCCGACGTCGCCCATCTCCTCGGAGATGCCGGAGAAGGCCTCGCTGATCTGGGTCTGCGCCTGGGCGGCGGTGTAGGTGGCCTTGATGGTCTCCTTGCGGGTACGGAAGGAGTCGACCTTGGCCTGGAGGCGCTGGGCGGCGAGGGTGAGCTTCTGCTCCTCGCCCTGCAGCTGCTCGTGCTGCTGACGCAGGCCGTCGATCTGGGACTGCAGTCCGGAACGGCGGGTCAGGGCCTCGCGGGCGAGGTCCTCGCGGCCCTGGCCGAGCGCGGCGCGGCTCTGGTTCTCCAGCTTGCTGGACTGCTGCTCCAGCTGCTGGATCTGCAGCTCCACCCGCTTGCGGGAGGTGGCGACGTCGGCCACGCCCCGCCGGACCTTCTGCAGCAGTTCCAGCTGCTTCTGGTACGAGTAGTCGAGGGTCTCTCGGGGATCCTCGACGGAGTCCAAGGCTTTGTTCGCCTTGGACTTGAAGATCATGGAAAGTCGCTGAAACACGCTCATCGGCGCGGCCGTCCCCTTCTCGGTCCGTATCGGCTGTTCCCAGCGGGCGCTTTATCCAACCCTACGCGCTACCGCGACAGGTCGCCATGAAGCGCAAACCGGCTACCCTGAAGGAGTGTTCCGACGTCGATCCGCTCCCGCATCCGAAGAGCCGGCCATGACCGGTCCTGCCGGTCCTGACACCGCTGACCCCGCCGAGCGCAGGGGGTACACCCCCAAGAAGGGGACGCCCACCCCCAAACGCCGGGAGGCGGAGAAGGATCTGCGCAGACCGCTCAATGCGCCGCAGACCCGTAAGGAAGCCTACAAGCAGTACCGTGAACGGCAGCGCCGGCAAGCCGAGCGCGAACGCGAGGGGTACGCCAAGGGCGACGAGCGGTACTTCCGCCCCCAGGACCAGGGTCCGGTGCGCGCGTTCGCCCGCGACTACGTCGACTCCCGGCGCAGCGTCAGCGAGTTCTTCCTCTACTTCTCGCTGGCCATCATCGTGCTGCTCTTCCTGCCCTTCCCCGAGTTCCAGCTCGGCGTGACCTACATCGTGTGGCCGCTGATGATGGCCTCGATCGTGATCGAGGGCACCTTCACCGCCACCCGGGTGAAGAAGCAGGCCGCGCAGCACTTCCCGAACGAGTCGGTGCGCGGCGCCGGAATGTACGCGGCCATGCGCCAGCTCCAGATCCGCCGGCTGCGGCTGCCCAAACCGCGCCTCAAGCCGGGCGACGACCCCACGCCGCGCCGCTCGGGCTGAGCTTGCCGCTCCGCTCAGCGCCGGATGCGCGTCGCGGGGCGCGCCTTCCCCCGGCCACGTGGCCAGGTTCCGCACGGCCACGGCATTCCGGTGGTGCGGTGCGACGGCCCGGCCATAACCTGCGGGCATGGAATTCCGTCATCTCGGCCGCAGCGGACTCGTCGTCAGCGAGATCGCCTACGGCAACTGGATCACCCACGGCTCCCAGGTCGAGGAGGAGGCCGCGGTCGCCTGCGTGCGCGCCGCGCTCGACGAGGGCGTCACCACGTTCGACACGGCCGACGTCTACGCGGAGGGCCGCGCCGAGGAGGTCCTGGGGCGGGCGCTCAAGGGCGAGCGGCGCGACGGTGTGGAGATCTTCTCCAAGGTGTTCGCCCCCGTGGGCCCGGGCCGCAACGACCGCGGCCTGTCCCGCAAGCACATCATCCGCGGCGTCGAGGAGTCGCTGCGGCGGCTGGGCACCGACTACCTCGACCTCTACCAGGCGCACCGGTTCGACCACCACACGCCGCTGGAGGAGACGCTCCGCGCGTTCGACGACCTCGTGCGGCAGGGCAAAGTGCTCTACGTCGGCGTCTCGGAGTGGCGTGCCGAGGAGATCGAGCGGGCGGTGAAGATCGCCGACGAGCTCGGGCTGGACCGCATCGTGTCCAACCAGCCGCAGTACAACATGCTGTGGCGGGTCATCGAGTCCGAGGTCGTCCCCGTCTCGGAACGCGAGGGCATCGGCCAGATCGTGTGGTCGCCCATCGCCCAGGGGCTGCTCACGGGCAAGTACCTGCCCGGCCAGACGCCGCCGGCCGGTTCGCGGGCCAGCGGCGAGACCGGCCGCCAGGTGATGGGCCGGTTCCTGGACGACGAGGAGACGGTGCGGCGCGTCCAGGAGCTGCGGCCGCTGGCCGAGGAGGCCGGACTGTCCATGGCCCAGCTCGCGATCGCGTGGGTGCTGCAGAACGGCAACGTCTCGGCGGCCATCGTCGGCGCCTCACGGCCGGAGCAGGTCCGCGACAACGTCAGGGCGGCCGGCGTCCGGCTCGACGCCGACCTGCTGCGGCGCATCGACGAGGTGCTCGGCGACAGCGTCCGGCGCGATCCCACGCTCACGGTCAGCCCCGCGCAGCGTCCGTGACACCGGCACCGGCCGGGTGACCACGGGGCGACGGACCGGCCGGGCCCGGTGCGTGCGTTCCCGGGCCGGAACCGCGCGCGGTTCCGGCCCTTCGGCTACTCGGCCCCGCTGAGGCTCATCGTGTACACGGCGGCGTCGTTCTCCAGCAGCGTAACCTGCTCCGCCCCGCCCGCACGCAGTTCCTTCCAGAACTCGCCCAGCCAGCTCTCGGCGTCGCCGCGCGAGGAGAACAGCTCCGCCGGCAGCGCCTCGTCCCGCAGCACGGTCCCTTCGGCGCTCTCGTACCGCCAACTCCACGCCATGGATCACCCTCCGTCGCATCCGGCTCGAACGAGCACGAGCCTAACCACAGGTGGCCGCCGCTGCGCTGGCAGTTGATACCTTGCGGGCGTGCACATCCGACTCTCGGGGACGGCCGGTCCGGCGGGCTGGCCGGCTCCGCACTGCCGCTGCGCCTCCTGCAACCGCGCGACGCAGTCCCGCCGGCTGCCGGTCCGGGTGACCGTGGACGACGCGTTCGCCCTGCCCGCGCCCGGTGTCGCACCGGCACGCGTCCCGGCGGGCTACATCGTCACCGAGACCCCGTTCGGACTGCGGGTGGACGGCCCGGACGGCGGGCGGCTGCTCTACGCCGCGCCGTCGGCGGCCGACCCGCCGCCCGGGTTCGCCTCCACGGTGCCGGGGACCCCGGCCCCGTCCGCGGCACACGGCCCGGCCGACGTCACTGCGGAGCGGGGACCAACGCGAGCGGCTGCGGAGCGGGGGTCAGCCCGAGCGGCTGCGGAGCGGGAAAAGTCCCAAGCGACTGCGGAGCGGGGACCAGCCCAAGCGACTGCGGAGCGGGGACCAGCCCGAGCGGCTGCGGAGCGGGAGGTAGACCTGGCCCTCGTGGACGTCGTGGAGTCGCCCGAGACGATCGGCGCGCTGCGCCGCGCGGGAGTGGTGGGCAACACCACCGCCGTGGTGGCGCTCGGCGGAGACCATCGCGTGCACTCGCCGGCCGAGTTCGCCCGGCGGGCCCGGCTGTGGGGCGTGCTCGCGCCGTCGGACGGCCAGGAACTGCAGTGCCCGCCCTCGACCTGGCCGCCGCCGCGGATTCGCGGTCCGTACCGGGTACTGCTCACCGGCGGCGCGCGGTCCGGCAAGTCCACCGAGGCCGAGCGGCGGCTGCTCGGCGAACCGGAGGTCAGCTATCTGGCCGCCGGGCCACAGCCCGGCGGGGACGCCGAATGGGCGAAACGGGTGGCGGTCCACCAGGAGCGCCGCCCCTGGTGGTGGAGCACGATCGAGACCGGCGACGTGGCCGCCGTCCTCGCCGAGGCCACGGGCGCGGTGCTGTTCGACTGCGTGGGCACCTGGCTGACCGGGGTCATGGCGGACTGCGGGCTGTGGCAGGACGTCCCGCCGCCCGACGCCGAGGAGGTCGCGTGGAGCCGCGTCACCGAACTGGTGGCGGCGTGGCGCAACTGCCCGGCCTACGTGGTGGCGGTGACGAACGAGGTCGGGGCCGGGGTGGTTCCCGCGACCGCCAGCGGCCGGATGTTCCGCGACTGGCTGGGCCGGACGAACCAGCTGCTCGCCGCGGAGTCCGAGGAGGTCGCACTGGTGACGGCCGGTCGCGTCCTGCAGCTTCCGTGACCTCGACCGCCGGGAACCGGCTGCCCGGACTGCGGCTGGCGGTGGGCACCCTGACGGTGTTCCCGGTCCGGGTGGGCAGGGTGGACCGCCGGACGGCCGGCCGGGCGATGGTGCTGGCGCCACTGGTGGGCTGGCTGCTGGGCCTGCTCACCGCCCTTGTCCTGACGGCGGCTCTGTGGGGCGGGCTGTCCGCGCACCTGGCGGCGCTGCTCGCGGTGGCGGCGCTGGCCCTGCTCACTCGCGGCCTGCACCTGGACGGCCTGGCCGACCTCGCCGACGGCCTGGGCAGCGCCCGCCCGGCGGAGGGGGCCCTGGAGGTGATGCGCCGCTCCGACATCGGCCCGTTCGGCGTGGTGACGCTGGTGCTGACCCTGCTGGCCCAGGTCCTGGCGCTGGGCCAGCTCGCGATCGCGGGACCGGGCGCGGCGGCGGCCGGCGTGGTGGCGGCGGTGCTGGCCGGTCGGCTGGCGATCACCTGGTCCTGCACCCCCACGATCCCGGCGGCCCGCCCGGAGGGGCTGGGCGCCCTTGTTGCCGGCACGGTGCCGCACGGCGCCGCGGTCGTCGCCACGCTGGCCGTCCTGCCGATCGCCTTCGCCGGTCCGGGCCTGCTGGCGGCGATGGCGGCCGGGCTGATGGTCGCCGTGCTGCTGCTCCGCCACGCGGTACGCCGCCTGGGCGGAGTGACGGGCGACGTCCTGGGCGCGCTGTCGGAGACCGCGACCACGGTGACGCTGGTGGCCACCACGGCGGTGCTGTGAACGAACCGGCCACCGGCCCGACCGGAAGGCCCTGCCCGGATCCGCCGTCCACCGCCCAGCCCCAGGTACGCCCGGGCTCGCAGGCGTCCCCACCTGCACGCTCCGGGCCTGCGCCCTGTGCTGCCTTACTCCTCTGCAGGTCGCTGCCGCTCACCACGGGGAACGTGGGCGACGCCCCGAACCTCGTCCCACGCGCGAAGCAACGCGCATCCTGATGCCCTCTGGCCGGCTCCCGTCCGCCGAGCGACCACAGGGCGGACCGGCAGAGATCGCGATCACGGTCACCCCCGATGGCGACACCACGGTGCGGTGGACGGGCACACCATCGCACCCCCAGAGTCGCACTGAGGCTAGATCGTTGATGGGTAATGGTGGGCGCTGTTCAGTGGCCGTAAGCCACCACCTAGCGTTTGACGGGTGCGTTGATCAGCCGGTCGTGCCGGGTTGAGGGCGAGGGATCGCTGGCAGGTTCGCATTCCAGAGTCCTTCGTGTGTGCGTGCCGCGTGGCGTTCCCGCCCCCACGGGTTCGGGGAAAAAGTCCGCTCAAGTTCGCAGCGGGTTCGGCGCCGTAACCGCCTTCGCAGACCGGATCCGCCGCGCGTTCCCGCTCCCCGCCCGGCGGCGTCGGGGGCTGGGACGAGGCACCGCCACCGCGGCACGCCGGGAAACGTGGGCGACGCGCCAGGACAGCCGCCGGTGCCTGCTCCGCATGTGCCGTCTCGGCGGAGTGATCGGCAACGTCCGAGGCGGTCGCCTGAGTCCGCGACCGTGGTCACGCTGACGGTCACCACCGCGGCGGCTGAACCACCTCTTCGCCGGTCCGGCCGGTATCCCAGCCCCGACCCCGTCGGCCGCTCCGTCTCGCGGACATAGTCGAGCCAGCGGCGAACCAGAAGCCCGCAGCCACTGCACGGGCGGGACCGGACCGTTCTCTTCCGTACCGCCCCGCAGACGGCGACCGAGACGACGATCGCCCGTGCCATATGCGCCGGGAGTCGTGGGCGACGGCCCGAAATTCGGCGGACGAGCACGGACGCACGCCCGGACGGTCTCCGGCCCGCCCTCGGCCTCCGGGCGGCTGACGGAGCGGGTCCCATTCGCTGGCAAGGGTCCACTGGCCGCGGTGCCCCGCCGCCTTCGCGCTCGGGCCGCGGGTGCCACGGACACCGGTGATGAATTCACCGCGGAGGCGCGCGTCCGGCTCCCGTGGACGTGCACCGTCGGCTCCCGACAGCGCGGCGTCCCCTCGCTCTGGCTGCCGGTCGCGGCGCGCTCCTGTTCGCCCGGTCCCGGTGGCGACGGAGCGGGCCGGGTGGTCACCGTGGCGGCACGGCGCCGCTTTCGCGGGGTCGGCGGTGTGCGGGCGGACCCGAGGTGGCCGGGGTCAGGTCTCCTCGGCCTGGAAGTGCCAGACCAGGAGCACCGGCACCCCGGCGTTGGCCGCGCGTGCGGCCTCGGGTACCAGTTCGGCCAGCGACCACGGCCACAGTTCCCACGGCCCGGTGGTCCGGAGCGCCGGCGCCGGGCCCGGCGATTCCGGCGGCGGGGCCGGCGGTAGCCCGGGCTCCTCGCAGCGGCGCAGCCGCAGGCCGGCCGCCAGTGCGGCGCGCAGGTAGTCCCCGACCAGGTGGCGATGGCTGACCACCCGGCCAGGGCGGCCGTCCCGGTCGCGCAGGGTCGGGATCGAGCTGCGCAGCACCCGTTCGGGGTGCATGTCGGCGATCAGCAGGTGGCCGCCGGGGCGCAGTACCCGCGCGAACTCCGCCAGCGCCGGGCCGAGCTCGGGGAGATGGGTGAGCGCCAGGCCGCACACGACGAGGTCGGCGCCGGCATCGGCCACCGGCAGCCGGTGCAGGTCACCGACGAGGAACCGGCCGCCCGGAACCCGCGCGCGTGCCCGGGCGAGCATCTCGGGTGAGCTGTCCACCCCGATGACCCGGTGGCCTCGCTCGGCGAGCAGTGCCGCGTACCGGCCGGTCCCGCAGGCGGCGTCCACGGCGACGCCGGGCGGCAGGCCGTCGAGGATCTCGGTGACCAGGGGCTCGTCGATGTCGAACGCCCCGTTGCGGCCGTCGTCGTAGGTCCGCGACCACACCCGGTATCCGTCGACCGTGTCGACCCGGTCGACGTCCACGCCCGTCCCGGCCAGCGTGGGGTCGTCCAGCAGGCGGCGCACTTCGGCGATCCGGGCCGCCACGAAGTCGCGGTCGTGCTCTCCGGCGAACGCGCGCAGCAGGGCGATGCCCTCCAGCCCGAGCAGGTAGGCCAACGGGTGTTCGTAGCTCACGGCGCGACGTTAGTCAGGCCCCGTTCCGCGCGGCAACCGACTTTCCGCCGCCGGGACCGGGTCCGGTGGGCGCGAGGCGCCTGCGGTTTTGTCGCCATCGTCACATTTCTTCACATTCCGGAACGCCCCTGGGGGCCGGGGCGTCGACGCCCTGGGTTCGGTGTCCGCGGAGACCGGACCGGGTGGCCGGGACACGGCCGCCGGTGGGCGGCGGCTGCCGGGGGCGCGGCGCGGCTTCGGCTCGGCGTGGCGGGCGATTCCGCAGGTCGTCCGGGCACCGGTGCGCGGACGGCCCGGCGGCCGGTCACCGCTCTGCCGCGCGCCGCGGACGCACGCCTTTGCGGTCCACCCGCCCGCCCCGGCGACGCGGGGATACCGCCACGCGGCGGGAGCCACGTGCCCGCCCGCACGTCACAAGGACTAGCATCGACCTCGTGAGCACGTCGCTGTCAGTCATTACGGAATCCCCCAGTTCGCTCGACGCCGACGCGGTGGTCGTCGGCTACCACTCCGGAGCCGACGGACCGGAGCCCGCGTCGGGCGCTCACGACGTCGATTCGGCGTTCTCCGGCGGACTCGCCGGGACGCTGGCGCTGCTGGGCGCGAGCGGTGCCCTCGAAGAGGTCCGCACCGTTCCCGCTCTCGGCACCGTCACGGCGCCGGTGGTGGTCGCGGTCGGCCTGGGGGACGCCCCCGCTGACGGCGGTGCCGTCTCCTCCGACGCGCTGGCCCGCGCGGCCGGAGCGGCGTTGCGGGCGCTGGAGGGCAAGGCGCGGGTCGCGCTGGCGCTTCCCGCACAGAACGCCGACCAGGTCACCGCCGTGGCGCTGGGCGCCCTGCTCGGCAACTACTCCTTCGACCGCTACCGCACCGACGCCGACGAGACGGCGCGGGCGAGCGCGCTGACGGTCGTCAGCTCGGCCGAAGGCGCGGACGACGCGGCCCGGCGTGCGCTGGTCCTCGCCGAGTCGGTGAACCTGGCGCGAGACCTCGTGAACACCGCGCCGGCCGACCTGCACCCCGAGGATCTGGCGGGCGTCGCCGAGGAGGTCGCCCGCGACGTCGGCATCGACGTGCTGACGCTCGACGAGCAGGCGCTCGCCGAGGGCGGCTACGGCGGCATCATCGGGGTCGGCCAGGGCTCCGCCAACCCGCCCCGGCTGGTCCGGCTCGCCTACTCCCACCCCGACGCCACCCGGACCGTCGCGTTCGTCGGCAAGGGGATCACCTTCGACTCCGGCGGCCTCTCGCTGAAGCCCGCCGCCTCCATGGACTGGATGAAGTCGGACATGGGCGGCGCGGCGGCGGTGCTGGCCGCACTGCGCACGATCGCGGTGCTGCGCCCCGCGGTCAACGTGGTCGGCTACCTCGCCATCGCCGAGAACATGCCGAGCGGGACCGCGCAGCGCCCCTCCGACGTCCTGACCATCTACGGCGGCAAGACCGTCGAGGTGCTCAACACCGACGCCGAGGGCCGCCTGGTCATGGCCGACGCACTCGTCCGGGCGCACGAGGACCGGCCCGACCTCATCGTGGACGTCGCCACGCTCACCGGCGCGCAGCTGGTGGCCCTGGGCACCCGGGTGTTCGCGGTCATGGCCAACGATGACGAGGTCCGCGAGCAGGTGCTCGCCGCCGCCGGCGCGGCCGGCGAGTCCGCCTGGCCGATGCCGCTCCCCGACGAACTGCGCAAGGGCCTGGACTCCGCCGTCGCCGACATCGCCAACGTCGCCGGTGAGCGGTGGGGCGGCATGCTCAGCGCGGGGGTGTTCCTCCGCGAGTTCATCGAGGAGGGCGTCCGCTGGGCGCACCTCGACATCGCCGGGCCGGCCTTCAACCAGGGCCAGCCGCACGGCTACACCCCCAAGGGCGGCACCGGGGCCGCGACGCGCACGCTGGTGCGCATCGCCGAGTCCTACGCCGACAACTGAAGAACGACGACGGCCGGGTGCGAACCGCCCGGCCGTCCGGATATCCGACCACGTCGGTATCCAGGCTGACCCACCGAACGAAACCAAGGAGTGTCCTTCCCGTGAGTGAGAGCGGCGGCACCTTCGACCTCGTCGTCCTGGGCGGCGGCAGCGGCGGCTACGCGGCCGCGCTTCGCGCCTCCGAGCTGGGCCTGAGCGTCGCCCTGATCGAGAAAGACAAGGTCGGCGGCACCTGCCTGCACCGCGGCTGCATCCCGACCAAGGCCCTGCTGCACTCCGCCGAGGTGGCGGAGAGCGCGCGGGAGAGCGAGAACTTCGGCGTGAAGGCCACGTTCGAGGGCATCGACATGGCGGCGGTGCACAAGTACAAGGACAAGGTGATCGGCGGGCTGTTCCGCGGCCTGGGCGGTCTGCTCAAGAGCCGCGGCATCACCATCGTCGAGGGTGAGGGCCGGCTGACCGGCACCGACCGGATCACGGTCGGCGACGCCGTCTACCAGGGCCGCAACATCCTGCTGGCCACCGGCTCCAAGCCGAAGACGCTGCCCGGCCTGGAGCTGGACGGCGAGAAGATCATCTCCAGCGACGACGCGCTGAAGCTGGACCGGGTGCCCGAGTCGGTCATCGTGCTCGGCGGCGGCGTCATCGGTGTCGAGTTCGCCAGTGTGTGGCGGTCCTACGGCGCCGAGGTCACCATCGTGGAGGCGCTCCCGCACCTCGTCCCGGTGGAGGAGGAGTCCAGCTCCAAGCTGCTGGAGCGGGCGTTCCGCAAGCGCGGCATCAAGTACGAGCTGGGCACCCCGTTCGAGACCGTGAAGACCACCGACAGCGGGGTCGCGGTCACCCTGAAGAACGGCAAGTCGCTTGAGGCGGAGCTGCTGCTGGTCGCCGTCGGCCGTGGCCCGGTCTCCGAGGGGCTCGGCTACGAGGAGGCCGGCCTGCGGCTGGAGCGCGGCTTCGTCCAGGTCGACGAGAACCTGCACACGGGCGTGGGCAACATCTACGCGGTGGGCGACCTCATCCCGACCCTGCAGCTCGCGCACGTCGGCTTCGCCGAGGGCATCTTCGTGGCCGAGCACATCGCCGGCCTGAACCCGGTCAACATCGACTACGACGGTGTGCCGCGGGTGACCTACTGCGAGCCCGAGGTCGCCTCGGTCGGCATCACCTCCAAGGTCGCCAAGGAGCGCGGCTACGAGATCCAGGAGATGACCTACAACCTGGGCGGCAACGGCAAGAGCCAGATCCTCCAGACGCAGGGCGCGGTCAAGGTCATCGCCCAGAAGGACGGCCCCGTGCTCGGCGTGCACATGGTGGGCAGCCGGGTCGGCGAGCTGGTGGCCGAGGGGCAGCTGATCTACAACTGGGAGGCGCTGCCGTCGGAGGTGGCGCAGCTCATCCACCCGCACCCGACCCAGTCGGAGGCGCTGGGCGAGGCGCACCTCGCGCTCGCCGGCAAGCCGCTGCACGTCCACGACTGACGTGAGCAGCGGCGCGGAGCGAGCCCGGCTCCTGCTCCGCGCCGCTGCTCGCCGGAGCGTGGGCCGGGCCCGCCGGCCCGCGCCGCGCTCCGGCCCCGACCGCCCCCGTCCACCCGCTGAGAGCGGTCACCCCGCCGGCCCCACGATCGGGCTGGCGACGCGGTCCGGGCGGCGACGGGCCCCCGCCCGGCCGGCCGCCTCCGGCTTGATCTGGACATACAGTTCTAGAAGCGCTCTCAGCGTCCCACGTCTCGCCCGCTCCGCAGCCGCTCGGGCTGAAACATCTAAGAGGAACTCATGCCGACTTCCATTTCCATGCCCGCGCTGGGCGAAAGCGTCACTGAGGGCACCGTCACCCAGTGGCTGAAGAAGGAGGGCGACACCGTCGAGGTCGACGAGCCGCTCCTTGAGGTCTCGACCGACAAGGTCGACACGGAGATCCCGTCGCCGGTCGCCGGTGTCCTGACCAAGATCCTCGTCGCCGAGGACGAGACCGTTGAGGTCGGCGCTGAGATCGCGCTCATCGGCGGCGCCGAGGAGGCCCCCGCCGAGGAAGTGCCCGCGCCCGCCGAGGCCGCCCGGCCGGAGCCCGAGCCCGAGCCCGCTCCGGCCCCGGCTCCTCCCCCGGCCCCCGAGCCCGCGCCGCAGGCCGCGCCCGAGCCGGCCCCGGCACCCGTCGCCCGCCCCAGCCGCGAGGACACCACCCCGCCGGTGGACGTCGAAACGCTGAGCGGCACCGGCCAGGCCAGCGGCACCGACACCGAGGCCTACGTCACTCCACTGGTGCGCAAGCTCGCCGCCGAGCACGGCGTCGACCTGAGCACGGTCAAGGGCACCGGCGTCGGCGGCCGCATCCGCAAGCAGGACGTCCAGGAGGCCGCCCGCCGGCTGCGCGAGCAGCCCGCCGCCCCGGCCGCCGCGGCGCCCGCGGCTCCGGCGGCACCGCGGGTGGTCGCGGCCGACACCAAGCTCCGCGGCCGCACCGAGGCGATGAGCCGGCTGCGTCAGACCATCGCCGAGCAGATGGTGGAGTCGCTGCACACCTCCGCCCAGCTCACCCAGGTGATCGAGGTCGACGTCACCCGCATCGCCCGGCTCCGCGAGCAGGCGGCGGCCGACTTCGCCGCCCGCGAGGGCGTGGAGCTGACCTACTTCCCGTTCTTCGCCCTGGCCACGGTGGAGGCCCTGAAGGCGCACCCGAAGCTGAACGCCGTCATCGACAGCGCCAAGCGCGAGGTCACCTACCACAGCATCGAGAACCTCGGTATCGCGGTGGACACCGAGCGCGGGCTGCTGGCCCCGGTCATCAAGGACGCCGGCGACCTCAACCTGGGCGGACTCGCCCGTAAGGTGGCCGACCTCTCCGAGCGGGCGCACACCGGCGGCCTCAACCCCGACGAGCTCAGCGGCGGCACGTTCACGCTGACCGACACGGGCAGCGCCGGCGCGCTCTTCGAGACGCCGATCATCAACCAGCCGCAGGTCGCCATCCTCGGCACCGGCGCCGTGGTGAAGCGGCCCGTGGTGGTCGACGACCCGCAGCTCGGCGAGGTCATCGCGGTCCGGTCGATGGCGTACCTGTCGCTGAGCTACGACCACCGGCTGATCGACGGCGCCGACGCGGCGCGTTTCCTCACCGACGTCCGGGCGCGTCTGGAAGAGGGCGCGTTCGAGGCGGAGCTCGGCCTGGCCTAGTCGCCGCCGCGGCGCCGTCCGCACCCGCGCACGCCCCCGGAAGGTCCCACCGGACCGGCCGGGGGCGTCTTTCGTGCCGGGAACGGCACGCCGCGCCCGGCGCCCGCGACGGAGCCGGCGAGGCGAATCAGCGGCCCGTCCGACGCCGACGTCCCCGGACACGAAGAGGGGGCGGTACCCGTTGCCGGATACCGCCCCTTTCTTCACCCCACCAATCACCATCCCCTGATGATCCCCATCACCAAGGTCGGTTTCCGGCGGTACACGACCGCCGGAGGTTCCAACACCGCGGAACATCCCCGCAGGTGCGGGGAGAACCCTTACACGCGGCTCGTTGCCCACCACTCACAGTAATGCACCGGCTGAGGTGGGCGCACCAGTTTCCCGAGAATCCACGCGGTTTTCTCGGCCACAGCCGCCCGCCGCGCCCGTGAACGGGTCCGCGGCCCGGGCGCGATCCGCCGCGGCCGGGTGCCAAGCGCGCCCGTCCGGGTAGTCATCCGGGCATGAGGATCGCGATCACCGGAGCCTCGGGGCTGATGGGCACGGCCCTGAGCGAGTCCCTCACCCGCGACGGCCACGAGGTGCTGCATCTGGTGCGGCGCCGCCCGCGCACCGCGGGGGAAGCGGGGTGGGACCCCTACGGCGAGAAGGTCGACACCGACCGGCTCGTGGGCACGGACGCCGTGGTGCACCTGGCCGGGCGCCCCCTGGGCCCGGCCAGGTGGACCCGGCGGCGCCGGGCGGAGATCCGGGACAGCCGGGTCATCGGCACCGGAACGCTGGCCACCGCTATCAGCCAGATGGCGGAGCCGCCCGCGCGGTTGCTGTCCGCCTCCGCGGTGGGCCGCTACGGCGACGCCGGCGACCGGACGCTCACCGAGGACGGCCCGCGGGGCACCGGCTTCCTCGCCGACCTGGTGGCCGACTGGGAGGCCGCCACGCGCCCGGCGGAGCGCGCCGGAGTCTCGGTGGCTCACCTGCGCAGCGGCGTCGTGCTGAGCCGATCCGGCGGGCTGCTCGCCACCCTGCTTCCGCTCTTCCGGGCGGGGCTGGGCGCGCGGCTCGGTGACGGCCGGCAGTACCTGAGCTGGATCTCCATCGCCGACGACGTCGCCGCCATCCGGTTCCTGCTGGAGCGTCCCGACATCACCGGCCCGGTCAACGTGTGCGCGCCGGAGCCGGTGACCAACGCGGACTTCACCACGGCGCTCGGCCGCGCGGTGCGGCGGCCGGCGCTGCTGACGGCCCCGCGGTACGCGCTGCGGGCCGCGCTCGGCGAGTTCGCCGCGGAGGTGCTCCTGCCCAGCCAGCGGGCGGTGCCGCAACGCCTGCTGGACGCGGGTTATTCCTTCCGGCACCCGGAGTTGGGGGGTGCACTATCCGACATCATCCGCGGTGGTTCCGGGGCGTATGGTGGAACGCGTGAGTGATCTCGTTTTCGCCTGGCTGGGCGCCGCCCCGGTTCCGTACCAGGAGGGGTGGGACCTCCAGCGCGAGTTGCACCGGCGCCGTGTCGCCGGCCTCGTACCCGACACCGTGCTCCTGCTGGAGCACGAGCCCGTCTACACCGCGGGCAAGCGCACCGGCCCGTGGGACCGCCCGCAGACCGATCCGGGCGCGCCCGTGGTCGACATCGACCGCGGCGGCAAGATCACCTGGCACGGGCCCGGGCAGCTCACCGCCTACCCGATCGTGCGGCTGCGCGACCCCATCGACGTCGTCGCCTACGTGCGCATGCTGGAGGAGGCGATCATTCGTACGATCGCCGAGTTCGGCCTGACCGGCATCCGGGTCGAGGGCCGGACCGGCGTGTGGCTGGCGGCCGACCCCGAACGCGGGCTGATCGAGCGGAAGATCGCGTCCATCGGCTGCCGGATCGCGCGCGGGGTCGGGATGCACGGGTTCGCCGTCAACTGCGACAATGACCTGTCGTGGTTCGACCGGATCGTGCCGTGCGGGATCTCCGACGCGGGGACCACCTCGCTGTCCCGGGAACTCGGCCGCCGAGTCGGGGTCGCCGACGTGCTCGCGCCCACCGAGCGCCACCTGGCCGACCTGCTGGGCGCGTCCGCCTACCGGCGCACCGAGGGCGTCCCCGAGCTGCCGGAACCGGCGGCGGCGTCCGCGTGACCCGCGGCCGGCGACGTCCTCCGTTCGCTCGCCACGGAGGCCACCCGGGACAACACCCCACGAGGGATGAGGAAAGGAAAGGCGTTGAGCGTCGCTCCAGAGGGCCGCAAGCTGCTGCGGGTCGAGGCCCGCAATAGCCAGGTCCCCGTCGAGAAGAAGCCGCCGTGGATCAAGATCAAGGCGAAGATGGGGCCGGAGTACACCGAGCTGCACTCGCTGGTCCGCCGGGAGGGCCTGCACACGGTGTGCCAGGAGGCGGGCTGCCCGAACATCTACGAGTGCTGGGAGGACCGCGAGGCCACGTTCCTCATCGGCGGCGACCAGTGCACCCGGCGCTGTGACTTCTGCCAGATCGCCACGGGCAAGCCCACCGCCCTGGACCGCCGCGAGCCGCTGAAGGTCGCCGAGTCGGTCCGCACGATGGGCCTGAAGTACGCCACCGTCACCGGCGTGGCCCGCGACGACCTCGACGACGGCGGGGCGTGGCTGTACGCCGAGACGGTCCGCAAGATCCACGAGCTGAACCCGGGCACCGGCGTGGAGCTGCTCATCCCGGACTTCAACGCCGATCCCGGCCAGCTCGCCGAGGTGTTCGGTTCCCGTCCGGAGGTGCTCGCGCACAACATCGAGACCGTTCCGCGGATCTTCAAGCGGATCCGGCCGGGTTTCCGGTACGAGCGGTCGCTGGAGGTCATCACCCGGGCGCGCGAGGACGGGCTGGTCACCAAGTCCAACCTGATCCTGGGCATGGGCGAGGAGCGGCACGAGATCAGCCAGGCCATGCGCGACCTGCACGAGGCCGGCTGCGACCTGCTCACCATCACCCAGTACCTGCGCCCGTCCAAGCTGCACCACCCGATCGACCGGTGGGTCAAGCCGGAGGAGTTCGTGGAGCTGCGGGAGGAGGCCGAGGAGATCGGCTTCGCCGGCGTCATGTCGGGGCCGCTGGTGCGCTCCTCCTACCGCGCCGGCCGGCTGTACCGGCAGGCGGTGCAGCGGCGGTCCGAGAGCGTCGCGGCGCCGGCCTGACCCTGCGCGGAGTCCGGGCGGCGGCGTCCGGCGGCCCGGCACGGCGCATGACAACGTAATGAACCTGAAACGGCAGCCCACGGCTGCCGTTTCACGTATGCTCTCCCGCTCACCATATCCTTGGGGGTATGGCGAAGCAGCCCAAGGACTCCCAGAACACCCCGGCGACCAGCGCCAAGGGCGGGGGTGGCGCCGACAAGGCCCCCAAGTCCCCCGGCAGACTCAAGCAGATCGGCATGGTCGCGAAGCTCGTGCACCGGCAGAGCCCCAAGAGCATCCCGCTCGCGGTCGGGGCCGCGGTGCTGGTGCTCGCGCTGGCCGTTCTGGGCGCGGTCATCACCGGAAGCTGGCTGTACTGGATCCTGCTCGGCATCCCGGTGGCCTTCATCGCCGGTTTCCTGCTCTTCACCCGCAGCGCACAGCGCATCCAGTACCAGATGCTGGACGGTCAGCTCGGCGCGGGCATGGCGGTCCTGGAGAACATGCGCGGCGACTGGTCGGTGGACGCCGGGGTGAACGGCAACCGCAGCATGGACATCGTGCACCGCGCGGTCGGCCGGCCGGGCGTGGTCCTGGTGGGCGAGGGCGACCCGCAGCGGCTGAAGGGGCTCATCGCCGCGGAGAAGAAGCGGGTGGCGCGCGTCGCCTACCACACCCCCATCTACGACGTGCAGGTCGGACGGGGTGAGGGACAGGTCCCCATCGCCGATCTGCAGAAGCGGATGCTGAAGCTCCCGCGCAACCTGGGCAAGGCCGAGGTCGCGGAGCTGCGTTACCGCCTCAAGGCGCTGCCGCCGGCCCTGCAGATGCCCAAGGGCCCCATTCCCAAGGGCGTGAAGATGCCGAAGGGCCCCAAGCAGGGGAACTGATTCGCCAGCCGGTGTCCGCCGGCCCGCACGTCCACCACGCCCGGCGCTCCGCGGCCGATGTGG